>JAZQHB010000083.1:0-3939 GCA_045540355.1 Acutalibacteraceae bacterium | reverse complement strand
TGTAATTTCACTATTTATAAGATCTCTGTACAGTTCTGCCATTATTTTTACTTTTTCCACTCTTGAAGCTCGATGTAAAAAAATAATCGTCTGTTCAACTTCGTTATAATACCATCTTTTTCCAGAATTGTAGGCTTGATTTCTTTTTTCTAAACCTTTTTCATCCAAAATACCATTTTGTAATTGGAAAAGAAAAACAAATTGTTTTTTTATATTAAACTTTTCAATTATTGAATGACCAAACTTTATTACTTTTTTTACTTTATTAAAATAGGGTATTAATTCAACTGTATCAGATAGTATGTCTCCCAAATCGTCTAAATCTAATTTCTCAACATCAGGCAACAATAGATTATCTTTTCGTATTGCCGGAATTACTTCACCAAAATCTTTAATGCAAAAATTATCACTGTTAGTTAATCCGTTGTTCATTTTATCCCCTTAGCAATCAGCTGTAAAAATCCAATTACATAGTTAACCTTTTCATCCCCAAATACTTCTCTTATCAACTGTTCTTGTTCCTGTTCAGTTAACTTTGAAATAGCTATACACGCCTGCATCAAATCTTTTTTTGCTTTCTCATACTCATTAACGGGTTCTAAGCTCATTTTAAATTCTATATCGTGCATATTTTCACCTCTGTTTTTTCTTTAATTATACCGTTCAAATATAAAACTTAACAAGCAACTAAAAGTCTTATTTTCAGCTTATTTTTGTTGCATACCTCACCCGAAATATTTTTGCATTAAGCTGTCAAACAGTGTTTGAGCTTCATCAAGTGCTTTTTGCACTGCAACTTTTGATTTATCAACTTGTTGGACGAAATCGGTATATTCTTTTTGAAGTGCAATTGGTGGCATAATGTAGTACAAATTTTCCAATGGTTTTTGTGTGATTTTGGGTTGCCCCGAAAAATCTGCATACTGGTAGAAATCCATCATTCTCATAAGTTCTGTTAAAAACTCCAATGTGTATGCCGCTGTCTTTTGTTCTTTGATATAGATAGCATTATCAGTAATCCATACAGGAATTGTAACTGCATGAATATTACCACATTGTGCTCCAACACGACCAATTATTATCGTCGGATAGTCAATTAGACATTCGTTTGTGTACCACGTAATACCATTTCCACCATACACAGGAATACCACTTTCAATTCTTTTTTCTTCAGGCAAAAACTTGCCAGACGAAAACTTAAATAGTTCGCTACCTTTCTTACACTCAAACCCTTTATCATTAATTCTATAATCCCCAAACATCTCGACAAATCGGGCTTTTACTAATTCGTCAAGTTGTTGAAGTTGTTGTTTACGGTTATTTATTATTGCTGTTGCTTTACCCAACAAATCAACAATTTGCTTTTGTTCTTTTTCGCTTCTATAAGGAATCTGCATTTTTCTCATAGTCGCTTGAGTTAATTTCTGACGAGTTGCACCATTAACAAGACCATTAGTATTATAAAACATAAGCGAATAGCATAAATAATCCACATTGATACCGGGTTTAGGTTTTAATACATGGGCATGATTATTAACCCAACACTTACCTGATACACGATATGCTATCGGCTTATCTTTAGAACCAAAATTACCACCGTCTTCGGCTAACAACACTAACTCATCATCAAAAATATAGTCAGCCACGTAATCCTGAACACCATTGGCACCATAATAAGGATATGGGCCTTCTTTTCTTTCCGAAGCAGTTATTGGTATTCTCTTTGAATCCAAAATTTCACAACAATCTTCTAATAAAATCTTCTCCATAAACATCCCTACAAATCTGAATTTATTTTACCAAAACTCAAAAAAATCAGTCTAAACCAAGCGTTTTTTGGAGTTCATCCATCGCTGACCCGATTTCAATTTCCAACTCTCGGAGGTTCGTCATAATCTCCTGTGTGCTCGGATACTCAACAGGTACATACTCTGTCTTTTTATACTTGTTGATTGAAAGGTCGTAATCGTTTGTCACGATTTCATCCTTAGGTACGAAGAAGGATTTTTCTGTTCTTTCTCTGTCCTTTTCACCGTCACGGTTGTTGAATCGTGCGATTATGTCGGGTATATCATTTTCAGCTATGGGTGTTCTCTTGTCATCGAGAGAAAACCCGCCAGCAGTCATATCATAAAACCATCCATTATCTGTGCCGCCGTGGCCTGTCTTGGTAAAGATAAGGATACCTGTAGAAACACCGGCGTAAGGCTTGAACACGCCTGAAGGCATAGATATAACAGCTTCAAGGCGGTTGTCTTCAATAATTGCCTTACGGATAGCCTTATGAGCAGTAGACGAGCCGAAAAGTACGCCATCAGGAACGATGCAGGCACATCTGCCGCCGACTTTGAGCATACGAAGCATAAGGGCAAGGAAAAGAAGCTCGGTCTTTTTAGTCTTGCAGACTTTGAGAAGGTCTGCCGAAACAGTATCTGCGTCAAGACTACCCTTGAAAGGCGGGTTGGCAAGAATAAGGGTATACTTGTTCTTATCGGGGTTCTGGTCGGAAAGGCTGTCACGGTACTCGATGATGGGGTTATCAACACCGTGAGTCATCATATTCATAGCACCGATACGAAGCATAGTTCTGTCCATATCATAGCCGTGGAACATAGTGGTCATAAAGTGGTTTTTCTTGACAGCGTTGAAGAAAATCTCTTTCTTATACTTTTCTTTCAGATACTCCCCTGCAGACACAAGAAAGCCCGATGTACCGCAAGCAGGGTCACAGATAACATCATCAGCCGTAGGAGCCATCAATTCAACCATCATTCTGATAATATGACGGGGTGTGCGGAACTGTCCGTTAAGACCAGACTGAGCTATCTTTGAAAGCAGGTATTCGTAAACATCACCACGGACATCGCTTGACTGAAGCTGATTCATCATGCTGTATATCTCATCAAGAGCAGTAACCACCTTGTCGAGTACGAGCGGAGTCGGGAGCTTGAAGATAGCGTCATCCATATATTTGGAATATGCACTATTCTTGTCAGAGTGGAGATTCTTAATAAACGGGAACACAAGCTCCTGCACAACAGAGTACATTTTGGTCGCAGGAAAATCGTGGAACACCGACCACTTTAACTGCTGACCGTCAACAACACGCTCCCCTATCGTCACTTCTGATTTGAATATACTTTCAAAGGGCAAGCCAAGAAGCTCGCACTCTTTGGCTTTGAGGTTATCTGAATCATCAAGGTCACGGATAAACATAAGATATGTAATCTGCTCAATAACGTCAAGAGGGTTAACAAGACCGCCTGCGGCAAAAATATCCCAAAGGGAATCAATTTTATTTTTAAGTTCTCCTGTAATCATAAGACCTCCAAAGATAAGAAAAAAGATATAATTATACATAGTGAATTATACTACATAAAGTCTCTTTTTGCAAGAAATTCCGAGGGTTTGTACATCAGTTAAGGGACAAAAAAAGGACTCTATAATTATATAGTGTCATAAAGTAGGAAAAGTAACAGAAAATATTATATAATACGCAAAACTCCGCCCTTTTCAGAGCGGAGTCTTTCTGTTAATCAGTATCTTTTCTTTTTCTCATCATATTTACCTTCCAGAGCTTTTCGCAGCGTTCTTTGTTAGAGAGTGCTTTTGTTATGTGACTAAGCAGATACATCTCATCATAATTCGGCGAAAGAACAGATGACAGCCTTTTAGAGGATATCTAAAACTTTACAAAATCAGCCCCAGACCACTCAAAAACGGGTGGTTTGGGGCCTTAATTTTTTATTACTTGATTTCTTGTAAAGTTTTGTAAAGGTTCGGGGTGCGGGTTGTAAAGTCCGCAAATACGAAACACAAAACGCCGTTAAACATCGCATATTTATGTGCATAAAGCAAACAGCTCCCTCTCGGTATTACCAAAAAGAGAACTGTTTGCTTTTAGTGTATGGATTAAGAGGAGAAATAGGTAAGATCATA
>JAZQHB010000082.1:0-110588 GCA_045540355.1 Acutalibacteraceae bacterium | reverse complement strand
CAAAGCAGAGTTCATGGTAACAAGAGCATTGCCTGACGATTTCGTATTTGTAAGCTCAGGCTTGTTGCTTACACAGTCTGCAGAGGTCGGAACGAATGAAAACCTGACATTTGAAGCACATTCTGAAGAAAATCAGACTGCAATCAGACTTTACAGAACAGTCCATACAGACAACGACGGACAGTATCAGTTGACTGTAAAGACATCAGCAGGCAAGACATTCTACGCAAGAGGCTTCGTGGTTTATCTTGATGCAAATTCAGGCGAACTTGTAACCCTCTATACGGATGTTGTAAGCGTAACAAATGCATAACAAAACAAAAACACCTCGACCAAAAAGTCGGGGTGTTTGTAACAAAAAGCACCGGTTTTGCCGGTGCTTAATTCCTATAAATTGAAAATATTTTTTGCATTTTCAAATGTTTTATTTGCGATGAAGTCAGGTGTTTTGTTTCTGATTTCAGCAAGCTTTAAAATGACATATTCGATGTATGAGGAGTCGTTTCGTTGCCCTCTGAAAGGTACAGGGGTCATGTATGGGCAGTCTGTTTCAACAAGTAATTTGTCCTGAGGTACAAACTTTGCAACCTCAACGGGTTTCTTAGCGTTTTTGAAGGTAACCGCACCTCCGAGACCGATATACATTCCCGTTTTTACATAAATTTCAGCAAGCTCAACACTTCCTGAAAAACAATGTATGATGCCCTTAGGTCTATATTTTTTAACCAGATCAAGAACATCCTGATGTGCCTCTCTGTCGTGAATTATAACGGGCGTATTTGTTTCAATCGCTATTTGTAATTGCTTTTCAAAAATCTGTTTCTGGATATCTCTCGGTGAAAAATCGTAATGATAATCAAGTCCGATTTCTCCTACAGCAACACATTTATTGTGTTGAAGCAGCTTGCCCAACTTGTCGAAATCATCAGAGTTCACATCTTCAGCTTCATGCGGATGAATACCTGCAGCAGCATAAATGAAATCAAAATTTTCTGAAAGTCTGACACTTATTTCAGATGATTTGATATCTGAGCCGCAGTTCACAATACCTACAACACCTTTATCACATAAAGAGGACAGAAGTTCATTTCTGTCTTCTTTAAATGCTTTGTCGTCATAATGTGCGTGTGAATCAAAAATATTACTTATCATCTGATTTTTGCTCCTACGGGAAGGTCATCGACAAATATAACCTTTGCTTCATCATTGTCACCGTCAGCGGCTAAAATCATGCCATTGCTCTCAACACCGCAAAGTTTTGCAGGCTTGAGGTTTGCAACAAGAACAACATTTTTGCCGATTAAATCTTCGGGCTTATACCAAGGAGCGATACCTGAAACAACCGTTCTGGGTGTCTTTGTACCATCGTTCAATGTGAGCTTCAGAAGCTTCTTTGCTCGTTTTACGGGTTCACAATCCATAACTTTTGCAACCCGGAGCTCTACCTTCATAAAATCGTCAAAATCAATCTTTGGCATTTCTTCGATTTCAGGCTCAGCATTTGCTGCGTTCAATTCTTCAATCTTTTTGAGCATCTCATCTGCATCAATACGAGAGAAAAGGGGAGTGGGAGCAGTAACAGTTGTACCGATTTTTAAACCGCCGAAAGATTCGAGTGATTCATAAGATTTAACATCGCAGTTGAGCTGTGCAAAAATCTTGTCAGAGGTTTCGGGGATAAAGGGTTTTAAAAGAATTGCAATATAACGAATGCTTTCAAGAAGATTATACAAAACTGTTGCAAGGCGGTCTTTCTTGTCTTCATCCTTTGCAAGTGCCCAGGGCATGGTTTCATCAATATATTTGTTTGAACGCTTTGCAAGATTCATAACTTCATTGATAGCATCGGCAACTCTGTATTCGGACATGAGTTTTTCGATGTTTTTAACTGCATCAAGTGCACAATTTATGAGCTCATCGTCAAGCTCCTCTTTGGCAGTCGGAGCAGAAACAACACCGCCGAAGTATTTGTTTGTCATTGCAATCGTACGGTTAACAAGGTTACCAAGCGTATTCGCTAAATCAGAATTATATCTTTCGATAACTGTCTGATATGTGATTGAACCGTCAGCCGCATAAGGCATTTCGCTGAGAAGATAATACCTCACCGCATCAACGCCGAAAAGGTCTGCAAGGTCATCTGCGTAGATAACATTACCTCTTGATTTCGACATTTTGTCTTCACCAAATAAAAGCCATGGGTGACCGAAAACCTGCTTAGGCAGAGGTTCACCGAGTGCCATAAGAATAATAGGCCAGTAAATTGTGTGGAAGCGGACGATATCCTTACCAATGATATGAACATCAGCAGGCCAATATTTTTTATAAAGCTCGGACGGATTTTCGGGGTCATATCCGATACCTGTAATATAGTTAGAAAGTGCATCGACCCATACATAGATTACATGCTTGTCATCAAAATCAACGGGAACACCCCACTTGAATGATGAGCGAGAAACACACAAATCCTGAAGACCGGGTTTGATAAAATTATTGAGCATTTCTTTTTTTCTCGCTTCGGGGAAGATGAAGTTAGGTTGATTTTCAATGTAGTCTTCGAGTTGCTTCTGATACTTTGAGAGCTTTAAGAAATAAGCTTCTTCCTTAGCGGGCTTGACCTCGCGACCGCAGTCGGGACACTTGCCGTCAACGAGCTGCGATTCAGTCCAGAAAGATTCACAAGGTGTGCAATAAAGTCCTTCGTAAACACTTTTGTAAATATCGCCTTGCTCATAAAGCTTTTTAAATATTTTTTGAACAACTTTTTCGTGCTGCTCATCTGTTGTACGGATAAAATGGTCATAAGTTGTGTTGAGCTTGTCACAGATATCACGAATTTCCGTCGAAACTTTATCGACATATTCCTTGGGTGTGATGCCCGCTGCTTTTGAGTATTCCTCGATCTTCTGACCGTGCTCATCAGTACCTGTCATAAAGAAAACATCATAGCCTTGCAATCTTTTATATCTTGCGATGGCATCAGTTAATACGATTTCATAACTGTTGCCGATGTGGGGTTTTCTGGAAGTATATGCAATTGCTGTTGTTATATAAAACTTTCCTTTCATTTTTGTACCTCTTTTCATACAAATATACCCATATAGTTTAACATAATATCTATTTTTTTTCAACAGAAATGTGTAAAACAAATTACATTTTATTCAAAACCATCTTTATACGCAGATAATTTGATTTTGTTACGACTTATAAATTGTTTTTTTGTTGATTATATTGTCGATTTATGCTACAATAACTTTAGTTAAAAGGGGGAGATTTTGATGAAACCTTATTTTGTAGTAGAAGCGTATACAAATGTCGGCAGAGTACGAGATAACAACGAAGACAATTATTATGTTAATGGCAGATATCTTGAAAATGCAGACTTGGAAGATTATTTCATAATTGATATTCCTACTCAGAAAGGCGTTTTCGGTGTTTTTGACGGTATGGGCGGTCAGAGTAATGGAGAATTTGCTTCATATACAGCAGCCAAAACACTTTCTGCTTATCAGCATGATTTATTGAAAAATTCCGATGAGTGTATTGAAGATTATGTAAAAAACGCGAACTTGAGTATTTGTGACGAAATGCAGAGAACCCATTCAAAAATCGGAACTACGATGGGTGTTGCGGTTATAAATGAGAACAAGCTGAAAATCTATAATATCGGTGACACGAGAGTTTATTATATCCGTGACGGAAAAATATATCAGGTTTCAAAAGATCACACCGTAGTCAACCAGCTTGTCGAGGCAGGTCTTATGACGCGGGAACAAGCGGCGAATGATGAAAGAAAAAATCAGTTGTCACAGCATCTGGGCATCATGCCTGAAGAAATGATTATACAGCCTTTTATCAGTGAAGAAATTGAATGGGGCGAGGATGATGTTCTTCTAATTTGCAGCGATGGCATTACCGATGTTATGAGTGATGGGGAATTAGAGAATATAGTAAATGAGTGTTCGCAGAAAGGCTTTTTTGCTGAGCATATTGCTAAAACTGCAATCAGAAAAGGCAGCAAGGATAATGTAACAGTAGTTGTTGTTCAGGCTTGCGGCAAAAACGGCATCAGCGGCAAAAAGGCTGCTCCGTCGAAAAACAAGTACGGAATAGTAGCGGCAATTTTGGCTGTTTGTATTTTGGTAGGAGGAGTAGCAGGCTTGTTGTTTAATAAGCTTTTCGGACAAGACCCGGAAACAGAAACGACAACTACGACACCGACACAGCAATCCTCGACGACAAATCCCGCTGAATCTACAACGCCGATAGCTGATTCAACAACCGAGCCTACAGGTGAAACAACTTCAGATAATCAAACAACCTTACAAACACAGCAGGGCGACCAAATAGCAGCGGAACCCGAAGCGGAAAATATGCTTCCTAATGCCGAAAAATCAACTCTTAAGCTTGAAAACGGAGCAGTTAATCTTTACAGAGAGCCCGTTGATTTGTTGAGTGACGGTACTGTTGTCAATACAGTTACCGAAGAGAAGGAGATTGAGGTTATCGGCTTTGATTCGAGCAAGAAATCCTGTTTCTGGTATTATATAAAAATGGAAGGAAACTACTATTGGGCAACAGGTTTTGATGTTGTCGATCCGTGGCAGAACTGAGAACACTTTTCTTGCATAAGGGGTAATATGCAGAATGTTTATAAAGAGGGGTATTTATATGGATTCTATTGCTAATAACAATTCAGAAATCGTAAAAAAGGATTCTTACTTTGACGGCAACACATTTCAGCTTATAGGCTACAGAATACTTTTTTCACTTGTATGTGTTGTCACATTAGGCATTGCATATCCTTGGATGCTTTGCATGTTGAAAAAATGGGAAGTTAAGCACACGGTTATTAACGGCAGACGCTTGAAATTCAGCGGTCAAGGTCATCAGCTTATCGGTAAATATCTCTTATGGGTACTTCTTACAATTGTAACCGTAGGAGTTTACGGAATATGGCTTGGATTAAGCGTGAAAAAATGGGTTGTGAAACACACCGTTTATGATGACGAGCAAGAAACGGAAAGCTATTTTTCCGGTGGTGCTGGCGGTTTTTTAGGAATACATGTCTTTCGTTTTTTATTTACTATATGCACTTTAGGTATCGGAAAAGCATGGGCAGACAAGATGCTTGTTGAATGGGAAATGAAGCATACTCATATCGGTGGAAGTCCTTTGGAGTTCAGCGGCAGAGGTGGTCAGCTTTTCGGAAAATATCTGCTTCTTGCACTTTTGACACCGTTGACATTAGGTGTTTACGCTCTGTTCTTTACGGTTATCTATATGAAGTGGGAAGTAAAGCATACAGATGCAGTTTATCAGTTACCTGAAGTACAGTTACAAGCAAAAGCTCATGAGCTGACGGCAATTCAGGATTTTGCAAAATATCGTATAGCTGCAAACGACATGGAAATCGCAGCTATGAAAAGCGGATATACAGGTAATGAGAGTATAGAAACTCTTGAACAATTAGTTGGACAGAATAATCCTTTTGCATCATATCATCTTGCAAGAGTTTTAAAGGGTGAAGCTCCGTTCTATGAAGGCAGAGCGTTAGAGCTTTTGCAAAAAGCAGCAGATTTTAAGAATCATTTTGCATTACTTGACTTTGCAAAACAGCTTCCGATTGAACAAGCTATACCGATGTTTATTGAAGCTGCACAGTATGGAAATGCTGAAGCAAGCTGGATACTTGCAGTTGAGTATATGAAACTCGAAAATCTTACGGATGCGGCATATTGGTTTAAGGTAGCCATGGAATGGGGCGTTCCTGAAGCATTGAATTACACGGATTCGTATAATCAGATTTTAAATAATATAGCTATCCAACTCGCACAAGTTCGTCCGATGCCTCAAATGAATAAAGCTTTGATTATTGTAGTATCTGTTATTGGTGCTTTGGTTCTTTTTGGTGGAATTGCTACAACGCTTATGCTTCTTCCTGCTCGTTATGAACCAAAAGAAATGTATGAATCTGTGCAGAATGACAGTTACTATAATGAGCCGTATTATAACAATAATTACTATAACGACTATAATGACTACTACAACGATAATCATACATATTACGAAGAACCCGAAACTGAAAGCTATACGGAAGAAAGCAACGATTTTGTCTATGAAGCACCGTCGTCATCAAACGGTCTTTACAGAGGAGCACAGGCGCCGTATTATTTTTTCTATGATGAAAGCTTAGAGGGTAGAGTGGAAACTAAAAAGGATCCCCTGAACTTGCGTAAGGGACCGTCAAAGAGTGATGAAAGGATAACTGGTATACCGAAAGGCAAGTATGTTCGTGTATTAGGAACAAACACAGACAGTACAAACAAATCTGACCATACATGGCTCTTTGTTGAATACAAAGGAAAATACGGCTGGGTTTTAGCTGATTATTTGAATTGGTAAATGTTATTTAAAGCAGAAAGGTAGTGACTTGTATCGGGAAGGAACAAAAGAGGAGTCGGTGTTCAGTGCGTTACAAGGTCAAGTGAGAAATTTTTAAAGTTTTGTAGGAGCTGGTTGAAAAATCTGCTCCTACTGTTTTGTTTTTCGGCATTTTAACACTTAAAACTTTGATATCAAGTCTTGAACTTCGTCGAAAAAGGTGTTATAATATACTCTAAGCTTTTATAAGGGGTGAGTTTTTGTTTTCTCGTTTGAATGTTATTTGCGGACACTACGGTTCGGGTAAAACTAACCTCGCTTTGAATATGGCATTAAAGCTTGCTGAAACAGGCAAAGCGGTCACAATAGTTGATATGGATATTGTAAATCCGTATTTCAGAACAACCGACTATGTCGATATGCTCAAAGAAAAGGGTATTGAGGTCATATCTCCGTCAATGGCGGGTACAACTATTGACACACCCGCACTCGCACCGAAGATTATGTCTGCGTTTGCCGATAAATCAAGAACTGTTATTTTTGATGTTGGTGGCGACGATGTCGGGGCAACTGCTTTAGGCAGGTTTTCGAAAAACTTCGCAGAAGAAGAATATCAGATGTTCTTTGTTATAAACAAATTCAGAAAACAGATTGCTGATATTGAGGGTTGCAAGGAAATTTTATCTGAAATTGAATACACATCAAAGCTTAAAGTTACCGCTATAGCAAACAACTCCCACTTCGGAGAGTTCACAACTCCTGAGGATATTCTTGATTCATATAATTATGCACTTAATGTATCGGAAGCTTTGAATTTACCGTTAAAGCTTACAGCGGTTGATAAAAAGCTTTGCGAAGAACTTACGGATAAGGTTAAAAACATCTATCCGATTGAAATCATAGTTAAATTGCCTTGGGCAGTTTAATATAAATTTATACTGATCACGCCTTGTCAGGCTATAGCAAGGAGCACCGTGATAAAAATATTTGTAGCCGGAAAGGCAAAGGTAATAGTTATGGCAAAGATTACAATTAACGAAAATGTTTGCAAAGGTTGCGAACTCTGTGTTGCAGCTTGTCCCAAAGGCCTTCTTGCTCTTTGTAAGGATAAGATGAACGCAAAAGGTTATCATCCGGCAGGCATCGAAGAAATGGATAAATGTATCGGTTGTGCTTTTTGTGCAACAATGTGCCCCGACTGTGCAATAACGGTTGAAAAGTAAGAAAGGAATGAATATACAATGGCAGAAAGAGTATTGATGAAAGGTAACGAAGCATTGGCAGAAGCTGCTATACAGGCAGGTTGCCGTAATTTCTTCGGTTACCCGATAACACCGCAGACAGAGCTTGCTGCTTATATGGCAAAACGCATGCCCAAAATCGGGGGTACATATTTACAGGCTGAATCAGAGGTTGCAGCTATCAACATGGTATTGGGTGCTGCATCAACAGGTGTCCGTGTTATGACATCTTCATCTTCACCCGGAATCAGTCTTAAAACTGAAGGTATTTCTTATATGGCAGGTTCAGATTTGCCTGCACTTATTATCAATGTTCAGAGAGGCGGTCCCGGTCTCGGCGGTATTCAGCCTTCACAGGCAGACTATTGGCAGGCAACAAGAGCACCCGGTCATGGTGACTTACATGTTCTTGTATTTGCACCCTCATCAGTTCAGGAAATGGTTGACCTTGTAGGCCATGCCTATGATACAGCTGACAAATACCGTATTCCCGCTATGATTTTAGCAGACGGTATGCTCGGTCAGATGATGGAACCTGTAGTTATCGGCGAAAAAGAAGACAAAGAGCTTCCCGAAAAGGATTGGGCAGCAAACGGTCATGAATTCAAGAGAGAGCATAACATTATCAACTCTCTTTATTTACAGGCTCAGGACCTCGAAAGACTTGTTAAAGAACGCTTTGAGCGTTATGAAGTTATCAAGAAGAACGAAACTATGTGCGAAAATTACATGGTTGACGATGCAGAATATGTTATTGTTTCTTACGGTGCTACATCAAGAATTTGTAAGGCAGCAGTAAGAGAAGCAAGAGAACAGGGCATAAAGGCAGGTCTTATCAGACCTATCACATTATGGCCGTTCCCGACAGAGGATATCGTTAAATCAATCCCCAACGCAAAGAAATATCTCTGCGTTGAAATGAGCATGGGTCAGATGATTGACGATGTTAAGCTTGCACTCAACGGTGCAAGAGAATGTGATTTCTTCGGTCACACAGGCGGTATTATTCCGACACCCGAAGAGGTACTTTCAGAAATTAAGAAAATGGCAGGAGGCGTAAAATAATGGTAGTATTTGAAAAACCGAAAGCATTAACAGATGCACAAACACACTATTGCCCCGGTTGCACACACGGTATTATTCACCGCCTTGTAGCTGAATGTATGGACGAATTAGGAGTAGAGGGTAAAGCAGTTGGCGTTGCTCCCGTTGGTTGCTCCGTTATGGCTTATAATTATTTTGGTTGCGATATGATTCAGGCACCTCACGGCAGAGCTCCGGCAGTTGCAACAGGTGTAAAACGAGCAAAACCCGACTCATTTGTATTTACATATCAGGGTGACGGTGACTTGGCTGCTATCGGTACAGCTGAAACAGTACATGCTGCAACAAGAGGCGAAAATATCACAATCATCTTTGTTAACAATGCAATTTACGGTATGACAGGCGGTCAGATGGCTCCCACATCATTACCGAATCAGATTACACAGACAACACCCTACGGTCGTGATGTTAAGACTGCAGGTTATCCTGTTCGTGTTTGCGAAATGCTTTCTACATTAGACGGCGTTGCTTACGCTGAAAGAGTAGCTGTTGATTGTGTTAAGAATGTAAACAAAGCAAAGAAAGCAATCAAAAAAGCTTTCCAGACACAGATTGACAAAAAAGGCTTATCAATTGTAGAAGTTGTTTCATCTTGCCCGACAAACTGGGGTCTCGCACCTAACGATGCACTTCAGTGGTTGCGTGACAATATGCTTCCGTACTATCCTTTGGGAGTATATAAGGATAAAACAGGCGAGGAGGACAAATAATATGAAAGACTTAAATGCTATATTAGCAGGCTTCGGCGGACAGGGCATACTTTTCATGGGTAAGGTTATTGCTTACTCAGGACTTATCGACGAAAAAGAAGTTTCATGGCTTCCTTCTTATGGTCCTGAAATGCGTGGCGGTACTGCAAACTGCAGCGTATGTATTTCTGATGATCCGATTTGCTCACCGTTGGTTATCAATCCCAATGTTCTTATCGCTATGAATTTACCTTCACTTGATAAATTTATTGACGATGTTCAGCCGGGCGGAATTGTTATTGTTGACAGTACTCTCGTTCCCAAAAAGGTTGAAAGAGATGATGTTACTACAATTTATATTCCTGCAACAGAAATGGCTGAAAAGAATTCGTTGAAGGGTCTTGCAAATATTATTCTTATCGGTAAGCTTATGCAGATGACAAACTTCTGCTCAATGGAAGTTATGGAGAAAACAATTCAGAAGGTTGTTCCTCCCAAGAAGCAGCATCTTATCGAGCCTAATATGAAGGCAATTAAGCTTGGTGCTGAATTTTAAAAATTGAATTGTGCGGCAAATCTGTCATACAGGTGGGTATGTTGTGCATGAAATCAAACATATAACCCTCTGTGTAATTGACAAACAGAGGGTTATAATAACTTTATCAGGAATTAAATAATGAAAGTGAGGTATGTTTATGCCCGGTCCCGGTGGCGGCTCAAGCGGAGGAGGCTTCGGAGGAGGCTCATTTGGTGGCGGTGGCGGTTTCGGAGGTGGAAATCGCGGTGGTTTTGGCGGTGGCTTCGGTCACGGTCCCCGCAGAGGTGGTTTTTACCACGGACCTTTCGGAATGTTCAATCCTTTCAGACCATACTATTACCGTCCGTATTATGGCGGCGGTTGCTTAGGCGGTTTGTTAGGAATGATTGCAGCTCCGTTATTTTTGATTCTTTTTGCGGGTATATTTATTTTCAGCACGGTTGGTGATATTACCGCTGAAATAGCAAACGGCGGAAGAATACAATATAGTGAAGCACAGTTTCAGAGCTATGCCGATAAACAGTATCAGGCAGAATTCGGAACATCGTCTGCTTATGAAGACAATTTGTTGATTGTATTTTTGACGAATGAAGATGCAAACGGATATTATACAATAGCCTGGGTTGGTGATAATATTCAGACACCGATAACAAATATGTTCGGCAATCAGAATACAGAATTCGGCAGAGCTGTTACAGCTAATGTAAATCAGAGCTATTTTGCATATTCGGTAGATTCAAACCTTGCGGCAGTTATGGATACAATGACCGAAAAGGTTACCGCTTTAGGTCTTGAGTCATCTTTCAAAACAGAAAGCGACCAATCAAATATGACAAAGTCACATCTGACTAATCGTTCATCATTGAGCGTTACGGCGAATACTGTTAATCCGTCACTTGAAAACTTTACGGAAAAGACAGGAATACCTGCCGTAATTGTTATTGATCAGGTTGAAAATGTATTCGAAAAATCCTTCTCAATGGGTACAATTGTTATTCTGATTGTAATGGTTGCACTTGTTATTTTCTCATTATGGTGGATTATAAGAGCAATATCAGCAAGAAGAAAATATAAAGACGGTGAAGAAACCGAAAATCGCGACAGATTCTAAAACAGTTTTAATACGGACAAATATTCTTTTTGATAATCGGAATATTTGTCCGTAGTTTTTTATAAACTTTAGTAAGAATATTTTTAAGGGGTTTTCTTATGTCTGTCGGAGTCAGAACAATCGTTATACTTTCTTTTGTTTTAATTGTATTAACAACATTGATTTTTGCTTTTAAATCAAAACGCCCGATAAAATGTATCGTTCTGACAGCACTACAAGGTTTAGGTGCAATATGTGCAATAAATCTTGTAGGAATTGCTTCAGGTTTTACCTTGCCTTTTAATATTATTACACTGTCAACGGGCTGTTCAGCAGGCATTCCCGGAGTAATACTTTTATTGTGTTTGAATATTTTTTTAGGAAAATAGTAAAAAACTCTTGCATTTTTCTGAAACTTCGTATATAATAGTCAAGCAATCGGACGTTTAGCTCAGCTGGTAGAGCATTCGCTTGACGTGCGAAGGGTCAGCGGTTCAAGTCCGTTAACGTCCACCAAAAAATCCAAGTCCTTTTTGGACTTGGATTTTTTTTACGGAAAATTTCTTTATCAGGAATTATCTTTTGAAATTTTTCTGCGTACAAACAAGCTTAACAATGCTTTACCGTTAAAGGGTATAAGCGGATAGAGATATCCTTTACCTGAAATTGTTTTAGTCATGGTTATCATGACCAGCATCAATGCAAAGCCCGCGATAAATCCGTACAGATTGAAAAGTGCGGTCAGTATAAGAATTAACATTCTGAATAATTTAAATGCGTATCCCAATTCATACGATGGTTGAGCAAAGTTTGTGATTGCGACATAAGCCATATATAACACAACCTCCGGCACAAGCCACTTTGCACCTACGGCAAACTCTCCTAAAACCAATGCACCGATTACGCTGAAAGAGCTGCTCAAGGAGGACGGAGTGTTAAGTGATGCCAATTTCAACGCATCGATGACAACCTCTGCAATTAAAAGCTGAGCTAAGACAGGTACTGCGATGGGACTTTCAATCCTTATGAAATCCAGCCATGACGGTATGAATTCAGGATTTCTTATGAGCAGATACCACAGAGGTGTTAGGAAAATATTCAAACCGAATACAAACATTCTTATAAATCTCAGATATGTGCCGACAACCGGCGGAAAATAGAAGTCGTTTGTATCCTGAATGAAATCAATGATACCGCTTGGGATTATCATAACAGATGGCGAGGTGTCTGTTATTATAATGATTTTACCCTCATTAACACAAGCTGCCGCAGCATCGGGTCGTTCAGTATATCTGACTTTAGGAAAAGGGTTATAATACTGCTTTTTTATAAGACATTCAGCGAGACTTTCCTGACCCATGGAGAGCGAGCTGATATCAATCCTTTGTATTTTTTTTCGGAGTTTATCAACAAGCTTTTTATCAACCTTGTTATCAAGGTAGCACATTGTTATATCTGTTTTTGATTTTGTGCCTACTTGGAAAATCTCCATTGTGAGATTGACATCACGAATCCTTCTGCGAATAAGTGCCGTATTGAAAATCAGAGTTTCAACAAAGCCGTCATGTGCACCTCTCAAAACCTTCTCGTCTTCAGGCTCTCCGAGACTTCTGACCGGATAAGTTCTTGCATCTATGATAACTGCTTCTTCAAAACCCTCTACCAGTAATGCCAGTGCACCTGAAAGGACAAAAGTGCATATTGTATTTATGTCAGCCGAAACTTCAGCTTCTACATAGGGGACAAATTTATTCGCAAAATCTCTCGTGGAACGGAGCTTGTTAACCTGCTTGTGCTCAGCTGACATCAGAAATTGCATAATTCGTTCCATGATGTCATCTTTCACAAAGCCGTCAATGAAATAAAGCTTTGCTTTTCTGTCGCCTACAAGAATGTTTCGTCCGACTATATCAAAGCTTGCGTCGATTCTTAAATGTGAGTCAAGAAAGTTAATGTTTTGGTCAAAATCAGAAGATAAAAAAATTATGCTAATCACTCCTTATGTCTGAGACATAGTTATGATTAGCAAAATTTGTTCGTTTATTACTGTATGTCGGCAGTTTTTAAAGCATAAATGCAAAGGTAAATAAAACCAACAATAACCAAGAGGCTTACGAATATCGACCAGAGCAGAAAAGCTCGTGCAACGGTTGAACGGCCTTTGATTTTTTCGACACCAAAGCTCCAAATCATAAGCATTATAAAGCCGATAAGAGGTATACCTCCGATGAAGAAAGTTATGATATAATCTGCAAAAGTCATAACCCTGTCTTCCGAATCAGTAGGTGCGTTGTTTTTCTTGTTTCTGATTTCTTCCTGATCAGCACCGCAATGGATACAAATTTTATCGCCGTCATCAATAATAGCGGCACAGCGTTTGCATAACATATAAATCCCAACTTTCAAAGTTTTTTCAAGCTTATTATATAATTTAATTTAGATTTTGTAAAGATTTAAAAATTTTGTTATTGACTATATTTGTTCTTTTTTATATAATAATTTAGAGAAATAATATGAGGGGTGTCGGTTTTGAGTAATACTCAGTTTAATATTGTTGAATTGCGTAATCATTTTATAATTGATGGCGAATTTATCGGTTATGAAGTTATAAGCGACGGTCTTATCAATAACACTTTCTTGTTGAATTTTAAAGATGGTGACAAAGAGTTAAAATACATACTTCAACAAATCAATACTGTCGCCTTTAAAAATCCCGAGGGTCTTATGTGTAATGTTTTCGGCGTAACAGAGTATCTCAGGAAGATGGATCCTGATAAAGCTTGCCGTTCAACATTGCGTTTTCATAAGACAACTGACGGCAATACATTCTACCGCGATGAAAACGGCAGATGCTTCAGAGTTTATGACTATATTGACAAGGCTTATACCTGTCAGAAAATCGAAAGACCTGAGCAGTTTTATAATGCGGGAAAGGCGTTCGGTGAATTTCAGAGAAAGCTTGCAGATTATCCGATTGATACTTTGTTTGAAACGATTCCTAATTTCCACAATACAGCAAACAGATTTGATAATCTTGTAAAAGCTATTGAAGAGAACAAATCAGGCAGAGCAGACAGCGTTAAAGAAGAGATTGAATTTGCACTCCAGAGAAAAGCTGACACAAGTGTTTTGTTGGACCTTGTTGATGAGGGTAAAATTCCAATCAGAGTAACTCATAATGATACGAAGCTTAATAATGTTCTTTTTGATGAAGAAACACATGAAGGTATCTGTGTTATTGACCTTGATACAATAATGCCCGGCTTGTCACTTTATGATTTCGGTGATGCAATCAGATTCGGTGCTAACACCGTTGCAGAAGATGAAAAAGATGCAAGCCTTGTCGATATCGACTTTGAGTTATATGAAGCTTTCACAAAGGGCTTCCTTGAATCAGCAGGTGAGAGCCTTACTGAAACAGAAATTGAATACCTTCCTTTCGCCGCAAAGCTCATGACCTTTGAGTGTGGCATGAGGTTTTTGACTGACTACATCGACGGTGATGTCTATTTCAAAACAAAATACCCTGAACATAATCTTGTAAGAACAAGAACACAGTTTGCACTTGTAAAAGCTATTGAAGATAATTTCGATAAGCTTCTGGAAATAACAAAGAGGAGCTGAGACCTTGGAAAACAATGCAAAGAAAAAGCTCAAAATACGGTTCAAGAACAAGAAAGCTGCCATAACCGCAGTTGGTCTTGCCGTTGTTGCTTTGCTTATAATATGTTTGTGTATCTGGGGGATAGTCAAGCTTGCAACTAAGGAAGATAAAGAAGTCATAACGGAATTACACCCCGATTTTACAGTAACTGTTTTATCAGGAAGTATGGATTCAACACCCAACACACTGTCATATATAAAAAATGCCGCCTCCTGCGGAGCAAGTATTATTGAAGCAGATTTGATGTTCAATACAAAAGGTGAGCCTGTTCTTACTGATAGTTTTGATAACATAGATGCGGACACAACTGTTCCGCTAACAAAAGCACTCGATGTATTGAAAAATCATCCCGAGGTCGGAATAATGCTTGATTTACACGCAGTGACAAATCTTCCGAGAATTGAAGAGCTTGCTGAAAAGTATAATATGTTCAGCAGAATTTATTATTCAGGTGTGACCATGGAGAATTATGAGTATGTTGAATCAAAATCTCCGAATATACCTATATTTTTAGAGCTCGATTTGTCGGATGTAAAAGCAGACAATCACGAGTATTATGATTATATGCGTGATTTTGCGTATAATGCCTATGCTGTAAATGTTGATTTTGATCAGTTAGATGCGGATTGGGCAGAGTTGTTATTACTTGAGAGTCATAGAGTATCTGTGTATAATCTGTCATCAAACAGAGATTTTTCAAAAGCACTTGAAATGGGTGTTGCAAATATAATTACGGACGAGCCCGGTGAGCTGCAATCGTTCGCTCGTGATTGGTTAATATCAAATTATAATGAAAAATCATAAAGATTTGGTTCAAGCGGTTAAAAAATGGGTACATTGTAATAACAAAGCTTTTTCGGATTTTAAGCTTGATGAGATTAGCGACAGATATGCCGCAGAGCTTATACCTACAGATGACGAGCTTGACATTCAGGATAAATATGTTGAAAATCAAACTGATATTTTAGTTTCTTTCAAAGGTACTGTTCAGATTGATTACAGAGCAGCAGTGCACAGAAAAGAAAATAAATTTGTTTTCTTCAAAGTGTGTAAGGCACATTATGATGACGACGGAAATATAATTGAATATGAAACAATCGGCTATGATTGGTAATTACGACCGCATTTGAAATATATCGTTCAAATGCGGTCAAAATAATTTTATTATTTTGTAATCGGAGTCGATACTATGCTTAAAAGGCAACGAATACTTTCATTTTTATTGTGTTTCTCTGTAACATTGATGTTTTCAAAGTGCGGGTATCTTATGTTGAAGCCGTATTTTTCGTCGAGCCAACAAGCAGAAAATGATTATACAATTACCGTTTCCGTATCAAGAGGAAACATATATGACAGAAACGGAGAAAAACTTGTAAATGACACAGAGGAGAACACCCTGCTTATCAAACCGACAGATAGTTCAATTAGATTTTTAAAGGAAAATCTGAATGTAAGTGACTTTTTGAAAATACAGGAAAGGCTCCTCAAGGGTATACCGACACAGATAAACACAACTACAAAGCTTGCTGAAAATGAAAATATAGTTCAAATTAAAATTTACAAAAGATATTCGCAAGCGAATTTGTTAAGGCACATAATCGGTTATACTGATGTAAATGGTTGCGGAGTTTGCGGGATTGAAAAGGCTTATGAAAAAATATTGAATGAAAAAGGCAGGGAAATTACAGCATCTTTTTCAATAAGTGCGATGAACACAGTTCTTGTCGGTGAAGATATTAAAGTTACGGAGAATAATTATTATTCTCAAAAGGGAGTAAAGCTTACGGTTGATAAGGATATTCAGCAGATTTGTGAAGAAGCAATAGACTATTATTCGGTTGACAGAGGTGCCGTTGTTGTCCTTGATGTTGATACTTCTGATATTCTTGCAATGGTAAGCAGACCGAATTATAACCCGTCAGATGTGGAGGGTAGCCTTAATAACGAACAATCACCACTTATAAATCGTGCGATAAGTGCGTACTCGACGGGGTCAGCTTTTAAACTGATTGTTGCAGCTGCCGCAATAGAAGAAGGAATTTCAAAAGAATATGAGTGTAGAGGTAATGTTCAGATTGGAAATATCAGCTTTAATTGCCATAAAAAAGAAGGTCACGGATTATTGAATATAGAAGAAGCACTTTCACAATCGTGCAACACATATTTTATAAATTTGGCAAAGTGTATCGGAAGTGAAGAGATAATAAAAACTGCTGAAAAATTCGGCTTCGGAAAATCTTTCGTGCTTTGTGAAGATTTAATCGCTGATTCGGGATATCTGCCTGATTTCACCGAAATAAATTCTGACGCGTCCTTAGCAAATTTGTCTTTCGGACAAGGTGCATTGACTTCGACACCGCTGCAAATAGCCTTGATGACTTCGACTGTTGCAAATGACGGTGATTTTATAAATCCGAGCATTATTTTCGGACTTGTTGATGATGTCGGAAATACAGAGAAGGAAATACCCGAAGCACCAAACAGAATACTGTCAGATGAGACTTGTAAAATTCTGAAAAAAGCTATGATATCAGCAGTTAACGAGGGCACGGGAAAAAAGGCAAAGCCGATAAATACAACCGCAGGAGTAAAAACATCGACTGCAGAAAATGCCGACGGAAGTTATAATTCATGGGTTACAGGATTCTTTCCGACGAATGAACCGAAGTATGCGGTTGCTATCGTAAAAGAGGACGGCATATCGGGCGGAGAGGACTGCGGACCGATATTTAAAAGAATTGCAGAAAAGATTACACTTTTATCAAAATAAATCTTTTAAAATACAATATCTTGTGTTATAATGTATCCGTATAGTTATATTTATAGGAGTGATTAGAGTGACACTTGAACAAGCAAAAGAAATCGCAAAATTAAATGTTGATAACAGAATCAAAGCCGAAGGCAGACTTTCAGGTAAAATTGCCATCGTAACAGGCAGTGCACAGGGTTTCGGTCTCGGAATTGCCGAGGAGCTTTATAAAGAGGGTGCTTGCATTGTTATTGCAGACCTCAATGAAGAAAAAGCCGCAGAAGTTGCAGCAACGCTCGGTGAAAGAGCAATCAGCTGTAAAGTTGATGTTTCGGATGAAGCTTCCGTTGAAAATCTTGTAATTAAAACGGTTGAGCATTTCAAAGGTCTTGACCTTATGGTTGCAAATGCAGGTGTTGTAAAAGCAGGTGCGTTGAATGAAATTGATGTCAAGAGCTTTGACTTTGTAACGAAAATCAATTATACAGGATACTTCCTTTGTGCAAAATATGCTTCTGAAATCATGAAAGCACAGGTTGAAGGTAATCCTGAATATTGGGGTGATATTGTTCAGGTTAACTCGAAATCGGGCATAGTGGGCTCAAAAAATAACTTCACTTATGCCGGCAGTAAATTTGGCGGTATCGGTCTCACACAAAGTTTTGCACTCGAATTAGCTCCTTATAATATCAAGGTTAATTCGGTATGTCCCGGTAATTTCTATGACGGTCCGTTATGGTCAGACCCCGAAAAGGGTTTGTTTGTTCAGTATCTTAATGCGGGAAAAGTACCCGGAGCAAAGACCGTTGAAGATGTAAAGGAATTTTACTTGTCGAAGTCACCGATAAAAAGAGGTTGCTTCCCTGCCGATGTTGCAAAAGCAATCATGTACTGCGTTGAGCAGATGTTTGAAACAGGCCAGGCAATCCCGATTACAGGCGGACAGGTAATGTTGGGATAAAAGCTTTTTGAAAGGAATATGTTTTAAATGGATATATTAAAAAAACTTAATGCTGATTCATGTGAAGAAAGACTTGAAAATCTCAGAGAGATAATTGAAAATGAAACAAGCAAACCTGAGGTTTTACCTCAGTTTGCCAATAACCATATACATACTTTTTATTCTTTTTCTCCGTATTCTCCGACTGCGGCAGTTTATTTCGCAAGAAAAGCCGGATTACAGACCGCGGGAATAATGGATCATGACAGTATTGCGGGTGCTTTTGAATTTATCGAAGCGGGTAAAATTGCAGGAATAGCAACAACTGTCGGATTGGAGTGCAGGGTGTCAACAAAAGGTACTGAGCTTGAGAACAAAAGAATCAACAACCCTGACCAGATTGGCATTGCTTACATGGCACTTCACGGAGTACCTCATACGGAGATTGATACCTTGCAGGAATTCTTTGTACCTTTACGAGAAAGACGCAATATCCGTAACAAGAAAATTATTGATAATATAAACAGTCTTTTTGCAGATTCGGGCATAGTGCTTGATTTTGAAGCTGATGTTTTACCGCTTTCAAAGTTTTCCGTGGGCGGAAGTGTCACGGAAAGACATCTTTTGTACGCGTTAGCTCTCAAAATTATTGCTGCAGCAGGTAAAGACGGTGTATCAGCTTTTCTTGAAACAAAAGCTGGGCTTACACTTTCTGAGAAGCAGAAAGCACTTATGAATGATATGGATAATCCGTATTATGATTATGACTTGCTCGGAATACTTAAATCAGCCTTGGTGGAAAAAATCTATGTCCCCGCAACTGATGAATGTATACACATTTCAGAATTGTCGGCATTGGCAAAGAAAACAGGTGCACTCTTATGTTATGCTTATCTCGGCGATGTCGGTGATTCGGTAACGGGTGACAAGAAAACACAGAAGTTTGAGGATGATTATCTCGAAACACTTTTTGATGTTTTAAAAGAGCATGATATTGATGCGGTAACATATATGCCTTCGCGAAATACGAGTGAGCAGTTAACTCGAATTCAGACTCTTTGCAAAAAGTATAATATGAAAGAAATTTCAGGTGAAGACATAAATTCTCCAAGACAGAAGTTTATTTGCAAGGAGCTTGAAAAACCGCAGTTTTCACACTTGATTGATGCAACATGGCAGTTGATTAAAAGAGAACAAGAGGAAACTTTGAAAAGATCATAGTATAAATATTTCTCTTATGTCTAAAATAGGACATAGGGGGAATGAAAATGAAAAATATAACACAACCGACAACACCCGAAGCAGATAACGAAAACAACGGCGATAATATCCTTAACGACATAAAACAAATTGTAGATATCGGCTCAATTACGGTAAATAAAAACGGCAGATATATTCATTGCATGACTATAATCGGTCAGATTGAGGGTCATTATGTTTTGCCGCCTCAGAACAAAACAACAAAGTACGAGCATGTAATACCGAGCCTTGTTGCAATTGAAGAGAGCGATGAAATTGACGGACTTATACTAATACTCAACACGGTCGGCGGCGACATTGAAGCAGGGCTTGCAATTGCAGAACTTGTGTCAGGTATGAAAACTCCGACAGTTTCGCTTGTTTTGGGCGGCGGTCATTCAATCGGCGTACCCTTGGCGGTATCTTCACAGAAATCGTATATTGTACCGTCGGCTACCATGACAATACATCCCGTCAGAATGAACGGACTTGTTTTGGGTGTACCGCAGACCTTGTCTTACTTTGAACAGATGCAAGAAAGAATTGTAAAATTTGTTGAAGATAATTCAAAAATTAAAGCGGACAGATTCAGAAATCTTATGCTTGCAACGGGTAAGCTTGTTATGGATGTAGGTACTGTTTTAACAGGCGAAGAGGCGGTAAAAGAAGGTCTTATTGATGAAGTGGGCAGTCTTTCCGATGCTTTGGATTGGCTTTATTCAACCATAAACAACAAAAAAGGAGAGGATTAGTTTGATAGAATATTTAAAAGCGATAGGTTTAGGCATTGTGCAGGGCTTGACTGAGTTTCTGCCTGTTTCTTCAAGCGGACACCTTTCGGTTTTTCAGTTCTTTATGAATCAGCAAAGCGGAGAATCTTCAAATTTATTGTCCGTTTTGTTACATATGGGAACTCTTATTGCAGTCTTTATTGTTTACTACAAGACTATATGGGAAATGATTTTAGAGGCTTTCAGAGCAATTAAAGATATTTTTACAGGTAAATTCTCCTTTAAGAATATGAACGACACAAGAAAAATGCTTGTGATGATGATAGTTTCATGCGTTCCGCTGTTGTTGCTTCTTATACCTATAGGTAACGGCAATATGCTCATGGATTTCCTTGGCGGACTTTCTGAAGACAATGATATTATAGTTGAAGGCTTTTGTTTCCTTCTTACTGCGGCACTATTGTTGACAGGAACAAAAGTTGCAAACAGTAAAACAAGAAAACCGAAAGCTATTGATACAAAAAGAGCCTTGGGTGTCGGCTTTGCTCAGTTTTTAGCGGCAGGATTTCCCGGCATTTCCCGTTCAGGTTCAACAATTTCAACGGGTATGATGCTCGGTGTTGACAGAGAATATATGGTACAATATTCCTTTATTTTAGGTATTCCTGCAATCCTTGCTGCAAATGTCATGGAAATTAAAGACGCAATTGAAGTCGGCTCTGACCTGAATATCGGTGCGGCAATCGTCGGTATTCTTGTTGCAGCGGGTGTCGGTATTCTTGCAATAAAAGCTTTGGAATGGCTTGTTAAGAAGGATAAATTCAAAATTTTCGGTTTCTATTGCCTTGTTTTAGGTATTGTAGTTGTAACTTTAGGAATTGTAAAATTATTTGTGTGAGGTAAAAAATGGCAACAAAGAAAAAGAAAAAAACGGCAAATAAAAAAGATACAAGTGTTCAGAATATTTCGGACATAAGAAAGAGCAGGACAGCTGCAGGGAAAGCTGATACTGCGAAAAAATCAAAAAAACAACCTCAGGAAAAGAAATCGTTTTTTGAGGGAAAAAGTCAGATTGTTGCGATTATCCTTTTTGCTTTTTCAATCTTTTCTTTCTGTCTTACATTTATACCGGGTGAAAAATTCTGGAATGTGCTTCACAATTTCTCTCTCGGAATGTTGGGCTATTGTGCGTATTTGTTCCCGATAGTGTTGATGTATGCGTCAATAATTATTGCCATGGGAAGAACAAAAGAAGTTTCAAGGTCAGGAGTCGTATTTTCGTTTTGTCTTGTAGTTTTTCTCGCCTCGGCTTTCTTTATATTCGGTAATGACAGAGATTATCTTGACGAAAGCAAGTTTCTTGCTTACATAACCGATTCCTACGAAATCGGTGTATCGTCTGTTAACGGCGGTGTTATAGGTGCACTCTTCGGCGGTTTACTCGTTGTTATTTTCGGAAAGACCGGTTCGGCTATCATTGATATAATTTTAATTTTTGTTTCGTTGATGCTTCTTACAAAAACACCCTTGATGAACTTTTTGTCAACTGTAATAAAACCGGCACAAAAAGCTAAAAAAGCAGTTGACAGGCAAAAGGTCAGAGTTGAAGAAAAACGCAGAGAACGAGAAGAGCAAGAAACAAACTTCGATGATAATGATTATTTCGGTATGGAGAGAGATGACGGAATTTTTATCGACATTCCGATAGGACCTTCAACAAAGAAAAAATCAAAATTTACGGAGCTTGAAGAGGCTCAAACGCCATTAGTCGTCGGTGACGCTGAGGACGAAAATGATACAATCAGAATACTTGAGCTTGAGGATAACTATGTTCCGGAGGTACCTCAGGAGGAAGCTAAGCCGAGAACTCGAAAAAAGAGAGAAAAGGTTGAAAAGACCGATTCTGCACCGATAAAAGAATTTGAAGCTCCCGAAACTCAGCAGATTCCGGAGGCGGAACATTCTTACAAAAAGCCTCCGTTTACTTGTTTGACGGCATACTCAAATACCAATGCGGCTACGATGGCGGAAAACCTCGAAATGACTGCCAAGAAACTTGTTGAAACATTGAGAAGTTACGGCGTAGAAACAAGCATAATTGCAATTTCAAAAGGTCCGTCCGTTACAAGATATGAACTGAAGCCCGCACCGGGTGTAAGAATCAGCAGAATTACAAACCTTGCAAATGAAATTGCAATGAACCTCGCATCATCTTCGGGTGTCCGTATTGAGGCTCCCATACCCGGCAAATCAGCAGTCGGTATTGAAGTTCCTAATACTGTAAAAGCTATGGTTTCGATGCGTGAGATAGTAGAATCACCCGAATATCAGAAATCGAAATCAAAACTCAATGTTGCGTTGGGTAAGGATATTGCAGGTAACATAAATTGTGCAGACCTTGCAAAGATGCCTCATCTTCTTATTGCAGGTACTACAGGCTCAGGTAAATCAGTATGTCTTAATGCGATGATAGTAAGCTTACTTTATAACGCAACTCCCGACGAAGTTAAGCTTCTGATGATTGACCCCAAAAAGGTTGAATTTAAGGTGTATAACGGTATTCCGCATCTTCTTGTACCTGTTGTTGATGACCCGAGAAAAGCTGCAGGTGCTCTTGCTTGGGCAGTAACGGAAATGAATAACAGATATAAATTGTTCTCTGAAATGAATGTCAGGGATATTTATGATTACAATAAGCTTGCAAAATCGAATCCTGATATTCCGAAGATGCATCAGATAGTTATATTCATAGACGAGTTATCAGACCTTATGATGGCGGCTCCGAGTGAAGTCGAAGGTTCAATCTGCCGTCTTGCACAGATGGCTCGTGCGGCGGGTATGCACCTTGTAATTGCAACACAGAGACCGTCTGTTGATGTTATTACGGGTCTTATCAAAGCTAATGTACCCAGCCGAATTTCACTTATGGTTTCCTCGCAGATTGACTCAAGAACTATTATCGACACAGCGGGTGCTGAAAAGTTATTGGGTAACGGCGATATGCTCTTTGCACCGGTCGGCAAATCCAAGCCTACAAGAATACAGGGTTGCTACATCTCTACCGAAGAAATCAGCGATATTGTTTCATTTATCAAGAATCAGGAAGAAACCGAGTATGATGATGAAATCATTAAAGAAATTGACAGACAAGCTGTTGTGGAGAAAAAAGGCAAGGGTTCATCAGCAATGGATGACGATTCAGATGGTATTGATGGTGATGAATTATTACCGCAGGCTATTGAAATTGCCTTTGAAAACAATCAGATATCAACATCTTTACTTCAGAGAAAGCTCAAGGTAGGATATGCTCGTGCAGGCAGAATTGTTGATATTATGGAACAAATGGGCATTGCAGGTCCTTATGAAGGAGCTAAACCGAGAAAGGTTCTTATAACAAAACAGGAATGGCTTCAAAGAGAAGCTTTATCAGAAAGTAATTCGGATTATGAAGATGATTCCGATGAATACGAGGATTATGATGAATGATTTTCTTCCGATTTCCCGTCAGGAAATGCTTGACAGGGGATGGCACTATGTAGATTTTGTTTACATAACGGGTGATGCTTATGTTGATCACCCGTCATTCGGTGCAGCTATTATAACGAGAGTTCTTGAAAATGCAGGCTTTAAGGTAGGAGTTATTTCTCAACCTGATTGGAAAAGTAATGAGGATTTCATGGAATTCGGCAAGCCGAGATACGGTTTTTTCATTACTTCGGGAAACATTGACTCAATGGTTGCACATTATACCGTTGCTTTGAAAAAGAGAAGTACAGATGCTTATACAGTCGGTGGTAAATTCGGGAAACGCCCGGACAGAGCTGTAATTGTTTATTCGCAAAAAGTCAGGGAAATTTACGGCGATGTACCGATTATTATTGGCGGTCTTGAAGCTTCACTCCGCAGATTTGCTCATTACGATTATTGGGATGATAAAGTCAGACAATCCATTCTTTTTGATTCGGGTGCAGATTTGATTTCTTACGGTATGGGCGAAAAGCAGACCGTACAGATTGCAGGAAAATTAAAAAAGAATATCCCGATTTCTAAGATAACAGATGTTCTTGGTACAGTTTACTCCGTACCGGTTTCCGAAACGCCTTATATAGGTATTGAGTGTCCGTCCTTTAAGAATGTTTCTACATCAAAGAAGGAGTATGCAAAAGCGACAAGAATACAGCTTGACGAACACGATTTTGTCAGGGGTAAGCTCATAAAACAAAGACACGGCGACAGAATGTTGATACAGAATCCGCCTATGCCGCCACTCACAACCGAGGAGCTTGATGCGGTGTACGCACTTCCTTTTACAAGACAACCGCATCCGTCTTATACAGAGGAAGTACCGGGTATTTCAGAAGTTGAATTTTCCATCGCACATAACAGAGGTTGTTTCGGTGCTTGCAATTTTTGCTCTCTTGCTTTTCATCAGGGCAGATATGTCACATCAAGAAGCAAGCAATCAATTGTTGAAGAAGCGAAAAGAATTACTGAAATGCCGAATTTCAAAGGCTATATAAATGATATCGGAGGTCCTACAGCCAATTTCAGAAAACCGTCTTGTGAAAAACAAGATGAACATGGTTTGTGCAAAGGCAAAAAGTGTCTTGCTCCGACTCCGTGCAAGGCCTTGAAAGTTGACCATACAGAGTATCTTGATATTTTGAGGACTGTAAGAGCTTTGCCGAAAATAAAAAAGGTTTTTATCCGTTCAGGTATCAGATACGATTATATGCTTGAAGATAAAAACAAAGATTTTATGTATGAACTTATCAAATATCATATAAGCGGTCAGATAAAAGTCGCACCCGAGCATTGCTCAGCGACTGTGCTCGATTATATGGGTAAACCTCACATTGAAGTTTATAAAAAGTTTTCCGAGAAGTTCTTTGAGATTACAAAAAAAATCGGAAAAGAGCAGTATATAGTTCCGTATTTTATGTCTTCTCATCCGGGTTGCACTTTGCAAGACGCAATAAAGCTTGCTGAGTTTATGAAAAAAGAGGGAATCAGACCCAATCAGGTTCAGGATTTCTATCCTACACCCGGTACTGTGTCGACTTGTATGTTCTATACAGGGCTTGACCCTTATACAATGAAAGAAGTGTATGTAGCAAAAACGCCACACGATAAAGCACTGCAGAGAGCATTGCTGCAATATTTCTTGCCGCAAAACCGTAAATTGGTTGAAGAAGCATATAGAAAAGCGGGCATAAAGAGAAGTAAGAAAAAATGAGTAAATCGCCCACGGTTTTATACTGTGAGCGATTTTTGACAGAGAAAGGAAAATATATGAAGAAAAATGCAAGTAAAATATCCGTTCTGATTGTTGCGGTAATTATCGTCGTCTGCGGTATGCTCTCAACAAAATTTCCGGCTTTGGAAGCAGTATTCGGAGGAGATATTGAATACTTCAAAGAACAAAACGGAGTTCATTTTATTGATGTCGGACAGGGTGATTCTGTTCTTGTAAAGACGGAAAATGCAAATGTATTGATTGATGCGGGACCCGGTATTTCGGCAAATAAGCTTAAAGAATACCTCAGTAGTCAGAAGGTTACAACTATTGATTATTTCATAACAACGCACCCTCACGAAGACCATATCGGTGGTGCTGATGATGTTATATATGGTTTTGAAGTTAAGAATATCATAATGCCGCACATCCCGGAAAGTGAAATACCGACAACTAAAGTGTTTGAAAGCTTTCTTGATGCGGTTGAAGAAAAGAATGTAAATCTAATTCAGGCAAAGCCGGGTGCAAAATACAGCTTTGGTGAGGACTATTTTGAAATCCTGGGACCTAACAAAGAGTATGAGGATTTGAATATGCTCTCTGTCATAACAAGATTTTCAGTTGATGGAAAGAAGTTTATTTTCACGGGCGACACGGAAAAAGAATCTGAGCTTGATACCTTGGAAAAATTTCCTGACATTTCTGCTGATGTGTTGAAAGTTGCACATCACGGAAGCTCTACTTCATCAGATGAAAAATTTATAAAAGCTGTATCACCTGATGTTGCTGTTATTTCTTGCGGTAAAGATAATGATTACGGTCATCCGCACAGCAAGACTGTGAATCTTCTTGAAAATTTAAAAGTCGATTGCTACCGAACAGACGAAGATGGCGATATTGTTTTTACAATAAAAAATAACCAAATATATGTAAACGGGGAGGCTGCCTGATGAAAATCAAAGTTGACAGAGTAGAATCAGATTATGCTGTTTGTGAAATGCCTGACGGAAGCTTTACTAATATTCCGATAAATGATATTCCCTTTGAAACCAAAGAGGGAGATATTCTTGAATTAACCGAAGCAGGTGCATATTTCCTTGAAAATGAGAAGGAAAAAATACAAAAGAAAAATTTTAACAGAATGAATAAACTTTTTTCAAAAAATGACTTGCAATAATGATTTTGTTGTGATATACTATTTCGGAAATACGCACGCACGGTATTAGTCTGCTCCTTGCACAGATTAGTGTTGCAGATTATAAGCGGTGCGGTGGTATAAAAAAGGAGGAAAAAATAATGTCAGTAGTATCAATGAAACAGCTCTTAGAAGCAGGTGTTCACTTTGGACACCAGACCAGAAGATGGAACCCCAAAATGGGCGAATACATCTTCACAGAACGCAACGGCATCTATATCATCGACCTTCAGAAAACAGTTAAGAAGTTAGAAGATGCTTATATGTTCATCAGAAGTATCGCAGCAGAAGGCGGAGAAATCCTCTTCGTAGGTACTAAAAAGCAGGCTCAGGATTCAGTTGCAGAAGAAGCAAAGCGTTGCGGCATGCCTTTTGTTAATGCTCGTTGGCTCGGTGGTATGCTCACAAACTTCAAAACTATCCAGAGAAGAATCAAGAGATTAGCTCAGCTTAAAGCTATGGAAGCTGACGGAACATTCGATCTTCTTCCCAAGAAGGAAGTTATCAAGCTTAACCTTGAAATCGAACGCCTTGAAAAGTTCATGGGCGGTATCACAGAAATGAAGGGTCAGCCTGCAGCAATGTTCATCGTTGACCCCAGAAAAGAGAGAATCGCAGTTGCAGAAGCTAAGAAGCTCGGTATTCCGATTATCGCTATCGTTGACACAAACTGTGACCCCGACGAAATTGATTATGTAATCCCCGGTAATGATGATGCTATCCGTGCAGTTAAATTGATTGCGGGTGCTATGGCTGATGCAGTTATCGAAGGCAGACAGGGCAGCAGCGAAGCTAAGGAAAACGAAGATGACGAAGCTGAAGAAACAGCTGAATAATTATATAATTAGTATAAATTAACGGAGGTATTTTGTTATGGCATTTACAGCTAAAGATGTGCAGGCGCTTCGTGAAAAAACAGGCGTTGGTATGATGGATTGTAAAAAAGCACTCGTCGAAGCAGACGGTGATATGGATAAGGCAATTGACTTTTTGAGAGAAAAAGGTCTTGCAGCAGCAACAAAGAAAGCTGGCAGAATTGCAGCTGAAGGTGTTGTTCTCGCTTATAATGACGAAGAAAAGAATGTCGGTGTTGTTGTTGAAGTTAACTCCGAAACAGACTTCGTTGCAAAGAATGCAGAATTCCAGGCATTTGTATTGGATATCGCAAAGACAATTGTTGAGAGCAATCCTGCTGATGTTGAAGCTCTTGCAGAGATGAAATTATTCGGCAGCGACAGAACAGTTACTGAAAATCTTCAGGATAAGATTCTTGCAATCGGCGAGAACATGAAGATTCGTCGTTTTGAAAGAATCGAAGGCGTTACAGCTACTTATGTTCACGGCGGCGGTTCAGTTGGCGTTCTTGTAAGCTTTGAAACAGATGCAGCAGCTAACGATGAATTCAAGACTATGGGTAAGGATATCGCAATGCAGGTTGCAGCTATGAATCCCACATTCCTTGACGAAGCATCAGTTCCCGCTGAAACAGTTGAAAAGGAAAAGGGTATCCTTGTTGCACAGATGAAGGAAGATCCCAAGATGGCTAATAAGCCCGAAGCAGTTCTTGAAAAGATTGTTGTTGGTAAGATGGGCAAATATTATTCAGAAGTTTGCCTTCTTAATCAGCAGTTTGTAAAGGATGGCGACTTTACAGTTGCTAAGTATGTTGAATCAGTTGCTAAGAAGATTGGTGCTGATATCAAGGTTACAGGCTTTACTCGTTTTGCAAAGGGCGAAGGTCTCCAGAAGAGAGAAGATAATTTCGCTGATGAAGTTGCAAGCATGATGAAATAAGTTTAACTTAGTACTCTTTCACCGAACCAAATTTCCTGGTTCGGTGATTTTTTATTGACAATATAACTGTCTGATGATAAAATAATATGGTTAGTGAATAAGGAGGCAGTGAAATGCAGAAAGAATTAGCAAAGGTTTATGAACCCAAAGAGGTTGAAAGCCGTCTTTATAAGTTTTGGCTCGATAATAAATACTTCCACGCAGAAGTAGAACCCGATAAAAAACCTTATACAATCGTGATGCCGCCCCCGAATATTACAGGTAAGCTTCACGAAGGTCACGCACTTGACCATACTTTACAGGATACCTTGATTCGTTGGAGAAGAATGCAGGGTTATAATACCTTGTGGCTTCCCGGCACTGACCATGCTTCAATAGCAACAGAAGCAAAAATTGTTGAAGCAATGGCTAAAGAAGGAGTTACAAAAGACGACATCGGTCGTGATGGTTTCCTTGAAAGAGCTTGGGCATGGAAAGAAACATACGGAAATAAAATTGTTGAACAGTTGATGCGTATGGGTTCTTCTTGCGATTGGGACAGAGAACGATTCACAATGGACGAGGGTTGTTCTGATGCAGTCAAGGAAGTATTTGTTCGTCTTTATGAAAAAGGACTTATCTATCAGGGTGAACGCATAATCAACTGGTGTCCGCATTGTCTGACTTCAATTTCCGATGCTGAAGTTGAGTATGAAGAGAAAGACGGTTCATTCTGGCACATCAGATATCCTCTTACAGACGGAAGCGGATATGTTGAACTTGCTACAACAAGACCGGAAACAATGCTCGGTGATACTGCTATTGCAGTAAACCCCGATGATGAAAGATATAAGGATATTGTTGGTAAAACAGTAATGTTACCCATTGTCAACAGAGAAATTCCCGTTATTGCCGATTCCTATGTTGAAATGGATTTCGGTACAGGTGTTGTTAAGATTACACCTGCACATGACCCCAATGACTTTGAAGTCGGTTTAAGACACGATCTCCCGATAATCTGTGTTACAACTGATGATAACCACATGAATGAAAATGCAGGCGAATTTGAGGGTATGACTGCACAGGAATGCAGAAAGGCATTAGTTAAGAAGCTTGATGAAGAAGGCTTCCTTATCAAGGTTGAACCCTTAAAGCACAATGTCGGCTCTTGTTACAGATGTCATACAACAGTTGAACCGAGAGTTTCAAAGCAGTGGTTTGTTAAAATGGAACCCCTTGCAGAACCTGCAGTTGATATCGTAAAGAACGGCACTGTTAAGTTTGTTCCCGAAAGATTTGATAAAACATATTTCAACTGGATGGAAAACATCAAAGACTGGTGCATCTCCCGTCAGCTCTGGTGGGGTCACAGAATCCCCGCTTGGTACTGCAAGGATTGCGGCGAGGTCATGGTACTTCGTGACGAGCCGACAGAATGCACAAAGTGCCACAGCAAGAACATCGAGCAGGATCCCGATGCACTTGATACTTGGTTCTCATCAGCATTATGGCCTTTCTCAACACTCGGTTGGCCGAACGAAACTGAAGAATTAAAGCATTTCTATCCCACAAATACACTTGTTACAGGCTATGATATCATTTTCTTCTGGGTTGCAAGAATGGTATTTTCTGCTATCGAACACACAGGCAGAGAACCTTTCCAGACAGTTTTGATTCACGGTCTTGTTCGTGACGAGCTCGGCAGAAAGATGTCAAAATCATTAGGTAACGGTAACGATGTACTTCAGCTTATAGACGACTACGGTGCAGACGCGTTAAGATTTACTTTCCTTACAGGTAACAGCCCCGGAAATGATATGCGATTCTCCGAAAATAAACTTAAATCAAGCAGAAACTTTGCTAATAAGATTTGGAATGCTACAAGATTTATCCTCATGAATCTTAAGGGTGATGAGAAAGCTCCGCATATTCCCGAAAATCTCAGCCTTGAAGATAAGTGGATTATCAGTCAGTATAATACTCTTATCAAGGATGTTACAGATAATCTCGAGAAGTTTGAACTCGGTGTTGCAGCATCAAAGCTTTATGATTTTATATGGGATGTATTCTGCGATTGGTACATTGAGCTTGCAAAGATTCGTTTGCAGAAGGATAACGAAGAAGCGGAAACTGCAAGAGCAGTACTTGTTTACATTATGTCAAACACACTTAAGCTTCTCCATCCGATGATGCCTTTCATTACAGAAGAAATCTGGCAGTCACTTCCTCACGACGGCGACACAATTATGTTGTCACAGTGGCCCGAATATGACGAAAACCTTCATTTTGAAGAAGATGAAAGCAACATGGAAAAAATCATGACTGCTATCAAGGCTATCAGAAATCGCAGAGCAGAAATGAATGTTCCGCCTTCAAGAAAGGCAAAGATTTATATTGAAACTGCTTTGGAAGATGTATTCGCAGTATCAGCTGAATATATGAATAAGCTTGCATCGGCATCTGAAGTTGAAATAGGCAAAGACTTCAATCTCGAAAACAGCGTAAATATCGTTACAAGTGATGCAAAGATTTATATTCCTATGGGTGAGCTTATTGACTTTGAAGCTGAAAGAAAGCGTTTGCAGAAAGAAATGGATAATGCTCAGAAGCAGCTTGATATGGTAATGAATAAGCTTAACAATGAAAAATTCGTAAGCAATGCTCCTCAGGCGGTTGTTGACGGTCAGAGAGCACAGGCTGAAAGTCTTGAAGCAAAGCTTTCAATGCTCAAAGAAAGCCTTGATTCACTCGGTAAATAATATGGAATATTTTGCTGAAAAATATATACACTCATTATTGAAGTTCGGGATAAAACCCGGACTTCAACGGGTTAGAGAGCTTTGCAAAGGTTTAGGCAATCCGCAAGATGAACTCAGATTCATACACATTGCAGGAACTAACGGAAAAGGCTCTGTAAGTACCCAAATGGCTAATATTTTAGCTTCGGCGGGTTACAAGACAGGTTTGTTCATATCGCCTTATATACTCGATTTCAGGGAACGAATACAGATAAACTCCGAATGGATATCAAAAGATGACCTGGAAGCTTGTACTTTAAAAGTTAAAGCTGTTGCGGACAAAATGGCTGAACAGCCGACAGAATTTGAAGTAATAACTGCGATAGCTTTTTTATATTTCAAGGAACAGAAATGCGACTTTGTTGTACTTGAAACAGGTCTCGGCGGTCGTTTTGACTCTACTAATATAATCAGAAAGCCCGAGTGCAGTATTATAACTTCAATATCGCTTGATCATATAGCAGTACTTGGTGATACACTTGAAAAAATTGCTTTTGAAAAGTGCGGCATAATAAAAGAAAACGGTATGACGGTTTCTTATCCGTTACAAGCTGACAGCGTAAAAGAAATCATCGAAAATTCTGCAAAAGAAAAGAACAATTCTCTGTTTATACCGCAAAAACCGAGTGTTATTAACGAAAGTATTGACGGTACAACGATAAACTACAAGGGAATAGTATTTGAAATTCCGATGATTGGTGAACATCAGGTACAAAATACCGTAACAAGCATAGAAGCCGCGATTCAACTTGGTGTTAAAATCGAGCATATAATAAATGGTATCAAGAAAACGAAGCTTCCTGCAAGGATTGAGATTGTATCGAAAGAACCATTGATTATCATTGACGGCGGACATAATGATGCAGGTGCAAAGGCATTGTCTTACGCTCTTAAAAAGTTTGTCAAACAAGAGCTAATTGCGGTAATGGGAATGATGTCAGACAAGGAGTGTGAGAAGCTTATTTTTGAAATTGCACCTTTGTGTAAAACTGTTATTGCAACCGAAGTTCCCAACAATCCGAGGTCTTTGAAATCAGACGAACTTAAAGAAATTTTATCTCAATATACAGAAACACTTGCTATAAAAAATCCAAAAGAAGCCTATTTAAAAGCAAAAGAACTTGCAAGCGACAAAGCACTTCTTGTATGTGGCTCGCTTTATCTTGCAAGTGAAATTAAAAAATTTATATAAGCGACAGATTTTAACATAATCTGCATAAAAAATCCTTTATCATTTGATAGAGGATTTAATTTTTTTGGGAGGTATTTGAATGTCAGCGATAATTGACGGAAATTCTGAAAGATTGACAGTATGGCTTGACGGTGAAATTGACCACCACAATGCAAGCGGGATACGAATGAGGGTTGATGAAACGATTGCAAGAATAAAACCAAAGGTACTTCGACTTGATTTTTCAGCCGTAACCTTTATGGATAGCTCGGGAATAGGGCTGATAATGGGGAGATATAAAAATATACAACCTTGGAGCGGAAAACTCGAAGTAATAAATGTACCACGCACAATGGCAAAGGTGATGCGATTGGCGGGACTTGAAAGAATAGCGACAATCAGAAATATGGAGGAAGTTAAAAAATGAAAGCAAACAACGAATTTCGTCTGACGATAGACAGTCGTTCGGTAAATGAGAGCTTTGCGAGGGTGGCAGTGTCGGCATTTGTGGCACAGCTTGACCCGACCATCGACGAATTAGGTGACATAAAAACCGCAGTGAGTGAAGCGGTGACAAACTGTATTGTTCATGCATACCCCGAAACTGTAGGAAAAATTTATATATGGACAGGCATATTTGATGACGGCAAAGTCAAAATCAGGATAAAAGACCGAGGCTGCGGCATAATTGACATCAGGCAAGCCATGGAACCGCTTTTTACAACCTTGGGCGGTGAAAGAGCCGGCTTAGGTTTTGCCGTAATGGAAAGCTTTACAGACAAAATCAGAGTGTATTCTAAAGTAGGTAAAGGTACAACTGTCTGTCTTGAAAAAACAATAACAGGAAGACCCGGTGCAAATGATTGAAGAAATAACAAGAGATGAAATGATAAGTCAGAACTTAGCACTCGTTCATTCATGTGCCCGAAAGTTTAAAGACAAGGGCATTGAGTATGACGATTTGTTCCAATCAGGTTGTATCGGTCTTATAAAAGCGGTTGATAACTATGATTCAAGCAGAGGATTTGCTTTTTCAACTTATGCAGTACCTGTAATTTTAGGTGAAATCAAAAGAGTGTTCCGTGACGGCGGAAGTATTAAAGTTGGCAGAACTCTGAAAGAACGCTCAAGAAATCTGATGAAAATAAAAGAACGATTGACAAATAAACAAGGCTATGAGCCAACAATTTCGCAATTAGCAAAAGAAGCGGGTATAGAGGTTGCGGAAGCTGCGGAGCTGATAAATGTAGCTTTACCGCCGTCATCACTCTCGTTTTATGATGAAAACGGCGACTGTGAAATTGACATTCCGGTAATATCCCACGAAGCTAAAGTTTCAAACCATATAGCACTGAAGCAAGTAATATCACAACTTGACCAAAGAGACAGAATGATTTTGGAGTTGAGATTTTTCCGTTCGATGACGCAAACTCAAACTGCACAAGCACTTGATATGACCCAGGTTCAGATATCACGACGGGAAAAAGTAATACTTACAATGCTCAGAAAAGAGCTTGCAGGATAATTTTAAAAAATTTTTAAAAAAGGTATTGACAATATCCAATAAATAGGGTATTATATTGGAGTTGCAAAAAGCAACGCCAATGATCCACTAGCTCAGTCGGCAGAGCACTTGACTTTTAATCAAGGTGTCCGGAGTTCGAATCTCCGGTGGATCACCAGAAACCTCGTTCTTCGGAACGAGGTTTTTCTTTCGTTTTCGAAAATACTTGACTTCGATATATCAAATTTGTATAATTAAGAAAACTTTGCCATGTGAGGTGTAGCAATGCGTTATTATGAAAATATACTAAAAACTTCTGATAACAGATTACCGCAGAGAACTTATTATATCCCCGGCGGAAAGTCTGAGTATACGCTTTTAAACGGTACTTGGAATTTCAAATATTATGAAAGAGATATTGATGTTGAGGCTGATATTACAGATTGGGACACAATACCCGTACCGTCCTGCTGGCAAATCCACGGATATGATATTATAAACTACACAAATATAAATTATCCTTATCCTTGTGACCCGCCGTATGTACCTGACGAAAACCCCTGTGGTGTATATCAGAGAGAGTTCACTTTAGACAAAAAATGGGGCAGAGTTTATTTTGTTCTTGAAGGGGTCTCTTCTTGTGCAAAAGTAAGTGTAAACGGAGAATATGTCGGCTTTACTCAGGGAAGCCATTTGCAGGCTGAATTTGATATAACCGATTTTGTCAGAGAAGGCACAAATACTTTGCGTGTTGATGTCCTCAAATGGTGTGTCGGCAGTTATCTTGAAGACCAGGACTTCTTCCGTTTTAACGGTATTTTCCGTGATTGCTACATTTTGCAAAGACCCGAAAATCATATCAACAACATTAAAATTGACGCTTATACAGATACTATTTCAATAGTGTCTGACAAAGAAGCAAAGATTTCTGTTTTTGATGCAGACGGAGCACTTCTTGGTGAGAAAAATTCTGCCGAGTTTGATTGTAAAATTGAAAAACCGATTTTATGGAATGCTGAAAAACCCTATCTGTATACTGTTAAGTTTAACTGTGAGGGCGAAGAAATTATTCAGAAAGTCGGCATCAGAAACATTGAAGTGTCTGATAAATACGAGTTGCTTATCAACGGTGTGGCTGTAAAGCTTCACGGTGTAAATCACCACGATACAAGCAAATTCCGCGGTTGGTGTCAGTCTGATGAAGAATTACTTACTGATTTAAAGCTTATGAAAGAGCTTAACATCAATTGTATCAGAACATCGCACTATCCGCCGACACCGAAATTTCTTGAAATGTGTGACGAGATGGGTTTTTATGTAATTCTTGAAACTGATATCGAAACACATGGTTTTATAAGGCGAAATGCAGGTGTTGAATATGCTTATGATGTTGAAAGTATGGAGTGGCCGTGCCAGTTCCCTGATTGGGAAAATGAGTTTGTGGAGAGAATGAAACGAGCTGTATATCTCAACTACAACCATGCAAGTGTCATAATGTGGTCAACAGGCAATGAAAGCGGTTACGGTGCAAACCATAAATCAATGATAAATTGGCTTAAAACCCTAAATGATAAACGACTTATACACTGCGAAGATGCTTCACGTCTCGGCTCAATTAACGACCCCACAGTATATTCACAAATGTATCTTCAAAATCATGTTCTCGAAGAAAAGGCGAATGATCCTGAAATCAAAATGCCTGTATTCCTCTGCGAATATTCGCACGCTATGGGTAACGGACCGGGTGATGTATACTCATATAATGAACTCTTCGATAAATACCCCAAGCTTATCGGCGGTTGTATCTGGGAGTGGGCTGACCATGTTGTTATGAAAGATGGTGTAGAATGCTACGGCGGCGACTTTGAGGGTGAATTGACCCACGACAATAACTTTTGTTGCGACGGAATGGTTTTTCCTGACCGTAGTCTTAAAGCAGGCAGTTTTGAGGTAAAAGCGGCATATCAGCCGATTCGTACATATTTTGAAAATAATATTCTGACAATCCGTAACCGTCTCGATTTTACATCACTTGATGAATTTGATTTTGTTTATACTGTCGAAAAAGACGGCGAAGTTTTAGTTGAAAATAAAATAATTCTCAATGCAAAACCTCACGAAAGCTGTAATCTTGAGATTGAAATTCCCGTCGTTACCGCAAAATATGGCTTGTATCTCAATTGTATACTTTTAAAAGACGGCAAAGAAGTTGCACATACTCAGCACGAACTAAAATGTAAAACGGAGAGCAAAATGTCAGCTCCGTTGGCAAAGCTCGAGGAAACAGATAAAGCGATAACAGCTAAAGGTAACGGTTTTGAGTATACGCTTGAAAAGATATACGGTAACTTCACAAGCATCAAGATTGACGGAGAAGAAAAGCTTGCAGACAGATTTACACTCACAACATGGCGTGCACCTATTGATAATGAGAGTTATCTGAAAACAAAGTGGGGTAATTACGATATATGGTCGGGCGAGAATATGGATTGTTTGTTCTCCAAGATTTACAGTTGTGAAGTAAAAGACGGAAGAATTGAAGTATCCGGTTCAATTGCAGGTGTGTCGCGCAAACCGTTTTTCAGATATACAATGACCGTATCAATTTATAATGACAGCAAGGTTGAGTATGATCTTCACGGTAGCTTCGCTGATAAAGTATTTATGATCTTCCCGAGATTAGGATTTGAATTTGCAATGCCGGGTGAGAATAAAGCTTTCGAATATTTCGGTTGCGGACCGTTTGAGAGCTACTGTGACTCACATCACGCATCAAAAATCGGTATGTATTCAAGCAGTGCTGATAATGAATATGTTCCGTACATAATGCCACAGGAGCACGGCAACCACATTAAAACTAAGCTTTTGACAATTGATGGCTTGATGTTTGAAACTGAGACGGAATTTGAAATTAATGTTTCGAACTACACATCAAAAGTGTTGACAGAGGCAAAACACTCAAACGAAATCACAACTGACGGTAAAACTCATGTCAGAATTGACTATAAATCTACAGGAGTAGGCTCAGCAGCCTGCGGTCAGTGGCCGTTGCCCGAATTCAGATTTACCGATAAAGAAGTCAACTTCAAGTTCTCGTTCTCAAAAATATAATATCTCAAGCAGTAAAAAAACACAGACTCTCGAGCCTGTGTTTTTTTGATGCAAATTATTTTTTTGTATTTGCTTTTACAAAAGCCTTGCCCAAATCTAAAAAGATAGCTTGATGCTCAAGAGTCATCGCATGAAAGATTCTGAGCAATTCTTCGTCAAAAGGAGAAGAACTTCTTTCGGTATTAACGCTCAAAAGATAATCTGTTGTAACATTAAAATACTTTGCTAATTTTTTTAAAGTATCAAAATCAGGCTCGCTGCTCCCTTGCACATAACCACCCATTGTTGATGGTGCGATATTTAAATCGTTAGCAACTTGCTTTTGAGTAATGCTTTTTTCTTCAATTAAAATACGCAATTTATTACAAAAATCCATATTATACACCTCAAATGTATTTTAAAAGAAATTATGTGTAAAATCTCACAAAAACTAAAATATAGTTGACAAAACGAGAAAGTCGTTGTATAATTTTGTAGAATTAAAAAAGGAGAAAGATAGTGTATGAGTGCTGCAAACGAACTGGAGCTTATAAAAAAAGCTAAAGAACTTGAAGAAACAAGGGTTATGCTTGAGGAATCTATAAAGATTACATCGAGCAAGTTAGCAGAAAAAGAAAATGAGAATCCCCCGGAACCACCAAAACAGGAATCTATACCCGAACCGGCAATGCCAAAGCCAAAATTTAATCTTATTATTGATGTTTTGTTTGCAGCTGTTCCGGCGATGATATTAACTGCTATTGATTTATCTTTACTTGTTTTAGCGGGCGGTTGGGTTGCTGTATATTATATTTTTATACATAAAAAATTGAAAAAGAAGCAAGCGGAAAAAGATAATTTTTCTGATGAATACAAACAACAATGTGAGAGTGTAAAAGATGATTTTTTAAAGCGAAAAGAAGAAGCAGACAAAAAATATGCAGAAGAACTTAAAAATTATAACGAGAAAATTATACCTGAATTCGAACAACAAAAACAGGAAGGCATTTCGCGTTTAAAATCTGAATTAGAAAAATATCAGAATGAATTAAATGTATTAAAAGAGGAATTAGAGCGTTTTTATACAGAAAACAATAAAATTCCCGAAGAATACAGATCTCCCGAGATTTTATCTTATGTTTGTTCTGTTGTTGAAAATTCCGACGAGAGTATTGAAACGGCTTTTCGTTGGTACGATGAACGCAAAGCAAAAAGTGAGGAGATTTCGCAACAAGGTAATAATAATTTAGCACTCGGCATTGCGGCAGCCGCAGTAGGAGTAGCAGTAGGTAGTGCGGTTGTCAAAAAGGGTGTTGAAAAGAACAAGGAGAAAAAAGAAAGAGAATATTTTGAAAATATTCAAAGAGAAGAGAAAGATCGACGAGATAGAATTGAAAGAGAAGAGAAAAATCGACTCGATAGAATTGAAAGAGAAGAGAAAAATCGTCGTGATAGAATTGAAAGAGAAGAAAGAGAGCGTCGTTCTCGAGAAAAAATGGAACATAACGCTATGGTTGAGCGAATTAGAGCGAATAATGCGGAAAGAAAAAGGAAGGGTCAAGCTGAGCTTCCTGTTCCGCCGTACAGATATTAAAGTTAACTGTAATGTTTGATATAATAAAATATTATTTTGAAAGGGTAGGAAAAATAAAATGGGTCTTTTTGATAAAATTGCGAGCACAGCAAAAAAGGTTACGGACACGGTTGGAGCTACTGTAAATCAGATTGGTGAGGCTGTAACGGAAAAACCAAGTAATACGGTCACAACAAATGAAGAAACAAAAAAGCAAGGTAGCTATATTCCTAATTTTGTTGATATGACTACGACTATTCCACAAAACAATATATCTGATGACTTGTCTAACGAAATTGTCGAAAAGGTTGTGGGTGTAGAGCGAGAATTTACACTTAAAGGAAAAGTTCTGAAAATACCCGCAAATATGGATGCATTTAATTCGTACAGAAATATGTTTAATAAATTGGCACAGAAATATGCAAAAAGGGCAGTAGCAGAATACAATGCTAAAATATCGGATTATATAACTTTCGTTGAAGTTTATCCTACGATTTATGATAACAATCTTTATCCTATGATAAAACGAGCGATTGATATATTGATATCCGAAAATGTCTGGAGCGTTACATTTGAGTCGCTTACTTTGGCTTTTAAAGAAAATTTTGCTAATGCAATCAGATATTATTCAATTTTGCAACAAGCAACAGAACAACGAATAGCTGCGAGTCAGGAGTTTAACACAGGTTTATTTTCATTTGCAGCTGATTTAATCGGTAGTAAAACAGGTATGGGCGATTCGTCCCTATTTGATGGGCTCAAAGAAGGCGGTACACAAGTTGTTGCGGGTAGCACGGGGATTACAGTATCGGAACAAAAAGAGATTTTTGAGTGTGTAAACATTGAGGATGTATATCTGATGTTTTATGTTGACTATTTAAGTGTTTGTATGGCACTTGTAGCTTTGCTGAATAAAAACGGACAAAATATTTGGTTGTCTGACAGCGAGAAAACGGAAGAAGCATCTAATATTTTCAAGAATCTGTCCAATCCAAATTTTCCTCAAGATAAGTTGGTTGAAGTGTTGTTCGATATCCTCGATACGAATCCCTACGAAGAATCATATCAAAAATTCCTGATATCAAAATTCGGAAAAACTGATGAGGTTAAAACTATAGTTGAATATTTTGGTTATTCTGAACTTTTAGATTAAATAGAATACAGAGAAGTTGTGCCGGTGTAAGTAAGGCGTTGCTTCTCTGTTTTTCTTTTATTCGGTTTTTATTCCGTCAATATGTATACATCTTAATTTTTTTATGTTGTATGTGTTGAGTCTTCTGCAGTCGCAATCGTTTGAATGTGCTGCGACGAGGGTGTTTTCCGTTGTCGGAATTTCACCTGTGTATACAACTATTGCGGTGTGCTCGAAGACGGGACTTTCCTCCTCGTTTGCAAAAATCATTTGGACAATATCACCGATTTCGATATTTCTTAATTCAACCTCTCTGCCGAAAGGACCGATATCGAAATCACCTGTCAGAAAGTTGTAAAGATATTCAACCCCTGACCATGCAGGAGCTCTGTCGTCCGCACTTATGTAGTACCAGCCGTATGTGGGCGTGTAATTCATAACCGCACCGCCTGCAAGCAAGCATTGCGAAACAAAGTTTGTGCAGTCACCGCCGAATCCCGTAAAGTTGAAAAAATCGGGATTTCTCAGATATGCCCAATAGTGTGCATAGTCAACAGCAACTTCTCTCATATATCTGTTTATTGGCATAGTATCACCTCGAAACACTATATGATGAAAACTGCATATATATGAAAATCGGTAGCCGAGTGACTACCGATTTTTTTAGTTGTCGTTTTCTACTGAGCCTGATTCTGTATTTTCTTCTGTATCAACTGTTGAAATTTCTATAGTTTCAATAGGAATATTTTTCTCAGAATCAGTGTCATTACTTGAATCTTCGTTTTCGTCCTCTGCGAGAAATAAATTTTCATCATTTTCAGAGTATTGATAATTAAAACCGTCGTTAAGTTCTTCGGGCTGCTTGTAAGTGACTTCAACCTTGGGCGTTATCGAAATGTCGGGTGCAAGGTCGAGCGAGAAATCAGCAAAATCAGCTTTGGTATCAGCAAAAGCTTTTCTGTATTTCTTCATCGGCTTTGAGAAATAGAGCAAAATGAATATGATAAGAACAATCAATGCGGCTAATGAAACTATTATGCCGACCTTCATACCTGTCGGGAAATATCTGAATTCAACAGTATGCTCACCCTTGGCTAAGTCAATACCTAACAAGGCGTCACCGATTGCACGGACAGATTCTTTCTCTACTTCTTTACCGTCAACAAGAACAGTCCAACCGGTATCGTAGGGAATTGATGTGTAGAGAATACCGTCATATTCCATACTGATATTGCCTTTGATGTTTGTTTCCTCAAACGATGAAATTTTGAGAGAGTTTTCCACGATTTCATCATAGCCTTCTTTGAAATTTTCTTTATTGATTGTATAAAGTCCAAAGTCAATATATCCTTTAATTTCATCATCGGGCATCGGAATTTCAATATAAAGTGTTTCACCGTTTTTGCAGTAACCGAGGTCTATGAGATAAGCTTCATCATAAGACCTTGTATACTTGAAGGAGTCGGTTGTTACTGTAATTGAAGGTGTGTTCCAAGAATTGAGATAGAAATATATGCTTTCGTCTTTTTGAACATCAACTTCTATGGTAAGTGATGCGGATTCGTCTTCGGCAATTTTCTGATAATTAAATCCTCCGAATGCGTTTTCCCAATCAAATTCAACAAGATTATCAAAAGAAATATTGGTTATTTGAATATCATCAAAAACATCGGAAATACCGGTAACTGCTTCGAAATATTCTTCCTGAACGAACATCGGATTTGATTGGTCATAAGTCCAGTCGAGTATATCGTCGGGTGTGCCGTAGGCAATTGGAAGGCAATATTTATTTTCGTAAAGGTCATAAGAGCCCTCAGAAGCGATGAATGTGAAGAAATCGGGGTCGGGCTTATAAGCACCGGCAGAAGCATCTGTTCTGTTTGCAAGATATTTAAGCGACATCATTGCGTTATAAACAGGTGTCTGAGGACAGTAGGTGTAACTGTTGATGTCATTACCTGAAAGACCTAAATTTTTTTGTAAAGCGGAAAGCTTTTCATAAGCGACCGAAGAAAATGTTGAAAGACCGTAGTAGTCATACCATGACGGATCCATGCGAGTTCTTAAATCGGTAAGCTCCATTCTGTATTCATCGTTACCGTTGTGATTGTCAAGCAATTCTTTTGCATTAACAAAATCATTGTAGTCATGAGTGTAGCTCTCTTTCGGTTGCGTCATTGAGAAATGCTGTGTGTTTGAGCAAGCGGCTTCTGAGAATATGCAACAGAATAACAGAAGTGAAACTGCGGTAGTCTGGTATTTCTTATCTCTGAAAAGGAAGAGAACGCCGATATAAACAACCGTAGCAATCAAGCTTGCGTAGATCGAATATTCAAGAACATTCTTAGATTCGATTTTTTGTGTTGCGATAATAAACACAATCAAACCGATTCCGACACCCATAATGACATTTTTGTCGATTTCTCTGATTCTCATCAAGGTTTTGTATGCGATGGTAAGCAGTAAGAAGGAATATATAAATGAGAATCTGTAGGGGAGATCGTTGGGGAAATGAAGCCCGTGCCAGATATAGTTGAGGTAATTTGTATTGAAGCTTGCAAATATTACTGCGAGTAAAACCAATGAAATGATTTTTTCTTTTTTGCTTATAGTCTTTGTGAAAGCGAAAAGCGGTACAAGTATAAGCGTAACTATACCGCAATATACATTTGGAAGAACTACATCGCCACTGCTTCTGATTGTCGGGTCAACGGATGCGATGTGGTTTGCAAGGAAGTCAAATACATTGAAATATGTTTTGAATTCTTCGGGGAAGTTTCCTGATGTTGCGGAGCAGCTCTTAAGAATGAAGAACATCGGTATCAATGCACAAGCCGCCAATGCAGCTGAAAGTATACATGAAAAAGCAAAAACAACACCTGAGTTAATAAATCTTGATGCAAAGAAATTTTTAATCTTTTCACCGAAAGATATTTTTTCCTCTTTTGCTGCCTTCTTTCTGATTGTGTCTGTATGTGAATAGTTGATGAAATAATAGGCGATGAAATAAAGTACAGAGAATATGCAAATCATAAAACTCATGTAGTAATTCGAGAAGAAAGTGAGAGTTAAAGTTGCAATAAGACAGAAAGGCTTGCCTTTGTTGATTATATTTTCAATTCCTAAAACAACGAACGGAAGGAGATACATCGCATCTATCCACATGACATTCCAGTAATATGCAATGAAATAACCGCAGAAAGAATAAAGAATACCGAAAGCTGCGATTGTCAGGTCGTTTCTGCCATGAGCTTTTTTCAGGTAATAAGCCATAGCTGAACTCGACAAAGCACATTTGAGAAGAATTATCAAAGCTATGAAATCACTAACATCTACATGGTCAAAGAGAATTACCAACCATGAAAGCGGACTTGAGAGATAATTGAGAAAATTGCCGAGGAAGCTTCCGCCCATACCGCTGTTGAATGAATAAAGGAGAGAATCTCCGTCTTTAAGCCGTTCAAGCAGCTCAGCAAATAAGGGACCGTATTGATGGTATAAGTCCATTCTTAAAATAGTAATATCACCGAACGGAACCATTTCAAAGATAAAATAGACAAGTGTCATGAGTGCAGCACTTGCCAAAAATGCGATTATTATATAAAGATTTCGCTTGAAAAAGTTTTCTTTTTCTTTCAAAAGAGTATTTTGTGGCATATTCGATACCGACCTTCCTTCGAGTTGATATTTATATGTATTTTGGTATATAGAACCACACAAAAAGAATACCACAAAACTGAGAAATTTTCAATTACTATTTTGTTAATAATTGTTCTATTTAAGGACAAGGAGTAATAGTATTTAGAGAAACAAAAAAGTCAGGAGTTATTTTTATGCAGAAACTTAAAGAGGTAATCAGAATACTGCCTGAAAGGCTGAAAAAATTGCTCGAGGAAATAAACCCCGAGCTTGCTTGTGACATTCAGGAAATCCGTGTCAGAGCAGACAAACCTCTTGTTTTGGTGCTTAAAGGTGCAAGTGCTTTTATTACATACAACGGCAGAATATCATTCATTTTACCGCATAATGCAGTTGCGGTAAGAGCTGATGAAATAGAGCAGATTTTTAATAATGCTTGCGGATATTCCGTGCACAGTCACTTGAAAAATATTTCGCAAGGCTTTGTAACGATAACAGGCGGTCACAGAGTAGGGATTGCAGGTGAGGCGATTACGGAAGACGGAAGTATTATCGGGATTAAAAATATAACATCTCTGAATGTACGAATTGCAAGAGAACATAAATCTTCAGCTGAGGAAGTAATAAAATACATTTACACAGGCTCTCTTAACAGTCTGATTATTGCTGGACCGCCGTTGTCGGGCAAGACGACAATGCTTCGTGATATTGCTCGTCGTTTATCAGGTCTGTCGTTATCGAGATATTATAAGACGGTTGTAGTAGACGAACGAAATGAAATCTCGGCATCGAATCTCGGGAATATTCAAAATGACCTCGGCATAAATACCGATGTTTTATCATCGTATCCTAAAAGTGAAGGGATATTGTCCGCACTCAGGTCACTGTCGCCCGATATTATTATCTGCGACGAAGTCGGATTTATAAAAGAAGTGATGGCGATTGAAGAGGGGATAAATTCAGGGGTTAAATTCATTGTGAGCGTTCATGCGTCCGATAAAAGAGAATTGCTCAGTCGTCCACAATCAAAGCGACTGATTATGTCAGGTGCATTCGATAAGGTTGTTCTTTTAAAGGATGCCAACAATCCCTGCCGTATTAAAGAAATATTTGAAGCGAGGAATTTAGAAGATGAAATTCGCAGCGGCATTACTGATGATTGTGATATGCTCGATGACAGGAAATTACTTTACAAACCGTGATTATACAAGAGTTAAAACTATAGAAGAATTATTGTTGATGATACAGATAATTTCAACTGAAATAAAGTTTTCAAGAACTCCCATGGATGCCATAATCGAAAAGCTTAGCAGACGAAAAGATTTCAGACACCTTGATTTTATTACAGATTGCGTCGAGATAATGAAAACCCGAAGCTTTCCGGAAGCGTGGAAGCTGACGGTAGAGGATTCCGGGTTTCATAATGAGGAACGGCAGCTTTTGTTATCTTTAGGAGCTAATTTCGGTACAAGTGATGTTGAAGGACAACTCTCTAACTGCGAATTACACAAAAAATTGCTTGAAAACAATTTGAATAATGCTCGTGAGAAGTGCTCGAAATTCGGTAAACTTTACACATCCTTGGGTGTGCTTGGCGGTTTTTTAATAGCGGTTTTGGTGGTATAAGAAATGGATGTAGCTTTTGTTGTAAAAATAGCGGCAATCGGCTTAATTGTTGCGGTGATAAATCAGATTTTAGCGAGGTCGGGTCGTGATGATTACGCACTTCTTACGGCTCTTGCAGGAATAATAGCAGCACTTCTGATGCTGATTCCGAAAATCTACGAGCTTTATTCCTCTGCAACATCAATTTTTAATTTATGACAATAGTTAAAATTGCCGCAATAGTTGTAATTGCATCTGTTCTTTCGCTGATAGTCAGACAATATAAAGGTGAATATGCCTTGATTATTCAGCTGAGTGCAATAATTCTTGTAATGCTTGTTGCCTTGTCAACTGTAAGTAATCTGTTAGATGATATAAATAATCTGATGGGCGACACAAGCCTTAATACCGATTTTATAAATCTGCTGATTAAAGTTTTAGGCGTATCAATAATCGTTGAAATGAGTGCTGATATATGCAGGGACTCAGGCAATTCCGCGTTGGCTTCAAATGTAGAGCTGGTAGGAAAAGCTATAATATTGGGAATGACTTTTCCGATGCTGAAAACTCTTTTATCGTTTATATCAGGTCTTTTGTCATAATTCCGAAAGGGTAGGAAATGAAAAGCATCAGAATTATAATTTTTGTTTTAATCTTTTTTATAATACTGTCACCGAAAGCTCAGGCACTTGAAGAAGATTTTTTTAAGGAACAATACGAAGCACTCGGTGTAGATGAACTCTTGGAATCACTTGATGATGAAACTTTAGAGCTTTTAGAAGAACTCGGTATTTCTGAAATCAATTTTGAAAGCTTATTCAATGTAACACCGAAGCGAATTTTTTCCCTGATTACGGATATTGTTAGGGGAAAAGCAAATTCACCGATTAAGACTTTAGCAACTGTTTTAATAATTATTATATTGTTTTCAATCATTGAAAGCCTGTTTCCAAAAGGCGAAAAACTTAGGTTGACTCTGAATTCTGTCAGTATACTTATATGCACAACCGTACTTGCAAAACCGATATTTGATTCCGTTTCAAGAGGAATGTCTGTTATTGAAGCCTCGTCTGATATGATGCTTGTTTTTGTACCTATTTTTGTTGCAATAGTGTCTGTAAGCGGTAATCCGATGACTGCGATGTCCTATAACTCTTTAATTTTAACTGCAGCCCAGACAGTATCACAGACTGCAAATTATTTTATAAAACCGTGTGTTGTGATATTTTTTTCTTTGGGGCTCACTTCATCTGTGTCGGGAGAATTTAATTTTAAACAACTTGCGAGTGAAATCAAAAAAATTGCCATATTGGTATTAAGCTTTATTTCGACGATGTTTTTTTCCTTTTTGTCACTCAAGGGTAGCCTTGCAAATGTTTCGGATTCAATCGGTACAAAAGGTATCAGGTTTATTCTGGCAAGCTTTATTCCGGTTGTTGGCGGTGCGATAAGTGAGGGTTATTCTTCGCTTGTCGGAAGCCTTTCTCTCTTGAAAGGAGTTGTTGGCGGTTTCGGTATTGCAACCGTTGCTTTAATCAATATTCCTGTGATAATTGAGCTTTTTATATGGACGGTTGTCTTGAGATTTGCATCAGCAATTTCTTCTGCACTTAAACTCGGAGAGTTATCGGATTTATTTAAAATCATAGCTGATTCAACAACTCTCATAAATGTTGTTGTAATATTAAATTGTGTGATTTTAATAATATCCACAGGACTTTTAATGTTACTGAAAGGCGGCGGTACATAATGTCTGCAATTAAAGCGTGGATTTTTTCGGTAGCAGTATCTTCATTGGTTGCGGGTGTAGTCTATATGCTGACACCTAAAGGTTCGTTGCAAAAAATTGTCAGAGTAGCTATTTTTACTTTTATAATATCTTCATCTGTATCGCCGCTTATAACAGGAAGCATCGACCTTGATTTTCAATTGCCGGAGCTTGAATATTCCGATGCAAAGGAAAACAAGCTTATTGATAAAATAACCGAGAGCATGGAAACAGTAGCAGTTAAAAGTATAGAGCGGATACTGAAATCGATGAAAATTACAGACCCGATTGTTAAAATAATTACGGATAAAAATCCTGATAACAGCATATCTATTACTGAAACGGTAATAACCGTAAGACCCGAAGATATAAGCAAGTCACAGGAGATTAAATTAAGGATAAAAAATGAACTCGGATATGATGTGAGAGTGACAACATGAAATTTCTGGAAAAGCTGAAAGAAAATAAAAAAATTGCGGTAATTGTACTTTTGGGGCTTGTATGTGTAGTTTTGTTGGTTGTTTCTGAATTTGTTTCAAGCACAGATGAAGTAAAAGAGCAAAAACAAGATGCCGCCAATATCGAATACAGCTATGCAGAAGAAATTGAAATCAAACTTACTGCGATGATCACCAACATAAGCGGTGCGGGGAATGCAAAGGTTATGGTAACACTCGAAAGCTCAAGCGAATCGGTTTTTGCACAGAACCGGAATACAAATGATGATAAGAGTGAATCCGAATATATTCTCATAAAAAGCGGCAGCGGGCAGGGAGGCATGCTCCTGAAAATAATCGCACCCGAGGTTAGAGGCGTTGCGGTAATCTGTGAGGGTGCATCGAGTGCAACCGTCAGGCAAGAGATAACGGACATGATTACATCTGTTTTGGATATAAACTCAAACAGAGTATGTGTGATAAAAATGAAATAACGGAGGCAGAAATGAATATTTTAATCAGAAAAAGGCAGATTGTTATGGCGGGATTAGTATTGACTTTGTCAGCAGCGGTGTTTGTGAATTGGTATTTTACGAAACCTGATGTGTCTTTGGAAACAGAAACAACAGCAAAATCTCAGATGCAAGCAAATTTAGGTGATGCAAAATATGTGAATAGTGATAAGAGCGAAGATTTGTTTGCAGAAGCTAAACTCAAGAGAAGTAATACTCACGATGAAATTGCCGAAGAGCTTGAAGATATAATTAAAGACAGCGAATCTGATGATGAGGCAATAAAAGCGGCAACAGACAAAATGAATAAACTTGCAGACAATATGAAGCTTGAAACCGATATGGAAAACCTGATTAAAGCGAAAATTTCTGCCGATTCACTTGTGATAATCAACGGCGACAAGGCTGAAGTTATTGTCAAAGGAGAACAAAATGATGCATCAGCCCTGATAATTACCGAACTTATTATGAAACATTCGACGATTCAGGCTAAAAATATTACAATAATTGAATCAAAATAGTTGAGAAATTTTTTCTTTGTGGTATAATATATAAGAATAACTGTATATTGCAGTAATTAGCACAAGGAGGAAACTCAAATGGATATCAAAGAAAACAAAGGTGCAACCACTCTTTCAATCTCTGAAGATGTTATTGCTTCAATCGCAACAACTGCAGCAAAGGATATTCCCGGTGTTGTCGGTTTTTCAAACAAGGTACCCGATGTAAAAAATGTTTTGAAGGGTAAAACACCGCTTAAGTCTGTTAAGGTTTTGAAGAATGACAGTGAAATAGAAATCACAATCTACATTTCTATCGATGAAAATGCTAAACTTACAGCAGTTGCAACACAAGTTCAAAAGGCTGTTAAAGAGGCAGTACAGAACATGACAGGTAAAATTGTCGGCAAAGTTAATGTTGTTGTTGCTGATGTTGAGTTTTCAAAACCTGAAGAAGAAAAAGAAGAAACAGTAGAATAATCTATATTCTATCCATAGCCGAATACGATAATCGTGTTCGGCTTGTGGGCATTATAATTTTATGTGGGAGTACAAGCTATGTCCAAAACAAGACGAGAATCAAGAGAACTTGCTTTTGTAATTTTATTTGACAAATCTTTCAACGAAGAAATGCCGCTTGAAGAAATCATCAACTATGCAGTTGAGGAAGAATTGATTACAGAAGATGAATTTGCAATCAGGCTTGCAACATTGGCAACGGAAAACAGAGAAGAAATTGACACCATGATAGAAGATAAACTTACAAAGTGGACCATATCAAGAATTCCTAAGGTGTCTCTCGCGGTTTTACGCCTTGCCATTGCTGAAATGCTTTACATAGAGGATGTTCCCGTTGGTGTATCAATAAACGAAGCGGTTGAGATTTCAAAGAAATTCTCACTTCAGGAAGATTCTTCGTTTGTAAACGGTGTGCTCGGAAACATCGCAAAAACAATTAAAAAGTAATGAGCTTTTTAGGAATTGATACAAGCAACTACACAACATCGGTTGCTTTATATGACGGTGAAAATGTAGTGCAGCGGAAAAAGCTTTTGCCTGTAAAAAAAGGTGAAAAGGGACTTCGTCAGAGTGATGCGGTTTTTCATCATACGGTGCAACTGCCGACTTTGATGGAGGAAATTCTAAAAGAAACCGACAATCTTTCAGCGGTTGGCGTATCTGTTTCGCCGACAACGCTTGACGGGTCATATATGCCGTGCTTTTTGACCGGCATCGCATCTGCGGTTTCAGTCGCAGCTGCGTGCAAAATCCCTCTTTTCAAGTTTTCACATCAGCAGGGTCATATCATGGCAGCGTTATATAGTGCCGGGAAAACTGACCTTTTAAACGAAACATTTTTAGCTTTTCATGTGTCGGGCGGCACAACCGATTTGTTACTCGTAAAACCGAGTGATGATAAAATAATTGATATTGAAAGAATTGGCGGCTCGAACGATTTGAAGGCAGGACAGGCGATAGACAGAATCGGTGTCGATTTGGGTTTTGATTTTCCTGCGGGAAGATTTGTAGATGCCGAATCCCTGAAATCAGATAAAATTTATAAAATCAAGCCGTCAATCAAAAATCTTGATTGCAGTCTTTCGGGTTTGCAGAATAAATGCGAAAATATGAAAAACGGCGGTGAAGAAGTTTCGGATATCTGCCGTTTCTGCGTTGAATACATCGGACAGACGCTCTCTGTATTGACTGACAATGCTCGGGCAACCTATGGCGATTTACCTGTGATTATGTCAGGCGGAGTGATGTCGAACACTTTGATTAAAAAAATGCTTTCAGAAAAAGCTGATGTATATTTTGCCGAGCCTGAATTTTCAGCAGACAATGCCGCAGGTATTGCAATTTTAACAGAATATATGAGTAAAAAAATATGAAAACACCAATTACATTAACGGTTTCACAATTAAATGCTTATCTGAAATCCGTAATAGAGTTTGATGAAAATTTGCGTGATTTGTATTTAAAAGGTGAAATCTCAAATTTTACAAACCATTACAGAACAGGTCATTTGTATATGACCTTAAAAGACGGTGATTCAGCGGTTAAGGCGGTTATGTTCAGGTCTGCGGCACAGAAACTCAGGTTTAAACCTGAAAATTCGATGAGCGTAATTGTACGCGGTCGAGTATCCGTATATGAAAGAGACGGTCAGTACCAGTTTTATATTGAAGAAATGCAACCTGACGGTTTCGGAGCTTTAGCACTTGCTTTTGAGCAACTCAAATCCAAGCTTGAAAAGGAAGGCTTGTTTGATTCAAAATACAAGAAACCGATTCCGAAATTTCCGAAAAAAATCGGTGTTGCAACTTCACCGACAGGTGCGGCTGTTCAGGATATTTTGAAAATACTTAACAGGAGATACCCTTTAGCTGAAGTGATTTTTTCACCCGTACAGGTACAGGGTGAAAGTGCGGCAGGGCAGATAGCTTCAGCAATTTATGAGTTTAACAGAAAAAACTGTGTTGATGTTCTTATTGTCGGTCGTGGCGGAGGCTCAATTGAGGATTTATGGGCTTTCAATGAGGAAGTAGTTGCAAGAGCAATATTCGCTTCTCAAATCCCTGTTATTTCCGCAGTCGGACATGAAACCGACTTTACAATTAGTGATTTTGTTGCCGATTTAAGGGCGGCAACCCCGTCAGCGGCAGCTGAGCTTGCAACACCCGATATTGAGTCGCTGTTTTCTCTGTTAGATGTATATAAATTTAAATTGGATAGGCTTATAACAGCAACGATTGAAAACAAGAAGAATAAGCTTGAATATTTAAAGCAAAGCGGTGCTCTTACATCGGCGGAAGATTTTATGGATTCATATAAATTGAATCTTGATTCTCTTATAATGCGTGTAGACGATGCGATGAATCGCCATATTGCTGACAAGCTAAATACTTTACATCAATTAACATCAAAGCTTGATGCAATAAACCCCGCAAAAGTGTTGTCAAGAGGTTATGCAATTGCTTTGAATAACGGAAAAACACTGACAAAAATCAGTGAAGTAGCTGAAAATGACAAAATTGATATAGTCTTAACAGACGGAACTTTAAATTGTACCGTCAACGGAAAGGCGGCAAATAATGAAACAGACTTTTGAAACGGCTATAAAAAAACTTGAAGAAACGGTAAATGAGTTAGAAGAGGGTAATCTTACCCTTAATGAATCCCTCAAGCTCTATGAGCAAGGCACAAAGCTTGCATCATTCTGCGGTGAGTGTCTCGAAAACGCAGAGCAGAAAATAAAAGAACTTTCTGAAGTAAAGGAAAAGGCTGATGAATAATTTTGAAGATATATTAAAAAAGTATTTTTCCGTCAAGGATAATCTTCAGCAACTGATATACGAAGCAATGGGTTATTCTCTTGAAAACGGAGGAAAAAGAATTCGTCCGCTGCTTTGTTATGAATTCTGCAAGGCTTGCGGCGGCGATGAATCAAAGGCTGATGCGTATGCAGCTGCAGTTGAAATGATTCATACCTATTCGCTGATACACGACGATTTGCCTTGCATGGACGATGATGATATGCGTCGGGGTAAGCCTTCGAATCATAAAGTATTCGGAGAAGCAAATGCTTTGCTTGCGGGTGATGCACTTCTGACACTTGCATTTGAAACAGTTGCAAAAGCTGATTTACCGGCTGAAAACATTGTCAAAGCTGTTAAAGAATTAGCTTTTTGTGCAGGGGCAGACGGAATGATAGGCGGTCAGATTCTCGACCTTGCAAATGAAACAAAGGACAGTGTTACAGTTGATTTGTTAAGAACAACCGATTTGTTGAAAACAGGCAGACTTATTGAAGCGGCCTGCGTGCTCGGTTGTCTTGCAGCAGACGCTGACGAGGATATGATAATTGAGGCAAAAACTTATGCTGAATGCATAGGACTTGCGTTCCAGATTAAAGATGATATCCTTGATGTAACAAGCTCTACGAAGGAGCTTGGCAAACCGGTCGGAAGTGATGCGGATAATAATAAGTCGACTTATGTATCGCTTTTAGGTTTGGAAGAATCAGAAAAATTAGTAATTGATTATACAAATTCGGCTAAAAAAGCTTTAAAAATATTTGGGGATAAGGGCAACTCATTAGCTCAATTGGCAGATGAGCTTGCAACAAGAAGAAAGTAATGGATGTAAAAAAGTTTTTAGAAAACTTAAAAGATCCGAGCGAGATAAAAAATTTAAGCTCAGACGAAATAAATGAGCTTATTATCGCAATCAGAGAGATACTTATTGAAACTGTATCACTTAACGGCGGACATCTTGCTTCAAACCTGGGTGCTGTAGAATTGACAGTCGCTCTGCTTTTGGCATTCGATTTTACTAAAGACAGTATTGTATGGGATGTAGGACATCAGGTTTATACATATAAACTTCTTACAGGCAGATACAAGGATTTCGGTAAACTCAGAACAGAAAACGGTATTTCGGGCTTTTCAAGACCTGATGAAAGTGAGTACGACAGTTTTTATACAGGTCATTCGGGTGCTTCTTTATCAACAGCATACGGCCTTTCAAAGTCTATGGAGTTGACAAACGATGAGGGCTTTGTTGTAGATGTTATCGGTGACGGTTCATTTACAAACGGCATGGTGTATGAGGCTTTAAACAATACCGGTCGTACTGCTAAAAATCTCATTGTTGTTCTCAATGATAACAAAATGTCGATTTCAAAAAATGTTGGTGCACTTTCAAGATATTTTACAAGAATAAGATCACACAGAAAATATTACAGATTAAAAGCACATACAGAGCGAATTTTAAACAAGATACCCTTAATCGGTCAAAAGCTTTCTCGTTCAATATACCTTTTGAAAAACAAAATCAAGACCCTTGTTTACGGAACTAACTTTTTTGAAGACCTCGGTTACAGATACATGGGCCCGGTTGACGGTCATAATATAAATAAAATGACCGAATTGCTTGAAATCGCAAAAGAATCGACCGTACCGGTTTTGTTGCATGTCAAAACGGTTAAAGGTAAGGGTTATGATTATGCAGAAAAATCACCGAGCACATATCACGGCATATCTAAATTTGATATAAATACGGGTGAACCGATAGCCTCGAGCGAAACTTTCTCTGATGTTTTCGGCAGGATGATATGCGATATGGCAGAAGAAAATGACAAAATATGTGCCATTACTGCAGCTATGAAGCTTTCAACCGGTTTGAAGGAATTCTCCAAGAAGTTTCCTGACAGATTTTTTGATGTCGGCATTGCTGAGGAGCACGCAGTTGCGTTTGCTTGCGGCTTAGCTAAAAAGGAAATGATACCTGTTTTTACTGTATATTCAACTTTCCTGCAGAGATGCTATGACCAGCTTATACATGACGGAGCACTTCAAAAACAAAAGATGATTATTGCGGTTGACCGTGCAGGCTTTGTTGGAGAAGATGGCGAAACACATCAAGGCGTATTTGATGTGCCGATGCTTAACAGTATTCCGAATACTGTTGTTTATTCTCCGTCAACCTACAAGGAATTAGAATCAGCTTTCAGACACGCAGTTAATTCAAAAGAAAAATCATTATTTGTAATCAGATATCCTCGCGGTGATGAGAAAATATCAGGTGAAAATATTAAATCACTCAAGCCCTATAACATTTACGGCAATATTGATGCTCAGTACGCAATTGTAACTTACGGTCGGATATTTGCCTATGCGTATGAGGCAGAGAAAATTCTCGGCAACAGAGGTCTTGATATAAAAATAGTAAATCTTAATATGATTAAGCCGATTGACGAAAAAGCTGTTGAAGCTGTTTTGAAATGCAAAAGAGTGTTCTTCTTTGAAGAAGGAATCAAAAGTGCGGGTGTCAACGAATGTTTTGCAAGACGGCTTATTGAAAAATCATTTAGAGGTAAGTATAAAGCGGTTGCAATTGAAGATGAGTTTGTAAAGCAAGCTTCTGTTGCGTCACAACTGAAAAAATATAAGCTTGATACCGAAGGTATCGTTGAAATTGTCACAAAGGAGTGTACGGGCATTGGCTGAAAAAGTGCGTCTTGATTTGAAATTATATGAACTTGGCTATACAGAAAGCCGAGAAAAGGCGCGTGCACTCATAATGGCGGGTCAGGTATATGTTAATGACCAAAAGGAGCTTAAAGCCGGATATTCAGTTAAACCGACAGATACCATTGAGGTAAGGGGAAAGACACTCAAATATGTGAGTCGCGGTGGCTTGAAGCTTGAAAAAGCATTGGCTGAATTTCCGATAGATTTAAACGAAAAAATCTGCATGGATGTCGGGGCGTCAACAGGCGGTTTTACTGATTGTATGCTTCAAAACGGTGCGAAAAAGGTTTATTCAGTTGATGTCGGTTACGGTCAGCTTGCATGGAAATTACGAAACGATGAAAGAGTTATAAACCTTGAGAGAACAAATTTCAGATATATTGAAAGCGATAAGGTAAACGAACCCATAGATTTTGCAAGTGTTGATGTTTCGTTTATTTCTTTGAAACTTATTTTCCCGAAGCTTAAAGAATTATTGGCTGATAACGGTCAGGCTGTTTGTCTTATCAAACCGCAGTTTGAAGCAGGCAGAGAGAATGTCGGTAAAAAAGGTGTTGTCCGTGACCCGCAAGTACATATAAATGTTATTGAAAATACCCTTGAAAATGCAAAAGAGAACAATTTTATTATCAAGGGTCTCAGCTTTTCACCTGTCAAAGGTCCCGAAGGTAATATAGAATACTTAGTTTTTCTTTCTGTCGGTGGTGAGGAAAACATTGATTTTGATATTAAAGAGGTTGTTGAAACTTCTCACAACTTACTTGATAAATAAAAGGGGGTATAGGTATGAAAGTTGCATTACTTCCTAATCTAACACGGGAAACTGCTGCGGAGGTTACACTTGATGTGGCAGCTCGTCTTGATAATCTTAAAATAGAATACGGACTACTGATGTCGGAAAAAGATATTTTACCTCAATTATCGTGTGAGGTTTCCAATATTGACGAACTGATTGAAAACTGTGATATTGTTATTACGGTAGGCGGTGACGGTACAATTATTCACGCTGCAAAATATGCAGCAAAGCACGGTAAAAAAATACTCGGTATAAATGCAGGAAGATTAGCTTTTATGGCAGGTCTTGAGAGTAATGAGCTTGATTTGCTGGATAAACTAATAACAGGCGACTATTCGGTTGACAGTCGTATGCTTTTAGAGGTTAATCTGATATCTGACGGCAAAACTATAAAAACCGATTATTGCATGAATGATGCGGTTGTCGGAAGGTCTAACAGAATCAGACTTGAAGATATAGAAGTTGAGTGTGACGGCAGACGGGTCAGCAGTTATCTTGCAGATGGTCTGATAGTTGCAACACCTACCGGCTCAACTGCGTATTCGCTTTCTGCCGGAGGTCCCGTTGTAGATCCTTCGGTTAGAGGTATTTTGCTTACACCGATCTGCACTCATTCGCTTTTTTCAAGATCTTTGTTTTTCTCTGAAAATTCAGAATTGACAGTCAGAGGAAAAAGTGAACTGAACCTATCTTGCGACGGTGAAGATTCTACGGTTATCCAAAAAGGGCAGTTCGTTGTAATCAGAAAAGCTGATTTCACAGCTGACTTTTTAAGAATAAAATCTGATGCATTTTTTTATGTACTTAACAGTAAATTGTCTGAAAGACGAGCATAAGGAGTGTTGAATGTGAAAAAGAAAAGACATGCGTTAATTTTGAAGCTCATCAATGATTTTAATATCTCAACGCAGGATGAACTTCAGGACAAGCTTTGCAAAAACGGATTTGAGGTTACTCAGGCTACGGTATCTCGTGATATCAAGGATTTACGACTTATTAAGACTATGAGCAATTCGGGTCAGTACAAATATGTCGCTTCAAAGGAAATTACAAGTGATTATATTTCAAGATATCATACAATCTTTGCAGAATCAGTAATTTCTGCAGACTATGCAGGAAATACTGTTGTTCTTCGTTGTTTCCCCGGTATGGCACAGGCGGCTTGTGCTGCTATTGATAATATGGGTTTTGAAACAATCGTCGGAACACTTGCAGGTGAAGATACTATTTTTGTGCTCTGCAGAACCGAGGGCTTTGCTTCACAAATCAAAGATGCTCTTGTGCAGCTTTTAAAGGGATAATATGTTAAGAAACTTAAAGATAGAAAATATTGCGATAATTGAAAGTGCAAGCATTGATTTCTATTACGGATTTAATGTTCTTACGGGTGAAACGGGTGCGGGTAAATCAATTATAATTGATGCTATCAATGCCGTTTTAGGTGAACGCACTTCCAAAGAGCTGATTCGTACAGGTGCTGAAAAAGCGGTTGTATTTGCTTTGTTTGACGATATTCCGTTATCTTTAAAGGAATATCTCAATGAGCAGGATATTGAAGCTGACAATGAACTTCTTATCCAAAGAACAATAACTGTTCAGGGAAAAAACACTTGCAAAATCAACGGTTATCCGGTTAATGTGTCAATGCTGAAAACCGTTTCAAAGCAACTGATAAACATTCATGGTCAGCATGACAGTCAATCATTGCTTTCTCCCGAGAATCATTTTGTCTACCTTGATATCTTGTCGGATAATGAAAAATTGCTCGAAGAATATCGCAATACATACAGAAGATTGATATCGTTCAAGCGAGAGCTTGAAAAACTGAATATTGATGAAGCTGAAAAAGAACGAAAAATAGATTTGTTAAGTTTTCAGATAAATGAACTTGAAAGTGCAAACCTTAAAATCGGCGAAATAGCTGACTTGAAACAAAAAAGCGAACGAAACAAAAATGCAGAAGCGCTTAAATCTGCTTTGTTTAATGCATATAATTTTTTATACGGTTCGAATGACTTTATTTCAGGTGCAACGGGAATGACAGCTGATGCGGCTAATGAATTGCAAACGGCAGCAGAGCTTTATCCTGAAATTTCTTCGCTTGAAGAAAAGTTAGAAAATCTTTCTTACGAGCTTAAAGATTCATCTGAAGAAATCCGTTCAATGCTTGATACACTCGAAGCTGATACCTCTGATTGCGAATCAGTAGAGCAGAGGCTTGATGAACTTTACAGGCTTTCTAAAAAATACGGTGAAACCGAATCGGAAATGCTTGAATTTTTAGAAAGTGCCAAGTCAGAGCTCAATGATATAACGATAGCTGATGAACGCAGAGAAGAGCTTCAAATTCTTATGACTGATGAATATGAAAAGGCTAAGTCTTTGGCATCTGAAATATCCGATACAAGGCGAAAAACTGCTGATGATTTCAGTAAAAAAGTCTGCGAAGAATTGAGTTTTCTTGATATGCCGAATGTCACATTTTCGGCAAATTTTGAAAAGTGTAAGCTTGGCATCAACGGTATGGATAATATAGAATTTCTGATTTCTCCAAACCGTGGCGAAACCCCTAAACCGCTCGCAAAAATTGCTTCAGGCGGTGAGCTTTCAAGAATTATGCTTGCTATTAAGAGCGTACTTTCTGACAAGGATAACATTGATACGCTGATATTTGATGAAATTGATACGGGAGTAAGCGGTCGTGCGGCAGATAAAATCGGCAAGAAGCTTTTAGAAGTATCAAAAGGCAGGCAGGTTATCTGTGTAACGCATCTTGCACAGATTGCATCGAAAGCAGATGAACACTTCCTTATTGAGAAGAGCACAACAGGGGAGAGTACTTATACAAATATTACACCGCTTGATTTTAACGGTAAAGTTTTAGAGCTTGCAAGAATCATGGGCGGTACTGATATTACAGAAAATCAAAAAAATGCGGCAAAAGAGCTGCTTGAAAAGAAGGGAATATAAAAAATGAATGTATTTGAAGAATTACAAGCAAGAGGCATGATTGCCCAGTTGACAAACGAGGAAAAAATTAAAGACCTTTTAGTAAATGACAAGATTAAGTTCTATATTGGTTTTGACCCGACAGCCGACAGCCTTCATGTCGGACACTTTGTCCAGATGATGGTTATGGGTCACATGCAGAGAGCCGGTCATACACCTATCGCACTTTTCGGTGGCGGTACAGGTATGGTTGGTGACCCTTCAGGCAAGACAGATATGAGAAAAATGCTTACAAAAGAAGAAATTGCTCATAACATAGATTGCTTCAAAACGCAGATGTCTTCTGTTATTGATTTTTCAGACGGAAAGGCAATAATGGTTAATAATGCTGATTGGCTTGCTAACCTTAATTATATTGAATTTCTCCGTGAAATCGGTGTTAAATTCTCAGTTAATAAGATGCTTGCAGCTGAATGTTATAAGCAGAGAATGGAGAAAGGACTTACACTTTTCGAACTTAACTACATGGTTATGCAGAGCTACGACTTCCTCGTTTTGAGAAGAGAGCATGATTGCATATTGGAACTCGGCGGTGATGACCAGTGGAGTAATATCATCGGCGGTGTTGAGCTCAACAGGCGTTGCGACGGTATCGAAACTTACGGTATGACATTCAAGCTTCTCCTTACAAGCGAAGGCAAGAAAATGGGTAAAACTGAAGGCGGAGCAGTTTGGCTTGATCCTAACAAGACAAGTCCGTTTGATTTCTATCAGTATTGGAGAAATATTGCCGATGCCGATGTTATCAATTGTCTTAAAATGCTTACATTCTTACCTCTTGAGCAGATTGCTGAATACGAGAAGTACGAAGGCAGTGATATCAACAAGGCTAAAGAAGTACTTGCTTTTGAAGTTACAAAGTTAATCCACGGTGAAGAAGAAGCTGTAAAGGCACAGGAAGGTGCGAGAGCATTATTCTCATCAAAATCAAATACAGATAACATGCCGACAGTAGCACTTGATGATGCTGACTTTGTTGACGGTCAGGCTAACATTCTCGACATTATGGTCAAAGCAAAGGCTGCTAAATCAAAAGGTGAAGCAAGAAGACTTATTGACCAGGGTGGCGTAAGTGTTGATGATGTAAAGGTACCTAACTTTACTTTCTCGATTTCAAAAGAAGCACTTGAAGCATCTGCAGTAGTGCTTAAAAAAGGCAAAAAGTTCTTTGTGAAGATTACTTTATAAGGTGTATAATATGGACAGAATAGCAAGTTTTTCTGTTGACCATAATAAGCTTTTGAGAGGTTTATATATATCAAGAAAACAGACAGTTGACAATGTAACCGTTACAACTTTTGATATCAGAATGAAGAAACCTAATGTTGAAGAAGTTATGTCAACAGGAACAATACATACCATTGAGCATATCGGTGCTACATATTTAAGAAACGATAAGAATTGGACAGATAAAATCGTTTATTTCGGACCAATGGGTTGTCGCACAGGATTTTATCTTGTTGTCTTTGGTGATTATAATTCAGCTGATTTGCTTGATTTGATGAAAAGTACTTTCAAATTTATTGCCGATTTTGAGGGCGAAATCCCCGGTGCTTCAGCAGTTGAATGTGGTAACTATACCGATATGGACCTAACAAATGCAAAAAAAGAAGCCGACAAGTATTACAACGAAATACTTGTTTCGGCTAAACCGGAAAATCTTAATTATCCTGAATAATATTAAAAGCCGCTGTTCTCAGCGGCTTTTTTGTGGTATTAAAGATTGTAATATTTATCAAATTCAGCGGGATGGGGGATAGCTGCGAGCTGACGGCATTCTTCACGCTTTGTTTTGATGAAGTTGTTGAGAAGCTCTTCGGGGAACACTCCGCCTTCTGTGAGGTAATCGTGGTCAGCTTCGAGAGCATCAAGTGATTCTTCAAGAGATACGGGAAGGTGGCTGAGCTTTGCTTTTTCTTCATCGCTGAGGTGATAAAGGTTTACATCGTAGGGACCCCAACCGTTTGCGTGAGGATCGATCTTATTCTTGATACCATCAAGACCTGCCATAAGGATAGCTGCATAGCAGAAATAGGGATTACATGTAGCATCAGGGTTACGAAGCTCGAAACGACGCTTGTCGGGACTCTTTGCATAAGCGGGAATTCTGATAACTGCACTACGGTTAGAAGTTGCATAACCGACTGTAACCGGAGCTTCAAAACCGGGAACAAGTCGTTTGAATGAGTTTGTGCTGGGATTGGTAAGTGCACAAAGTGATGCGATGTGCTTAAGAAGACCGCCCATGAAATAGTGAGCTGTCTCGCTGAGGTTAGCATAGCCGTTGTCATCTGAAAATACGGGTTTGCCGTCCTTGAAAAGGAGCATGTGAACATGCATACCGCTGCCTGCTTCACCGTAGATAGGTTTAGGCATGAAAGTTGCGGTTTTGCCGTATTTGAGAGCTGTGTTGTGAATGATGTATTTAATCATCATTGTAGCGTCTGCCATGTGAACAACTTCACCTAACTGAGGCTCGATTTCAAACTGACCTGATGCAGCAACTTCGGGATGATGATAGTTGATATCAATTCCTGCTTCTTTCATAAGAAGGCACATTTCACTTCTGCATTCATAAGAAACATCAAAGGGTTTTGCAATGTGATAGTTCTTTTGCTTGGGAACAACAACACCCTTACCTTCAACGGAGCTGTTCCAATATGACTGTTTAGCATCAACAGAAGCACCGATGTAACTGCCGTCAACACCCCAAGTAACTTCATCGAAAAGATAGAACTCAAACTCAGGAAGAATCTGCATTGTATCTGCAACGCCGCTTTGTTTCATGTATTCAACGGCTGCACGGATGATATTACGGGGATACTGTGCAAGGGGACGATTTTCGGGATTGTCAATGATCATTGCATTACCTGTCATTGAAAGAGTGGGAATTTCGCAGAAGGGATCGATAACTGCTGTATCGGGATCGGGAATGAAAACCATATCGCTCTTTTCAACAACAGCATAACCGTAGTTAGAAGCATCAAATCCGATACCGCTTTTCATTGTGTCTTCTGAAAAATTCTCTGCAGGGATAGTAACATGACGGAACTGACCGTTGATATCAACCATTTTGAAGTCAACCATTTTGATGTCATTTTCCTTGATCATGTTCATGACATTCTGAATCTTTTTTTCCATAAATCATAACTCCTTTGCCGAAATATAGCGGCAGAAATTTTTAACAAAAATATTATATCATAAATATATATCATTGCAATCTGTAAATTTAATAAAAAATACAAGTCAAAAATCTGCATTTTTATGCGGATTTTTGACTTGTTAAGTCGATTACATATCTTTGTAGACATTTTTGAGTGCGGGATATAACTTTTTAAAGGTCTGATACTTGCTTTCGTATTTTGCAACAAGTGCGGAGTCAGGTGTAATAACGCCGTTATCTTTAATCAATTTTTCAGTAGCTTCAGCGACAGTTTCAAATTCACCGCAAGCAACCATGGCTAATATTGCAGCTCCGTAAGCAGGACCTTCTTCGATAGCTGGACGGACAACAGGTATACCTAAAACATTAGCGATAATTTCACGCCATACCTTACTTTTTGCACCGCCGCCACAGATTTTTGTCTGTTCTATGGTGATACCGCCGTCTTTAGCAATTTCAACACAATCTCTTAGAGCAAATGCAACACCCTCAAAGACTGCTAAAGTGAACTGTTTTCTTGTCGTTTCGGGTCTTAAACCGATGAATGCACCTTTTGCGGAAACATCGTTGTGAGGACTTCTTTCACCCATAAGATAGGGTAAAAAGTAAACATCGTTGTTTCCGAGCATAGCTTCAAGGTCTGTTTGCTCATTTGCAAAATCGGTTGACTCAAGGACATTTTCCATCCACCATTTATTGCACGATGCTGCCGATAAAATACAACCCATAAGGTGGTAAGCACCGTTAGCATGACAAAAACTGTGGAGTGAGTTTCTGTCATCAACAAAGAAATTATCCTGAGATACAAAAACGGTACCGCTTGTACCTAAAGATATGTTGCAAGAGCCGTTATTGACAGTACCTGTACCGATAGCAGCAGCGGCATTGTCGCCTGCACCGATAGAAATAACAACTTCATCAGATATACCGATTTCATTTGCAATTTCAGGCAGGATGTTACCGATTTTTTCGTAAGATTCAAAAAGTGCAGGTAACATATCAGTAGTTATTCCGCAGATGTCACACATTTCCTGATTCCAACAACGATTTTTGACATCGAGCAAAAGCATACCGCTTGCATCGGAAAAATCAGTAGCGAAAGTACCGCTCAACTTATATGCGATATAATCCTTGGGAAGCATAATTTTTTCTATCTTCGCAAAGTTGTCAGGCTCGTTTTCCTTTACCCATAGGATTTTGGGTGCAGTAAAGCCTGCAAATGCGATGTTAGCGGTATTTGAAGATAACCTATCAGTACCGATTACCTGGTTTAGGTAATCGGTTTGCTTCTGCGTTCTGCCGTCATTCCACAAAATTGCAGGACGAATGACATTATCATTCTCATCGAGAATAACAAGCCCGTGCATCTGACCGCCGAAAGAAATGCCTCTGACGGTATCCTTATCAGTGTCGGATATAAGCTCTTTCAAGCCGTCGATAACTGCTGAATACCAATCTTCGGGATTCTGTTCACTCCAACCGCTTTGGGGATAGAATATGGGATATTCGCGGCTTACTGTCTTCAATACTTGTCCGTCAGCAGATACTAAAAGTATTTTTACTGCAGATGTTCCTAAATCAATTCCAATATATTTATTCATATCAGTTAAAAAGCACATTGTTTACAATAGCTTCAAGCATTTCCTGTCTGCCGCTGCCGGGAAGCTCGGGAGCACCCATTTCTTCAGCGTAAGCTGCAAGCTCTTGTAAAGATGTTTCTCCGTTTAAGATTTTCTTACCGATTTCGGTATTTGTAAAGCTTGAATAGCGTTCTTTTACAAAATCGTCAATTCTGCCGTCTTCAATGATTTCAGCAGCTTTAATAAGACCGAGTGCGAATGTATCCATACCGAGAATGTATGCGATGAACATATCTTCGTCAGTATAGGAGGGACGGCGGTTTTTAGCATCAAAGTTGAATCCGCCGGTAAGACCGCCGGCTTTCAATACTTCATACATACAAAGAGTTGCAGTATAAACATCAAAGGGGAACTCGTCTGTATCCCAACCAAGAAGATAGTCGCCCTGATTAGCATCAATAGAACCGAGCATGCCGTTGATTGCACTGATTCTGAGGTCGTGCTCGAAAGTATGACCTGCCAAAGTTGCATGGTTAGCTTCAATATTCATCTTGAAGTCCTTATCAAGTCCGTGTGCACGAAGGAAACCGATTGCAGTTGCAGCGTCAAAGTCATACTGGTGCTTCATGGGCTCTTTCGGTTTAGGCTCGATATAGAAGTCGCCTTCGAAACCGATGCTTCTGCCGTATTCAACAGCCATTTTCATAAGTCTTGCAATGTTTTCCTGTTCGAATTTAACATCAGTATTGAGGAGTGTTTCGTAACCCTCTCTGCCGCCCCAGAAAACATAACCCTTACCGCCGAGTTTTACTGTGAGGTCAAGTGCTTTCTTAACCTGAGCAGCTGCAAATGCAAATACATCAGCACTGTTTGTTGAACCTGCACCGTTGCAGAAGCGGGGATTTGAGAACATATTTGCTGTACCCCAAAGACATTTGATGCCTGTTTCGTTTATTTTTTCAAGAATGTAATCAGAGATGACATCAAGGCGACGGTTTGTTTCTGCAATTGTTTCAGCTTCGGGAACGATATCAACATCATGGAAGCAGAAATACTTTATACCGAGCTTCTGCATAAACTCAAAGCCTGCATCTACCTTTGCTTTTGCGTGTTCCATTGTTGCATATTCCTGACCGAATGATTTGTTTGCAACGCCGCGACCGAACATATCTGTACCTTCGGCACAGAGATTGTGCCACCAAGCCATAGCGAAGGGGAGATGTTCACTCATTTTTTTGCCCATAACTACCTTGTCTGCATCATAATACTTAAATGCAAGAGGATTTTTGCTTTTGGGACCTTCGTATTTAATTGTGGGGATAGAATCAAAAAAAGACATAACAATAACCTCCTTAATTTTTATATGAAGTATAATTTAATAATAAAAATAAATACTTGACTTTTCAAGTCATCAATGCTATGTTTATAGTCATAAATTAAGATTATGGGGTGAAATGATGGTTATTTATGAAACAAATCGCTCATTTTCTAACTATGAAATATATAAGCAATATGATTTTGACCTCAATTTTGCAATGCATTTTCACAATAGCTTTGAGCTTTTGTATGTATATTCGGGAAAAATCTCCGTAGCTGTTGATACTAAAAACTATGATGTAAGTGAGGGAGAAGCTATTCTGATTTTACCGAACCGACTACATTCATACAAAACACTTGATAATTCAAAGACATCTCTTTATATTTTTTCAAACAATCTTATCAAATCTTTTTATCAGGATACAGTTGATAAAAATCCCGAAAATCCTGTATTTTCACTTAATGAAACGCAGTTGATTGAAGAGTTAGATTCTGATTCTGAAGATATGTATTTGCTTAAATCCGTTTTATACAAAATTGTTTACCTTTTCAATAAGAATACAAAATTCACTGAAAGGTCTTCGAAGAGTCTTGATAATTACGGGAAGATTCTGAATTTTATATCAAAAAATTATACTGAAAATATAACTGCGATTGATGTTGCTAAAGAGTTGGGTTATGACCACAGATATGTTACATCACTTATCAAAAAAGGTTTACATACGACATTCAGGGGCTTATTGAATGAATACAGAATTTCAAATGCACAATACCTGTTGACAACAGAATCTAAAACTGTTTCGCAGATAGCACACGAGTGCGGATACGATTCCTTATGTTCTTTTAATCGTAACTTCAAAGAGATAACTGGTACAACGCCGGTAGAATTCAGAAGAAATTTTAAAACAGTTAAAAATAAATAAGCTGCATAAGCAGCTTATTACAAAACGGAAAAGTCAAATTTATCACTTTCTTTTAAATCAAGCATATTGATAGCTTTAGTAATGAGTTTTTCAGCATTGTTAAGTTCTTCTACCGAGTGTGCATCACTGCCAAAGTAGAATTTACAACCGCAGTCTTTTGCGACTCTGAACATTCTTAAGATGGTATCGGCTTCGTGCTCTTCGAATTTAAAATCGTCTGCGTTGAGTTCGATTCCGACACCTAAATCTGCAGCTTTTTTGAAAAGTCTTTGCATTTCGTTGAGTGGGATTGTTTCGAGGGTTTGTAAGAATAATTCTCTCGGCTTCTTTGCGATAAGGCCGCAGGCTAAATGAGCGATACCAATTTTATGAAACGGCAGATCCATATTCAATACTGCATCAAATTTTTTAACCCATGCATCAGCCAATGTCTCGGCAGATTCCCTTTGTTCATCATGAAGTGCTATCTGCATGTGGAAATGTGTTGTAGGTATCACGATAAAATCAAATTTGTCATATCTTTCGGGTGACAAAGCGAGCGTCAAATTTTTGTCAATTTCATTTTCGCAACCAAATAAAAATCTAACACCATCTGCCTGAGGTAAGGGAAGTGCTTTAGTGATATGTGCAAAATCCTGCTTGGAATACCAGTTACTTGCACCCTCAACGGTTTCATCCCAAAAGTGATTTGTTATACATACTGTTTTTAAGTTATTCTTAATCGCATATCTAAGAATGTTTTCGGGTGTCTGTTCGGGGTCTTTAGAGCAAGACGAAAGATTGGAGTGTATATGTAAATCGTGGTCAAAAGTAAATCTCATAAAATCAGCCTCCTAGTTTCATTATATCACGACAAAAATTTTATTTCAACTTGAATTAGTTAAAAACTTGTGATAGAATTAACAAAAATTGAAAGTAAGGTGAAATAATGAAAATCAGCATACAGACACAAAGAACTGTTTCTGAACTTGGTTTTGAAAAAGGATACAAATTGTATAAAGATGCAGGCTTTGAGGCACTTGATTGGAATATAAATGATTTGTTGCCCGGTGACAAGATATATGCAGGTGCGTATAGAGGATCTTCTGTTCTTGAAAAATCTCTTGATGAAATACTTGAATATGTTGAACCGGAATTAAAAGAAATCAGAAAGAATGGTCTTGTAATAACACAAGCTCATGCACCTTTCCCGGCAATGAGTCTCCAATATCCTGATTCTCTTGATTTTATGATTGAGATATACAAAAACTGTATTCGTTTGTGTGACAAGGTCGGCTGTAAGCATCTCATAATCCACGCTATTCATCATCAGAGATATGACCTTGACCATACTCCGAAAGAAATAGATGATTTCAATTGGAAATTGTATACTTCGTTAATTCCTACATTAAAAGAAACAAATGTGATTGTTTGTATCGAGAATATTTTTTCCTGGGCAATGGGTCCTAAGGGAATGCCCAGATTGCTTGCAGACCATTTCGGAAACCCTGATTTTGCCGTAGACTTCATCGACAGTTTGAACAAGGAAGCTGGGAAGGAATGCTTTGGTTTTTGCCTTGATACAGGTCATTTGAATTTGTGTCGCATTGATGAAAGAACCTATATTCCGAAACTCGGCAAACGCATAAAGGCACTGCATGTTCACGATAACGATTCGATTGAAGACCGTCATGAGGCACCCTACAGCGGAAATATTTATTGGGAGGGTTATCTGAAAGCGTTAAAAGATGCAGGCTATGATGGTGACATCAGTTTTGAAACCGGTCCGCAGACTACTCTTAATTTCGGAATAACTGAAGACATATTGCCGAGCCAGTTGAAAGCACTATATGACATTGGCAACTACTTCCGTAAAGTTTTATCAGAATAGTAAAATAAACCGACTTCGCAACGAAGTCGGTTTATTGTTATCAATCGCAACAGGGATCTGTTTTAATTTCTGTCTTAGGAGCATTTTTAGCAGGTTTAGTAGCTTCACCCAAGCCTGTTGTTTCCGAGAATAAAACATTCGATTTAGTCATATCAACAACATCGGAGGGAACAATAATTTTTGAAGCTTTGCCGTCAGCAAGTGCAACAAGAGCCTCAAATTTCTTGAGTTCAAGAACAGCTGCATCAACACCTGCTTTTTTGAGTGCCTCAAGTCCGTCAGCTTCAGCTTGTTTTGCAAGCAAGATAGCTTTTGCCTCACCTTCTGCACGAGCGATTCTTGCATCTCTTTCACCCTCAGCGGCAAGTACGAGAGCTTGCTTGTCACCTTCAGCACGAGTGATAACCGCAGCCTTATGTCCTTCAGCCTCGAGGAGCGTTTCTCGTCTGTCGCGTTCAGCCTTCATCTGCTTTTCCATTGCATTCTGAATTGCGGCAGGGGGCATGATGTTCTTTAATTCAACACGGTTAACCTTGATGCCCCATTGGTCGGTTGCACTGTCAAGTATTTCAGTCATTTTTCCGTTGATTGTATCGCGAGAAGTGAGCGTGTCATCAAGCTCCATTTCACCGACGATGTTACGAAGTGTTGTTGCAGTAAGATTCTCAAGTGCACTTATCGGATTAACTGCACCGTAAGTGAAAAGCTTCGCATCAAAAACCTTGAAATATACAACGGTATCAATCTGCATTGTAACATTATCTTTTGTGATAACGGGTTGGGGAGCAGAGTCTAAAACCTGCTCTTTGAGTGTAACCTTCTTTGCGATTCTGTCGATAACGGGAATTAAAATGTGTAATCCTGCACCCCAGGTCGTCTGGTATTTACCGAGGCGTTCAATTACATATTCTCTTGCCTGAGGAACAACTCTCAGAGACAAAAATAAAATTACGATTATAACTGCAATAATGATAATAGGTACTAACATAGTAAAAGCCTCCTTGTCATTTTTTTTAATGATAGCATTTTTGTCGATTTATGTCAATACTGTTGCTACTAATATATTATGCTGTCTTAGGTTATTGTATGATGAAATCTGTTTCGCAGCCGCGGTAAATCAAACCTTGTTTTATGCATGAAGTTTATGTACCGAAAAAGTCTGTATTTTCATTTTAATAAAGGTAAATACTTTGATTGTCGGTATTATTTTAATTTGCTTTAATGTATGTGAAAGACATTGCTTTTGTAAAAAAAGTAAAAAGGACAAAACACGAGAGTGAATTGTCCTTTGAAACTTAATTAAAGAATAACTTCTTTGCCTGTTTTAGCTGATTCGTAAATAGCGGAGAGAATTTTAATCATATCAACACCCTGTTGGGGCTTAAAGCAAGGCTCACAACCTGTAGTTATGCAATCAACAAAGTGGAAAATATTTTTTGCATGACCGCTGACTACATTTTTGATTTTAGGATTATAGTCAACAAGAACACCGTTTTGTACTTCGTCTTCAGCAAAGATGTCAAGGTTTCCGTCATGCCAGTTGATACCTGCCTTTGTACCTCTGAGTTCAACGAAACGAGTTTCTTCCTGAATGTTTGAAGCCCAGCTGAACTCAATCTGAAGTGTAGCACCGTTGTCAAATTTAATCATGCCCATTGCAAGGTCTTCAACATCGAAGATACCGTCAGCCTTTGCATCACCGAATGCAGAATGTTCGGAATCAGAAGTATCTGTATTTGCAAACTTACAATATGTGCTGCCTGAAACTGCAACGGGTGTGGGGTTGCCCATAAGCCAGATTGCAAGGTCAATCATGTGAACGCCCAAGTCGATAAGGGGACCGCCACCTGACTGAGCCTTTGTTGTAAACCAACCGCCCTTACCGGGAATACCGCGACGCCTGATCCAACCGCAACGACCTGCATAGATTTCGCCCATTTTACCTGCTTCGATAAACTTTTTAGTATATGCAGATGTTTCCATATAACGGTTGTTACGCATAACCATAAGAAGCTTTCCGTTGTCTTCAGAAGCCTTCTGCATTTTGAGAACTTCCTCAACACTTACTGCATCGGGTTTCTCACACATAACATGTTTACCTGCGTTGAGAGCTTCAACAGCGATGATTGAGTGAAGATAGTTGGGGGTACAAATATCGATAGCGTCAATGCTCTCGTCTTTTAAAAGCTCTTTGTAATCACTGTAAACGGCAGCATTATTGAAGTATTTTTCTTTTACTTCTTCAGCTCTTTCCACTTTTATATCGCAAAGAGCTACAATTTCAATTCTTTCGTCTTTGAGGTAGGCGGGAATGTGAGCACCTTTACAGATACCGCCGACACCGACTACACCAAGTCTAATTTTATCCATTATAAAAATCCTCCTTAAATTTGTTTATCGGGATGTCTTTCGTTCCATGTTGCCTCAGGTGATTCAGCATGAGGACAAGGAATGTCATCAGCTATCGAGTACGGGGCAACATAGTGAACTGCATTTGTAATAATTTTCTGAATTGAAGGGTTAAAGAAGGTGGGATTGGTTTCGTGACCGGGCTGGAAATAGAATACCTTACCGAGACCCTTGTTCCAGATACAACCTGAACGGAAAACCTCTCCGCCTGAAAACCAACCGAGGAAAACAATTTCATCGGGATTGGGAACATCAAATCGTTCACCGTACATTTCTTCAGTTTCGAGCTCTATGTATTTATCAACACCCTGTGTAATAGGATGATTGGGTGCAATATTTACAAGTCTTTCTCTGTCGCCCTCACGCCAGCAAAGTGAGCAGGTAGTGCCCATAAGTGCCTTGAAGGGTTTTGAGAAGTGTGCAGAATGAAGGAAAATGATTCCCATACCTCTCAATACTCTGTTGTGCACCTTCGCAACGATTTCGTCGGGAACATCACCGTGTTTGCAATGACCCCACCAAAGCATAACATCTGTTGTTTCGAGGATATCCTCCGTAAGACCGCATTCGGGCATATCGAGTGTTGCGATTCTTACATTGAGCTTTTCATCGGTTTTCAGAAAATCCGCAATGCAATTATGTATCCCGTTCGGATAAACTGCTTTGACATTATCTTGTTTATCCTGATAATTTTCATGCCAGACAGTTACATTGATCATAACAAGCCTCCATATAGTTTATTTTGTTTAATTATAATACCTGTGAAAATATAAAGTCAAGGCTTTTTAGATAAAAATTCCAATAAATAATTGACTTTTCGACCTGTTTAGTGGTAGTATATTAAGCAGTGAAGTTTGGTGGTGTAGATATGAAAAATGAAATCAAAGTGTCGTCTTTCAATCTTAGAATGCATACTGAACGAGACGGCATAAATGCATTTCTTAACAGATGCGAATTTCTGACAGAGGGAATTCACGAAATTGATGCGGACATATTCGGTTTTCAGGAAGTAACTTTGACAATGGCTCAAAAGCTGAAAGCGAAGATGAAAGGTTATAGCTTTGTGGGTGTTGGTCGTGCTGACGATTATTCGGACGAGCATACTTATATTGCTTACAAAACGGACAAGTTTGACCTTATTTCCGTAGAAACCTTTTGGTTATCTGATACACCGAATGTGCCCGGTTCAAGATTTTCAGAGGGACAGGGTGACTGTCCGAGAATCTGCACGGTTGCAAGCTTAGCTCATATTGACACAAAGAAGACTGTCAAATTTTACAACACCCACCTTGATTACAGAGGTGCTCCCGCAAGGCTCAAGGGAATTAAGATGATTCTCGAGAGAATAAAAGAGGATAAATCAGTTGTTGTAATAACAGGTGATTTTAATTGCAGACCTGATTCTGAACCGGTCAAAGCAATTCATGACAGTAAACTCTCTTTAGTTGATGCCACTTCTGAATTGAGTGATACTTACAATGCTTTTGGTAAAGAGCCGGAATGTAAAATTGATTATATTTTCACAAATACTGAATTTAAGGATTCATATAAAGTCAGAAAAATAAATGATGAAGGAATGTATCTTTCAGACCACGATGCGGTTGTTTCCACACTTATAATAAAATAAACGATGGGGATTAAAATGAATAAGATCGGTTTTAACAATGACAAATATATACAGATGCAATCTCAGGAGATACGCGACAGAATCGAAAGCTTTGGCGGAAAGCTCTATCTTGAGTTCGGCGGAAAGCTTTTTGATGATTATCACGCGTCGAGAGTTTTACCCGGATTTCAGCCTGACAGTAAAGTTAAAATGCTTATGGAGCTTAAGGACCAGGCGGAAGTCGTTGTTGTAATAAGTGCGAATGATATTGAGAAGAATAAAAGACGCGGTGACCTTGGCATTACCTACGACCTTGATGTTCTGAGATTGATAGATGCTTTTACAGGCAAAGGCTTGTTTGTCAGCAGTGTTGTAATTACGCAGTACAGAGAACAGCCTACGGCAGTTTTGTTCCAAAAACGACTTACTGCGTTAGGTCTTAAGGTTTATAAACATTATCCGATTGCCGATTATCCTGCAAACATTAAGTTGATCGTAAGTGATGATGGCTACGGCAAAAACGATTATGTGAAAACCGAACGATCGCTCGTTGTCGTTACCGCACCCGGCCCCGGAAGCGGCAAGATGGCGGTTTGCCTTTCTCAGATTTATCATGAATTCAAGATGGGTATCCGTTCCGGGTATGCTAAATTTGAAACATTCCCTGTATGGAATTTGCCTTTGAAGCACCCAGTGAATCTTGCTTATGAAGCCGCAACCGCAGACCTTGATGATGTCAACATGATTGACCCTTTCCATCTTGAAGCATATAATGAAAAGAGCGTTAACTACAACAGAGATATCGAGATTTTCCCGGTTTTAAATACAATGTTTGAGAAAATTCTCGGCAGATCACCCTATAAAAGTCCTACAGATATGGGTGTAAATATGGCGGGTCATTGTATATTTGACGATGAAGCTGTCAAGAATGCTTCAAAACAGGAAATTATCAGACGATACTACAATTCCATGTGTTCTGTAAGACAAGGTCTCGGTGATACTTCGGAAGTATATAAAATTGAGCTTATTATGAATCAGCTCGGAATTACTCCGCATGATAGAATTGTAGTTGATCCTGCAATAAAAAAAGCTGAAGAAACAGGACTTCCCGCACTTGCTATGGAATTGCCCGACGGCAAGATTGTGACAGGTAAGACCTCATCACTTCTCGGTGCGTCGGCAGCACTTTTACTCAATGCTTTAAAGTACCTTGGCGGAATATCCGAAGAAACATTGCTTATATCACCTGCAATTATCGAGCCTGTCCAGGAGTTAAAGGTTACACACATGGGAAATAAAAACCCGAGGCTTCATTCCGATGAAGTGCTTATAGCGCTTTCGATTGCGGGAGCATCGAATCCGCTTGCAAAACAGGCGATGATGCAGCTCGAAAAGCTGAGAGGTTGTGACGCACATTCAACGGTTATACTTTCCAAGGTTGATGAACAGATGTTTCAGAAGCTCGGCATCAATATAACTTATGAGCCGAAGTATCAGACAAACAAGCTTTATCATAAGTAATTTGCAGATTTAGTAATATTTTGAAAAAAATTTGTAATAAAATGTCGATTTTTAGTTGACAAAACTTTAACATAGTTGTATGATTTTATACATTAGGGCATCCAAGGTTAGGGTGTCCTAAAATATATGTCTGTTAAGAGGTTTTTAATATGTCCAATAATATGATTTTTTTCCATGGCGGCGGCTCCACAGCTGTTATTAACTCATCATTGTACGGAGCAATTACAACAGCGAAGAAATTGAAGGCTGAGGGTGCCGACATCGGTAAAATTTATGCTGCTTGTGCAGGTACAGGCGGATTTCTTAACGAGGATTTAATTGATATTGAATTGCTTTCAGACGAAGAGCTTGAACTTTTAAAGACAACTCCCGGTTCTGCAATCGGCACATCTCGTGACCATCTTGAACCCGAAGATTACAAAAAAATTGTTGAGCTTTTCAAAAAGCTCGGCATCAAGTATGTCGTTCTCAACGGCGGTAACGGCACTATGGACACTTGCGGTAAAATTTATAATGAGTGTCTTGAAGCAGGTATCTCTGTAATGGGTATTCCGAAGACCATGGATAACGATATCGCAGTTACAGACCACGCTCCCGGTTATGGAAGTGCAGCAAGATTTATGGCTCAGTCAGTCTCGGAAATCTGTGCTGATGTTAAAGGTATGCCTGCACATATCGTAGTTGTTGAAGCTATGGGGCGTAGTGCAGGATGGGTTGCTGCAGCAGCTTCACTTGCATCTGATGCGGGAATCGGTGGTCCTGATCTCATTTATCTTCCTGAAGCTCCGTTCTCAAAAGAGGGTTTCCTCGATGAAATCAGAAGACTTATTGCTGAGAAAAAATCCGGTGTTGTCGTAGTAAGCGAAGGTGCAAAGTTTGACGACGGAACTTTTGTTGCACCTGCAGAAGTCGGCAAAGACGGCAGAACTAAATACGGTGATGCTGCACCTGCTCTTAAGAAGCTGATTGAAGATGAAATCGGTTATAAAGTAAGAAATGAAAAAGCAGGTATGTTCAGCAGAGCTTCAATTGCTTATCAGTCTGAAACTGACCGCGAAGAAGCAATTGCAGTTGGTGCAAGAGCAGTTGAAGAAGTCGTTAAAGGTACAAGCGGTAAAATGGTTGGTATCAAGAGAATTTCAACAAATCCTTATAAAGTTGAATATGAACTTATCGATATTAAAGATGTTATGCTTTTTGAACGCGAATTCCCGAAGGAGTACATCAACGAAGCCGGTAACGGTGTAACAGAAGAATTTATGAATTGGTGCAGACCGCTTCTCGGCTCACCGCTTCCGAAGCTTATATCTTTCAAAGAAAGAAAAAACTGATATATTGATTATAGGCAGGCAACTGATGTTGTCTGCTGTTTTTTTGTGTGTTTTTTTGTTTTGTGAATGATATCAAAATATTTGACTAATACTTTAAATATACTTTCCTTGACACCGAGGCAAAAATAGGGTAGAATATATGCTGAATAATTACAATTATTATGGATAAATATTGCATAGTGGAAGTTATACATATTTTTTGAGGAGATATTTAATGAATAATAACAAACAACAAACACCCCCTAACAAGCAGAATAAACCAAACAGACAGAAAACTCAGAATACAAAAAAGAAAAACACAACCAAATCAAATGCAAAGAATTCAAAAGCTAATAAGCAGACAAAGCCTGTGAGAAATCAAAAATCAAAAACACAGAAAAACAGAAGTCAGTCAAACAGAAAGAGAACAAGAAAAAATATTAAGGCCGGCAATCTTAAGCTTTCGTTTATCGGAGGTCTTAACGAGGTCGGTAAGAATATAACTTTGTATGAATACGAAGATGAAATGATATTGATTGATTGCGGTCTTGCTTTCCCTGAGCAGGATATGCTTGGTGTTGATATCGTTATACCTGATTTTACGCACATCGAAAAGAATGCGGATAAAATCAAAGGTATTTTTATAACACACGGTCATGAGGATCATATCGGAGCATTACCGTATCTTTTGAAAAATGTAAATCTTCCGATATATTCAACACCGCTTACAATCGGACTTATAGAAGGAAAGCTCAAAGAACATCATCTTCTTGATAAAGCAAAGCTTTTTGAAGTCCATCCGGGAGATACAGTGGAGCTTGGAGCTTTTTCTGTCGAGATGATTCATGTTAATCATTCGATTCCCGACGCATTGGCTTTTGCCATAACAACTCCCGCAGGCACAGTTGTGCAGACCGGTGATTTTAAGATAGACACAACACCCATTGACGGCGAAATGATTGATATTTCTCGTTTTGCACAGATTGGAAAAGAGGGTGTACTCTGTCTTCTTTCGGATTCTACAAACGCAGAGAGACCGGGATATACTGAGAGTGAAAGAAAAGTCGGTGAATCTTTTAACCTGTTGTTCAGAAAAGCAGGAAACAGAAGGATTATTGTCGCGACATTTTCTTCTAATATCCACAGAGTTCAGCAGATAATCGATGAAGCTGCAACACTTAAAAGGAAGGTTGTGCTTCTCGGCAGAAGTCTTGAGCACGCAGTTGAAGTCGGTGCGGAGTTAGGTTATCTGAAAGTACCGGAAGGTATCATAATTTCGGTTGACAGGATGAAGGATTATACCCCCGAGCAGATTGTAATAATAACAACAGGTTCTCAGGGTGAGCCGATGTCCGCGTTAGCGAGAATGGCATTTTCTTCACACAGAAAAGTCAATATCGGTGCAAATGATTATGTTATAATTTCCGCAACACCGATTCCGGGTAATGAAAAGATGGTCAGCAAGGTTGTCAATGAATTACTAAAACATTCCGCTGAGGTTGTCTATGAAAAAATGTATGATGTCCATGTATCGGGTCATGCTTGTCAGGAAGAATTAAAGCTTATGATAGGTGTGTGCAAACCTAAATATTTCATACCCGTACACGGTGAACAGAAGCATTTGAGGAAACATGCTGAATTGGCTCAAAGCCTTGGTGTTGATAATAAGAACATTATTCTTGCCGAAAACGGTAATGTAGTCGAAATGAATGATAAGGAAATAAAAATCAGCGGTAATGTTCCCGCAGGCAGAGTCTTTGTTGACGGCATCGGGGTCGGTGATGTCGGCAATGTTGTTCTTCGCGACCGAAAGAAGCTTGCCGAAGACGGTATCATTATTGTAGTTTCATCTATTGACTCAGTAAGCTATGATGTTTTAACTGGACCGGATATTATTTCGAGAGGCTTTGTTTATGTAAGAGAATCCGAGGAGCTTATGGAAGAAGCTAAAAGCATTGCTCTTGATACAATTTTGAAATGTATCGAAAAAGGTGATACAGAATGGAATATCATCAAAAATCATGTAAGAGATGATATGTCTGATTTCATATATAACAAGACAAAGAGAAATCCGATGATAATTCCGATAATTATGGAGGTATAAATGAAGCTGAGAAAAGTTCTTGAACGATTTCCGTTCATAATCGTCGTAGCGGTAATTGCGGCTGTATTCTGTTTGATTACGGCTTTTGTCAATGTGAAGCTTGCGATTATTGAAGGTGCTTTTTTGATTCTGATATGCCTGTATGGTCTTATATATTCGACAATTAGTTTCGGAAAAAAGAGAAAAATTCTCGGATTCGTTGTTGAAAGATTTTCTAAGGCAAATTCTCAGGCACTTTATGATTTTCCGCTTCCTATAATTGTAGTTGATAAGCAAGGTAAGATTGCTTGGTATAATGATTTGTTCTCAGTCAGAATACTGACAGATGAACTGATGTTTGATGATGATGCTTCAACTTATCTCGGCGGTAATTCGGTTGATGATGTTGTTGCTCTGAATTCACTTTCCATTGAGTTGAAAAAGAGATATTATACAGTTTTCTGGGAAGAAACAGAGAATGGTGACGGATATATTTTCTACTATGTAGATGATACGGAGCTGAAAAAAACAAACATCGAATATCACAGGTCTAAACCGATTGTGATGTATATTGCACTTGATAATTTCTACGAATTGTTCGTCGAAAACGGCAACACTGATAGTGGAGTTGTTCAGAACGAAATAGAAAAAATTATCAAAGATTGGGCAGCTGAATATAATGCAGTTATGCAGAGAATGAACGGCAACAGGATATTTATTTATGCCGAACGGCGACATCTTGAAAAAATTAAAGAAAATCGCTTCTTTGTGCTTGACAAGGTCAGAAGCCTTACACACATGAAAAGACCGACAGGTGTCACGCTTTCTATAGGTGTAGGAATTGCTGACAATTTTGCTGATTGTGTAGACAGTGCAAGAAATGCACTTGATATGGCGATAAGCCGTGGCGGTGATCAGGCAGCCGTTAAAATAAAAGATACATACGAGTTTTACGGTGGTGCTACAAAAGGTATAGAAAAACGCGTTAAGTCAAAAAGCAGGGTTACTGCCGGTGCAATATCCGAGATAATGAACGGAAGCGATAATGTTCTTGTGATGGGACATCGGTTTTCTGACCTCGATTGTATTGGTGCTGCGATAGGTATTCTTGCTTGTGCAAGGGCGATGAAAACAAAAGCAAACATACTTGTTGATAAGAATACCACCTTGGCATCGAGCCTTGTTGAACGCATTGAGAGTGAGTATTCAGATGATGTTTTTGTTACTCCTGAAAAGGCAACCGTAACGAAAAAAACATTGTTGGTTATAGTTGATACACACAGAAAGAGCTTTACAGAGTACCCGCAAATATTCGATAAGGTTAAAACTGTTATCGTAATTGACCATCACAGAAAAGCAGTTGATTATCTTTCCAATGCATTGATGTTTTACCATGACCCGAACGCATCTTCAACCTGTGAGTTGGTTACAGAGCTTATACAGTATATGCCGATAAAGGTTACGCTTTCTCAGGTTGAAGCTGAGGCGTTGCTTGCGGGAATCATGCTTGATACAAAGAATTTTATACTTGACACAGGCGTGAGAACCTTTGAAGCGGCGGCATATTTAAAAAGCTTCGGTGCAGATACCGTTAAGGTTAAGACACTTTTTTCTAATACTCTCGAAAGTAATAAACAGAGAAATCAGATTGTTTCCAATTCTTTTATAATAAACGATTGTGCAATTTCTCTTGTTGAAGATAATTTTAAGGATATGAGAGTTGTGTGTTCGCAAGCGGCAGACGAAATGCTTAATATAAGTAATGTTAATGCTTCGTTTGTTTTATACAAAGAAGGTTCCTCCGTCAACATTTCCGCCCGTTCATTGGGTAAACGCAATGTTCAGGTTATTATGGAAGCACTCGGCGGTGGCGGTCATCTGACAATGGCGGCTACTCAGATTCAGAATGTAGAATCAGAGGCTGCATTAGAACAATTAAAAGCAGTTATTGAAAGGGAGAATAAATAATGAAAGTTGTATTGAATCAAGATGTTAAATCACTCGGCAAAAAGGGTGAACTGGTAAATGTTTCTGACGGTTACGCAAGAAATTTTCTTTTTCCGAAAAACCTTGCCTTGCCTGCAGATGCTCAGAATCTCAGCGAATTGAAAAACAGAGAATCTTCAAAGCAGTTTAAAATAGATACCGAAAAAGCAGATGCACAGAAAGCAGCTGACACATTATCGGGAAAGACATTAAAGATTTCTGCAAAGGCAGGTGCTAACGGCAGACTTTTCGGTTCCGTAACAGCTAAAGAAATTGCAGAAACAATCAAAAAGCAGTTCTCAATCAATGTTGATAAAAGAAAGATTTCCGTTGAAGAAATTAAAAGCTTCGGAACATATTCTTTTGAGGTTAAACTTTATCAGGGTATAACTGCAAAGCTTTTTGTTACTGTTGGAGAATAAAATTTAGGAGTGAGCCTTGTGGCTGAAAATGAATTTTTTGACGGTATGAATTTACCGTATAGCCTTGAAAGCGAACAGGCCGTATTGGGTTCGGTATTGCTTGACCCGTCAGTGTTGAGCACGGTACAAATACATCTGAAGCCGGAGCATTTCTATCTTCCGCAACACAGAGCAATTTTTACCGCAATGATAACAATAGATACATCAGGAGTACCTATTGACCCTTTGGTAGTGCTTGAAAATCTCAAACGAGACGGAGTTTATGATGATGCTGGCGGAAAAAGTTATTTGTTCCAGCTATCTCAGATTGTGCCGTCAACCGCAAATGTAGAAACCTATGCAAAGATTGTCAAAGAAAAGTTTTATGTAAGAAGTCTTATTACCGCTTCCCGTGAGATTATTGATGCCGCTTCTAACGAAGAAGAAAAGGCTGATGTTTTACTCGATGCGGCTGAACAGAAGATTTATGATATCAGGCAGGGATCTTCTTCGGACGCACCTTCAAAAATCGGTGATATCATAGTCAATGAAGTTTATGATAGGCTGCAGAAGCTCTCAACACCGGAATTACGAGAGGAATTCAAGGGTATTTCAACAGGTTTCGGTGACCTTGATGAGGTGTTGACAGGTTTACATAAGTCTGACCTTATCCTTATCGGTGCCCGTCCTGCTATGGGTAAAACAAGCTTTGCTTTAAACCTTGCAACGAATGTTGCACTTAACGCAAAACGCAAAGTTTTATTCTTTTCATTGGAAATGTCAAAGGAACAGCTTGCACAGAGAGTTCTTTCGACTCAGGCAAGGGTCAGTTCAAAGAAAATGAGAACAGGCGAGTTGACACCTGATGAGTGGACAAGACTCAGTATGGCGACTGATATACTCAGCAGATGTGAATTGTATTTTGATGATACCTCAACAATTACAGTTCCCGAAATGAAAGCAAAAATCAGAAAAACCAAGGGTATTGATTGTGTTTTCATCGACTACCTCGGCTTGATTCATTCCGCAAGACGGACAGAAAACCGCGTTCAGGAAGTTTCTGAAATCACGCGAAGCCTGAAGCTTATGGCGAAGGATTTAAAAATCCCGATAGTCGTTTGCTCGCAGCTTAACCGTGGACCCGAGGGCAGAGGCAAAGCTCACAAGCCTCAGCTTTCCGAATTGCGTGAATCGGGCTCAATCGAACAGGATGCTGATATCGTTATGCTTCTTTACAGAAAAGAATACTACGACGACAATGAAGAAGAAAGCCCCGATGAACCCAAAGCAAACGAAGTAGAAGTTATAGTAGCTAAAAACCGTCACGGTGAAACCCGTGATGTAAAGCTTGCATGGAATGGCGAGTTTACTGTATTTACTTCAATTGAGAGGATTAGAAATGATATGTAAAGTCAGAAATACCATATCAAAATATAATATGCTTCAAAAGGGTGACAGAGTTGTTGTTGCCCTTTCAGGCGGCAGTGATTCTATGGTATTGCTTGATATTCTTCAAAGGTTATCAGATGAATATTCATTAAATCTTTGTGTGGCTCATGTTAATCATCAGTTACGCGGTGAAGAATCATTAAGAGATGAGATGTTTGTCAGAGCATATTGCAAGGAAAAGGGGATAGAGTGCCATGTTTTGCAATGCGATGTTGCCGCTTCACGCAAAAACGGCGAATCCGTTGAAGAAGCAGGAAGAAGAATCAGATATGATTTCTTCAATTCAATAGCTCCTGATGTCAAAATAGCAACAGCACATAACCTTTCGGATAATGCAGAAACTTTGATTTTTAACATGACCAGAGGCAGCGGATTGAAGGGCTTATGCTCAATTCCCGCTTGCAGAGGTAATATTATAAGACCTCTTCTTTTTGTTTCCAAATCAGATATACTTGATTACTGTAAGGAAAATAACTTGTCGTTCGTAACTGACAGTACAAATGCAATGGACTGTTATACGAGAAACAAAATCAGGCACAATATAATTCCCGTGCTTGAAGAAATCAATCCGTCGTTTTTGCAATCAGTTGAACGACTTGTACTAAGTCTTAATGAAGATGAGGCTTACCTTGAAAAACAGGCTGATAAACTCTATATAAAAGCAAAACTTACGAACGGGTTTTCGGTTGAGGTTTTAAAATCTGCAGAGTGTCCGATTTTAAAAAGGGCACTCGTCAGAATCCTTTCCGAAAATTGCATCAAGAAGCCTACTGCAAACCATATTGAAAATATAATTTTTCTTTTAGACAAAGGCGGCTCAATGCAGGTATCTGATGATGTTATTTTCAGAATCAGAAAAGGTGTCCTTGAAAAAGTACCCCAAGTAACTGCGATTGAAAAGTGGTGTGTTGATTTTTCCGAGGGAGATATCGAGCTTCCTTTTGGTAAGTTGAAAATTTATAAAAATGTTTATAATTCGACACAAAAAGTTAACAAAGGCTTATTGGCAGATTTGATTGATTGTGATAAAATCAAAGGTAATCTGAAAATCAGATCCCGTATTGAAGGTGATAAGTTCACTTCACCAAAAAATAATTTTACCAAATCTTTGAAAAAACTCTTTAATGAATTTGCAATTTTGCCTGAAGACAGAGATAAAATTCCGATTATTTCCGATGATTGCGGTATTTTATGGATTAAGGGTTTCGGAGTATCTCAGAGGGCAAAATGTGATGATAATACCAAGACGGCTTTTTATATAAAATCGGAGGGATAATTATGAATAACGATATTAAGGCAATCCTATATTCAGAGGAACAACTTAAAGAAATTGTCGGCAAATTAGGAAAGCAGATAAGTGAAGATTATAAAGATAAAAATCTTTTGTTAGTCAGCGTTTTAAAAGGCTCGGTTATTTTTATGGCGGATCTTATGCGTGCTATAACAGTACCTTGCTCAATTGATTTTATGGCAGTTTCAAGCTATGGCAGCGGCACAACCTCCGGTGTGGTTAAAATTACAAAAGACCTTGATATAAACATTGAAGGCTACGATGTTCTTGTTGTTGAGGATATACTTGACAGCGGCAGAACACTAAGTTATCTGAAAGAGATATTATTAAAAAGAAATCCGAAGAGCTTTAAAATATGTACTTTACTTGATAAACCCGACCGCAGAGTGGTTGATTTAAAAGTTGATTACTCTGTTTGTCAGATACCTGATGAGTTTGTTGTCGGCTACGGTCTTGATTATGCTGAGAAATACAGAAATTTACCTTATATCGGAGTTTTAAAACCAATTGTATATTCGGGTGAATAAATATTTAAATGAGGAAAAAATATTTTAGGAGTGAATTTTAGTTTGAACAACCAAAACAAGAATAATCCAAAGAAACGACTTTATTTAATACCGTACATTATTATTCCTCTCTTGATAATTGGAGCTATATTCCTTTTCTCAGGTGAAAATAAGGACGATAAAAAAGAGTATTATGAAATAGTCAGCCTTTTTGATGAAGGTAAGGTTGAAAGCTATTCTTTAAATATAAGCAGCGGACATTTGAAGTATAAACTCAAGGGTGATAAAAAGGAATACAGCTACAGTGTTCCGAATGTAAGTCTCTTTGTTGAAGATGTCCATAATGTTGTCAGAGAACAGAACAAAAAGGCTAAGTCGGAAAAAGACATGGTTAAGATGGAATATGTTCCCGGAAACGAGAGTTCCTGGCTTACGAACATGCTTCCGACAATTTTGTTGATAGGTGTTACCGTTCTTCTTATGTTCTTTATGATGAGAAGAATGAATCAGTCGCTTATGAATGAAAACAACAGAACAATGGGCTTCGGCAAAGCTAAAGCAAAGCAGGCAAAGGATGATAAGAGAAAGACCACTTTTGCTGATGTTGCCGGTGCAGATGAAGAAAAGGAAGAACTTGCTGAAATAGTTGAATTTCTTAAGAATCCCGCAAAATTTAATGATTTAGGTGCTCGAATTCCCAAGGGTGTCTTGCTTGTCGGCCCTCCCGGTACAGGTAAAACTTTGCTTGCCCGTGCGGTTGCCGGTGAAGCTGATGCACCGTTCTTCTCAATTTCAGGCTCTGATTTTGTGGAAATGTATGTTGGTGTCGGTGCATCTCGTGTTAGAGATTTATTTTCTCAAGCGAAGAAAAATTCACCTGCTATAATATTTATCGATGAAATCGATGCCGTAGGTCGTCACAGAGGTGCAGGTCTCGGCGGCGGACATGATGAACGAGAGCAGACACTCAATCAGTTGCTTGTTGAAATGGATGGTTTTGGCGGAAATGAAAGCATTATTATAATTGCAGCTACCAACAGACCTGACATACTTGACCCGGCATTACTTCGTCCCGGTCGATTCGACAGACAGATTACCGTCGGCAGACCCGATATTAAAGGCAGAGAGGAAATTCTCAAGGTTCATGCTAAGAAGAAACCTCTTGCACCTGATGTTGAGCTTGGTGTTATTGCGAGATCAACCGCAGGATTTACGGGTGCTGATCTTGAAAATCTTCTTAACGAAGCAGCTTTGCTTGCGGCAAGAAGAAACAAAAAGGCTATCACCATGGAAGAAATTGAAGAAGCTACAATCAAGGTCGTTGCAGGAACAGAAAAGAAATCTCATAAGATTACCGATAAGGATAAGAAGCTTACTGCATATCATGAAGCAGGTCATGCGGTTGCAACCTATTATTTGCCGGGTCAGGATCCTGTTCATCAGATTTCTATTATTCCCCGCGGTATGGCAGGCGGTTATACAATGTCCTTACCTCAGGAAGATAAAAACTATATCACGAAGAACTATATGAAGGATGAAATTGTTACTCTTATGGGCGGTCGTGTCGCCGAAGCTTTGGTGCTTGACGATATTTCAACCGGTGCATCCAATGATATCCAAAGAGCTACACAGATGGCACAGGGCATGGTCGCAAAGTATGGTATGAGTGAAAATGTAGGCCCGATTTTCTACGGTTCTGAAAATGACGAAGTTTTCTTGGGCAGAAGCTATGCAAGCAGCAAGAATTATTCCGAAGAAACTGCGGCAAAGATTGATGCGGAAGTTAAAAAGATTGTCTCTGAAGCTTATGCCCGTTGTGAAAGAATACTCAATGAGCATCGAGATCAGCTGGATCTTGTTGCAAAAGAACTCTTTGTTAATGAGAAAGTTGATGCTGATCGCTTCAATAAGCTTATGAGCGGCGAGGTTTCAATTGAGGATATTAAAGTTGAATCTGAATTACCGACACAGGATATTGATGATTCAACAAACGGAGGAAATTAAAAAGTGGCAAAAAAAAGCGGATATGGTAACGAAAGTATCTCAAGCTTAAAGGGCGCTGACCGAGTAAGGAAGCGTCCTGCCGTAATTTTCGGCTCAGATGGAATAGAGGGTTGCGAACATTCGATTTTTGAAATTTTATCAAACTCCATCGACGAAGCGAGAGAAGGCTACGGCGATAAAATCATTATGACAAGATATCTCGACGGTTCTGTTGAAGTACAGGACTTCGGTCGAGGAATACCTGTTGACTACAACAAAAAAGAAGATAAGTTCAATTGGGAGCTTGTCTTCTGTGAATTGTATGCAGGAGGTAAGTATAATACGAATGATGGCGGAAGCTATGAATATTCTTTAGGTCTTAACGGTCTCGGACTTTGTGCAACTCAGTATGCATCCGAATATATGGATGCTGAAATTCACAGCGGAGGTTATAAATATAATCTCCATTTTGAGCACGGTGAAAACATCGGAGGACTTCAGAAAGAGAAGTATAATAAACGAGATACAGGTACAAAAATCAAGTGGAAGCCTGATTTAAAGGTTTTCACAGAGATTGATGTTCCGTTGGAGTACTATCAGGATATCGTAAAACGGCAGGCAATTGTTAACGCCGGTGTTAAGTTTATACTTAAAAATCAGATAACAAAATCAAGCTTTGAAACCTTTGAGTATGTTTATGAAAACGGCATAGTTGATTATCTTAACGAATATTCACCCGACGAAGAATCTCTGACCACAACTCAATTCTGGACCGCAGAGAGAGTAGGTAGGGACAGAGCAGATTTGAAGGATTACAAATTAAAACTCAATATTGCACTTAAATTTTCAAATAAGAAACAAATTAAGGAATTTTATCATAACTCAAGCTGGCTTGAACATGGTGGTGCACCTGACAAAGCTGTTAAGAGTGCGTTTGTATCGCAGATTGATGCGTATCTCAAACAAAACGGAAAATATCTCAAGAGTGATTCAAAGATAAATTTCCAGGATATTGAAGATTGTCTTGTTCTGGTTTCGTCGTCCTTCTCAACTCAGACATCTTATGAAAATCAGACTAAAAAGGCAATAACAAACAAGTTTATCCAAGAGGCGATGACAGAATTCTTAAGACATAATCTTGAGATTTATTTTATTGAAAATCACCTTGAAGCGGAAAAAATCGCAAATCAGATTTTGGTTAATATGAGAAGCCGTATCAAGGCTGAAACAACTCGTCTTAATCTTAAAAAGACCTTGCAAAGCTCAAATGATTTAGCTAACAGGGTGCAGAAGTTCGTTGATTGCAGAAGCAGAGATGTTGAAAAAAGAGAGCTCTTTATAGTGGAGGGTGACTCTGCATTAGGTGCTTGTAAGCAAGCTCGTGATTCTGAATTTCAGGCAGTTATTCCGCTGAGGGGTAAAATACTCAACTGTCTTAAATCAGAATACGACAAGATACTTAAAAACGAAGTTATAACCGATTTAATAAAAGTTCTCGGTTGCGGTATTGAAATCAAAACCAAGGCAAAGGATATGGTGTCTTTCAATCTTGATAATCTGAGATGGAATAAAATTATCATCTGCACCGATGCCGATGTTGACGGCTTCCAGATTCGTACACTTGTTTTAACTATGATATACAGACTTATGCCTACATTGATTGAAGTTGGAAAGGTTTATATAGCAGAATCTCCGTTATATGAAATCAACACCAAGGATGAAACGTGGTTTGCATATACCGAAAAAGAGAAGAATGAAACATTGGCTCAGTTGGAAGGCAAAAAATATACAATCCAACGCTCAAAAGGTCTTGGTGAGAATGAGGCTGACATGATGTCGTTAACTACTATGAACCCCAAAACAAGGCGTCTTATAAAAATCAATCCGACAGATGCACAAAAGACTTCTGATGTTTTCGACTTGCTTTTGGGCAATGATTTAAACGGAAGAAAGGAGCATATCAGAGATAAAGGTCATTTATATCTTGACCTTACAGATGTCTCCTGATTTTAGATTATGGCTGAAAATAAGAGAAAAAAGAAAAAGACTGTCACCGAACCCGAATATGATATAAATGCACATATTTTAGGTGCAGGTGAGGTCGTAGAGCAGGAAATTACGGATACTCTTGAACAAAATTATATGCCTTATGCGATGAGTGTTATAATGTCAAGAGCTATCCCTGAGATTGACGGATTTAAGCCGTCACACAGAAAGCTTCTTTACACAATGTATAAAATGAAGCTTCTCGGAGAAACGAGAACGAAGTCTGCAAACATTGTCGGTCGTACAATGCAGCTGAACCCTCATGGCGATGCCGCAATTTATGACACAATGGTCAGACTTTCAAGAGGCTACGAAGCACTTTTGCATCCGTTCGTTGATTCAAAGGGTAACTTCGGTAAATCGTATTCAAGAGATATGCAATGGGCAGCTTCAAGATATACGGAAGCAAAGCTCGATTCAATCGCAAATGAACTTTTCAGAGATATAGAAAAAGATACCGTCAATTTCGTTGACAACTATGACAGCACAATGCTTGAGCCTACTTTGTTGCCGGTAACTTTTCCGTCTATTCTTGTCAATGCAAATACAGGTATAGCGGTTGGTATGGCAAGCTCAATTTGCTCATTTAACTTGAAAGAGGTTTGTGAAACAACTATTGAGCTTATCAAAAATCCCGACCATGTTATTGCAGATACCCTAATTGCCCCTGATTTTGTCGGTGGCGGTCTTATCAGGTACAATCGTGAGGATATCGAAGAAATTTATAAGACCGGTCGAGGTGGTATAAAAATCAGAGCGAAGTATGAGTATGATCGCTCAAACAACTGTATTGATATTACCGAAATTCCACCAACAACAACTGCTGAAGCTATTATTGAAAAGATTATAGAAAAAGTTAAAGCCGGAGCTATCAAGGATATCAGTGATATTCGCGATGAAACGGACAGAAACGGTCTTAAGATAACCATTGACCTTAAACGAGGCGTTGACCCCGAAAAGCTTATGCAGAAGCTCTTTAAAATGACAACACTTGAAGACACATTTTCATGCAACTTCAATGTTCTCATAGCAGGCTCACCTCAGGTTTTAGGTGTCAGGGAATTGTTGAACGAATGGATTGCATTCCGAATGGAATGTGTTATGCGTAGAGTTTATTCCGATAAGACCAAAGCCGCAGACAAGCTGCATCTTTTAAGAGGTTTGCAGAAGATTCTTCTTGATATCGACAAAGCTATAAGTATTGTCAGAAATACTGAAGAAGAAGCTGAGGTTGTACCCAATTTGATGATTGGTTTCGGCATTGATGAAATTCAGGCTGAATATGTGGCTGAAATCAAGCTCCGTCATCTGAACAGAGAATATATCCTCAAGCGAACAAAGGATATTGAAGAGCTTGAAAAAGCTGTTGCAGACATGGAAGATATACTTAAAAGCAAGGCGAGGGTTAAGAAGATTATCGTATCCGAGCTAAATGATGTTATCAAGAAGTATTCAAAACCCAGATGCTCTGAGATTATCTATGAAATGGATATTGAGTTTGAAGAAAGTGAAGCAGAAGAAATACCGGACTATCCCGTAAATCTCTTTTTTACTAAGGGCGGATATTTCAAGAAAATTACACCATTGTCTTTAAGAATGGGTGGCGAACACAAGCTTAAGGAAGAAGATAAAATAATCGTTTCTGTTGAAGGCTCAAACAGAGATGAATTGCTGTTCTTTACCAATCACCATCAGGTCTATAAAGCTAAGGCTGCGGATTTTGCCGATACAAAGGCAAGTGTACTCGGTGACTTTGTTGCAACCAAGCTTGAAATGGCAGAAGGCGAAGTGCCTATACAAATGGTCGTTACCAAGGACTATAAGGGTTATGTTTTATTTTTCTTTGAAAACGGTAAAGTAGCAAAAATACCGTTGTCATCTTATGAAACTAAGACAAACCGAAAAAAGCTTATAAAAGCATTTTCCGATGATTCACCGATTGTTGAGATTGTTCAGATTAAAGAAGATTGTGAACTTGTTATGATTTCTACTGCGGGCAGACATTTGCTTGTAAACACAGGTGCAATTTCCGTAAAATCCACAAAGCATTCTATCGGTGTTTCTGCGATGACTCTTAAGAAGGGTCACACGGTTATGACTGTAAGACCTTATATTGAGGGTGAGTTTGCAAAGCCCTACAGATATAAGACTAAAAATCTCCCTGCTACAGGTGCTTTGCTGAGTGCAGAAGATGCCGGTGAGCAGATGATTCTTGAATAAAAAATGACCGTTAATGCCGGGCTTCCCCGCAAAAACGGTCTGCGGGGAAAGCTGAAGCAAACGCAATTTTAAGCTTTTCTCCGCTGATAATAGTCTGTCCTAATAAAATATTTTTATTCATTCTAAAAAAACACTTGCATTTATTTTATACTTGTGATATAATTTTCAAGTATTATTTTGTATTATATTTGTATGGAGGTACATTATGCTCTGGTATCAGTATGTATTAGGTTCAGTTTTGATTCTCATTTCAATTGTCCTTATTGTTATCGTTCTTATGCAGGAAGGTAAATCTGCAGGTCTTTCAGGTGCTATCGCAGGTGGTGCAGAAACTTTCTTCGGTAAGAATAAGGGTAGAACTTATGAAGCAAAGCTTGCTAAGTTCACAAAGTTTGTTGCTATTGCATTCTTTGTATTGGCACTCGGAACAATGTTGTTGTTCCTTTTTATCTAATCTGAATTTTTTTGACATCCCGATTTTTATCGGGATGTTTTTTTGTTTATCCCTGTAATACATTACGGACATGTTGCATATATTTTGATAGAAGTTATCAAAAGGAGAGGATAAACATGGAAGACAAAAATATATACTCTGACATTGCACAAAGAACTGAGGGAGATATTTATATTGGGGTCGTAGGACCCGTAAGAACAGGTAAATCATCATTTATTAAAAAATTTATGGACACTCTGGTTATCCCAAATATTCAGAGTGACTATTCACGGGAACGGGCTACGGACGAAATGCCGCAATCCTCTGCAGGTCGTACGATAATGACAACTGAGCCGAAGTTTATACCTGAAAATGCGGTTGAAATCAATTTGCCGGGCAACGCAAGTTTAAAAGTCAGAATGATAGATTGCGTCGGATACATTGTTCCGAGCTCGCTGGGTTATATTGAAAACGACCAGCCGAGAATGGTTAAAACACCTTGGTATGACAAGGAAATTCCTTTTAACATGGCAGCAGAAATCGGAACCAAAAAAGTAATTAGTGAACATTCAACAATCGGACTTGTTATCACAACAGACGGCAGTATCAGCGAGATACCGAGAAATGAGTATATGGAAGCTGAAGAGCGAGTAATAAATGAATTAAAAGAACTGAAAAAGCCATTTATTGTTCTGATGAACTGCGTAGACCCCAAATCGGCAGAATCACAAAATTTTGCAAATGAACTGACAGAAAAATATGAAGTTCCTGTTTTGCCGGTAAACTGTCTTGAGCTTGAGGAAGAAGAAATCAAGCAGATATTATCAAGAGTTTTGTTTGAATTTCCCGTCAAAGAAATCGGAATCAATTTACCGCATTGGATGAATTCACTTCCGTTAGACCATTGGCTGAGGGGTGCAGTTTTAAAAACAATTACAACCTCAGCAGGGACACTTGAACATATCAGAGATGTAAAACGGATGGTTGAAAACATCTGTGAGTGTGAATATATTGAAAATGCCTTTGTTGAAAATATAAATCTCGGAGACGGCAGCTCAAAAATCAATGTTAAAATGGTAGACGGATTATTTTACAAAATTCTTGCAGAAAAAACCGGTCTTGAAATCGAGAGTGAAACCGATTTGATAAATACTGTTTCCGACATGGCACTTAAAATGAATGAATATAAACGCATTAAAGATGCTTTAGATGAGGTTGAAGCAACCGGTTACGGAATTGTGATGCCGTCAATGGAAGAGTTAACTCTTGATGAGCCTGAAATTATGAAGCAGGGCGGAAAATACGGTGTAAGACTAAGTGCATCAGCACCGTCAATTCACATGATGAAAGCGAACATAAACACAGAAGTAGCTCCGATTGTCGGCTCAGAATCACAATCTGAAGAGCTTGTAAAATATCTTTTGCAAGAATTTGAAGAAAATCCGTCAAGTATCTGGGAATCAAATATTTTCGGCAAATCGCTGCACGAGCTTGTGAATGAAGGTTTACACAACAAACTATACAGAATGCCGACGGAGGCAAGAATGAAGCTACAGGAAACTCTTGAAAGAGTTATCAACGAAGGTTGCAGCGGTTTAATTTGCATTATCCTCTAAACGAAAAAACAGGACTATATCGCAGTTGATATAGTCCTGAAATATTTTTTGCAGTTTAAATTATAAAGCTTCAACAATTTCCTTTGTGTCACGAGCGATAAGAAGCTCTTCGTTTGTTGCAATAACGAAAACTTTAACTTTTGAATCGGGGAGAGAAATCTCGCCTTCCTTACCTTTGACAAGTGTGGGGTTAAGCTCTTCGTTAAATGTAATGCCGAGATATGTAAGATTCTTACATACATCTTCACGAAGATCGAATGTGTTTTCGCCGATACCGCCTGTGAATACGATAGCGTCAACACCGTCCATAGCTGCTACATAGCTGCCGATAACCTTGCGAACCTGATACTTGAGAATCTTTCTTGCAAGAGCAGCTCTTTCGTTGCCTTCTTCGATAGCAGCAAGCAAATCTCTGTCATCGCTTGATACGCCTGATATTCCGAGATAACCTGACTTCTTATTGAGAATCTCAGATGTCTGCTGAGGTGTCCAACCTTCTTTTTCCTGGAGATATGTAATAACTGAGGGGTCAACAGCACCGCATCTTGTACCCATAATGAAACCATCAAGGGGAGTAAGACCCATGCTTGTGTCAACAACTTCGCCGTTCTTAACAGCGGTGATTGAAGAACCGTTGCCGAGATGACAAGTGATAAGTTTGAGGTCTTTGATATCTTTGCCCATAACTTCAGCACATTTAGCACTTACAAAGCGATGAGATGTACCGTGGAAGCCGTAACGGCGAACCTTATATTTTTCATAATATTCATAAGGTACGGGGAAAATATAAGCCTCGGGGGGCATTGTGCTGTGGAATGCGTTGTCAAATACAACAACTTCGGGAAGTTCTACACCGAAAACTTCACGGCAAGCGTTGATGCCCTGAATATGAGCAGGATTGTGGAGAGGAGCAAGGTCGCAAAGACTGTCGATACCCTTGATAACATCTTCATCAACCAGAACACTCTTGTTGAAGAGAGCACCACCCTGAACAACTCTATGACCGATAGCAGCGATTTCAGCAAGGTCAGAGAGAACCGCACATTCGCCTTCAAGCAAAGCTTTTTTAACCTCGAAGAAAGCTGCGGTATGATTTGCCATTTCTACTTCATACTTAAATTTCTTACCTTCCGCGTTTGAACCGCTGATAACACCGTCGATACCGATGCGTTCACAAATACCTTTTGCCATTAAGCTTTCATTGTCCATATCGATGAGCTGATACTTCAATGATGAGCTTCCTGCATTGATTACGAGAATCTTCATTACATAAAACCTCCAAAATTCTTGAATTTTTATTCTAACTGTTTTATTATATACATATATGATATTTTTTTCAAGTTGTTTTTTGAAATTGGAGTGAGTATTTTGAATCTTTTTGGCACAATAGCTGAGTACAATCCTTTTCACAACGGTCACAAGTACCACCTCGATGAAATGAGAAAAGCCGGTGCAACACATATCGTAGTTGCAATGTCCGGAAATTTTGTTCAGCGAGGGGAGTGTGCAATATATCCTAAACATGAGAGAGCACGGGCTGCATTGGAAAATGGTGCCGATCTGATAATTGAAATACCCTCGTATTTTGCGATGTCAACCGCACAGTCATTTGCACGGGCAGGCGTTCAGCTGTTGGATGCTATAGGTGCAGAATTTTTGTCGTTTGGAAGTGAATCGGGAAATATTGAACACCTGAAAGAGGTTGCTGAAATAATATCAACTCCTGATTTTGAAAGTGAACTTGTGTTGAAATTGTCTGAGGGTATGTCTTATGCTGCAGCAAGAGAAGCCGTTCTAAGACTAATTTCCGAGGAGCTGGCAGATGTGTTGAAAACTCCGAACAATATTTTAGCTGTTGAATATATTAAAGCGATTTCAGAAATCAACTCAAAAATGACGCCCGCAACAATTTCCAGAGCTTATACTCAGCACGATGGCACTAATATTGCTAACGGTTTTATTTCAGCTTCCGAGCTAAGACGAAGAATCAGATGCGGGGAAGATGTAAATACCTTTATGCCGAGCAAAATTCAAGCTCAGGCAAGAAATATGGAAATGTTTGAAAAAATGATTTTGTATAGGCTCAGAACAATGAGGTTGGAAGATTTTTCAAGATTGCCTGATCTTTCGGAAGGTTTGGAGAACAGAATCTTTTCTGCTGTCAAAACATCAAATAACCTTGAAGATTTATATGATAAAATCAAATCAAAGAGATATGCACACTCGAGAATAAGAAGAATTATTATCTCTGCTTTTTTGGGATTCGAGAAGAACATGTTTGATGCACCCGAATATATCAGAGTTTTAGGACTTAACGATAAGGGTAAAGAAATTTTAAGAGCAGCTCGCAAAACTGCGAAACTGCCCATAATTATGAGATATTCGGATGTAACTGATGAAGTCAGGAGAATGTTTGAGCTTGAAGCGGTCTGCACCGATATATATTCACTTGCAACCGATGAAACTTGCTCAAAAGAAATGACAGAGAATGTAGTTATTCTGTGATAACACCGTAACAACGCTCTTCGTCGGAATCGGTTATCCTGATTTTTACCATTTTACCGCAGTCAATATCTGTCAGTGATTTGACGGGTGTGTAGTTTTCTGTATAACCCTCATTATCATTTTCTATCAGAACATTTACTGTTTTACCGATTTGTTCTTTTAAAAACTTAATTCTTATTTCATTCGCAGCGGCAAGCATTTTGCGGCTGCGTTCTTCTTTTATCTGAGGAATTACTTGTACTTTTTTTGCGGCAGGTGTGCCTTCTCGCGGTGAATAGGGGAAGACATGCATTTTTTCAAAACCGACCCGATATGCAAAGCTTAAAGAATTTTCAAAATCCTTATCGGTTTCATTTGGAAAACCGACCATGATGTCTGTTGTAATTGTTGCATCTTTAAAAGAAGCTCTCAATTTTTCTGATATTTTCAAATATTCACTTGCCGTATAATGGCGATTCATTTCTTTTAAGGTTTTATCACAACCGCTTTGAAGAGAAATATGGAATTGCGGACAAAGCTTTTGGCAATGTGACAACCGTTCGATTATTTCATCGGTAAGATGGTCAGGCTCAAGTGAGCCAAGGCGAATTCGTTCAAAAGACGGAAAGCTTTCGGCAATCTCAACGGCATCGCAGATGTTAAAATCTTCATTCAAACCGTAAGCAGAAAGGTTTATACCGACAAAAACAATTTCCTTAAATCCTTTTTTGTCAAGCATTGATAACTCTTCTCTTAAAATATCAAGTGATTTTGAACGCACGCGACCTCTTGCGTAAGGAATAATGCAGTAGGAACAAAATCTGTTGCAGCCGTCTTCAATTTTTACAATTGCACGGGTTCTTTCTGAAAAGTCTGAAATAATTCCGCAAGGGAAAGCTTCTCCGTTTTCATGCGGATGTATGTCGGTGATACGCTTTTTTGAAGTTATGTAGTTGTTTATTGCAGAAACAATACTATTGTTGTTATTGTTACCGATAACGATATCTGCTTCGGGAAGCCTGTCAAAAATATCAGGCTGAGATTGTGGAATACAACCTGTCAGAACAACAATTGCATTTGGATTTTTCCTTTTAAAGCGTCGAACCGCCTGCCTTGTTTTTTTATCACTTTCAGCAGTAACGGTACATGAATTGATTATATATATATCCGCGATTTCATTATGCGGAACAAGCTTAAAGGATTTTTCTTTCAACCTCTGTGAAATTAGCTCACTTTCGTATTGATTAACCTTGCAACCGAGTGTATAAATTGCTGCTTTCATTCTTAACACCTCGCTCATAGGTATTATAAACTAAATCGTCTTATTATGCAATCTTGTTTTAATAATTAAATTTTATGCATATATTTCAACAGGAGGGATTTATGTGAAGAAAATTATATCGTTATTTATTGCAGTTATCATTCTGATTAGTATGTCGGTTACCGCTTTTGCGAATGAAAAACAACCCGTAGAAATCAAAGCAAAAGCTGCAGTGCTTATGGATGTATCAAGCGGTCAAGTGCTTTTTAAGTACAATGAAAATCAAAAGCTACCGCCTGCGTCTGTAACAAAGATTATGCCGATTCTTTTGGTCTGCGAAGCAATAAACAGAGGTGATATTTCTCCATCGACAAAAGTAACGGCATCTCCTGAAGCCGCAGCTAAAGGAGGGTCTCAGATTTGGCTAAAAGAGGGAGAAACAATGACTGTAAAAGAATTACTCAAGGCAACTTGTGTGAGTAGTGCAAATGATGCTTGCACGGCCCTCGGGGAATTTTTGGCAGGAAGCGAGGAAGCTTTCGTAGAACTGATGAATCAAAGGGCAGATGAACTCGGAATGAAAAACACACATTTTGAGAACTGTACTGGGCTTGATGATACGGCGGAAAATCACTACACAACAGCCTATGATATAGCGTTGATGTCAAAAGAAGTAATGAAGTATCCTTTTATAAGAGAATATACAACAACCTGGATGGATAGCCTTCGCGATGGTAAAACAGAGCTTGTGAATACAAATAAGCTTATAAGATTCTATAAAGGTGCTACCGGTTTAAAAACAGGATTTACTGCAAAAGCGGGTCATTGTTTGTCTGCAACAGCTGAACGAAACGGTACACATTTTGTTGCAGTTATCTTGGGTAGCGAAAGCAGTAACGACAGATTCAACACCGCAAAATCTTTGTTGAATTGGGGTTTTACAAATTATAAATCGTTCACGCCCGAAGTTGATAAAAAACTTCTCGCCGATGTCAATGTTTTGTATGGAGTTAAGGATAAAATAAAACCGATAACCGATAAAAGCAAAAGCGTACTTATCAAAGGTGTTGACGAAGAAAAAATAAAGCAGGACATCTCTCTTGCTTTAGATGTTGAAGCACCCGTCGAAAAAGGTCAGATTCTCGGTACGGTTACCGTCAGCCTGGACGGAAAAAAACTTGAAACAATAAATCTTATTGCACCCGAAAGCGTAAAAAGGATAAGTTTTCCTTTAATTTTCAAAAGACTGTTATGCTCGATTTCATAAATCAACACAACACAACATGAAAATATAAACCACTTAACTTGTATAATCCTCAATCAACCTTTGTAACTCGGCATCATCTTCGCAGGTGATGCCTTTAATTATTTCTTTTCTGTCAGTTGCAGGCAGGTTTTCTAAATAAATATTGTAAATCTTAATCGGAATATCTGAGTTGTTCTTGAAAACCGCAAGCTTTCCGCTATGGTCTGAGATTTTATATTGAACAGTATGTTTCGTCATATTGTCAGTAGATATATTTGTTTCTTTTTGCGTGGAAAAGAATACTGCAATAATAGAGAAAACTATTGTTGCAGTAACGCAAAATGCAGTAAAAAAGTTTTTCAAATTATATCAACTCCGAGTTTTTTGTTATTTTTTGCAAAAAAAATTAAGATATACTGAAAAAAATTTAAAAAACCGAATTTTTTTTGAAAAAAGGATAAACAAATCAGAAAAAATATGTTATAATGTTAGGGTCTGTAAGGAGGTATGTTTCTTATGAGTAAAAACAAGTTAAACAGAAATAAAGAAAAGAAACGATCACCGATAAAATCCTTTTTTAAAGGCATTTTTATTTTAGCCCTTTCTGCAATGATCATCGGTTTTGCAACTGCTTGCATAATTGGTGGTTATATGATAACTAATGTGGTTATGATTGTTAATGGTGAGAAGCAGATTGACCTTGCTGATGCGAGAAAAAATCAGCGTCAGACTTCAATCATTTACGCAAATGATGAAGAGGGAAAGCAAGTTGAACTTCTCAGACTTAAAAGTGAAGTAAATCGTGAGTGGATCGATTTTAATAAAACTTCCAAGAATGTGCAGAATGCTTTTGTTGCAATAGAAGATAAGCGTTTCAGAGAACACAGCGGTGTTGACTGGAGAAGAACGATTTCAGTTATGATTGTTCCCGATAATGAGGGACAAGGCGGTTCAACCATTACCCAGCAGCTTATCAAGAATGTTACTGATGAAAGAGATGTAACTTATGTCAGAAAATTTAACGAGATTTTGACAGCACTCAATCTTGAAAAGAACTACAGCAAAGATGCAATACTTGAAGCATATTTGAACACAATATATCTTGGTTCGGGTTGCTACGGCGTAAAAACTGCGTCTGAAAAGTATTTTGATAAAGCAGTTGCAGATCTCAATATTGCTGAGTCTGCTTGTCTGGCAGCCATTACAAAATCTCCGTATGAATTTGATCCGTTAATCAATCCTAAAGATAACAGAGAGCGTCAGCTTTATTGTATCAAACAGATGCTTGAGCAAGGTATGATTTCCGTTGAGGAATATATTGAAGCGGTCAACCATCCTATTCAATTCGTTGCAGATGATGACGATAGTAACAATACAGAAGCTGAGATTGAAACAAACGGTGAAATTCAAAGCTACTTCGTTGATTTTGTCATTTCAAAGGTTGTTGACGACCTTATAGCTGAAAAAGATATGAGCCAGAAAGAAGCGGTTGAAACGCTTTATTACGGAGGTCTCAGAATCTATACAACTCTTGATATGAGAATTCAAGGAATTATGGAGGATGTATTTGAAAACAGGATTACATTCCCTTATGAAGCTGACACAAAAGAAAATCCCGCAGTTCAGGCTGCAATGACCATTGTTGACTATGAAGGTCATGTTGTTGGTATTGTCGGCGGTGCAGGTAAAAAAACTACAAACAGAGGTCTTAACAGAGCTTATGATTCACCAAGACAGCCCGGTTCTACAATCAAACCGCTTGCAACTTACGCACCTGCTATAAATGAGGGTCTTATAACCTGGTCAACATATATTAAGAATTATGCTTTCAGATACGGTGGAAATTTGTTCCCGCACAACGCCGACGGCTCCTACGGTTCCGGTTCTAATGTAACCGTTCAAAGGGCATTAGCGTTATCGTTAAATACCGTCCCGGCAAGAATTATCAATGAAAAATTAACCGTTAACACTTCTATGGATTACCTCGTCAACAAATTCCACATGTCAGATGTTGATCCGGTTCGAGATAATGACCTGGCTCCGCTCTCAATCGGTGCAATGACTTATGGTATGACAACCGTCGATATGGCATCGGCTTTTGCAACATTCGGTTCAGGCGGTATTTACAGAGATCCCAAACCGTATACTTTGATTACAAATGCTGACGGCTCCGAAACTATCCTTACTGATGACAAAAAAGGCGAAAGAGTGTTATCGGAAGGTACCGCAGATGTTATGGTCGAGCTTCTTAAGACTGTCGTGAAGTCAGGCGGTACAGGTGCAAGCTACGACTTGAACAAGATGCCGACTTTCGCAAAAACAGGTACTACCGATGACAGTAAGGACAGATGGTTTAATGGCGGAACACCATATTATTGTGCAGCGGTATGGTATGGCTACGATATGCCGAAACGGATATGGGCATCCGGAAATCCTGCAGGTAAAATATTCAAAGAAGTTATGAACAGAGTTCATGCTCCGTTAGAACGCAAAGAATTTGAAAAGAGTGAATACTCAAAGCAGTTGTCCTACTGTGCGAATACAGGTCTTGTAGCAGGCAGTTATTGTCCGAGAGGCGGCACGGGTTGGTACACAACAGATAACATACCTTATTGCACATCATGCGGAGGATATTGATGAATAATTACAAAATTAAAAATGCGAGGGTAATTGACCCTTCGCAAAAACTTGATGAAGTCAGAGATATTTATATATCAGGGGGTAGATTTTCGGATTTTTCAGAAGAGCTTTCCTATATTGAAGTGGATGCTGAGGGTTTGATTGCAGCACCGGGATTTATCGATATGCATGTTCATCTGAGAGATCCCGGGTTTACTCACAAAGAGGATATAATTTCAGGTTGTAAAGCGGCTGCAGCAGGAGGTGTAACAACCGTTCTTGCGATGCCTAACACGAATCCGTGCACAGATTCACCCGAAGTTGTGTCCTATATAAAAGAAAAGGCGAAATCCGCTGATGCACATGTGCTTCCGGTTAGTGCAATCAGCAAAGGTCTCGGAACAGACAAGCTTGTTGATTTTGAAGAAATGGCTCAGGTCGGAGCTGCCGCTTTTTCAGATGACGGAAAACCGGTTTGTTCTTCTGAGAAAATGATGCAGGCTATGTGTAAAGTTAAAGAGCTTGACGGCATCATTCTTGACCATTGTGAAGATATGTCACTGCTTGCTTCAGGTTATCCTAACGCTGCTGAGGATGTTGGCACAGCGAGAGATATTGCACTTGCTGTATCAACCGGTGTTCGTATGCATATATGCCATGTCAGCACCGCTTTTTCGGTTGAATTAGTCAGAGCTGCTAAAAAAATCTGTAATAACATAACCGCTGAGACTTGTCCTCATTATTTTTCTTTTACAAGAGCTGATGCGGGTGATGACCCTGATTTTAAAATCAATCCTCCGATAAGGAATGAGGAAGATGTCAAGGCTATTATTGAAGCAATCGCAGACGGTACGATAGATGTTATTTCTACTGACCATGCTCCACACACGAAAGAAGAGAAAGCAGATATAAAAACTGCACCGTGCGGCGGTATAGGTATGGAAACGCTGTTGTCGGCTTCGGTAACAAATCTTGTTGATGCTTCACGCATCACATATTATAAGCTTATTGAAAAATTGAGTACCGCACCCGCGAGAATACTCAGAATTGATAATGGCATTAAGGTTGGAAATGTAGCTGATTTAGTGATTTTTGATCCCAATGAGGCTTATATTGTTGATGTTGATAAATTCCACGGAAAATCAACAAATTCACCTTTTAAAAACAAAAAGCTGAAAGGTAAAGTTAAGTATACATTCTGTGGTGGAAAACAAGTATATAAAGATTAAAAATGAAAGGAATTTATTATGTCACTTGATAGATTGATTGAAGGTATTATTAAAACGAAAAATCCGACCGTAGCAGGTCTTGATGCAAAGCTCGAATATATCCCCGAATTTATCAAAGAAAAGAATTTTGCAAAGCACGGTGAAACTCTTGAAGGTGCAGCAGCAGCTATGCTTGAGTTTAATAAAGGTCTGATTGATGCACTTTATGATGTTGTGCCGGCGATTAAACCGCAGTGTGCATATTATGAATTACTCGGTTGGCAAGGGATGAAAACTCTTGCTGAAACAATCGAATATGCTCATTCAAAGGGTATGTTTGTGATTACGGACGGCAAAAGAAATGATATAGGCAGCACAATGGAAGCTTACGCTTCGGGTCACCTTGGCAAAATTAAGATTGGTGAAAAAGAGGTTGCACCTTTTGACGGTGACGCATTAACCGTTAACGGATACCTCGGAACAGATACAATAGCACCGTTGCTTGATGTTTGCAACAAGTTTGATAAAGGTATATTTGTTCTTGTTAAGACTTCAAATCCGTCTTCAGGTGAGTTGCAGGATAAGCTTTTAAAAGAAGAGGACACTTCTATTTATTACCAGATGGGCACAATGTGCGAAAAATGGGGAGAGAGCTTACAGGGCAAGTATGGCTACACGGGCATAGGTGCAGTTGTAGGTGCAACTTATCCGAAACAGTTGTCTGAATTAAGAGCTGCTTTCCCGAAAATATTCTTCCTTGTTCCCGGTTATGGTGCTCAGGGTGCAGGCGGTCAGGATATAGCAGGTGCTTTTGATGAAAAAGGTCTTGGTGCAATAGTTAATGCTTCTCGTTCAATCATGTGTGCTTACAAAAAGAATAACTATGACGAAAAAGATTTTGCTGAGGCAGCGAGAGCAGAAGCTATCAGAATGCGTGATGATATTACGCAGTATTTACCCAAGTTTTAATTCATTGAAATTGCCCTTGTGGGTTAAACAAGGGCAATTTTGTAATTCTAAATAGGGAGCAAAGCTTTATGAACAACCGAAAATCAAAAATCGCATACCTCGTTTTGGCTGATCGAACGGTATTCAGGGGTTATTCCATGGGTGCAGAGGGTACGGCCATTGGAGAGGTTGTTTTTAATACTTGTTCCTCGTCGTATCAGGAATTGTTAAGTGACCCGACATATTACGGACAGATTGTTGCTCAGACTTATCCGTTGGTAAGTAACAGAGTTGAGAGTGAATCTGACGAAAGTGTTATGGCTAACGGTTACATCGTAAGGGAATGGTTTGATTCTGCATCTACAATCGGTGACGATAATACCGCAACATTAAGCACTTATCTCAAATCGCGTAATGTCATCGGTATTTGCGGAATAGATACAAGAAAACTTACAAGAGTTCTTCGCGATAAAGGCTACTTCAAGGGGGCAATTACTGATTCTCTTGATGATTTTGACAAGCTGATCGATGATATTAACAATTATTCGATTAGTGGTGCGGTAGCCACAGTAACGACAAAAGAACCTTACACTTTGGAAAGCGAAGAACATAAATATACTTTGGCAGTTATGGATTACGGTTATCCTGAATCGGCAATGAAACCCTATCTTGACAGAGGTTGTGACCTTAAGATTTATCCTGCCTTTACAAAAGCTGAAAATGTACTTAAGGATGAATTTGACGGAATAATTCTGCCGGATGGTCCCGGGGACCCCGATGATGATATTGAATTGGTTGAAGAAATTAAGAAATTTTACAATTCCGACTTACCGATAATGGCGGTTGGTCTCGGACATCAGATGTTGGCACTTGCAACAGGTGCAAAAATAGAAAAAATGTCACGAGGTCACAGGGGTTCAAATCAGCCTGTAAAATGTCTCGATACTTCAAAATTGATGGTGACTACACAAAATCACGGCTATGCGGTATCAGGTGAAAGTATTGATTTTACAGCGGCTAAAGTTACTGCGGTTAATGTTAACGATGGTACTGTAGAGGGTATAGAATATTTTGATAAGAAAATTATATCTTTGCAGTTTAATCCTGTTGACGGTAAAGGTTATCAGGACACTGCTTGGTATTTCGATAAATTTATTGATTTTTTAGAGGAGGCTTTAACCGATGTATGATTCAATAAAAAAAATATTGGTTATTGGCTCCGGTCCTATAGTTATAGGCAGAGGTGCAGAATATGATTATTTTGCGGTAAGTGCTTGCAGAGCTTTGAAGCAAGAAGGCAAGCAAACTGTTCTTGTGAACTCAAATCCGGTTTCTGTCAGTACTGATACAGATTATGCAGATTCAGTTTATATCGAGCCTTTGTCTGCAGATATGATAAAGAAGATTATTATTGCTGAAAAACCCGACGGACTTCTTGCGACTGTAGGCAGTCTTGAAGCGTTGGAAATTGCAGTTGAACTTGCTCAAAACGGTTTTTTAAAGAAAAACAATGTTGAGCTTTTAGGATTAGATCCGAAAGCAATCACAAGTGTTCAGGACAGACTTTCTTTTAAAAAGACTATGACTAAAATCGGTGAGAATGTTGTTGCGGCAAAAGTTGTCAACAAGACTTCCGCTGCAATTGATTTTGCCAATGAAATAGGCTTACCGGTTATTGTCAGACCGGCTTATAAATTGGGCGGTACTTTTGCTGATTTCTGTTACAACGAAGAAGAGCTTATCGAGAGTACCGAAAAAGGTCTCGGTATTTCTCTTATACACCAGGTTATGATTGAAAAATGCATTTCCGGTTGGAAAGAGATTGAGTTTGAAGTAATTCGCGATTGTAAAGGTAACTGTATCAGTGTATCGAGTCTTGAAAATATTGACCCGGTTGGTATTCATACAGGTGACAGTATAATTGTTATACCGGCACAGACTCTAACTGATAGTGAGGCTAAAATGCTCAGAGCATCAGCTTTGAATATAATTTCTTCTTTGGATGTTGTGGGTAGTTGTAATGTTCGTTTTGCACTAAAACCTGACGGTACTGAGTTTGCGGTAATCGGCGTATCACTCGGCTTAGGTCGTTCTTCGGCGCTTGTTTCAAAAGCAACAGGCTATCCGATTCCTTTTGTCGCAGCAAAAGTTGCAATCGGTCTTACTCTCGACCAAATAAAAAATGAAATTACAAACTGTACGACAGCTTGTTCGGAGCCCGCGATTGATTATTGTGCCGTTAAATTTCCTAAATGGTCTTTTGAAAACTTCGCTGATGTCAATCGTCAGCTCGGTGTTTCAATGCAAGCTACGGGTCAGACACTTTCTATAGGTACAAGCTTTGAGTTGGCTTTTATGAAGGGAATCTGCTCGATAGATTCTACTTTAGATACACCTTCGTTACCCCGACTAAAGAGTGTTTCAGATGATAAGCTTTTAGAAGAAATCAAATTTTCCTCAAATGAGCGAATTTTTATGGTTTATGAAGCGATATCAAGAGGAATTTCTTTTGATAGGATTTACGGACTTACTTCAATTGATTTTTGCTTTCTGTCAAAACTTAAGAACATTTCTGATATGGAAAAAGAAATATCGAAAAATTGTAATGCTGACACTTATTACAGAGCAAAAAGCATGGGATTTACCGATACGGCGGTTGAAAGATTAAGTGGTAAATCTATCGAAAAAACTCTCGGTTCATGTTATAAAATGGTTGATACTTGTGCAGCTGAGTTTGATGCAGAGAATCCGTATTTCTATTCCGCATTTGATGACGATAACGAAGCTGAGATTCTTGAAAAACAAGATAATCGTGAAAAGATTCTTGTGATCGGCTCAGGACCGTCTGTTGTCGGTTACGGTAATGAGCATGATTATTGCAATATTCATGTTTTGAAGCAAATCAAGAAATCGAGTTATAAATCATTATTTTTGAACAACAATCCTGATGCAGTTTCTACATCTTACGAGTTTTCAGACAGATTATTTTTTGATCCCGCTATTGATTCGGATATTGAAAACCTTATCGCATCTGAAAAACCGACTGCAATATTCACACAGTTTTCAGGCTCAAGATTTTTTCAAATTACAAATAAATTACTTGATAACGAGTATAATGTTCTCGGTTTAAATAAGAAAATCATGCAGGTTATCGGTAGTAAAGAAAGGCTTGCAGAACTTCTTGATAAACTTAATATACGACATAGTGTAGGGCAGAGGACACTCGGAAAGGTTCTTCAGGCAGATATCATCTCCGATTCTGATGATGTTTTGATTCCCGGTGTAACCGAGCATATTGAAAAAGCTGATGTTCATTACGGTGACGCCATTTCAATATGCCCGCCATTGTCTTTACTTGATAAACATTATGATGAAATCTATCTGATTGCAAAAAAAATTGCAACCGAGTTGAATTTAAAAGGATTACTTGGTTTGCAGCTAAGTATATACGATAACTTCATCTATGTTATCGGTTTAACTAATAACAATGCAAGAGCAATTCCTCACACATCAAAAACTACTGGAGTAAATACGGTAGAAATTGCTGTAAGGTGTATGCTTGGAGAAAAGTTATCTGATATAGGTTGCGGTACAGGAATCAGATATAAAAACGGAATGGTTGCCGTTCGTGTACCGGTTTTCAGCTTTGATAAACTTGAGGGAGCCGACACTCAGTTGGGTTTAAAAATGAAATCGACGGGTGAGGTTTTGGCACTTGCAGATACTTTTGATGATGCGCTTTTAAAAGCAGTAACATCGGCAGGAATGAGAGTGAAGCGGTCGGGTAATGTTTTGCTGACTGTAACAGACTCTGACAAGCAGGATTTAATTTCAGTTGCTGATAAATTTTCACAACTTGGTTTTAGATTACACGCAACTGCAGGTACTGCAAGAATGTTGAATTTTAATATGGTACCTACCAACGCGGTAAGAAAAATCCACGAAGGTACACCGAATACAATGGATCTTGTTAATAATAATCTTCTCGCTTATGTTATATCAACATCGGGCAAAAAAGAAGAAAATCTCACTGATGATACTTTAATCAGACGCCAGGCACTAAAAAAACACATACCCGTATTTACAACTGTTGATAGTGCAGAAGTTTTTGTAAGGTGTCTTACCAATAATAAATCTATAGAAGATATTGAGCCTGTTAATGTTGCTTCAGGCAAATCGGAGGAAGTTTAATGAGTTATATACAAAAAGATTTCAAAATTATTTCTAATAAGAAATTAGCAGACGGAATTTTCGAAACTGTTTTTGAATGTCCTGAGCTTGCAGAAATGGCAAAAGCCGGTCAATTTCTGAACATTGCTTGCGGTGAAAAGGTACTTCGCAGACCTATATCAATTTGTCGGATTACTGATACTACATTAACTATTGTTTATCAGGCAAAGGGCGAAGGAACTCTCTGGCTTTCACAGAGAAATGAAGGTGAACTGATCAACATCTTAGGACCCTTAGGAAATGGATTTGATTTGTCTGAAAAGGGCAAGGCTGTGTTTATAGGCGGCGGTATAGGTGTTCCTCCGATGTTGCAGTCATGTCTCGATTATAAGGGTGAGAAACAAGTAATCCTTGGCTTCAGAGGTGCTGATAATGTAATTTTAAGTGACGCTTTTGATGCTGAAGTTCAAGTTGCAACAGAGGACGGCTCAGTCGGTACAAAAGGATATGTTACTGACATTTTAAAAGACATAATTGCTGATATTGATGTTGTTTTTGCTTGCGGTCCGATACCAATGTTAAAAGCTATTGCAAAAATGGCTGAGGATAACAACAAACTTTGTTTTGTTTCGATGGAAGAAAGAATGGGTTGCGGTATCGGTGCTTGTCTTTCATGTGCTTGCAAGGTCAAGAAAAACGGGGAAGAGGATTATTTCCATGTCTGCAAGCATGGTCCTGTATTTAATGCAACGGAGGTAAGTTTCGATGGCTGATTTAAGAGTAAAAATTGCAGGTGTTGATTTTAAAAATCCTGTTATAACTGCTTCAGGTACTTTTGGCTTCGGCAGAGAGTATGATGAGCTTTACGATATATCAAAGCTTGGCGGTATCTCTTGTAAAGGCACAACACTTTACAAGAGGTTAGGTAATCCTCCTCCGAGAATTACAGAAACTCCCATGGGTATAATCAACAGCGTCGGGTTGCAGAATCCGGGTGTTGATGCTTTTATTGAAAAAGATTTGCCTTGGCTTAAGACCAAAGATATAACTGTTATTGCAAATATTGCGGGCAGCACTATTACAGATTATTGCGAATGCTGTGCAAAGCTTAACGATACAGATGTTGATATGATTGAATTGAATGTATCTTGTCCGAATGTTAAACAGGGTGGTGTTTCTTTCGGCACCTCAACAGCTTTATTGTCGGAAGTTGTGACTGCGGTCAGAAAATCAACTAACAAACCGCTTATGGTTAAGCTTACACCCAATGTCACAGATATTACAGAAATTGCAAAAGCAGCAGAAGCTTCAGGTGCTGATGCAGTATCACTTATCAACACGCTTACAGGTATGAGGATTGATATAAATACACGCAGACCGATTCTCAGAAATAATACCGGCGGTATGTCAGGTCCTGCGGTTTTCCCTGTAGCACTGAGAATGGTTTGGCAGACCGCAAATGCGGTTAGCATTCCCGTTGTCGGTATGGGTGGTATTTCAACTTGGCAAGATGCAATAGAAATGATGCTTGCAGGTGCGTCTGCAATTCAGATTGGTACAGCTAACTTCACCGATGCTTTTGTACCACTCAAGGTTATTGATGGCATGAACAAATACCTTGATGATAAAAATATCGCAAGCATAAACGATATTGTCGGAAAGGTAGAATCTTACTGATGGTAATAATGTCTGTTGATTATGGCGATACAAGAACAGGTATTGCGGTTTCAGATGCCTTGGGTATGATGGCTTTTCCGAAGACAGTTATCAAGGCATATAACATGGAAAAGGTTGCTGACGATATTGTTTCAGAAGCGAAAGTGTGTAAAGCTGAACTGCTTGTCGTAGGCAATCCTAAAAATATGGACGGTAGCGAGGGATTTCGTTCAGATAAATGCAAAGAATTAGTTTCAGTTTTAGAAGAAAAAACAGATATTAAAATAGTTTTATGGGATGAAAGGCTTTCGACTGTTTCCGCACACCAATCTTTCAACGAAGTTAATTTAAGAGGGAAGAAGCGTAAGGAAAATGTTGATGCACAAGCTGCTGTTGTTATTTTGCAATCTTATCTTGATTATCAGTTGAATCACGGCTGAAGAACTCACGGACGCCCATAATAATAAGAAGTCCGGCAAAGAGCTTTGACAATAAATTTGTCCTTATTACATTCACAAGGAGCATTCCTGATAAAACTCCTAATACTCCACCTAATATTATCGGGGTAGTTTTCTTCCAATCTATCAGTTTTTTCTTGGAATGAAGTATTATTGCAACAATTGCACACGGCACGAAAAATACCAGGTTTATTCCCTGAGCTTTTAATTGAGGTAAGTTCAGGTAAAGCGTAAGGTAGAGCACCAAAACTCCGCCACCGCCGAGACCCATAGCTCCGGCAACACCTGATAAAAACCCTGCGATAATATTCAGTATATTCATTTCAGCATCATCCTTATTCCGGCCCAAATCATAAATCCGGCAAATATCTTTTTTAGTATTTTTATTGGTATTTTCGGGAGTAGTAAGGCTCCGCATATTGCACCGATAACCCCCGGAACAAGATACTCGAAACTATCTTTGATGTTAATATTGCCGGTCATATAGTAACCGATAATACTTGCTACGGTCAGAGGTAATATTATTGCGATTGCGCTTGCTTGTGCTTGTGTCTGATTCATTGAAGTCTTTTTCAGAAGTGGTACGGCAATCATACCGCCACCGGCACCAAGCAGACTGTTTATAAGTCCTATGACCATACCGCCTAATAATTTCAGTGAAGTTTTTTTCAAGATTTCACCTCGATTAGATTTTTTTAATTGTATTTGATATTATTTTTTCATTCATCATTGAATTTAAACATGATTTTGCACATTGGAGGTTAAAATGATTCAAATTATTACTGATTCTGCATCAGATATAACAAATGCAGAGGCTAAAAACTTAGGTGTTTATATTGTTCCGATAAACATTGAATTTCAGGATGGTAACTGCCCTCAGGAAACTCTTGAGGATTTTGAGCTTTTTTACCAAAAGCTTTCTGTTTCCGACGAATTGCCTACAACAAGTCAGCCGTCTCCTGATTTGTATTTAAAATATTTCAAAGAAGCAAAATCAAATAATGATGATGTGCTCGTAATTACGCTTTCAAGTGGTTTGAGCGGTATACTCAGTGCTGTAAACATAGCTAAAGAATTGTGTGACTATGACAGAATTTTTGTTCTTGATTCGCACCAAGCTATCGGAGGGCAGAGAATATTAACAGAACAAGCAATTAAATTCAGAAAGCTTGGTTATAAAGTTGAAGATATAATTTCCGAGCTTGAAGTGCTCCGTGACCGTATTACTGTGAACGGAATGATTGACACATTGACATACCTTCGTAAAGGAGGTAGAATCCCACCGAGCCTTGCGGCGGTAGGTAACACCCTCAGAATTAAACCTATTATTGTTCTGGAAGATAAAATAATTAAAATGATGGGCAAAGCCATGGGTCGTGAAGCGGGTAAAAAGCTCGTATATAAGAGGTTTGAGTCACACTTACCTGACGAAAACTATCCGTTTTATTTCGTGTATTCTTCAAACAGAGATTTGGGTATTCAATTTATGAAGGAAACAATGGAGCTTTATCCGTTTTTGGAAAAATTCAATCCCAAATTGTTGCCCGTAAACGGTGTTATCGGTACTCACCTCGGAACAAACGGCATAGGTTTTGCCTATGTTATGAAAACCGAAGACTAACATTTTTTATCTCTTTCTACATAATAATGTAGGGGAGATGATAAAATGAATCGAATAAAAATAATTTCATTCATACTGATATTTTCGGTTGTCCTTTCAGCTTTTTTTCTTACATACGAGCGAAATGACCGTGCGGTCAATTCTCAGTTGAACGAAAAAGCTTTAGTAATTATAGATGCGGGACACGGCGGAATAGATGGCGGAACACAAACATCTGATGGTGTTCTTGAAAAAGATATAAATCTGTCAATCGCTAAGAAAGTCGCAATTCTGTGTGAATTACATTCAGTTGATTATATTATGACAAGAACTGATGAGAATTCTCTTGCAGATGAGTCCGCTGATTCTATAAGGCAAAAGAAAATATCTGACACAAAAAACAGATTGAAAATCATTGAAGATAACCCTCAGGCTCTTTTTTTGAGCATACATCAGAATTATTTCACACAGTCAAAATATAAGGGTGCCCAGGTGTTTTATTCACCAAACAATCCCTTAAGTTTAGATTTTGCAGAAACTATGCAAAATCAGATAGTTGAATTACTACAACCGCAGAATAACCGCATTGCAAAGAAAACGGGAACAGATATTTATCTTTTATATCATGCAGAATCAGTTGCAATTATGGTCGAATGCGGTTTTTTATCTAATCTGCAAGAAGCAGAATTACTGAAAACTGATGATTATCAGAATAAAATTGCTTTCGCAATCTTTTGCGGAATTTTAAAATATTTGGAGGCTTAAAATGGCTCAAAAATCTAAATCCCAATTTGTTTGCAATCAATGCGGATATGTTACTTCAAAATGGTACGGTCAATGTCCTGGTTGCAGAGAATGGGACACTATGACAGAAGAGGTTGTTCAGGTCAGAACCGAAAAAACAACATATAAAACAACATCGTCATTTGCTTCTGCAACGCAGATTTCTCGTGTTAAATCTGATGTTGAACTCAGATATAAAACCGGTATGAAAGAGCTAGACAGAGTTCTTGGCGGAGGAATAGTCAAGGGTTCTCTTATACTTTTAAGCGGTGACCCCGGAATAGGTAAATCAACAATTCTTCTGCAAATTTGCGAATATCTCGGCAGAGAGCTTGAAGTTTTATATGTTTCGGGTGAGGAATCAGCTCACCAGATTAAATTGAGAGCTGACAGGCTTTCCGTATCATCGGATAAATTATCTGTAATGTGTGAAACTGATGTTCAGGGAATTTGTGAATATGTCAGGATGAATAAACCTGACCTTGTAATAGTTGACTCCATTCAGACTATGAATTTTACCGAGCTTTCATCGTCACCGGGTAGTGTTGCTCAGGTCAGAGAATGCACAAATGTATTGATGAGAGCTGCAAAATCACTGGAAATACCTATTATAATTGTTGGTCATGTTAATAAGGACGGCAACATCGCGGGTCCTAAAGTACTTGAACACATTGTTGATTGTGTTTTATATTTTGAAGGTGACAGAAATCTCTCCTACAGAATACTTCGTGCTGTTAAAAACAGATACGGCTCAACTAATGAAATCGGTGTGTTCGATATGCTTGATACGGGATTATCTGAGATTGAAAATCCCTCACAGATGTTAATTTCAGGCAGACCTCAAAATACATCGGGAACTTGCATAGCTTGTGCAATGGAGGGCTCAAGACCAATACTTGCTGAAGTTCAAGGCTTGGTGGCACCTACAGGTTTCGGTAATCCGAGAAGAATGGCAACAGGCTTTGACTATTCGCGAATGGCGATGCTTCTTGCGGTTTTGGAAAAGCGTTCAGGCTACTTTTTCGGCAATATGGACGCATATATCAATGTTGTAGGCGGTCTCAAACTTGATGAACCGGCAACCGATTTACCGGTTGCAATATCATTGGTTTCCAGTCTGAAGGATATCGTTGTGCCTGAGGATATTCTTGCTTTTGGTGAAGTTGGCTTGACAGGGGAGATAAGAGGCGTAAATCATTGCGATCAACGCCTGCTGGAAGCATCAAGACTTGGTTTTAAGAGATGTATTATTCCTGCACAAAATTATCGCAAAATATCTGATAATGTCAAAAAAAGCATTGAGGTTATTGCAGTAAGAACGGTAAGAGATGCGATAGGAGTTATACTTTGATGAAATTTTTATCAAATCCTAATTTGCCTGATACCATGGTGAAAACGGTTGCAATAGGAGAGGGCAATACCGATGTTATAAAAGAATTGAAAAAGCTTGGTATCGATGTCGTTGAATTGAAATCAAATAAAAACTTAGGGAACTTGTCAAATCATGCTGATATGCTTCTTTTTGACGGCGGTAACGGTAATTTTTTTCTTGATTCTGAGCAAAACGAACTTTGTGAAAAAATTAACAAATGGGGCGGTAAAACCCGAAAAATTGAGATATCCGAAAATGCCGAATATCCGAACGATGTGTTATTAAACGCTGCTGTTGTCGGTGATTATCTTATATGTAACACCAAAACAATAAGCAAGAAGATACTTGATTCTCTTGATTTGAATGTTATAAATGTCAAACAAGGTTATTCTAAATGTTCGACTTGTATTGTCAGTTCAGATGCAATAATTACTGATGATTTATCAATTTATAATGCTGCAGTTAAGAGTATTGATGTTTTGTTAGTGAAAAAAGGTGACATAAAATTAAGAGGATTTAATTACGGTTTTATTGGCGGAGCTACTGTTAAATTAGATAAAAATAATCTGGGTGTTATTGGTAAGCTTAATACACACGCAGATGCAAACAACATCAAAGCTTTTCTTAAAAATCATTTTGTTGATGTTATAGAATTAAGTAATGAGCAGATAACTGATATTGGCGGAATAATTCCGTTGATGGTATAGCCAAGAAAGGATAAGGTTACTTATCAAACATATATATAGCTAATTATACAAAAGAAATATTTTGTATAACTCGGGTAGGTGGTTTAAGGGTAAAATCGCCTGTACTCCGTTGATAATGCTATTATTTTTACTGTTTTAGTTAAATTTACTTTATATTTATTTTGGAGGTGTTATTTTGAAACGCGAAGAATTTGATGAGCTTCCGGCACTCGTTATAGATT
>JAZQHB010000081.1:0-42841 GCA_045540355.1 Acutalibacteraceae bacterium | reverse complement strand
TTGTTCGTAGCATAAAACACAAAATTTTTAATATTTTCCGTTTTTTAGATTGTTTCAAGGGGGCTTACAAGCATCAGACTTGTAAGCCCCCTTGATTTATCTTGTTTTATGCGGTCTTCGCTTTTTTTACATCCCCTTTTTTGTTTCGTAGATTTCTGTTTTAATGTAAACAAACTTATATTCTGTTAAATTATGTTTCATTCAATACAATCTCTTCTTCGTTTACTGCTGCAGTAGTCGTTGCAGTTTCATTTTCTTCATAACCATCCTGTTCATATATAACAAGATTTAACGGAAAAGCATCATCCTTGAACTTAATTTTATAAAACACTTCAACCTTATCATATTCAGTATATTCTATTCCGTTTTCGTCACAATAATTTTCAAATTTTTCCTGATATGAATCCCAATTTTTATCTTCCGCTTTTACTCTTGAAATCAGCTTATTTACATTGGAGTTATTATTCAATTCTTTGACGAAGTCATCTATCTCACTTTTTTTAAGACTTTGCGATTTAATTATATAGGGTTCAATATTATTTAAATATCCCGTTTGCTCAAAAGCACCTATACCCACATATTGAGTTATTTCTTCTATATTATCGTCACTAAACTCAGGCATGGTTAAATTTATATCATTTGATTTGTAGATAAAGTATCTTGCCATGAAATTACTTCCGGTATCATACACCAAAATATCATCATTAAGTATATAATAGCGACGCTTCAGTAATTTATCTCGCAAGGTTGTATATTTTTTAGGATAAACCTCTTTTACATTGTTACCATTTTGAAACTCCGTAAAATACAGCCATGGTATTTCATCTCGGTTATCAAGAATTCCGCCGTTGTATAAATCATCATCAACTCCGATAAAGTCATTATACACCTTGCCGTTATATTCATAACTGTCTTCCGTTCTTTTATAATCTATAATACTTTCATTAGGATTTTTACTTATGGGTATAAATCGGTAAGATACATACACAACACACAAAACGACAAAGATAATTGAAAACCATTTTAAAAATTTTTTCATAATTCTTGTTCAATCAATCCTCTCAATAAAATAAGAGTTAATTACTCCTTTCTGTCTTTTACAAAACACAAAATCGTTGCTCAACATCATTCTACCATATCCCTGTTTTTTGTCAATATCCAACGGTTCTATAAATTTGCACTTTTTAAGTTAAAATTTTTGACAAATTTTTTCTTGATTTTTTATAAATACACCGCACATAATAATCTTGCAAACGCAAACAACTTTTTTATGAGGGGTGTAATGAAAATGTCTAAGAGCAACAACAAGAGTGTTGTACCTGAAGCACGCGAAGCACTTGACCGTTTCAAGATGGAAGCAGCAAGCGAAGTTGGCGTAAACCTCAAGCAGGGTTATAACGGTGACCTCACATCTCGTGAAGCAGGTTCAGTAGGCGGTCAGATGGTTAAAAAGATGATCGAGTCCTATGAAAGAAATATGAAATAATTCCTTTTAAAAGCGGATATGCCGACACTTTCGTGTCGGCATATCTGTTTATTCTTCATCTGTTTTATTTGGTTTCGTCATTCCGGGAGTATCTTCGTCCGTATCTCCGAATTCTTCAAGCGACTGTGCAACAATTTTTTTATAAAACGATGTTTCGTCATCTTTTTTGTAAACTTGTTTTGCATAATCGTCAAAGATTTCCATTACCTCGCTGACAGAGTAGTTATAATAAAGCTCCATCTGTCCTTCAAAATACGCCAATCTCAAAGTCATCTTTGCGATTGTTCGTTTGACATCTTCAGTATATTTCGGATTGTTCCAATCATACTTCTCAACATTTCTTATATAATCATAATCAAACTCATATCCGATATCCGAAGTGTTCTCGTTGTTTACCTCTCTGATAACTCTTTCATATATAGTCAATGTGCCCAAGCTGTTACTGTTAACCACATTGTCAATCATTATTATAATCTGCTCGCTTGAGTAGTTTGAGTAGATGTTTGTAACTCCTTCCTCATAAGCCATATACATTATTTTATCAACTGCTCGTTCTTTATATCTCTCGGTAAAATATGGGTCTTTCCAATCATCAGCTTTCAAAAGTCTGACTTCTTCATCGGAAAGAGAAGCATATTTCTTTTCCTGAGCTTGTGTCGCTTTTACGGAAACTGAAGCTTCTTCTTTGTCGGGCAAATCAATGAAATTAGCTTCCGCATAAAAGTAAATTACAATTGATAAGACCGCAACAACAAACAAAATCGAATAAATCAACGCCTTGTTAAATGGTCTTTTCTTCGGTGCAAAGCTGTCCGGCACAACCAATTCCGCTAGCTCCGGTAAATCCATATCTATATCATTTTCAATGACAGTCTGCATAGGTTTTTCAAGTTCCTGAACAGCACCGCACTTTTTACATACACGGGCATTTTTTGATATCTTCGCTCCGCAATTAACACACTTCATATTTCCACTTCCTTTCCGAGTATTTTCAGATTTCTGTCAATTACTGCCTGACCTCGCCAGGCGTATGCTCTTTTTTCCAAAGTGTCGCCGACTGAAACTTCTGCTTTAGGAAAACTCATGAATTCTTTGACAGATGTATATTTTTTATTTTCATTCATGGGGCAAACTTCCTGACACTTATCACAACCCCACGCACTTTTATTCTCTGTTATTTTCTCTTTTTCTGCTTGAGTCAGCTCACCTTTTTTCTGAGTAATCGCTGACAGACAAAGCTCTTTCTTATTTCCGCTTACGGCATCACAAATTTTTTTACACTTACCGCAATGCAGACACTCACCGTATTGTTCTTCACATTCGAGTTTCATATCCGTTACTATTTCACCGAGAAAAACCCACGAGCCGTATTCTTCGGTAATAAGCAAACCGTTATCGCCTCTTACACCAAGTCCCGCTTTTACTGCAGAGTGAACTTCATAAATAGGTGAATTATCTGTGAATGCGACAAAACTGTTGTTGGGAAATTTTTCTTTCAATTCTTCAACTGCTTTTTTCAGATACATTCCCAAAACATCGTGATAATCCCATACCACCGCATATCTTGAAATATTTCTGTCCTTATAAAACTCATCGGGCAATCTGTAAGGAAAAGCAGTCATTATTATACTTTTAGCATTTTCGGGTATAAACCTTTTGTTACGACATTCAATAAGATGATCTTTTTGGAAATCGCAACCGCCGTACAACGGTATCCCGATATTTTTCAATATATTTTCTATTCTTTTCATAATCAGATACTCTGCGAAATTGCAATCATTATCGGCATGGTAATTATGGAAATAAAGCTTACCGCCGCCACAAGATTTGATGCAACTCTTGCATCACGATTATATTTTGCGGCAAACATTACAGTATTATTTGCCGACGGTGCGGAAGCCGAAACCGTCATTGCTGTCAGCAATGCTCCCGTAATTCCGCAAAGTCTTAATACAAGGATTATAATCACAGGCAACGCAAAGAGCTTTAAAGCGGTTACAAGATACATTCTCTTATCTTTGAGGATTGATAAAACTTTTGCATTTGAAAGGTATGTTCCGAATATCAGCATTGCAAGAGGTGTGTTGAGACTTGAAAGATAATCAATCGGTGTGTAAATCATGTGCGGTAATTCCACGGAAAAAATGAAAAGCGGTGCACCTATAAGCACAGACAATGTTCCGGGATTTAAAAGCAGCTTTATCGGCTTGAATTTTTTATCTCCCGACATAACCATGATACCGTGTGTAAAGCTGAACATATTGAAAGCCATTACCACTGCCGAGCAAAAGAAAACGCCCTCATCTCCCAAAACCGCATTTGCAAGAGGCAAACCCATATATCCCGCATTGCCGTAGATTGAGCCGTATTTAAAAATACCGTTTGTATCTTTATCACCCTTTCTGAAAAAAGGTGCCGCAATTACTATTCCGACAATATGAATAGCAAATCCGCAGATAATCGCAATCAACAGACTTTTTGCAGTTTCCATCGAAAATTCTATTGAAAGAAATGATTTTATAATTACCGCAGGAGTGATTATATAAAACAGTAAATCTGTGCATTTTCTTGCTGTTGCTTCAGAAAAAACACCTATCTTATCCGCAATAATTCCTACCGCAACAATTATATAAAGTATTCCTACCTGAGTTGCGGCTACTTGCACATTTTGTAAAAACATTCAGACTATTCCTCTACTTGGGGGTTTTTATTTTTAAGGTTACTTGTAAGATAAATCACAATAAAAATTGCAATGCAGAAATCCCACACATTTATACCTGCATCGGGAGATAAAGTCATGCCGCCGCTAAGCACAAATACCACTCTCGGAATGAAGCAAACAAGTGCCATTATAGCAGCAAAAAATCCGTAGCCGTAAACTTTCCATTCGATGCCTTTTTCGTTAACTTTTGAAGTAAGCTGAGCAAAAGCCATGAAGAAAAGCATCATAAATAAAAGCATGATTATTTCATAGAACAAATCAGAAACCTTGATATAACTGATAGTTCTTATAAGCTTTGTGAGCATTCTGAAAATTGTCCATATAACCGGTGTTATTGCAAGAATTTTGAGATTAGATGCTTTAATGTTTTCGACAAAGCAGCTTGCACCGAGTAAAGCAAAAAATACTGCAGTTGCTAAACCGAATATGACTTCACCCAGGTTTGATAATGCACCTGATTTCATCATATATTCACCGAGCTTCATTGTTGTAACGCCAAACTGGGAACCGTAGCCTTTATAGAGCTCAAGGAATGTTGCACCTTTTGTAAGCACATCAGCTATCATCGAAATTGCAACAACAATTGCCGAGAATCCGAGAATTTTATTTCCTGAAAAAGCATCGTCTTTCACGGTAGCCTTTGAAGAAAGAAAACTGCAGACTATAAAGAATATTGCAAGAATCGCAATTACAATATACATAAGCCACACGCTGAAATCAGTCTTGGCATAAAAGCCATGTTCATGATTTATAATATTAAACACCTGATAAATTCTTGTCGGTACGAGAACAAGCACTCCCGCAATCCAGGCAATTAAAAGCTTTTTCAAATCAATATTCTTACTGCCCTTAATTTTTTCCATTATGTCGCCATCCCTTTCGGAAAATTATTATAAAACATTTTCATTTGTTCTTTTGTCTATCGGGATATATCCCGCATCATCAGCCATGCTCTTGTAAGCAGGGCGAATGATTCTTGAGCCCGTCATAAGCTCTTCCATTCTGTGAGCAGTCCAACCGGCAAGCCTTGCTATTGTAAACAAAGGCGTAAACAAATCCTGCGGTATACGGAGCATCTTGTAAATAAGACCTGAATACAAGTCAACATTTGCACACATAGCCTTTTCGCTGCCCTTGACTTTTGCGAAAATTTCGGGGGTAAGCTTTTCGATAAGCTCAAGCAATCTGAACTCGGCTTCATACTCAGTACCGAGTGCATGCTTTGCAGCATTTTTCTTCAGTAAAACTGCTCGCGGGTCGGAATTTGTGTAAACTGCGTGACCCATTCCGTAAACAAGACCTGAACGGTCGCCCGCTTCTTTTCTTATTAACTTCGTGATATGGTCTGCAACCTGATCTTCGTTTGTTATATCCTCAAGGTTTTCAATAAAGCTGTTGAGCATATTTGTAACCTTGATATTTGCACCGCCGTGCTTGGGTCCTTTGAGTGCTCCGATGCCTGCAGCGATTGATGAATATGTATCCGTGCCCGTTGATGTCGTTGTTCTTACCGTAAAGGTTGAGTTGTTTCCTCCGCCGTGCTCTGCATGGAGCAAAAGACACAAGTCAAGGAGCTTTGCTTCTTCGTCGGTAAAATGCTTATCCGAACGCAGAGAATTAAGTATGCACTCTGCAGTTCTGTGCTCAGGTTTTATCGGATGAAGATACATACTCTTTTTGTAAAAAGTTCTTCTCTTTACCTGATATGCATAAGCCATTATAGTCGGCAGCTGTGCCAACAACTGAATCGACTGCCTTAAAACATTTTCAGGCGATGTGTCATCGGGATTTTCGTCAAAAGAATACAAAGCAAGTACCGAACGGGCAAGCTTGTTCATGATATCCTTTGAGGGAGCTTTCATTATCATATCTTCGATGAAATCCTCAGGAAGCTCTCTGCATTCCGAAAGAACATCGCAAAATCTGTCAAGCTGTGTTTTTGTCGGAAGATGTCCGAACATCAAAAGCCATGCAACTTCCTCAAAACCGAAACGGTTTTCTGTAACGCAACCGTTTACTATATCATTTATATCAACACCACGGAAAATAAGTCTTCCCTCTTTAGGAATCCTTTCTCCGTCGCTTATATAATAGCCCTCTACACAACATACTCCCGTAAGACCTGCCATAACACCTGTACCGTCGGGATTTCTCAAACCTCTTTTTACCCCGAATTTTTCATAATCAGATTTACTGATGGGGTTCTTTAATTCAAGTTCTTTGCATAAGCTTGTAAGGGCATCATTTTTGATTGGTGAAATATATGCCATTCAAAAACTACCTCCGTCCGTAATAATACATTTATAATTAAGTTATATTATACTACTAAGTGATATAAAAAGTCAAGGAAGGTATCTTATATGTTTAAGTTTTATTCGTGCATTTGTATTGCAATTTTTGTCGTCATGCTTCTGTGTCCGTTGTCTGCAATCACACCACGACAGAATACTACCACGACAAAGGTAGAAAATACCGAAGCCGAAACAGACAAGACGGTCAAGGTTATGCTGACAAGCAGTAATCTGGTCAAGGAAATTGATATAAAAGACTACCTCTGCGGGAGCGTTGCCGCAGAAATGCCCGCATATTATGAAACGGAAGCGTTAAAAGCTCAGGCAGTAGCTTGCCACACATATATGATAATGATGAAAAATCAGCAAGAAACAAACCCCGACACCTCGTTAAAGGGTGCATATCTTTCTGACGACAGCAGTACGCACCAGGGCTATCTTTCAAAAACTGAGCTCAAGGAAAAATGGGGCGATAAGTATGACGAATATTATAAAAAAATTGAAGATGCGGTAAACTCCGTCTGTGATAAAATCATTACTTATAAAAATGAGCCCATAATCGCCGCCTACCATGCACTTTCACCAGGCAAAACAGAAAGTGCAAAAAATGTCTGGGGCAAAGATATACCCTATCTGGTAAGTGTTGAAAGTGTCGGAGATAAATTGTCACCAGATTTTTCTGAAACATTAAAATTTACTCCCGACAAATTCAGAAAATGTGCAGAGAAGCTCGATGTAAGCCTTGGCGAAGATATTTCAAAATGGGTCGGAAAAACTGATGCTACCGATATCGGCACAGTCAACACAATCGCTCTGGGAAATAAAAATATCAGCGGACTTCAATTCAGAGATGCATTCGGTTTAAAAAGTGCGGTATTTTCAGTTTCTTACGGAAATGACAGTTTTACAATCATAAGCTATGGCTTCGGGCACGGTGTCGGTATGAGCCAGTACGGTGCGGACTATATGGCAAGGCAAGGTAGTACATTTGACGAAATCTTAAAACATTATTATAAGGGCGTTGAGATTACAAAAAAGTAACAATCTGTTTAACTTAAAAACCGTAATTTGTCTTTTTTAAGGCAAATTACGGTTACTTTTTGTTATTTTTTATGGGTAAAACTTGACAAATATTAAAAAATGGGTATAATGTAAGAGGTTGTGTAATCAAAATGTAATAATTTTGTCACTAAACTGTCATGAGAATTTCAAAAACTTTTAACAAAAAGGAGATCAAAAATGACTTTCCAGAAAAGAGTAATCTCAATTTTTCTAAGCCTGATTGTTATATTCTCAGTATGCTTATGTTGTGCACCGACGGTATCAGCAGCAAGCACTAAGGATACAATTTATGAATTTTTAAAAGCAGAATTGGGATATAATACGGCAACAGCTTGCGGTATTCTTGCAAATATTGAGCATGAATCGAACTTCAATCCTAACATCTATGGCGACCACGGCAGCAGCTACGGTATTTGTCAGTGGCACAGTTCAAGATTTACGGCTTTGAAAAACTTCTGTGACCAAAACAACTACAGTTGGAAAAGCCTTACCGGTCAGTTATATTTCCTCAAGTATGAAATGTCTACAAGCAATAAAAGCTTACACTCAAAGCTTAAAGCTTGTCCCAACACAGAAAACGGAGCATACAACGCAGGTTATACTTGGTGCTATGATTTCGAAAGACCTGCAAACAAAGCTCAGAAATCTGTAGAAAGAGGTAACCTTGCAGTCAATAAGTATTGGCCCATGTATAGCGGAGAAATTAAAGCTCCCGTAATATCTCTCTCCCAGCCTACTGACAATGCTTCAATAGTTGAAGGTGGCTCGCTCAGTATTCAGGGCACTGTCTATGCAAGAGGTGCAAAGACTACAGTCAAGGGTTATATCAAAGATTACAACGGCAAAGTATTGCAATCCGCAGGAGATACGGTATCTTCAACACTTGACCTCAGATATTCGTCCATCAATAATAATCTTCTTTTCGGAAAATTAAAGTCCGGTATATACACTCTTTATATAACTGCACAGAACTCAAAAGGTACTGTAAGTGTAACAAGAAAAGTTACGGTTAAGAATCCCACTCAGCCGAAGGTCACATCTGTTAAAATAAACGATGTACAAATCAGCTACGCAAAGAACAACAATACAATAACAATTAAACCGACAATCACTTCCGATAGCGGTGCAAAATACACAACAACATGGTCTTCCTCAGACAAGAGTGTTGCAACTGTGGACTCAAAGGGTAATGTTACCGCTTTGAAATCAGGCAAGACAACAATCACCTGTACTGTCAAAGACTCCTACGGCACCGTGCTCAAGGATACTTGTGTAGTAAATGTCACACTTAATTGGTGGGAATGGATAATCGTATTGGTTCTCCAAGGCATGAGTTGGTATGTTTAATAACTGAATAAAAGCAAAAAGGCTGTATCAGAAAATCTCTGATACAGCTTTTTTATTGTCTTATGATTTTAAACAGATTGCCAATACTGCTTTCTGTGCATGAAGTCTGTTTTCTGCTTCGTCGAAGATTTCATCTGCGTGCTTTTCGAATGTTTCTGCGGTAATTTCTTCGCCTCTGTGTGCAGGAAGACAATGCTGTACCATGCAACCCTCATTTGCAACCTTGAGCAAATCTTCGTTTACCTGATAGATGCCTTCAAAGACTTTTCTTCTTTCGTTCGCTTCTTCTTCCTGACCCATTGATGCCCATACATCTGTGAAGATTACATCTGCATCTTTTGCAGCTTCGTATGGGTCGTTTACAAGTGAGAAGCAATCATAATCTTTTGCAAAATCAAGAACTGTGCTGTCAGGCTCATATCCCTTGGGTGTCGCAACCGAAACTGCCATACCCATTTTAAGTCCGCCGACGATAAGTGAGTTTGTCATATTGTTACCGTCGCCGATATAGCACATCTTAAGACCTTCAAGCTTGCCCTTGTACTCTCTTACTGTCATTAAATCAGCAAGAACCTGACAAGGATGACAGAAGTCTGTAAGTCCGTTGATTATAGGAATACTTCCGAACTCTGCAAGGTCTTCAACTTCCTTTTGTTCAAAGGTTCTTATCATAATTCCGTCTATGTATCTTGAAAGTACTCGTGCGGTATCTTCGATAGCCTCACCTCTGCCTATCTGCAAATCACGGGGACTTAAAAACAAAGCCTGACCGCCTAACTGATACATACCTGTTTCAAAGGAAACTCTTGTCCTTGTTGATGATTTTTCAAAAACCATACCGAGAGTCTTACCCTTGAGGATATGATGTTCTATTCCGTTTTTATTTTCATATTTGAGCTTATCAGCCAAATCGAGAATTTCCTTGATTTCTTCTGAGCTTAAATCGAGTAATTTTAAAAGATGTTTCATTGTGCTTACTTTGCACTCCTTTTTACATTTTCAGGTGCAGGACCACCCATTGATAATCTCTGCGATACGCAGGTTTCAAGAGAAATTGCATCATACACATCGTTATCAAAGAGGTCACATACCGCTTTATATTCATCTATCGGCAATTCCTCAAGAGTGAGTTTTTTATCAATACACAAAGCTACAAGCTGACCCGTTGCTTTATATGCATCTCTGAAAGGAAGTCCTTTCTTTACAAGATAATCCGCACAGTCAGTTGCATTGATAAAACCGCCGGCTGCCGCTTTACGCATATTTTCGGGGATAACCGTCATTGTTTCTATCATCGGAATAAATGCGGTAAGACACATATTGACCGTATCAAACGCATCAAATATTGCGTCCTTGTCCTCCTGCATATCTTTATTGTATGCAATCGGAAGACCTTTCATAACCGTTAAAAGTGTCATCAAATCGCCGAATACTCTGCCTGATTTGCCGCGAACAAGCTCTGCAATATCGGGATTTTTCTTCTGCGGCATAATGCTTGAGCCTGTTGAGAAAGCATCATCAAGCTCAATAAACTTGAACTCCCATGAGCACCAGAGGATTATCTCCTCCGAGAAACGGGAAAGATGTACCATGATAATTGAAAGTACAGATGCTAATTCAATACAGAAATCTCTGTCAGAAACGCCGTCGAGAGAATTAAGACAAGCTGAATCAAAGCCTAATAATTCCGCAGTTTTTGCTCTGTCGATATTATATGTAGTGCCTGCCAATGCACCGCTGCCGAGAGGAGACACATTCATTCTCTTTTTTGCATCGGCAAGTCTTTCGATATCTCTTTTGAACATCTCATAATAAGCCAGAAGATGATGTCCGAAAGTTATCGGCTGTGCTCTCTGAAGATGTGTATAACCGGGCATAACCGTTTCTGCATATTTGAGTGCAGAATCCTTCAGAACTGCAGCAAGCTCATTGAGCTGAGTATCGGTTTTTTCACACAATGTACGAAGATAAAGTCTGACATCTGTTGCAACCTGGTCATTTCTGCTTCTTGCAGTATGAAGTCTTTTACCTGCATCGCCTATTCTCTGTGTGAGAGTGCTTTCAACGAAAGTATGTATATCCTCTGCATCGGGGTTGATTGCAAGTGATCCGTCATTGATATCAGAAAGAATCTGCTTTAAGCCTGCTATAATTTTTTCACAGTCCTCAGAGGAGATTATCCCCTGAAGACCGAGCATTGTTGCGTGTGCTATACTGCCCTCAATATCCTCTTTATACATACGGCTGTCCGTTGCGATTGAGGAGTTGAAGTCATTTGTTTTTTTATCCGCTTCTTTAGAAAAGCGACCTGTCCAGAGTTTCATTATTTATTCCTTTCCTGATCAAGGATTGCCTTAACCTTAATCGGAAGTCCGAAGAGATTAATGAATCCTGCAGAATCGTTCTGGTCATAAACTTCGTCTGCATCGAATGTTGCAAATTCTTCGCTGTAAAGTGAATAGGGTGATGTAACACCTGCGTTGATCATATTACCCTTGTAGAGTTTGAGCTTAACTTCACCTGTTACTGTTTCCTGTGTCTTGTCAACAAAAGCTGAAAGAGCTTCTCTCAAAGGTGTGAACCACTGACCGTAGTAAACAAGCTCTGCGAATTTCTGTGCTACTAATTCTTTATAGTGCTGTGTATCTCTGTCGAGTGTGATTGTTTCAAGTACCTGATGTGCACGGTAGAGGATTGTTCCGCCGGGTGTTTCATAAACACCTCTTGATTTCATACCTACAAGACGGTTTTCAACCAAGTCTGCAAGACCGATACCGTTTTCACCGCCGACTTTGTTGAGGTATTCGATCATCTCAACTGCACCCATTTCTTTGCCGTCAATCTTTGTGGGAACACCCTTTTCAAAAGTAAGTGTTACATATGTCGGGTAATCGGGTGCCATTTCGGGAGAAACACCCATTTCAAGGAAGCCTTCTTTGTTGTACTGGGGCTCGTTTGCGGGGTCTTCAAGGTCAAGACCTTCGTGTGATAAGTGCCAGAGATTCTTATCCTTTGAATAATTTGTTTCTCTGTTTATCTTAAGCGGAATGTTGTGTGCTTCCGCATATTCGATTTCGTCATCACGAGATTTGAATTCCCATGTTCTCCAGGGAGCGATAATCTTCATTTCAGGTGCGAATGCCTTGATAGCAAGCTCAAAACGAACCTGGTCATTACCCTTACCCGTGCAACCGTGACAGATAGCATCTGCACCCTCTGCCTTTGCGATTTCAACAATTCTCTTTGCGATGATGGGTCTTGCAAATGATGTACCGAGGAGATATTCACTCTCGTATACTGCACCTGCTTTTAATGTGGGGAAAATGTAATCTTCAACAAATTCCTTTTTGAGGTCTTCGATGTATAATTTTGAAGCACCTGTCTTGATAGCCTTTTCTTCAAGGCCCTCAAGCTCTGTACCCTGTCCTACGTCACCTGATACAGCGATAACTTCACAGTTGTCATAATTCTCTTTAAGCCACGGAATGATGATTGATGTATCCAATCCGCCTGAATATGCTAATACTACCTTTTTAATCTTTGACATTTTTCTATTCCTCCGTTTTTCTTTCTGCTATGTATAATAATACAAATTTTATGCATAGTCAAGTATATTTTGTATTTTTATTATATGGTACAAATTTTATAAAATAAAGCCGATTTTCTTCATCACTTTGTCTAAAGTACGCTGAGAAATACGTCTTGCAATCTCCGCACCTTTTTCGGCACACTCCATAAGATACTTAGGATCTTTCATATATTGATCAAATTTTTCCTGTATGGGACGAAGCTCTTCGACGACCGCCTCACCTACTGCAGTTTTGAAGTCACCGTAGCCTTTACCTGCGAAATCTTTTTCAATCTGCTCATAAGAAAGACCTGTGCAGCAAGAATAAATTGACATAAGGTTGTTGATGCCGTCCTTGCCGTCTGCATATCTTACACAAGCCTCGCTGTCTGTGACCGCACTTCTCATTTTCTTCATAATTGTTTCGGGCTTATCGAGCATTGAGATGAATCCCTTTACATTTGAATCTGACTTACTCATCTTCTTTGTCGGCTCCTGAAGTGACATAACCCTTGCACCCGATTTACCGATAAACGGCTCGGGAAGTGTGAAAACATTTCCGTAGATTCCGTTGAAACGGCTTGCGATATCTCTTGCGATTTCAAGATGCTGCTTCTGGTCTGCACCTACAGGAACATAGTCTGCCTGATAGAGTAAAATATCAGCTGCCATAAGAACGGGATATGTAAAAAGACCGACATTGACATTGTCCGCGTGTGTCTTTGATTTATCCTTGAACTGTGTCATTCTTGACATTTCACCGAACTGTGTATAGCAATTAAGAATCCATGCAAGCTGTGAATGTTGGGGTACATGGCTCTGAATAAATACAATACTCTGCTCGGGGTCAAGACCGATTGAGAGTAAAATCGCATACATTTCAAGAATCTGCTTTTTAAACTGTTTGGGGTCCTGACGAACGGTGATAGCGTGCAAATCCGCAACAGCATAACAACAGTCATAATCTTCGCTCATACTTTTCCAGTTTTTGAATGCACCGAGGTAGTTTCCTAATGTCGGTGTACCGCTTGCCTGAACGCAGCTTAATATCTTTTTCTTTTTTTCAACTGTTTCCATTAGAATGTCCTCCTGACTTCACCGAGAATCTTCATACCCTTGACTATTCCCTCATCTGTCGGGGTTGAGAAGTTAACTCTGAATGCGTTTGTCTTGTCTGTCGGGTTTGCCATAAATGCAACACCCGGAACAACTGCAACCTTATTTTCAGCTGCTCTCTTACAGAAGGTCGGCATATCAACCGATTCGGGTAAATCGCACCAGATAAACAAACCGCCCTCGGGTCTTACATAATTTACAAAGCCGCCTAAATTTTCATCAATGCAATCACACATTAAATTAAGCTTACCTTTGTAAATCTCTCTGATTTTTTCAATATGCTTTTCAAAATCATACTTGTCCATCCACTCGTCAACAAGCATCTGATTAAATACCGGAGTGTGAACATCTGCCGCCTGCTTACCGACTGTCATTTTTGCAACTACATCAGCAGGAGCGATTGTGTAACCTACACGAAGTCCGGGCGAAAGAATCTTTGAGAATGAGCCTATGTAGATAACAAGTCCGTCTTCGTCCATACTCTTGATAGCAGGAACATGTTCACCCGAAACTCTCAAATCACCGTAGGGATTATCTTCAAGAATCATAACATTATATTTCTTTGCAAGCTCATACAAAGCCTTGCGTTTTTCCAATGAACAGGTTACACCTGCGGGATTCTGGAAGTTGGGGATTGTATAAATCATTTTAACATTTTTTTCGGTCTTGAGTAAATTCTCAACCTGGTCAATATTGAGTCCGTCGGGTTCAACATCAACACCGCGAAGCTCAACATTATATGAACGGAAGCAGTTGAGTGAGCCGATGAATGACGGGCCTTCACAGATAACTATGTCACCCTCGTTGCAGAGCACCTTTGTTGCAAGGTCTACAACCTGCTGTGCACCTGAAGTAATGATGATATTATCAAAATCTCTGCCGATGTTGTGCTTTTCTTTCATGTATGCAGAAACTCTTTCTCTGAGGGGATTATAGCCCTCTGTTACGCCGTACTGCAAAGCTTCAATCGGACGGGTGCTCAAAATATTTTCCGCAATCTTCTGCACTTCCTCAACGGGGAATGCATTGGGAGCAGGGTTACCCGCCGCAAAAGGTATGACATCAGAACCCGAAGTTGCTTTCAGAATTTCTCTGATAGCAGAAGGTTTTAATGCTGATATTCTGTCTGAAAACTTATAATCCATAACAATCCTTCCAATCGTCAATATTTTTTCATTATATTGTATCACTTAAAGCAAAAACTTTCAATAAAAAATCAACATTTTTCTTGTTTTTTACGAGCAAAAATGTTATTATATATTATCTGTATAAAGGAAAGGTATATTTATGAAAACTTTTAAAGCTTTATTTATAACATTTATATTGATTTTCTGCTTGTCTTTTTCTGCTTTTGCTGAAGATGCAATTGCAGTCAATGAGATGAAAAATCCGTCAGGTACACTTTTATGTGTTGCTCACGGCGGTGCTCACGGTGAAGCAGAAATCAACTCCGAGGAGGCTATTGACAAAGCTATCGAGTTAGGTGCAGACATCGTTTCAATTGATGTGAAAAAAGCTGTCGGCGGACTTACCGCTATTGATAATTCAGAGGAAACCGACCTTGAATTTTTCCTTTTGGATTACAACTCAAGAGTCGTTCTTATGATAAACAATGCGGAACGCTATAAAAAAGAGCTTTACAAAATTCTTGAAAGCACCGAATCTTTCTCAACTGTAATTCTCCGCATGGAATGTGAGTTTTCAGAAATTGCAGATTGGTACAATTCACTCAAAGTAAAGCCGATGATTATTTGCCGTTATTCGGGTAACATTATATTCAGTGCATTGTCGGAAGCTTCAGACAATTTCGATGCAAAACTTCCCGTTATAGAATATGCAAGCAAAAATGTAAACGGCGTAATCTTCAACGGTCTTACTCTCAACGATTTCGTTTACAAAAACTATTTATCAAAAGGCAGAAAGTTTATTTCAATGACCGATGAAACTCTCTGCGGCGGTCGTCAGGACACAATTCAGTATTGGGATGAGCTTTGTGCTTCAGGTTTTAATATGATTGAAACCGACAACGCAGAAGGCTTTATCAGATACAGAGATAATGCAAAAGAGCTTTATTCACAGTTGAAGGCTGATTATGCACTTGCAAAAAAAGCCGACACTTCAAAGGCGTCTGCAACAACCGTTAAAAACTATAAAAATGTTTTGTCTGAAGCAAATGAGCTTTTGACAAAAGGAATTTACTCAGCAGATGCTCTTGACCTTGCAATCTGCGATTTAGAAGATGCGGTCATGGAATTAAGTCCTTCATACGGAAACACAAAAGAGGGCAAATTCGATTTCAGCATCGGCAAAATATCACTTATAGTCTGTGCAGTTTTCATTTTTGCTATCGCACAGATACATATTCTTAAGAAAAGAAAGAAGGCGGGATAATGAAATATATCGGAGAAAAATGTCCTGTCTGCGGAAATGTTTTTTCAGAGGGTGACGATATTGTCGTATGCCCCGAATGCGGTACTCCCGCACACAGAGAATGTTGGAACAACGAGGGCAAATGTATAAACGAAGATAAACACGGCGAATTTACATGGACACCGACAGAAGCTGAACACGATGAGGCAGAACCGCTGAATATTGAGAATCCTGTTCCTGATTCATCAGTCAGCAAATTGTGCCCTTTCTGCTCTGCAAGAAACGACGAAAATGCTCTGACCTGCACAAACTGCGGCAGTCCCTTGACAGAAGAACAAAGTATTCCCTTTATGAATGAGCAGTTCAATCAGACCGGTTCTGAAAAAGAAATCGACGGTATCAAGGTTTCAAAAATCGCAAAATTTGTTCAGGTTAATTACACGAGATATATTCAGAAATTCTCCCGAATTTCAAGCAAAAAGCTTTCTTTCAACTGGTCGGCACTTATATTTAATCCCTATTGGTTCTTTTTCAGAAAGCTTTATTATGTCGGCGGAATATTCTTGGGCGTTCAGGTACTTTTGTCAGTATTTCTTTCATTTTTGATGATGCGACTCGGTCTTGATACTTTCTTTGAAGAATATGCAAATATTCTGGCATCACAAGACATCGAAGCATTTCAGACTTTTGTGCTCGGTTCAACACCCGAGCTTATGAAAATAATGCTGATATCATCAATCGCACTTATACCGAACCTCATTTCGGGTTTTGTAGCAGACAAGATTTATAAGCGCAATGCTTTTAAAAATATTAAAAAGATAGAGGAATCAGGCGAACCTGACAACATTACCGCTTACATCAAAAACGGTGCGGGAGTTTCACTCCTCGCCGCAGGATTAAGCATCTTCGGTTATGAGGCGTTGATTACTTTATTGTCAATTTTAACAACTTGGTTATAGAAGGAGAGAAAAAAATGAAAATCAAAAAAGCCATTATTCCCGCAGCAGGTATGGGAACAAGAGTTTTACCTGCATCAAAGGCAGTTCCGAAGGAAATGCTCAACATCGTTGACAAACCGGCTATTCAGTACATCGTTGAAGAAGCTGCAGCAGCAGGTATCGAAGATATCCTTATCATCACAAACCGTGGTAAGGGTGCTATCGAAGACCACTTCGACCACAACTTTGAGCTTGAAACAAAGCTTGCAGGTAATGCATCAAAGGCTGACATTTTAGAACAGGTTGAAATCCCTTCAAAGCTTGCTAATGTATATTTCCTTCGTCAGAAAGAAACAAAGGGTCTCGGTCATGCTATCCTTTGTGCTAAATCTTTCATCGGCGACGAACCCTTTGCAGTTTTGTACGGTGACGATGTTATCATCTCTGAAAAACCCGTTATTCAGCAGCTTTGCGAAGTTTATGAAGAATACGGCATGGGTACAGTCGGTGTTAAGGAAGTTCCGAGAAAAGATGTTTCCAAGTACTGCTCACTCGATGTCGAACCGCTTCGTGACAATGTTATGAAATGTAACTACATAATCGAAAAACCCACAGAGGATCAGATTATGTCCTGCTTCTCAATCCTTGGCAGAGTTGTTCTTCCTCCCGAAACTTTTGAACTTCTTGAAAATTCACCCTATGACGAAAAGACAGGCGAGCTTTTCCTCACAGAAGCTATGTGTACTCTTGCACAGCGTGGTCAGCTTACAGCCGTTGACTTTGTCGGTAACCGTTATGATATGGGTAACAAATTGGGCATTATGAAAGCTAACTGTGAAGTTGCATTGGATCATCCTGAAATCGGCGAAGATTTCAAGAAATACATCAAGGAGCTTGCAGCTTCTATATGACAAAAAAAGAACGCGCAATAATGGCAGTCGGGGCACTCAAAAAAGAGTACCCCGATGCTATATGCTCACTTGTTTACAGTGTGCCCCACGAATTACTGATTGCAACAATGCTTTCTGCTCAATGCACCGATGCCCGAGTAAATTTAGTAACTCCGGCACTTTTCGGGAAATATAAAACTGTTGAGGATTTTGCTGAAGCCGAGGTTGAGGATATTGAAGAAATTATCCGTTCCTGCGGTTTTTTTCACAGTAAGGCAAAAAACATAATCGGGGCTATGACAATGCTCCGTGATAAATTCAATTCCACCGTACCCGATAATATCGAAGACTTAATCACACTGCCCGGAGTCGGCAGAAAAACCGCTAATTTAATCTGCGGTGATATTTTCAATAAACCCGCCGTTGTTGCGGATACTCATTTAATCAGAATTACAAATCTTTTGGGGCTTGTTAATACCAAAGACCCCAAAAAAGTTGAACTTGAACTCAAGAAGCTTTTGCCGCCTGAGGAAAGTAACGATTTCTGTCACCGCTGTGTTTTGCACGGCAGGGCAGTCTGTGTTGCAAGACGACCGAAGTGCGACTTATGCTCAATGAATAAATTTTGCAAATCATCAAAGATTGAAGGTTGATAATTATGGCTGAAAAAATCAAACTCAATTACGGTAAGACTTTTCTTATCGGCTTCGGCTTTGCCGCAAGTATGATAGCATGGATTATCTATAACGCCTATGTGCCGCTTATGTTAAAGGAAAACGAGCTTATCGGCTCACTCTCTTTTTCAGGAACACTTATAGGTGCCATTATGGTTATAGATAACCTTTTCGGTGTTGTTTTTCAACCTCTGTTCGGTAATATTTCCGACAGAACTCACACCCGTTTCGGTCGTCGTACTCCGTTTTTGCTTGTAGGTATTCCGATATCGGCTTTACTCTTTATGCTGATACCCCACTTAAGCAATGTTATCTGGGCATTTATGTTCTGTATCATTCTTTTTAACTTTGTTATGTCAACATGGCGTTCGCCCGTTGTTGCTCTTATGCCCGACCTCACACCCTCAGAAGTCAGAAGTGAGGGCAATGCCGTCATCAATCTTATGGGCGGTGTCGGTACTGTTCTGGGTACTGTTGCAGGCACATTGGTCTGCCTTGTTTTCGGAATAGACAAAAACGATGTTCATGCGGTAAGAAGTGCCGTTTTCATTTTCGGTGCAGTATTTATGCTTATCTGTCTGTTTGTTGTTTTCTTCTTTGTAAGAGAGCCTGATAACAGACTTTCCGCTGATAAATCAAGAGCTTTGGCTGACGATTATTCGGTCAAGCAACAGAAAAAAGAAGAAAAAGAAAAGCTTAAAAACATGAAGCTTACAAAAGCTGAACGCAAAAGTCTTATTTTTATGCTTATAGCACTTTTCTTCAATTCAAACGCAATGGACTCCATTCAGACTTATTTCACAACATTCGCAACCCAGGAGCTCAATATGGCAGAATCCACCGCAACACTTTTTGTTTCCGCTTTTGCAGTTGCAACAGTTGCAGTTGCGATTCCCGCAGGTAAGCTCGGTCAGAAAATCGGCAGAAAAAAGACCGTTATAATCGGCTTCATTTCTGCGTTGATTGTATTTGCACTCTACTTTATAATCAGACAAAACTGGATGCTCTATATCGCAATCATCTGCGGCGGCGGAATTATGGCTCTGATTACAATTAACACGCTTCCGTTAGTTCTCGAAATCGGCGGTAGTGAAAAAATCGGCACCTATACAGGCTACTATTACACCGCAACATTCTCCGCTTCCGTTGTAGGTCCCGTACTCTGCGGCAGCATCTTTGACTTATCAAGCACTTATTGGTCACTTTTCTTATACTGTCCGTTGTGCTTCCTCTTTGCATTACTCGCAATCTCATTTGTAAAGCACGGCGAGGTCATAGATGAAAAAGTGTTGAAAGAAATTCAATCGGAAGTGGATTAAATGGTAGGATATATTATATTGGGAATAGTGCTCTCACTGCTTGCGGTAATACTCATTCGTGCGGCACTGTTTGTTGAAAAAAAAGAAGATATTAAAAAATTTGATTCAAGTGAAATTGATGATAAAAAATCATTGGAGCATCTCTCACAAGCAATAAAAATTGATACCACATCAGTTGAAAATCTTGATAAAAACGCTGACTTCGGCAATTTTTATGAATTCCATAAATTCTTGGAAAACACCTATCCCCTCATTCATAAAACGATGAGAAGAGAAGTCATCGGTGAAGCCTCTCTTTTGTATTATTGGGAAGGCAAAAATCCCGATTTAAAACCGATTGCAATGCTTTCGCACATGGATGTTGTACCTGTTGAAAGAGGCACGGAAAAGGATTGGACTCATCCGCCTTTCAGCGGTCACAATGACGGCGAAAATCTTTGGGGCAGAGGCTCACTTGATATGAAGCATCACCTTATCGCTCTGATGGAAGGTCTTGAAGCTTTAATCAAAGACGGATTTGCCCCCGAAAGAGGTATCTACCTCTGCTTTGGTCAGGACGAGGAACTTTCAATCGGTGAAAACCGCGGTGCGGCTAAAATCGCACAGACTTTTAAAAAACGCGGAGTAGAGCTTGAAGCGGTGCTCGATGAAGGCGGCTCGATTATGCCCGTAAATTTAGCGGGCATCAACGCATCATTTGCTGCAGTAGGCACGACGGAAAAAGGCTTTGCGGATTTTAAAGTTACCGTAACGGGCAAAGGCGGTCACGCATCAACACCGCCGAAGCACACCGCAGTCGGCAAGCTCGCAAAGGTAATAAACAAAATCGAAAAGCATCCGATGAAAGCAAAGCTTTTGCCCGTAAACAAAGAGCTCCTTGAAAAAGCAGGAAAAAATATGCCGTTTTACATAAGAATTTTTCTTGCAAACCTCTGGCTTTTCAAACCGCTTTTGTTATGCCTTATGAAAAAAATCCCCGAGGCGGCATCTGTAATCAGAACAACTCAGGCAATTACGATGTGCTCAGGCTCGGAAGTTTCAAATGTACTGCCGCAGAAAGCATCTGTTATAATCAATTGCAGACTTCTGCCCGGTGATACAACAGAAGATGTGTTAAAGCATCTGAATAAAATCGTCGGTAAAGACGGTGAGGTTGAGTTTATAGGCTTCAAAAAAGAAGCCGCACCGATTTCATCAACCAAGTCAAAAGCTTATCTGACTGTTGAAAAGCTCTGCAAAGAAATTACAGACAACTCGGTAACAATTCCGCTTTTGGTTATGGGTGCAACAGATTCATTCTATTATGAAGAAATCGCAGACACAATACTCCGCATCTCACCCTTCCCCACACCAATGAATATAATGTCACTTATTCATAACACAAACGAGCATCTCCCGATTGAGTCAATGAAAGGTGCAGTATACTTCTTCAAAAACTACATAAAAACTATGACAGAAGATTAAAAAATATAGGTTGCATCAAAACACAAGCGTTGATGCAACCTTTTATGTTATTCAAGTATATTATTCAATTTTTTTGCCGTGTCTTTGTCTATCTCTACAACTTCAGCACCCGGATTTTTTGTATCACCCCAAGGTTCTTGATCAGATGCTTCTAAATAATACTTTCCGTTATTTGCAAAAATTTTAATTTCATCTTTAAAGAAAAGATTATCCTTGCTCAGCTGTTCAAAATAATATTCATCATACCCTGTTGTATTTATGCGAATTGTTTCAGGATTATTTCTGCGTGTTTCAAGAAGCTCGCTTAACACTTTCTGTCCTTCGCCATTTACAAGATTATAATAATAACCGTCGTCAAAATACCATTCGTAATTATCATCGTCGCTGTAATATTCAATTACAGCTTCTTTTTCATCAACAGGACAAAAAATGTCTGATGCCTTTCCGACAACAATATTAAATCCGTTGTCGTTTTCTAATTTATCATAAGTATCCCATCTATCAAAAAAAAGAAAAGTTTCTTTGTATGAGAAAATCGGACCCGAAAGTTCTTCACCGCCTATTACAACAAGGTTATCAATTTCAACTCGCTCATAAACAACACCGTTTACGGTAAATGTGTTTTCCTGATATCCTCTTTCTTCTATTATTATATCAGTTTTAGGCGAAGTTTCCTCAGGAAAATCAAGAGCTATTCTTTCACGAATGTAAAATACCGAGCCTGAAATAAGCATAACAGAACTTATTACCACCATAATTATGGATACTGCCAACAAAGGTTTGCCGTATTTTTTGCCCTTGTTTTTAGCAATACTTGATAATACAATACCCGCAATACTTGCATCTGTCATGAGAGAAGCTACCACTATGATTATAATAAAAATAAAAATTCCTGCAGTTGCTCCGAAAGCCATAAAATCACCCCTTACCTATTACACGAAAAAAGCCGAAAAAACTCACACTTTTTAACCGAATTAAACCATTAATTTTTCAGCAAGAATATTTTCTGTTACAGTAAGATTTCCCGGATAATCGTAATCATCCCAATAATCGTCTTCCCAATAACCATAATCATCTTCCCAATAATCTTCAGTATCGGGCCAATTCAAATACACATCAACTGCGAAGATTGCGAGTGAGGTAAGATTTACAACACACACTGCTAAGATGATGGCAGATATAATCATCAGAGGTTTACCGAATTTCTTACCCTTTTTTCTTGCTTTGTTGAACAATATAAGACCTACAATTCCTGCCGGCACACCTAAAACTATACAAAGAATATATACAATCAATATTACAAATCCCAAAAAGAACATTACACCCATAAAAAACTCCGTTCATTGCGAAAAAAAAATTCACATTTTTATTTGATAGACTCTATCAATTTTTCAGCTGATTCACTGTCTATCTCAACAACTTCTAAAAAATGATTTTCGCCAGTATTTGATACGGCTGATATTTGCAAATAATATTTACCTTCTATCTTCCATATCGATATTGATTGTGATTTTATAAAAAGATTATCTTCGCTTATAAAGTCAAACACATAGTCTTCTTGTGTACCCCAATCTACAACTTTCAAAATCGTATCAGGCTTACTGTCAGATATTTTATATAACTCGTCCAACACTTTCTGTCCGTCATGCCCGACTTTTTTCTCTTGGTTATATTCATTATCGCAAAGCCACCATGCAAAATTATTATCATCGTTATAAAATGCAGTCACTTTTTCTTTTTCATCAACCGGACAGAAAAATTGACCAAACATTCCGGCAACAATATTAAAGCCATTCTCATTCTCTATTTTATAATAATTTCCCCACAAATCTCTATCGGCAAAGTTTTCTGTCCTATAAGAAAAAATCGGATTTGAGAAATACTCCTCTCCACAAGCTACCACATCTTCTATTTCAACACATTCATATTTTACTCCGTTTGCGGTGAAAGCTTTTTCCTGATACCCGTTTTCTTCTATCACTATTTCCGTTTCAACATAATCATCGGGAATGTCCGTATTCACTTTAAACAGAAAAACACCCCATCCGACAGGCAAAACGGTAATCAAGACACTCAATGCCAGAACAACCGCTGATACCGCTATCAGAGGTTTGCCGAATTTCTTGCCTTTTTTTCTTGCTTTGTTGAATAATATAAGCCCTACAATTCCTGCTGCTATACCGAAAAATCCGACACACAATAAAATAATCATTAAAACTACAAATGCAAAAACTCCGCCTGCCATAAAATCACCCCTTACCTATTACACGAAAAAAGTCGAAAAAACTCACACTTATTTTAATTATTTTCATTCTCCCAGATTTCTAATGCTTTTGAAAAAATCGGGTGTTCTTTTAACATATCATACATCTTACCGACCTGACTTGCCACATGAGCATCCGAGCCGTAAGAAAATTTTATGTTCTTTTCCAGTGCAGATTTGACGATATTGTAATGCGGATAAACAAGCTCAAAATCCTTTTCATTTTTCCACGCAAGATGCGGATTGATTTCAAGATATAAATCATGCTTTTTAATTTCGTTTAAAATTTCCTCAATAATATCCCTGTGATATTCTTCCTTGTAGCCGTCATTTATAAGAGGAAATCTTTCGGGTATTGTGAACGCCCAACGGAACATATCGAGGTGTGATATTGTTGTAAAATATCCCGACTTCGCCGCACGCAAAGTATTCTCCCACGCAAGATCTGCAAATTCTGTGTATTTGTGATTTCCGTCAAAGAGATATGTTGCAAAAAGCTGCATATGAGTTGAGCCTAAAATAAAATCAAAATCACCCTGAGACAAAACTTCTTCAATCTCACCGACAACACTCGGGTGATAGTCGATTTCTATTCCGCATTTTATTGAAATTTTATCCTTATAAATATCAGCTAACTCTCTGACCTTTTTGTAGTACTCCGACACTTTACCTTTTTCAATTCTGTCTGCCGAAGAAGATATGCTCAAGGGCATGTGGTCTGTAATACAAATTTCATCAAAGTTGTTGTTGATTGCGGTTTCTATAAATCTTTCTACTCTGTCATAACCCTCTATAATTCTCGGGTGCATATGATAATCTTTTCTCATTTTTATCTCCTTAAATCCTATTGTTTATGTAACTGTCAGTTGCATTTTCTCGACTTATAATCTTCGCGGGATTGCCAACTACAACCGAGTGGTCTGGCACATCGAAATTCACAAAAGTAAGCGGTGCAATCATAACATCATTTCCGATTTTTACATTGCCGACAATAACGGAATTTGTACCAATCCAACAATCATCACCGATTATCGGACTACCTTTTCTTTCACCTCTGTTTTCTCTGCCGATTGTAACTCCGGTTGCGATGTTTACATTCTTACCCAAAACTGCATCAGGATTGATTATAATTCTGCCGAGGTGTCCGATATAAAACCCCTCGCCTATCTTTGCGGTAACGGGGATTTGTATATGTGTTTTATTTGAAAACTTACGGAGCTTTAATTTGTAGTATGTTTTCAGAAGTTTATTTTTTGTACCTTGTGCTTTACGCAAAATACAAATATATTGAAGCTCTTTCGGACGGAAAATTCTGTCGGTAAAATTTTCACCTTTTTCTCCGTAATATCTGAATAAATCTTTTTCAAAAATTTTCATATTCAAACCTCTTTGTTTTTATTTAACAAAACAACTGTTTCTACATGAGCTGTTCTCGGGAACATATCTACCGCCGTTGCTTTTTTTATTTCATAATTTCTTGCATCAAGCTCTTTACAATCTCTTGCCAAAGTTGCGGGGTCGCAGGACACATAAACAATTCTTTTTGGTGACAATTTTTCAATCGTGTCAAGCAAATCCGCTGAGCAACCTTTTCTCGGCGGGTCGACAATTATTACATCGGGTTTTATGTTTTTCTTAAGCAATTCTTCTGCCAATTCTGCGGCATCTGCACAGTAAAATTCTGCATTATCAATGCCGTTAACTTCTGCATTTATTTTTGCATCTTCTATCGCCGCTTCAACAATTTCAACACCGATTAACTTCTTGACTTTGTCCGCCATTGTAAGACCGATTGTGCCTGTACCGCAGTACAAATCGAATAAAATTTCGTCTTTTTTAAGGTCGGCATATTCCGCCGCTTTTTTATATAATTTCTCTGCCTGATTTCTGTTCACCTGATAAAAAGATAAAGGTGATAATCTGAACTTCAATCCGCAAAGTACATCTTCTATATAACCTCTGCCCGATAAAACTTTTATCTCTTTTCCTAAAATCACATTCGATTTTTCGGTGTTGATATTTAAAACAATACTCTTAATTTTTTCAAACTTTTCAAGTGCTTTTATCAGCTTATCACTATGCGGTAAATTGTGTCCGTTTGCAACAAGGCAGACCATTATCTCATTGGTAACTTCTCCGTATCTTATGTAAATATGTCTTAAAAAACCTCTGTGTGTAAGCTCATCATAAATGCTGATTTTGTTGTCAACAATCCACTCTCTTATGACATCGGAAATTTCTTTGAAAAAAACAGGTTGAAGTTTACAGTCATCGCACTCAACAATTCTGTGAGAATGTGTTGCAAAAAATCCGATTTTAAGTCCGTCTTTTTCACCGACAGGATACTGTGCTTTGTTTCTGTATCTGCAAGGATTTTCTGCGGAAATTATTTCATCAATTTTTATATCAAGGTGACCGATTCTTTTGAGTGTTTCTTCAACTCTTTCCTTTTTGAGTTTTGCTTCGCTCTCATAATTTATATGTCTGAAGGTGCATCCGCCGCACTTTGTGAAAGCTTCGCAATCCGAGGGTATTCTGTCCTCGGATTTATTTTTTATTTCTTCAATTTTTCCGTAAGCATAAGTCTTTTTCGTCTTTAAAATTCTGACGGATAAAACATCACCTTTTGCAGTAAACGGTACAAATATCGCCATCGAATCATAATGCCCGACACCGTAACCGTCAGTTGTATATCCCGTAATTTCAAGCTCGATTATATCGTTCTTTTTAAGCATTTTTTACCTCATAAAGTTTGTTTGCAAGCATTGCTAATTCTTCCATACTCAATTCTTCTGCTCTTGCGGTCGGTTTAAGTCCGACTTCAACTACCGCATTTGTGATTTCCTCTTTTGACATTGAGAGTCCTGAACTGATTGAGTTGGGGATAGTTTTTCTTCTCTGTCCGAAAGCCGCTTTTACCATTTTGAAGAAAAGCTTTTCGTCTTTGAGTTTTATCTGAGGCTCTTTTCTGACCTGCAACTGAATTACTGCACTGTCAACCTTGGGTGACGGAATAAACGAGCCTTTTGATACATTAAAAAGCTTCTGTGCTTCTGAATAATAATCAACGCAAACTGTAACCGCACCCGAATTTCTGCTGCCGACTTCCGCACAAAGTCTGTCTGCCGCTTCTCTTTGCACCATAACGGTTATGTTTTCAAGAGGCAGTTTGCTTTCAAGTAATTTCATTATGACAGGCGAGGTAATATAGTAAGGCAGATTTGCACAAACACAGACCTTCATACCCTCGAAATGTTCTTCTATAATTTTATTGAGGTCGGCTTTTAAAACATCGTCATTTATAATCGTTATATTATCAAACTCGGCAAGTGTTTCCGATAAAATCGGCATAAGCGACATATCAAGCTCAATAGCAACAACCTTCTTCGCCCTCTTTGCAAGCTCGGCGGTCAATACACCCACACCCGTACCTATTTCGATAACGCCCATATTGTCTTCCCATACGGCATAATCAGCCATATCGGGACAGACAGACGGATTGACTAAGAAGTTCTGACCGAGTGATTTTGAAAATCTGAAATTGTTTTTGTTGAGTAATTCTTTGATGTAATTGATGTTTGTAAGCTCTCTCATAAAAAAATAAAAAACCTTTCATAAATCTATTGGAATTTATTGCATTTTGGTGTAAAATGAATTAAATATATTTTGCGGAGGTTATACCTATGTCAATTTTAGTTACCGGCGGTGCCGGATACATCGGCTCACACACTTGCGTGGAGCTTTTAAATGCAGGCTATGAGATTATTATACTCGATAATTTCTATAACAGCAAGAGTGAATCTTTAAACAGAATCAAAGAAATCACAAATAAGGATTTTAAATTCTACGAAGGCGATATCCGTGACCGTGAGTTTTTAGATAATCTTTTCAAAAAAGAAGATGTTGAAGCAGTTATCCACTTTGCAGGTCTTAAGGCAGTCGGTGAATCCTGTCAAAAGCCTTTGGAGTATTATGACAACAACATCGGCGGTACTGTTACACTTCTTTTAGCTATGAAAGAAGCGGGTGTCAAGAAGATTGTTTTCAGCTCATCTGCAACAGTTTACGGAAGTTCTAACCCCTCACCTCTGAAGGAAGAAATGCCCATCGGCGGCACAACAAACCCCTACGGTACTACTAAACTTTATATTGAAAATATTTTGCAAGACCTCAGCAAATCAGACGATGAGTGGAGCGTGTGCACATTAAGATACTTCAACCCCATCGGTGCACACAAAAGCGGCAGAATCGGTGAAAACGCCAACGGAATCCCGAACAATCTTATGCCCTACATAACCCAGGTTGCAGTCGGTAAGCTCGACCACCTTAATGTTTTCGGCGACGATTATGATACTCACGACGGTACAGGTGTTCGTGACTATATCCATGTTGTTGATTTAAGCATCGGTCATGTTTATGCGGTTAAAAAAGTTTTAGCTGAAAAGGGCATAAATATATATAACCTCGGTACAGGTAACGGTTACAGTGTTCTTGACATCGTCAAGGCATTTGAGAAAGCTTCAGGTATTGAAATCAAATATGAAATCGCACCTCGCCGTGACGGTGACATCGCAACCTGCTTCTCTGACCCCTCAAAGGCAAAGGAAGAACTCGGTTGGGTTGCTGAAAGAGGCCTTGAGGAAATGTGCGAAGATTCATGGAGATGGCAAAGTGAAAATCCGAATGGATTTTAATTAAAAATAAAGGGTGAGTTTAACATGACTTCTAAAGAAATTTTCGGCAATGCAAAATGGGTTACGGCAACACCCGATTGTCAACAGCCATATATCAGAGGCACATTCAATTCTGATAAAATAAACAAAGCAGAAATCACAATCTGCGGACTCGGTTTTTTTGAGCTTTACATAAACGGTAAAAAAGTCGGTGATGATATTTTCGTACCTGCCTGGACCGACTATGTAAAGAAAGTTCATGAGTGCGGCGGCACGATCATCAAAGACGAATACAACCACAGAATCCTCTGTATGCAGTATGACATTACCGACTACATTCACGAGGGTAAAAATACAATCGCGGTTGCATTGGGCGGCGGTTGGTATCTTGCAAAAAAATATTCCGACCAAGTCAGACTTTGTTATAAAATTGACCTTATCGGTGACAAAACAACTACTGTTTATTCCGATGAAACTCTCTGCTACAAGGCATCTCATATTTTAATCAGTGAAATGCTTATCGGTGAAAGACACGATTACCGACTTGCGACAGATAATTGGGCAGACAAAGACCTTGATGACAGCGATTGGTCACCGGTAAATGTTGTTGAACCGCTTGAGAGTAATTATTACATTCAGGACGCACCGACGGATAAAATCATCCGCTACATTACACCGAAAATTCACAAGGAATTTAAAACACATACTGTTTATGACCTCGGTGAAAATGTTACAGGCGGTGCGATAATTTCTTTTGATTGTGAAGCAGGCAGCGAGATCAAGGTTCAGTATGCAGAAGAAGTTTCTAAATCCGGTGCTCTTAATTTCGTAAGTGTCAGCTATTGGTCTCATCTTGTAAAAAGAGGAGATATCATCATTGCTGACGGAAATAAAAGAACTGCAATGCCGAAATTTATGTGGCACGCAGGCAGATATATTTCCGTTACAAATAATGCAAAGCTTGATTCCTTTGCAGTAATACATTCCGATGTTGCCGTTACATCTGATTTCAAATCATCTGATGAAACTCTCAACTGGCTTTATGAATCATATATCAGAACACAGCTTGCAAATATGCATTGTTCCATTCCGTCAGACTGTCCCCACCGTGAGGGCAGAGGTTATACAGGTGACGGTCAGCTTGCTTGCGATGTCGCTATGACAACACTTGACGGATATAAATTCTATAAAAAATGGCTTGAGGATATCTCCGACTGTCAGGACAGAAACAGCGGTCACATCCAATACACCGCACCTATGGTAGCATCAGGTGGCGGTCCCGGCGGTTGGGGTTGTGCGATAGTCCATGTACCGTGGGTATTCTATAAAAACTACGGTGATAAGGATATTTTAGAAAAATATCTTCCGCAGATGCTTTACTACTTCGACTACCTTGAAGCACACAGCGAAAATGAGCTTGTCACTTCAGACGAGGCATGGGCCTGGTGTCTGGGAGATTGGTGCACACCGACTAAAATTGCTATCCCCGAGCCTTTTGTAAACAATTATTTCTACATCAAATCTCTTTATGAGGTTATTGAAATTGCAAAAATATTAGGTAAAGACGATATAATCAGATTTGCCGAAGACAGAATTGAAATCAAGAAAAAAGCTCTTGTTGATACATACTTTGATGAAGCCTCCGGCAATTTTGCAAACAATATTCAGGGTGCTAATGCTTTTGCGGTTGACATCGGTTTGGGTGATGAAAGAACCTACGACAACATGGTCAGAAATTACAAGAGAAAAGGTTGCTACGATACAGGTATTTTCGGTACAGACATCGTAACAAGAAACCTCTTTAAGCACGGCGATGCACAGTTAGCATTTGATTTGCTCACATCAAAGAAAAAGACTTCTTTCTATTGGGCAAAGACACAGAATGCAACCACACTTTATGAATACTGGAATGCAAGACATTCACACTCACACCCGATGTTCGGTGCAGTTGTAAATTATCTTTTTGTTTATCTTTTGGGTATTGCACAGACGGAAAACTCAACCTGCTACAAGGATGTTGTAATCTCACCCAAATTGGTTGACGGTCTTGACGCGGCTCAAGGATATATCACAACCGCTTCGGGCAAAATATCAGTATCTTATGAAAAATCAAACGGCAAAGTCAACTTTGAAATTGAAATATCCGAAGGAATAAATGCTAAATTTGTTTTTAACGGAAAAGAAACTGCCTTGAAAGCAGGAAAAACAACTATAAAGGAAAGCTATGGAATTAACTGAAAATATTATCGTCCCCGAAAAGGCGATACTCGTATGTCTTAATACAGGTGAATACGACCCCGATGTTTCTCTTGATGAATTAGAGGAGCTTGCGAAAACTGCGGGTGCTGAGGTAGTTGCAAGAATGACACAAAACCGCCCCAAGCCTGACCCTGCGACCTATATCGGCTCGGGCAGACTTGAGGAATTAAAGGAATTCTGTGAAGCTAACGAAATTGACCTTATTATCTTCGACAGTGAGCTTTCTCCGTCACAACAGAGAAATATTGAAAACTTCTGCGATGTACGAACAATCGACAGAACAACTCTTATACTCGACATTTTTGCACTTCGTGCTCGCTCGGGCGAGGGTAAGGTTCAGGTTGAATTGGCACAGCTTCGCTATTCCTTGCCTCGACTTTCAGGTAAGGGTATTGCACTGTCCCGTCTCGGCGGCGGTATCGGCACAAGAGGTCCCGGTGAAACGAAGTTAGAAAGCGACAGACGCCATATAAGACGAAGAATCCACTCACTCGAAGAAGAACTCGAAAAGCTTGAGCAAAGGCGTGAAATGCACCGTAAACGCAGAGAAAAAGACGGTGTTGAAACAGTTGCGATTGTCGGCTATACAAATGCCGGTAAATCAACACTTATGAACGCCCTGACCGATGCGGGTGTACTTGCAGAAGATAAGCTCTTTGCAACTCTTGACCCCACTTCAAGAGCCTTGACCTTGCCCGACGGCAGAAAGGTTTTGCTCGTTGATACGGTCGGTCTTGTCCGCAGGCTTCCCCATCACCTTGTCGAAGCCTTTAAATCGACTCTTGAAGAAGCCGTCAGTGCATCACTTATTCTCAATGTATGTGACATCAGCTCCGAGGAATATGCAGAGCATCTTGAGGTCACAAACAATCTTCTTCACGAATTGGGTTGTGAAGACAAGCCTATCATATCAGTTCTTAATAAGTGCGACCTCGTTCCCTTTATGGACGACATTCCCGTAATCGGTAAGGCGGTTAAAATCTCCGCTTTAAATCAAAGCGGTCTTGATGAACTGCTTGAAACAATAGCAAAAACCATGCCTCCCACGAGAATGACCGTTGAGCTTTTGTTCCCTTATAATCAGGGCGGACTTGCCGCAAAGGTGCGGTCTGACAGCGTTGTTTTAGAAGAAGAATACAGAGCAGACGGTGTTTATTTAAAAGCTATCTGTGATATACACTTTTTGAATAAAGTTCAGGAATATATCTTACCGACTGAAAAATAGAAAGGAAAAAATTATGAAAATTTTTGCAAACCATGCCCACACTTTCCCGACAGAAATAAAACCCGAGGCTGACCACGATTCACTCAGAAGATATCTCGATGAATGTGGTATTGATAAATGTGTTGCATTTTCTTGCTTTAATAAGCTTATAAGAAATGCAGGACTTGAAATGGACACAAACCGCTACAATTATGAAAACATAAAGAATGATTCCCGATTTGTCGGCTTTGGTGTAGTCGATGAAACCAAGGATAATTTCGAAGAACAAATCGAACAGATTGCCGAATACGGCTTTAAGGGCATCAAAGTTCATCCGCAGGCACAAGACCTTAAGATTGACGGAGAAAAAGCTTTCAGAATTTACGCAAAGTGTGAAGAATTAGGACTTTTCATTTCATTCCACTCAGGTATTCATTGGAACAGATTGAGAGATAACAAAGTCGAACTTTTTGACGAAGTTGCTTACAACTTCCCCAAGCTCAACTTCTCAATGGAGCACATGGGCGGCTACAGTTATTTTAATGAAGCTCTTGCGGTTATGGTAAACAACAAAAGAAGCTTCCCCCGCAGAATTTTTGCAGGCTGGACAACAATCAAAAATTCCGGCGGTGCATGGTCAATATCCGATGAACAGTTGAAAATTTTGCTCAAGCAGACTTCTGATGATAACAGCATTTTCGGACTCGATTTCCCCTATAACAATGCTGAGTATACCAAGGCTGCAATTGAAAGAATCAAAAATCTCGACATTCCCGAAGAATCGAAAGAAAAAATCCTCGGCAAAAACTTAGCTTCTGTTTTAGGTGTTGAGCTTTAAAAGTTCATACATAAAAAATTACACCGCACTCAATGAGTGCGGTGTTTGATTTAGTTTGATTCAATTATCTCCAAATAATCTTTGATAATACCTTGCCGATTGCAACTTCTACAGGTGTAGCAGTTGTCTGCTTGTCGTTTTCGATAACATCGATAACTCTTGCTGCGATCTGTGCATGCTGCTCAGCGTTGGGATGTACTAACGGAAGATATGTTGCCCAGAAATCTTCGTCAGCCATCGAAAGTGATGCATATCTGAAATCTGTAACATCAACAAACTTATATGTATCAGCATATTCTGAACCGTAAGCAATCCAGTTGTTGAGCTTTGCGATCGGAAGATCAAAGATCTTGCCGCCCTTTACAGATGAACCTGTGAAAGAAACATTACCGAATGAGTTAACTGCACTCAATACAACAATTTCAACATCGGGGTTGACTTCATAAATTCTCTTGATGATTGCATCCCAATCTTCACGGAATACAGGATATTTTTTCTGAATATTGTTGTATAAAGATGTTACTAACTTTAATGTTTTTGCAAGTGAATCAATAGTTTCGATAATTGAGAAGATTGTAGAATCTGCAGGAACCTTTACTTTGAGATCCTCGAAGAACTGAATCGGATCGTCATAACCCAAGAATGCAAAACCTAATGCATCGCCCATGATGTCGTTTGCACCAACCTGGATTGTGATAAGGTCAGCATCAACAACTGCCTGGAAATAAGCATCTTTGTATGTATCCATAAATTCCTTTGTAACATTACTGTTACAAATCTTTGCATATTCCCAATCCATTTCGTATGTGGGGTCAATAAGATAACGGATTTCACTTGTACGATATCCGCCTGAACCGAAAGGCTTGAGTTCGTAGCCTAATTCTTCAGCAATAATGCTGTGATAAGCACCGGGAACGGGAACTCTGTTTTCGTGCCAACCGTCAAGACCGTGAGCCGCTGAGTTGCTGTCACCAAGACATGTGTAAATAGGTTTGTCATTTTCTGCTGCAAATGCACAGATGCCCATACCAAGAAGCATTGCTGTAACAACTGCAAGGGAAATGAGTGTGCGTAAGAACTTTTTCATTGTAATTCCTCCGTTAATATTTTATTGGCAATCATTATACACCTTTTTTTCCTATTTGGCAATAGTTTTTTATATTTTCATGTAATACTGAAATATTTTTATACAAAAAGTGTAAAATTAAAATTTATTTTCCTGCGGCGTCTAAAGCCTTGTCATAATCTTCAGCAAGCTTGTTATAATCAATCTTGCCCATACCTGTATGAGGCATTTCATCAACAAACTCAACACCTAACGGTCTGCCTCTTTCTTCAAGGTCTGTTTCATAGAGAGCAAGCAACTCCTTGCGTACTGTTTCAGCATCAAAGCCGGGATTCAGCTTAACAAATGTCTGAGGCATCTGACCCTGAGCACGAGTTCTGTCTTTAACACCGACAACTGCACAGCTCTCAACTGCTTCATGCTTACCTACCAAGTCTTCAATCTGAACGGGGAATACCTTATGTCCGTCAAAGCGGGTAATCATTCTCTTGATTCTGCCCTTGATGTAAACATAACCGTCCTCGTCCATATAACCGAGGTCACCGCTGTGTACCCATACAGTACCGTCGGGATGTGTTCTGATAACATTATCTGTTTCAGCCTGATTGTTGAGATAACCTGCCATAACTGTGGGACCTGAAATGCAGATTTCACCAACTTCGTTGTAACCGATTTCGTCTGTTGTATCGGGTTTGAATATAGCGATTGTTGTTGCAAGAAGCGGATAACCGACACTCTGGCTTCTGAAGTTACCGTTACAACTGCATGATGCTGCAGAGCTTACCTCACTCATACCGTAGCCCTGTGAAAGCGGGAACTGTGCACCGTGGCTCTTGAGGAAGTTGTTGAGCTTATCTTCAAGACCTTCGTTCATTGTGTCGCCGCCGCTGCCTGCTGTGTAGAAGAAGCTGAGGTCAAAGCCTTTCATTTCCTTACTGTTCATAAGCTTTTCATACATTGCAGGAACAAGAAGTGTGTGTGCCGGACGGTATTTCTTGAAGTACCAACCTGCTTTTTCGGGGTCAAATTTCGGAACAAGGACTATCTCCAAGCCAAGGCTGAGAGGCATGTGTAAGCTTGCTACGATACCATAAGATGAGAATGCAGGAATAATATTGAAGAATCTCTGATCTCTTGTATAAGGAACGCCACAGTTAAAGAACGAATGCATAACAGCATTGAAGCCGTCATTTGTAAGCATAACACCCTTGGGAGTACCTGTTGTACCGCCTGTAAGTGTGATAGCAGCAACATCATTATCACCGTATTTTGCATTTGATGATGTCTTGCCCTTGCCGTAGCTCAAGAAAGTTTTCCAGTTAACAATCTTATCTGTAAATTCTACCTTCGGCAATTTTGATTTAACTACCATCTTTTTGAAGAAAGGCATTGAATCGCAAATTGAGATAGTAACAACCTTTGCTACATCAAGGGTCGGTAACATTTCAGCAAATTTGTCATGGAAAACATCAACATATAAAACAACCTTTGCCTTTGATTCCTTAACTTTTTCTTCAAGGAACTGTGCTGTCATACGGGGGTCAACCGCAAACATGGTTGCACCGATTTTGTTGAGAGCATAGAGAGTATATGCCATTTCCGGAATTGTGATTGAAGCACAAATTACCGTGTCACCTTTTTTAACACCAAGGCTTTCGAATGAAGCTGCAGCAGCTTCAACCTTTGCCAGGAATTCACCATAAGTAATTCTGTTATCAAGGTAGTTTAAAGCGTAGTTATTATGATAACCCTCATTGTTATTTTTTACAATGTTGTAAAGTATGTCTTTCGGGATTTCTGATTCAATTGCTTCCTTTGTGAAGAATTGGAGCCAGGGTTTTGCTACTGACGGTTTTAAATTTTGTTTTTCCATTTATTTTTCCCCTTAAATTTTTATTCTCCAAGCATTTGATACTCCAAACACTCTTACGCACTATTATATAAAAAACAATTTAAAATTTCAATAGTTTATGAACAAACTGTTAACCAAAATGCATAAAAATGGCATTTTTTATAAAATATATGTCGTTTTTTTGGTTATAATGACACTTTTTTCTTCTCAAGCATAATAATTCAGCACAAAAAAGGAGATGCAAAATCACTTTCTGCATCTCCTGTGACATATTCGTCTTAAATTCTGTTATTTCTGTATTTTTTTGAATTAGGCTTTATCTTTGGGTCAGTCTTTTTCTTTTTCTCGCCCTCATGAAGCTCAGGATTGAATTTATAAAACACCATACTTCCGCCGACAACCTGAACAACATCTGAGTTTGTAGCCTCTGCGATTTTAGCCGCAACCTCTTTCGGCTTTTCAGGGCATAAATCCAAAATTACCTTGAGCTTGATCAACTCTCTTGCTTTCAAAGCTTCTTCAGTGCTTTTTATCAAGCCCTCAGACACACCCTCTTTGCCGACCTGAAAAAGTGCCTGAAGTGTATTTGCCTGTGCTCTTAATTCTGCTCTTTCTTTGCTTGTCATAATATCACCGTATCCTTTTGTTATCTCAGCAATTATATCACATCATACTGTAATAATCAATCTAAAATCCGAGATTATGCAAATCATCTGCGATACTTTTATAAACATCAACTATATCGCTGACGCCTTCACCGCCTTTACTGCTGAATTTTCTTCTTCGCATATCAACTTCGTCGCAATGTGAGATGCCCCTGTTTCCTACTCCTCTGAAAACGCCTTTAAAGTTTGCCCATTTTACGGAATCAGGTGTGAGCAACCCGTCATTTTCGCCCTCAAAAAAGCTTACAACCAAATTCGGAAACCACATAAAAATATCGCTGAAGCATTTTTTCATAACAAACGCATAGCTCTGATAATATACATTCGGGTCGTCGGGATTTTTCAAATTAAATTCCACGGCTTTTTCAGTTGTAAACGAATGAAAAACCTTGTACGATGACGGATTTTTGTCGCCGATTATTCTGTAACAGCAATCCGTACAGAAGCCGACAAACCGTACAAGAAAATCAGGCAATTTCAAAAGCTTATCAACCGTCACAGATCCGTTGTGCGGTGTGCTGATCGTTGTAAGTGATGCGACTTTATCACCAACACCCAAAGTTGAAATTGCGTACCTCGTATCAAGACCGCCCTTTGAATGAGCAATGATATTGACCTTTTCGCAATTTGTTTCTGCGATAATTTCTTCGATGCGGTTTTTGATGTGCAGACCGTTGGTTTCAATATCCGCATTACTCTGCTGATAACCGTAATAAATCCTGCAACCCATTTCTTCAAGAGCTTTCGGTATTCTGCCCCAATAGTTTATAACCTTGTTATCTCTGAATCCCATTCCGTGTATAAGAAGTACGGGATATTTTAAAAACTGCATAAAATCACCGCCTTTGTTAAATTACGCTTGAAAAAATATTTACCATAAGCTATTATATCATAAAAGACGATGTAATAAAAGGAGGTCTTTTATGTTTTTTGATGCCAATGAAAACTCGCTGTTTTGCCGCAACGGCAATGAAATTTTAGAAATTACCGCTTGGGGTAAAAACGCACTCCGTGTTCGTGCTACGATGAACCACGAGTTTACAGATAATCGCAACGCTTTAGAAGCTTGCGATGCTCATGATAAGGTAAAAATCGAAATCAATGATGATTATTCCGATATCCAAAACGGAAAAATCCGCTGCCGTGTGTCAATGAGAGGTTATCTGACCTTTTACAGTGATGACAGACAGATTTTAAAAGAATATACCCGTGCTTTCAAAGAAGCAAATGACCACGCTTACTGTATGCCGATATACGGTCGTCATTACAAACCGCAGGACGGATTCAATTACTCACTTACACAGAAGTTTGAAGCAGTTGAAAATGAAAAAATCTTCGGTATGGGTCAGTATCAACAAAGCAACTTTGATTTAAAGGGTTGTGTGCTTGAACTTGCTCAGAAAAACGGACAGATTACCATTCCGTTTTATGTTTCAAATCAGGGTTACGGATTTTTGTGGAATCACCCGGGCATTGGTGAGGTTATGTTCGGCACAAACTACACTAAATGGATTGCAGAAAGTACCCGTGAGATTGACTATTGGATAACCGCTGACGATACACCGAAAGCGATTATTGAAAACTACACCGAGGTTACGGGCAGAGCACCCGAATATCCCGAAAACACTTTAGGTTTATGGCAAAGCAAGCTCCGTTACCGTACCCAGGAAGAGGTATTATCCGTCGCTCGTGAGTACAAAAAAAGAGGTCTGCCGCTTGATGTAATTATCATTGACTACTTTCATTGGATTCGTCAGGGTGATTGGGATTTTGACTACGAATACTGGCCCGACCCTGCGGCTATGGTTAAAGAGCTTAATGAAATGGGCGTTCGTTGTATGGTATCCGTATGGCCGACGGTTGACCAGCAAAGTATTAACTACAAAGAGTTGCGTGACAAAGGTCTGCTTATGCGTGCAAACCACGGCGACCAGCTTATAAAACACTTCCTCGGCAAAACCACTTTCTACGATGCGACAAATTCCGAAGCAAGAACATTTTTATGGGATAAGGTCAAGAAAAATTATTTTGATAAGGGCATTGATCTGTTCTGGCTTGATGCTTGCGAGCCCGAGCTTCCCGGTACCTATGACTACAACGAATATCGCTATTATGCAGGAACGGCATTGGAAACAAGTAATATCTATCCTATGCTTCATGTCAAAGGAATTTACGAAGGACAAAAAGCTGCAGGCGAAAAAGATGCGGTATCACTTATCCGCAGTGCCTGGGCAGGCAGTCAGAAATACGGTGCTTTAGTCTGGTCAGGTGATGTCAAGTCAACCTTCACAAGCTTTTATGATCAGGTTGTTGCCGGCTTACATATAGGTATGTCGGGTATTCCGTGGTGGTCATCGGATATCGGCGGTTTCTACGGAGATGTTAATTGGCCGCATTTCAAGGAGCTTTTGGTGCGTTGGTTCCAGTTTGCAACTTTCAGCCCCAATCTTCGTATGCATGGCTTCCGTACACCCGTTATTACCCCCGCACTTTCAGACAAAGACCACGGCGGCGGTTTCTGTGAAACAGGTCAACCGAACGAGCTTTGGAGCTACGGCGAAGAAGTTTATGAAATTCTCAAAAAATACCTTATGCTTCGTGTTGAGATGAAAGATTATATTAAGTCGGTTATGGATGAGGCAAGTAAAAACGGCTCACCTGTTATCCGCACAATGTTCTATGAATTCCCCGATGACGAAAACTGTTGGGAATGGAAAGAGCAATATATGTTCGGAAGTGATTACCTCGTCGCACCTGTGCTTTATGAGGGTATGACGGAAAGGAATGTCTATCTCCCCGACGGAAAATGGCAGAACATACACACAGATGAAATCTTCGACGGCAAGCAGACTATCACAACACAAGCACCGCTTGATATAATCCCGGTGTTTAAAAAAGTTAGATAATACAGCAATCCCCGTAATCAAAAAAGATTACGGGGATAATTTTATTTCATCTCAAATAATTCGTTTATGAGTGCCGTTTCTTTTTCATTCAGGTTGAGCTCATCAATAACAACTTCAACATCTTCCTTTTCTATTGTTATTTCATCCGATTTGAAAATCTTTTTAATTTCAAGCATTTTGTTAAGTGTTTCTTCGTGGTTATAATCATATCTGTAATCAGAATGATCAAGCCATAGTGTCTTGCCGTCTTTCATTTCAATTTCTATTGCATAATACCAATATCCCGTAACTGAACGGGCACTACCGGTTCTTTTCCAGCCGGTTTTTATATTCAGATGAGAAAAGTCTTCCGCATCATATTCAGCATAGCTTTTATTAGCCATATTGTAGTATGTAATACTGTTATCTTCATATAAGCATTTTCTTCCGTTCATTCCGAACAGTGTTAACGATAAGAGAATAACAAAAACTATTAACCACGCAATAATTTTTATTCTGAGTGATTTCTTCTTTTTCTCCGTTAAAACAGGTTTTCTTCCTCGTTTTCCAAACCTCGGATAACAGTCACTCGGCCACGGATAAACTCCGTAAGAAATCTTTTTGTTTCCGAAAATTGGCTTTTTGTTTCCGTAAGGAGCAGCTATGCAGACAATCGGAGTTGCTGCAAGAAACAAGAAAAACAAGATTCCCCAGGTAAGTGTAGCCCGTGAATAACAAGCAACAACGGAAGCATCGTTTATAAAAACAAAATACCTTTGAATCAGAGGCAATGTCAGCATTGCTAAAAAAGGCGGCATTGCAAGAACAACCAATGAAATTGTATATATCGCATTATCAATAAACGATAACGGCGGATTGCGAAGAGCCCTTTTCTTTTTGGGTTTGTGTTTTTTCATTTCACTTTCTCCTTTGCTGTGTTGATTGAGGAGATGAGCATTCTGCGAATAGAACCACAATCGTGAAAAATATCTTTTACGATGTCATCGGAGATAATATTTGCCTTGACTGCAATTTCAAGCCAATACTCTGTTTCATAACATTCCTTTAATGCAATTTGTAATTTGGCAATAAAGTCAGGTCGACTATGAGCATATTTTGCTTCTCTTATATTTGCACCAATGCTCGTACCACTTCGTTCCAATTGATTTGAAAGTGAATAGTGGCCCTTTATACTATCCGTTAATTTTAATATTCGAATCGCAAATTCTGTTGACATATCAGCAAGCTTATTTTCTGTCATATAATTCACTCCTGATTTTTACTATATCACAAACCGTTGAACTTTTCAATGAAATCGCACCTCGTGCGACGAAATCCGTGCAAGCACGGATGAAATCTGCTTCGCAGATGAAATTAAATCCGTCCTTATCCCGACGAAGTCGGATTTCATCACGAAGTGATTTCATCTGTCGCAGACAGATTTCTTCCGTCAGAATGACGGATTTAGATGAAAAAAGCACTTGCAATGCAAGTGCTTTTTTCTGCGAAAGAAAAGCATAACGGTGCGTAAATGGGGGTAAGAAAAGCGATTAGGTGCGTAAATAATCAGAGAACTTCAATCTTACCAATAATATGACGATTAAACTCCATCAAATCTTCTGCGGGTATCCAATACTCTTGGTGGTAACTTGCTCCTACTATTTGAATATTAAATCGAGAAATATAGGCGTCGTCAATTTCAAATGTTGTAACATATCCTGCATAACCCGAATCAGCAGATTTCTTATTCCATTTTTCTGCAATTTCTCGGGCGTATTTTTCATTCAGAACAGGATAGAAAATAGGTTGTTCGGGAAGTCTTGGAGGATATTCCGTGTAATCCGTTTTTGCAATTAAATCCAATTCTGCCTGTCCAACAGGTCTATATAATCTCATTTGCAAACCTCCTTTTTTACAATCATACCATATAATTCGGTACTTTTCAATGATATATCGCTGACGAGATATTATATACAGCGATGCAAATAGTGATAAGTGATGTCGCTTTGCTGTGATAGGTGATGCGATGCGTTCTGTTCACGCGCCGAAGGCGTGCATCACAGGAAAAACCTGCATCACGCACGAAGTGCGCATCTCGTTCCGAAAGGAACGCATCACTCAAAAAGTCCCTTTTGTCTGGTAGACAAAAGGGACTTTTTTGTTGGTGGACCCGATGAGATTCGAACTCACGACACCTGCAATGCGAATGCAGTACTCTCCCAACTGAGCTACGGGCCCGTGTGGCAACGCTCACGCGTTGCAGTGATATATCTGCTGTCGCAGATGTGATATTCGCCATTCGGCGAGTGATATTTTTGCCTTAGGCAAAAGTTAAAATTTATTTTTTCTTCTTATGATGCCTGTTTTGCTTTCTGAGTTTCTTTTGCTCTCTTTTCTTTTTGAAATTTCTGATATCACCCGCAAGAGTGTAGTCATTTATTTCTGTCTGTGTATACTTTTCTATCAGCTCTTTTGCACGGCGGTTGTATGAGACCTCAACTTCAAGAAAATCCAAAATTTTCGGTCCCGTTCCGCTTCCGCTGAATTCAATTTTTTTACCATAGTAAAGCATATTGCGCGGAGAAAGATTATATGCAATACAAATGTGCCAGATATTATGCCAGCGGTACTCCATTTTAATACAGAACAGGTAATAAACACATATACCCGTGTTATCCATAACATAATGTGTGGGCATAACAACGCAATCAAGCAATGCGATTACCCCTAACGCATACAAAAGATAAAAGTGCCCCACAGCATAGCTGATAAAACCGGCGGCTATAAAAGAGATAAGACTGACTGCAAGCCACAGATACCAGCATTTGTTTATAAACTTATGCTTTTCATTTTCTCTTTTCATTTTTTATTCTCTATTTTCTTTCAATTTTCTTTGTTGCTCGGCGTTTAGCTCTTTTAAGTTCTCTTTCTGCATTGTATACATCATCCACAGAAAATTTTCTATCGCACTTTTCACAACTAAACTCTGTCCAAATAAACTTTACATCACCGTACATATAAACATCACCTGATGAAAAATCCCAATCCTTTGCTTCTTCGGATTCAGAATTAACAATCTTGGAAACTTTGATTTTCTTTAATTCTCCACCACAGATCGGGCAACAGTGATTTCCCCGTTTCATAAATATAGGTCGTTTATAAATTCTTTGTATATGTTGATATTTCATTTTTTTCACTTTTTCTTCTTTACCTTATCCCAATATTCCTTATACGCCTGCTCGGTTTTGTTGTCACCGGGGGTATAATACTTTGCGTTTTTGATAGCATCGGGCAGATATTGCTGCTGTACCCAATGGTTCTCGTAATCGTGGGGATAGATATAGAACTGGCCCTTGTTTTTGTTATCCTCGCCGTCATAGTGCATATTCTGAAGCTGACGGGGAATCGGGCCGCTTTTTCCCTTTCGGATATCTGCAAGTGCGGCATCTATCGCCGCTTCGCCCGAATTGGATTTCGGTGCGTTGCAGACCATTATAACCGCATCCGCGAGGGGGATTCTTGCCTCGGGCAAGCCGACCATCATTGCGATATCAACCGCGGATTTGACAATCGGCATTATCATCGGATAAGCAAGTCCTACATCCTCCGCCGCACAGACCACAAGCCGTCTGCACGCTGACGGCAGGTCGCCTGCATCAAGAAGCCTTGCAAGGTAATGCAGAGCCGCGTCGGGATCAGAGCCTCGCATCGACTTCTGATAAGCCGATACAATGTCGTAGTGCTCGTCGCCGTCACGGTCATATTTCATTGCACTTTTCTGTGTAAGTGATTTTGCAGTTTCAAGCGTGATGTTGAGCGTACCTTCCGCATCGGGCTTTGTTGAAAGCACGCAAAGCTCAACCGAGTTCATTGCTTTTCTGACATCACC
>JAZQHB010000080.1:0-37476 GCA_045540355.1 Acutalibacteraceae bacterium | reverse complement strand
CTCGCCGTACCTCTGTACGCCTTCGGGCAAACAAAATCAAGCCTTACGCCTTGATTTTGCTCGGTTTGTCCGTTCTTCATCTTTTTTTCCTATCCCCTAAAAATGAGCTGTAAAAAAACGAAAGTTTTTTTACAGCTCATTATTGTTTAACACAGAAAAACGGCACACCGCATAGTGTGCCGTCAATTTTACTGTTCAGTTTTGAGATTTAATTAAATGTCGCCCCAATAATCTTCGTCAATTCCGCCGTCATATTCGGGAACTTCTTCTTCTATTTCGACACCATCAAAGATAGCCTTTGCAAATAAGAGATCCTGAACATCAATATATCCGTCAGCATTGACATCCATTGTTGCATACACAACTTTGTCTGAGTCAACATTTGTCTTGAGCGTTGCAACTGAAGCGATAGCATCAATATCGTCCTGATCCACTGCACCGTCGCGATCAACATCACCACGGAAAACAATGCCGTAAACACCATAACAAGTTGTATAAGAAGAATTGTAAACACTTACGGTTGTGTCCTTGCTGAAAGCACCATTGTCTGAATAAACTAATCTGCCGTTGCCTGCAATTTCAACTAAGCCTTCAAGACTTGAAATTCCTTCGCGAACACCAATAATGAGCATATTTTCATTATCAATCGTAATCTGCGCCTTATCTGCAGCGACGATACCGGGTTCTGTGTTAGCAACAACAATACTTGCAGCCAAACTTGTTATACACAAGCTGCACAAAACAGCTATTGTGATGAGTACTGCGGTGAGTTTTTTTGTCTTTACAAAAAATCTTTTCATCAGAAAAACCTCCCTATTACAGCCATTATACATTGTTTTGTTTTTTTTTGCAATAGTTTATATAAATTTTTTCAAACTTTTATTAAAATATTGCAAAATTTACTAATTATTAAGCTTTTGCATATCAGCCGCTCTGATTGCGGTTCTCATAATTTTACCGCTGCTGGTCTTAGGAAGCTCATTTACAAACTCGATAACTCTCGGATATTTATACGGAGCCGTTGCCTTTTTAACATGATTCTGTATCTCTTTTTTCAGCTCCTCAGATTCCTCAAAGCCTTTCGCAAGAACAATTGTAGCCTTAACAACCTGACCTCTTATCTGGTCGGGCAACGCGGTTACGGCACATTCAAGAACTGACGGATGCTCCATCAATGCACTCTCAACCTCAAAAGGTCCGATTCTGTAGCCTGAGCATTTGATAACATCGTCATTTCTACCAACAAACCAATAATAACCCTCATCATCTCTGTAAGCCGTGTCACCCGTATTGTAATAACCGAATTTAAAGCTTTTTTCCATTGCCTCAGGGTCTTTCCAATACTCTCTGAAAAGTCCTGTCGGGTGACCTTCGTCAACCTTAATGCAGATTGAACCGACTACACCGTCTTCACAATGTCTGCCGTTTTCATCAAGCAAATCAATATTGTAAATCGGTGCGGGTTTACCCATTGAGCCGGGTTTAATTTCAACCCAAGGATAGTTTGCGAGTAGTACAGAAGATTCTGTCTGACCGAATCCTTCATAAATTCTCAAGCCTGTCTGTTTTTCAATCTGATTAAAAACCTCGGGATTGAGAGGCTCACCGGCTAAGCTCGCGTGCTCTATATATGAGAAATCATACTGTGATAAATCTTCTTTTATAAGTATTCTGTAAATAGTTGCGGGGGCACAGAATGTAGTGGGTCTGATTCTTTCCATAGCAGCAAGCATTGTATCAGGTTTGAACTTTTCTGTATCATAGGCACCGATTGCGGCACCGCAAATCCATTGACCGTAAATCTTGCCCCATGCAAATTTTGCCCAACCTGAATCTGTCTGAGTCATGTGAATTTTATTTTCCTGAACACATTGCCAGAACTTCGCAGTTGTTGTCTGACCCAAGGGTGATGAATAATCATGGCGTACCATTTTAGGCATTCCCGATGTACCTGATGTAAAATAAAGAAGCATTGTGTCTGTTACCTTTGTTGCTTCTTCGCCTGTAGGTCTTTCAAACTTATCGCTATAATTATTGATGACACTTCTGTAGTCGATTGCACCGTCAACGGGTGCACCACCAACTGTTACATAATGCTCCACACTCTTACATTCAGGCAAGCTGTTCTTTGCGTTATCAACAATATCCGCGTCATTTGTTGTTATAAGCATTTTTACACTAGCAGCATTCATTCTGTAAACCAAATCATGCGGTGTTAACTGGAATGACCCGGGAATTACAACTGCTCCGAGCTTATGTAAAGCAACCATCAAAAACCACACTTCGGGTCTTTGTTTTAAGATGAGTAAAACATGATCACCTTTTTTAATTCCGTGGTCTTTGAGGAAATTAACAGCTCTGTTTGATGCATCATCAACCTCTTTGAAGGTGAAGCTCTTCATTTCTTCATCATCATTTGTCCACACCAAAGCAAGCTTTTCAGGTTCACACTTTGCCCATTCTGCCACGACATCAAAACCAAAGTTGAAATCATCCGGAACATTTATTTTAAAATTTTCTTTCATGTCCTCGTATGAGTCGAACTCAAATCGAGGACAATATCGCTTTATAATCTCATTCATTTTAACACCCCATACAGTTTTTCTGTATTATTCATTGATTACCGTGATAAATTTTGTAACTTCGCTGACCGCTTCCTGACCGTGAGGCAATGACGGATCGAAATATATGCTGTCGCCTTCTTTTAAGATAAAAGAATTTCTGCCGACCGTTACCTTGACTTCGCCCATTGTGACGAAATTAAATTCCTGTCCTCCATGGGATACAAGATGCGGCTGCTCGTCTTTTTTGTTAAGTGTAACAAGCATCGGATTCATGCTTCTGTTGCGGAAATTGTATGCAAGGCTCTCAAAGGAATAACCCTCATAGCGGTCAACCTTAACACCGTGACCTCCGCGGACAACCGTATACGCACCCATCTTGGGCTCATCGCCTGTCATAAGTACTGTTGCATCAACACCGAGCATCTCGGCAATTTTATATAATATGCTTATCGGGATATCTTTTTCACCCGATTCAAGTTTTTCATATTCAGCTTCGGAAATTGCAAGACCGTTTGCCATTTCCGCAACATCAATTTCTAATATTTCACGAAGCTCTTTTATTCTTTTCGGAATTTGTAATAAATCAGAATTCATATCCTACATTCCTTTCGTAATATCGACCTCAGACACAGAACCGTCTGTTAATCGTTAATATCTTTGAGTGCATCAAGTTCTTCTTTGGCTATTTTAATCTTTGAATCTTTTATAACCTTAACATTCTTTCTGTGTACCGAAAGCGGCAATCCATCCGGGTTATTATCAAGGCGTACCTTTAAAATACCGGTTAAAAGGTTAACATCAACCACAGTACCCTTGCCCTCCGATGTATTCACTATCGCACCGTTTTTAGGCGTAATCTTCAAAAGATGGTCGTAAGCGGGTTGTTCATATTTAAGACAACACATAAGTCTTCCGCAAGTACCGCTGATTTTTACAGGGTTGAGAGAAAGCCCTTGCTCCTTTGCCATTTTAATTGAAACAGGCTGAAAATCGCCCATAAAAGTGTTACAACAAAACGGTCTGCCACAGATTCCGAGCCCGCCAATCATCTTGGATTCATCACGAACACCTATCTGCCGAAGCTCAATTCTGGTTCTGAAGGCACCTGCCAAATCCTTGACAAGCTCTCTGAAGTCAACTCTGCCGTCTGCGGTAAAGTAGAAAAGAATTTTGCTGCCGTCAAATGCATATTCAACATCGACAAGCTTCATTTCAAGATTATTTTTCGCAATCTTTTCTTCACAGATAACTGCCGCTGATTTTTCTTTTTCTTTATTCTCTTTGAACTTTTTAATATCGTCATCCGTGGCTTTTCTGACAAGCGTTTTGAGAGGCTTAACAATTTTTTCCTCATCAACGATACTATTCTCAAGAGCAACCTCACCGCATTCAATTCCTCGTGCGGTCTCGACTATTACATAGTCACCCTTTTTAAGTTGTGTTCCTGCCGGGTCAAAATAATAAACCTTGCCGACAGTTTTAAATCTTACACCAATTACTTCTGCCATTTTTATGCCTTTCCGTATCAATGCTCAACTGCTGAACGCAGAGTTGAACACAATCTTGTTAAAATCAAATTATTGTTGCCGTTTCTTTCTATCGCCTCAACTATCTTATCTGCTGCGGCAATCAATGCTAGAATTTTATTAACGGTCAGTCTTTCCGCAAGCAGCTTTGCAGTTTCGGGTGCTTCGGAAACATTCGACTGTGCACCCATTTTATACACCGCCGCATCTCTGAAAATCAACACAAGCTCTGCGAGTGTGTTTTTTAAAAGCACCTTTGTTTTATCCTTTTCAAAAACCTTGGTAACTTCCATCAAAGCTAATTCATAAGGCTTTGTCAGGGCTTCCGCCATTTCAACAGCTGATTTAACGGCTTTTTCGTCCTTCTGCGGCTTATCTTCCTGACCGAGGTCAATTATCATCGCCCTTGAACGGATTGTTTCAAGAAATGAATTTCTCGACTTATCCGTCAGGATAAAGCAAACATACTCAGGCGGCTCTTCAAAGATTTTAAGAAGTGCATTCTGTGCCTGCTCATTCATAAGTCCCGCATTAGGGATAATATATACTTTCTTTGATGCTTCATTCGGTAATATGTAAGCATCGTTGCGGATATCTCTGATTTCATCAACCTTTATAAGCTTGCGGTCAGGTGAAGAATCCATTATGAATATATCCGGGTGGTTGTCACTTTCCGACTTCACACACGCCATACAAGTACCGCAAGGCTTTTTTGCATCACTTTCGCAAACGAGAGCTGCTGCAATATACTTTGCAGTTTCTAATCTTTTTTCTTCGGTTGACCGTTCAATTATAACGGCTGACGGCATAGTACCGCTTTCAAGCTTTATATCAATGCTTCTCATATTTTATAAAACTGCTCGACATCCAATACAAATATTGTTGCACCGCCGACATTCACTTTAACTGCGGGTGCAATAACCGAGCCCGGTAACATGGGATAAACAAGCTCTGTTCTTTCGCTTGAATATGTTTTGACGATTTCAATTACTTCGTCAACTTTTTCATCTTCAACACCAATGAGAATTGTAACATTGCCTGCTCTCATAAATCCGCCGGTTGTCGGTAATTTAGTTGCGTAAAAACCCGCCTTTGTTATTCCGTTGGTAACATTGTTGCTGTCATCCTGATTTACAATTGCTATAACAAGCTTCATAATTATCCCTCCGTTTGTCAATATTTTTGAATTTGAAAAGGGTAAACCTAATCATCGTATTATATCATATTTTTTAACCTTTTACAATCCTTAAATGAGAAAAACCATTTTCTTTCAATCTTTTCACGGTTGCACTATCGACTTCCTCACCTGCCATAACAAGAGGTATCGCAGGAGGACACGGACAAAGTGTTTCTGCGGATACTTTGCCGAGTGCATTTTCAACTGCTGAAATCTCTTTTTCAGCTAATAAGGCTTCTGTCGGTGTGAGTTTCTGAACTCCTGAAAAAATTTCTGTTGATGACTTAACAGTATTGCCGTTACACTTAATATTTTTCAACGCATTTTCGAGTGTTTTAAAATCTTCTTCGGTATTAAACGGAGTCGGTATAATTATAACCGTTGACCCCTCAGCATACTCCGGTTCAATCATATTTTCTCTGAGTTGGTCTCCGACATTGTCACAATTTTCTGCAACAAATGCAATTCTCATCGGGTCACACAAACCCCGGGGAATTTTAAAGCCGAGGTCAAGTATCAGCTCTTTGATTTTTTTTATTCGTTCCGCTGTTTTATTAAGTAAAGCTTTTCCGTCATTTTCAAGCCAATCTCTGCACAAATCCAATGACAACATAATCGGATATGACGGACTTGTCGAGCCGAAAAGTGCCATTGCTTCGCTCGCGTTTTCGATGTATTCTTCTCTGCCGACATTAAGCCATGCACCGCCTGTCAATACGGGTAAGGTCTTGTGTGCAGATTCTGCACTCATAGCCGCACCTGATTTAACGGATGAAGAAAATCCGTCAATAAATCCTAAATGTGCACCGTGGGCACTGTCGACAATTACGGGGATATTCCCCGCCGCTTCCGATATAGCCTTCACATCACTTATTACACCGAAATAATCGGGGCTTGTTATGTAAACGGCATTGACATCGGGGTTTTCTTTTATAGCCTCCCTGACACTGTCTGCCGTAATTCTGCCCGAAAAATACTCACCTGCAGAATCATCGGGGTAAATCCAGACAGGAGTTATATTGAGAAGTGACATGGCATTTATTGCACTTCTGTGTATAACACGGCTCATCAGGACTTTTCCGCCGTTTGGGCATACAAGTCTTAACATTGTCTGAATACACAGAGTACAACCGCCGGCACTCATAAAAGTGCCTTTGGTTTCAAACAATTGAGTTGCCATATCCTGAGCATCTTTTGTAGGACCTATATTATCAAACAAGCTTCCCGTATCGGGAATTTCAGTTACATCGTATTTAAGAATATGCTCAAGCGGTTGCAAAGCCTCGCACGCACCTTTGTGACCGGGCATGTGAAACTTTTTCATACTTTTGCTCTGATATTTATTTATCGCATCATAAATCGGACTGCTCATATTCTCTCCTGTAATCTGACTATAATTGCTGATAACGGCGGTATCCTCACATTACCGTTTCCGACATCTTCACCGCCGCAAAGCACCTTGCCTGAATGCATTTCGGGCGGCATATAATATGTGATTTCTTCTTCGTTTCTGTTCGCTATAAGCATCAGCTTCTCGCCTTCAGCTTCTCTGATATATGCTACTGCACCCAAAATATCGGACACCGCTTTATATTCTCCGTCCTTCAAAGCCTTGCTTTCATGACGAATTCCACCCAACAATTTGTACCAGTCAAGCAATTCGGTATTTTCTTCACCCCAAGGATAAAATCGTCTGTTAAACGGGTCAGAGTAACCCTCCATACCCGCTTCGTCGCCATAGTAAACTGACGGTACGCCAGGGAGAGTATACTGAATTGCAGATGCAATTTTCATAAGCTTTATACCTTTTGCTCTCTGCTCAGAGGTAAGACTTTGCCTGCTCTGCCATTCTTTATCCTTGAAGTCGCCGTTTTCACCTGCCAAGACGGTTATTGCCCTCGCTGTATCGTGCGTACCGATGTGATTCATGAGAGAATCAACAACCTGCTTCGGATAATTTTCAAGCACGGTTAATATTTTATCATGGAAGCCCTCTGCCTTACCTTGTCTGACAAAATCCATTATTGTTTTTGCAAAAGGATAGTTCATCACGCTGTCAAGCTGATCGCCCAATAAATATCTGCGACGGCTTGAGTAAGAATACTTGTTTGAAGCATCTTCCCACACCTCGCCGATTATGATTGCATCAGAGTTTTTGGATTTAACTGTTTTACGCAATTTATCAAGGAATATATCAGGCAATTCATCGGCAACATCAAGTCTCCAACCGCATATACCCTTTGATAACCATTTTTCAACAACACCGTTTTCGCCTAAAACATATTCTAAAAATCCCTTGTCCGACTCATTCACCTCGGGCAGGATTTTTATTCCCCACCAGCAATCGTACTTGTCGGGATAATTTACAAATTTATACCACGAATAGTACTCGGAGTTCTTTGAGTTGTATGCTCCGATTTCTTTATATCTGTTATTTTTATTGAAATATTTACTGTCAGCACCCGTGTGGCTGAACACTCCGTCAAGAATTATTTTAATTCCAAGCTTTTCAGCTTCTTTTATAAGATTTTCAAAATCCTTTTCCTCACCTAAAAGCGGGTCAATATTCATGTAATCCGCCGTATCATAGCGATGATTTGAGTGAGCTTCAAAAATCGGATTCAGGTAAATACAACTTACACCCAATGCTTTCAGGTAATCAAGTTTTTGCTCTATACCTTTCAAATCGCCGCAGAAGAAGTCGTTGTTTTTTACTATACCGTCAATGGGTCTGAACTCGGGACAACCTCTGTCTGACCTTAAAACTCTGTCTTTCGGCACATCAGTTTTTTCTTCGCCCGAGAAATTAAATCTGTCGGGGAAAATCTGATATATTATTCCGCCTTTTATCCATTCGGGCGTCTTAAAACTTCTGTCATATACGGTCAGCTGCCAATCCTCGCCATTCGGCGACAACGACCCTACTGAATTGCCGACATTGGTAATCTGACATTTCCCCCACGGGGTCATATATTCAAACCTGTACCAATAAAGTCCTGCTTGCTTCGTTGTATAGCTTGCTTTCCACCATTCTTCATTGTCACCCTGCATACCGTCCCACTCAAAGGGTATATACTCAAATTCATAATTATCATCTCTGTGTATAACCAAAGTAACACCGCTGCATTGAAGTCTGCGAGGTAAAACCACTCTGAAATATGTGGTTTCTCCCTCGCCCATCGCACCGAATTTTTCTTTATGCAATTTGTTCCTTGAATTAAACGGAATGTAGTGCATTAAGCTTTCTCCCTCAGTTTTTTGAAAAAGTCACTAAGTTTCTTAGAACACTCTTCTTCGTGTATACCGCCGTAGACCTCAGGCTTGTGATTATACGGAAAATCAAAAAGATTTACAACCGTACCGCAAGAGCCTGCTTTTTTATCATAGGCACCGAAATATACATTCTCTATCCTCGAATTTATTATCGCACCCGCACACATGGGACAAGGCTCTAAGGTGACATAAATATCACAACCGAAAAGTCGCCAACCGCCCAGATTTTCGCAAGCGTTGTTTATAGCTTCTATCTCGGCGTGAGCAAGGGCATTTTTACCGTATTCTCGTCTGTTTCTGCCCGTGCCGACAATTTTACCGCCTTTCACAACAACTGCACCAACAGGCACTTCGCCCTCTTTTGCCGCTTCGTCGGCAAGGCGTAAAGCTTCGTTCATAAAATCCATATTTACACCAATCCTATTATTGCAGTTATTCCTAAAAATATTATTGATATTATTATGGTAGGAGCAGAAATAAACGCTCTCAATTTTGCACCGCCAGACAAATATGTCGTCGGCTTGCTTAGTTTATAAGCTTCGCCCGATTTAAAGTATTTTATCGTGAATATTATTCCCAGAATTGCCGACGGAATTGCGATAATCCAATAAACGATATTACTTGCCGTAAAATTCAATATGCCTATTCCCGAAATAATAACCGCGAAGAAATTATTTATAAAATGGATTAAAACTCCTGTCCATATTGAACCTGTCGCAACTGCAACATATCCCAAGACAAGACCAACCAAAAATGCAAAAGCACCCTGAACAACACTTCCGTGCATCAATGCAAATATGAGTGACGATGCCATAATTGCAAAACCGTCACCGTATTTTCTCAAAGGTTGCATCATAACGCCTCTGATTGCAAACTCCTCTACAAGTGCTGGCACAACAGCAATTTTTATTATACTCATAATAAAGCCCGCAGTAGTTGTCTCGGGATTTATATCCGGTTCACCCATGTCAGGTGAAAGTCCGACTAAAGATAACAGTTCCACAAGCCATGATGAGAAAAAGTTCGCAAGCATACACATTCCGAAAGCACACATTATAAGCAACCAGAATGTTTTCTTTGATTTCGGAAGCGAAAAGCTTATGCCTTTCAATACACTTCCTTTTTTATACACCAATGAAAGCACAAAAAACGGCAAGAATATAGATGAAACCGAAATAAGTATTTCAACAGCGTGCTGAACTATATCATTCTGAGTATAAAGCTCGTAAAATGATGTAGCTCCTATCAGCAAAGAAATTATATTTCCAAGCACAATATAAACAAGGACACATATTCCCGATAAAAGTCCCCATTTTCTGATTGCTGAAATATTTGATTTTTTGAAGTCTTCCTGTTTCTTCCAATAATAATATTGGTAATAAAAATTTTCTTGCATTTATATACTCCTATATATTGAAAATTTTTTGTAGCTTTGCTATAATATAAAGAGATTCGTTCACTCCTTGTCAGGCTACGACAAGGCCGTGTTAATATTCCAATTTGTAGTCAGAAAGGCTTTGGTTGCTATGAAATCGGTAGCAATTACCGTAGATTCTCCGGCTGATTTACCGAGAGAATTAGCCGAACAATTCAATATAAGTACCATACCTTTGCATATTATTCTCGATGGAAATAATTATTCCGATTGTGTGGATATTTTCCCTGAAGATATCTTTAGAATTTTTGAAGAAAAGCATATTCTTCCTACAACTTCCGCAATTTCTATCGGCGAGTATGAGGATTTCTTCAGAGGCTTTACCGATAAAGGTCTTGCAGTTGTCCACTTAAGTCTGAGCTCAGAAATTTCTTCCACTCACAGAAATGCAGTCATTGCTGCAGATAATCTTGAAGATGTCTTTGTCGTAGACAGTCGACATCTGACGACCTCGATTTCTCTTTTAGCTTTAAAAGCAGCTGAAATGCGTGATAACGGAAAATCCGCTTCTGAAATTGCCGAAGGAGTTACAAAACTCACCGATTTTGTTGTGACAAGCTTTGTGCTTGACGACCTTGAGTTTTTGAGTAAAGGCGGTCGTTGTTCTGCTCTTGCCGCTTTCGGTGCTAATGTGTTCAGCATCAAGCCGAGTATTGATATGATAAACGGTGCTTTGCAGATTTCAAAAAAATATCGAGGTAAAACAAATGATATTCAGATTCGTTATGCTTTGGATAAGCTTTCCGAGTATGACGATATAGATTTCAGCCGAGTTGTAATTGTTTCTACCGGCGTTGATGAAGAACAGATTTCTGCCGTAAAATCCGCCGTTGAAGAGAAATACAACTTTGATGAGGTTGTCCTCGCAAAGGCAGGTTGTACCATAACCTCCCACTGCGGTAAAAACACATTGGGAATTCTATTTATGAGAATCCCCAAGTAAATATTTATATAAAGAATCAACATCTGAAACTATATAATCGGCATTTGCGTTCTCAAGCTCTTCACGGCTACCGAAGCCATAGAGAACGCCAACGCCGGTTATTTTTATATTCTTTGCACCTTCAATATCGTATCTCTTGTCCCCGACCATGCAGGTTCTGTCAGGAGATGTTCCGATGTTTTGAAGGGCTTTTTTTATTATTTCAACTTTACTGTCAGATATATTGTTAAAATCAGGTCCGACAATTGTATCAAGATATTTATCAATACCAAGCTTTTTCAATGCTTTTTCCGTAAAATTCTGAGGCTTTGCGGTTGCAACACCAATCTTTATGCCGGCTGCTTTCAAATCAGCAAAGAGCTTATCTATACCCTTATACATCTCGATTTCAAATATACCCTTAACAGAATAATATTCTCTGTATTTTGCAACAAGCTCGTGTGCCGCCGCATCATCAACCTGATAGAATTCTTTAAAGGAACCGAACAACGGCGGTCCGATAACCGTTGATAATTCTTCTTTTGTCAATTCTCTGTATCCGAGCTCTCTGCGTGCATAATCAAAGCCGTTGTAGATGCCTCTGCTTGTATCGGCAATTGTACCGTCAAAATCAAACAATACACCGTCAAATTTATTCTTCATTTTTCTTATCCTTTCCGAATATGAAAAACTTACTGAAAAAGTAGTTCATTATCACCACTATAACGGCAAGTATGACTTTAGAAATCATTTCACCGCTTATCGGGAAGCTTTCAATCCAATTCAGGGTAAAATCTTTAAGTCCCGCTACATCAACAAGTAATAACAAGCCGACTTCCTCAACAACAAGCGAAAACACTCTTGCGGAGAAAAACTTTCCGATTTCTTTGAGTGTTGATTTGACTTCCCAGCTTTTACTTTCAAAAACAAAAAGCTTATTTACTATAAATGCAAATACTACCGATATAAACCACGCAATGACATTGGAAACAAGATACAAATCTTTTCCCAGAACTATATTCAAAAACTTGAACGAAACAAGGTTTACAACAGTAGTCAACACTCCGAAAACCAAGTATAAAATTGTTTCCTTGTTTAAAATCTTTTTAAGCAATTTAAGCCCTGCCCATCAATCAATTTTTGTGGGGTAATTACCTGTAAAGCAAGCATCGCAGAAAGTTTTTTCCTTAGTCTGCATAAGCTCGAATAAATCCTCGTTTGCCAAGAAGCCTAATGAATCCGCACCGATGATTTCGCATAATTCTTCAACCGTATTGTGGTTTGCTGTAAGCTCTTCTCTTGTCGGAATATCCGTGCCATAATAACACGGCCAATGAATTGTCGGTGATGCTATTCTTACATGAACCTCCGCAGCACCTGCTTCTTTGAGCTCTCTGATAATATTTGCACAGGTTGAGCCTCTTACGATAGAATCATCAACCATTACAATTTTCTTGCCCGCAACATTTTCTTCGATTACATGAAGCTTGATATCAATGCTCTTTCTTCTTTCGGACTGCTTAGGTTTGATAAAAGTTCTGCCGATGTAATTATTTCTGACAAATCCGGTTCCGTAAGGCAGACCGCTTTCTTTTGCGTAACCGATAGCCGCATCAAGTCCCGAGTCAGGAACACCTATAACCATATCTGCATCTGCGGGGTGGCGTCTTGCGAGGATTTCACCCGCTTTAAGTCTTGCGTCATGAACTGTTATGCCGTCAATCGTACTGTCAGGGCGGGCAAAATAAATATATTCAAAAATGCAGATACCTCTTTTACCTGTGCAGTTATCCTTATAGCTTCTCAAGCCTTCGCTGTCAACGACCACAACCTCGCCCGGCTCTATGTCACGGACATATTCTGCACTTATGGCATCAAGTGCAGTTGTTTCCGATACAAATACATAGGAGTCGCCTTTTTTACCAAGAACCAAAGGTCTGAAGCCCATGGGATCTCTTGCAGCAACAAGCTTCTGAGGGCTCATTACGAGAATTGAATATGCACCGTTTAACTTCTTCATTGCACTTATAACCGCATCTACAACAGAGTGGACCTTAAGTCTTTCGTGTGCGATAATGTGTGCAATCAATTCCGCATCAGTCTGTGTCTGGAACATCGCCCCGTCATGTGATAATTCATTTCTGATTTCTTCGGCATTGATAAGACTGCCGTTGTGAGCTATAGCAATTCTACCCTTTGAATATCTCAAAACCAAAGGCTGACTGTTTTCATTATTACTCTCACTTGCTTTTGAGTAACGGACATGACCTATTGCCATCTGACCCTTGAGGTGACTGAGTTTTTCGTCGTCAAAAACTTCACCTACAAGTCCCATTTCTTTATAGCAATCAACAACACCTCTGTCACTCACTGCAATACCGCAGCTTTGCTGACCCCTGTGCTGTAAAGCATAAAGTCCGTAATACACCTCATGAGCAATATCATTGATATCACCTGCAGAATAAATACCGAATACTCCACATTCCTCATGTAATCCTCTTTTGTCCATGATTGTCACCTCGTTGTATTTGCTGAATATTTAAACTGTTTATATATTTACAGTTAAGTTTTTGTTAAATTAAAAGTGTATATTTGCAATATTTATATCCGTATGATATAATCAAACCAAGCTAAATTAAAAATTATGCGAGGTAAATTTTATGATATGTAACCATTGCGGTAAAAATAATCAGAATATCGCAAAGTTTTGCGAGCAATGCGGTAAGCCTATGACTTACACTCCTCCTGTTAATTCCGAACCGTCAACCGTATATTTTCATCAGACCGTTACACCACCTGCACCAACAACACCGCCCATGCCTCAGTCACCTTTCAGTCCGTATGAAGCCTTAAAAAAGGCTGTCGGTAAGGGCTGGGTTATCTGTTGTCTTGTGTTGTCAATTATCTTTGGTGCAACTCCGTCAATTGTCCTCTCGGCTATCGCTCTCTCTTTCAGAGTTCAATACGAAAATGCCTTGAGCTATAATGATATACGCAAAGCAAATACCTTTGTTTCAAAGATTAAAACTCTGACTATAATAGCCTGGATTATCCTTGCTGTCACGATATTATCTGTAATAATGTTTTATGTTCTCTTTTTTATCTTTGGGTTTGAAGATGCGTTCTCAAACGGAACTCTTATCAAGCTTATGTTTTAAATATCAGAACCGCTGTTTTATCGGCGGTTTTTTGTTTTTCCCCCCGTAAATTCACGCTTCAAAAACACTTCCCATTTTATTTTTACATTATAACACTTTTTCGCTTGATAAATCAATAGTTTTTGTTTCCCAATCGACAAATTTTGAAAAAAATTTTAAAAAACAACATATTATTAAAAACACTAAGGAGCCGTAAAAAACATCAGTTTTTTACAGCTCCCTTTTCTGTAAAGGAAATAAACCAATGCAAATCATTTTGCCATTTCTGCGTCTATCAGTGAAACGATATCGTATGTAATGTGCTTTGCCGCTTTCAGTATTTCATCGGTGGCATCTTCCACCGCATAGGAATTGAATTCATTTATCATTGAATAATCGTTCATGTCATTACCTATTGTAATTACATCATCATAATCAATGCCTTTCAGCTTCATAAATCTGTATATGCCCTGAGCCTTGTCAATGCCCTTGGGAACCACATCTGTAACCCTGCCGTTTCGCAAAGGATTGATGTATTCTCCGAAAAGCTCCGCTATCTTCTTTGCACTCGATTCCATCTGCTCTTTTAGCGGAAAAATTGCCGTAAGCTGATTAAAGTATTCCAATTCGGGTAATTCTTCAAACAAAATTGCATCGGGATATTTCTCTGATTTTTCAGGTGTTAAAAAGTAAGTTTCATTTGAATGAACAAAAGCTTTGTGCGAGCCCCAATCAAGAAAATTTCTGATAATGGGTTTTATCAGCTTGCCGTCACATTTATTTTCAAAGAGTATTTTTCCGTCAGAGTCAACAATGATACCGCCGTTATAGCCTATGAAAAAATCATAGTCGAACGGATTTTCCTCAAGTATTCCCGGTAATGCGTCGGGACTTCTTCCGCTGACTAATCCGAAAAGATTTCCCGCTTCACGCCACTTTTTTATTGCAGCCCTTTTTTCGTCAGTCACTCCGCCGTGATTGTTAAGAGTGCCGTCATAGTCACTTGCAATTATTTTCATACTTATTTTCCCTCGAACATATCAGCCAATCTTCTTGCAACTGCGGCTAATTCTTTAACTCCCTCAAAAACATTATCCTCTGTATAATCTTTCAGGAACTTATCCGCTTCCAAAGTGAAATAACCGTCATAATTTATTTCTTTAAGTGCATTTACTATCGGCACAAAATCAACATTCATCGAAAACGGTATCTGATGGGTGTCATGCAATTTATCGTTATCGTGAATATGAAGTGCCTTCAATCTTGAACCCAAAGCCTTTATCATTTCAGCCGCCGTCGTATCAGACCCTAACATCTCCGCATGACCGATATCAAGACAAGCTACTAAATAATCATCGTTAACCGCATCTAAATGTGCATTGAAGCTTTCGGGTGTTGCACAAGCAGCAAAAACGGAATGTCCTAACTCCTTGCTCCAATTCCACATATTCTCCGTTGCGATTTTAACACCGCATTCTTTTGCAAAAGGTAAAAGGTCATTGTAAAATTCCGCATTTTTCTCGGGACCTTCATTATTATACGGATGTATTATGCAAATACTTCCGCCTGCTTCTGCGGTACACTCAATTGCGCGTTTCATATATGAACGGATTTCGGGAATTTCAACAGGAAACGGTGCGTGTGATTGATTACAGACAATGCCGTTATCAAGTCCTATCTGCTTGAGCTTTCTTGCAAAAGCAAGATAATCATTGCCTGCCAAAGGATTGCCGAGGTCTTTTAATTTTTTCTCTTGCCAATCATATCTCGCCATATCAAACATAGAAAAATCCCATGCATCAAAACCCGCTTTTCCTACTAATTCAACTGCCTTTTCAAAACCGACATGATTTGCAGTCGTCTGAATTTCTGTTGATATCTTCATTTTTTCACCTCTTAAATTTCGTCAATGATATAGGCATCCTCATTTGAACACATTGCTATATGTGTAACATATCGGATCCCGTTAACTTCATTTCTGTTTCCGCAGTGATAATGTCCCTGATATACAGTTTTTACACTACCGCTGTTTTCAAGAATACCTCGGATTTCTTCATCGTTTGCAAGTCTGTGTGACACATCACAACCGGGGTCGATATTCTGATGCATAAAAACATAAGTCTTGCCCTCAAGCGTTGAAAGATGCTCTTTCAGTTCTTTTGTGTGCGGATAAAAGGTATCTCTCCAATCTGAATCTCCGGGCATATAATGCTCACCGCTTTTAAAGTAACAAGCATCAACAAAAACTAAATTTACATCATCGAAGGTTTTATTTTCAGGTCTGAATTCTTCACCTAACAGCTTGTAGAAATCATCAACCGTGAAGACAAAGGCATCGTGATTTCCCATAACACACATCGTAGGTACACTTGAATTTTTCATAACCTCTGAAATTTTCCGGAGGTTTTCAACCTCTTTTTCATAGGTATCATCTTCGTCTGTAAGGTCGCCGAGGCATATTGCAAGGTCACACTTTTCTTTTTCAAAAACTTCGTATGTTTCTTTTATTTTCTGTAGCGACCTGCTTCTGTCACGCCCTATTGTTATAGGTTTTCTTGATGAATAGTGCGAATCCGTAAATATTCCGATTTTCATTTTTCTTCCCTCGTTGATACTTCAAATTTTTTATTCATCTCTTCTGCGATATTCTGCATCATAGCCTTATCAACCTTTAAAACTTGTCTGTCATAGGTTAAAAGTCCGTTTGTTTCATCCTCAACATCGCTGACCTGTGTGAACACAAGTGCACAAAGTCCCTTATCTATCATCGGAATTACTTCATCCATATAAAGGTCTTTCAATGCTTTGTTGAATTTTTCTTCAGTTCTGTAAAATTCATACGCATAGGTTCTGTCAAGATTAAATGAATGATTTTCAACTTTGTAAGAATAACCGCCGAATTCCGACAACACAAGTGCTTTTGATTTTTCTGACTTCATTCTGATTTTGTTGAAATAAATATGCTCACTTGTAACATCGCTCTTCTTGGTTTTGAACCAACCTGATGCCGTATCATAAATTCTTGACGGGTCAAGATTTTTGAAGCGGTCATACAATTCATCAGCTTTGTTATACTGACCCCAGCCCTCGTTGAATATCGTATAATAGCACACGCAAGGGTGATTGTAGAGGGTATTTATAAGATTTTCAGCGGTCGTTTCAAACTGCTCCTGTCTGAAAGCACTTGCTTTGGTATATAAGCCTTTTCTTATTCTCATGGTCGGCAAAACACCGTGCAAAATAAAATCGTATTTTCCGTTATTGACCATATCCTGAAATACTGCCATGCCGTATTTGTCGCAGTAATAATAGAAGATGTCCGGCTCGGTTTTTATATGCTTTCTCAACATATTAAAGCCTAATTCTTTCATTGTTTTTATATCATAAAGATATCCGTCAGGACTTGCAGGTGTGTAAATTCCGTCGGAGTAATAGCCCTGGTCTAAAAGGCCGTTGAAGAAGTAGGGTTCACCGTTAAGACAGATGTATGTCTTTGAATTTCTTTCTTCAAGAGTAATTATACGAAGTGCGAAATATGAGTCAACCTTATCCTCACCGCTTGTAAGTGTGAAGTAATACAAATGCGGATTTTCAGGTGTCCAGTTTATCGGATTTTCAATCTCAATTGTAACGCTGTCACCCGTAAAGTCATATTTTTTTCCGTCAAGAGCTATTGTCTTTTCATCTTCACCGCCGACAGTTTCAATGGTTATGGAGTTTAATGTCGGTGTAATTTTTATACTTTCAATATGCTTTTCAGCTACGGCTTCAACCCAGACACTCTGCCAGATACCGCTTATGGGAGTATACCACATACCGCCGCGGTTTTTACACTGTTTCCCGCAAGGATAATCATAATCCAAATCATCGGTCACAATGACTTTTACGGTGTTTTCTCCGTCTGTGAGATAGTCTGTAATATCAATCTTAAACGGCAGATATCCGCCGACATTTTTATGTGCAAAATTGCCGTTGATATAAATCTCGGATATACAGTCAACTGCACCAAAGTGAAGGATTACAGTCTTGCCTTTATACTCATCGGGAATTGAAAAGCTTTTTTCATATATGTATTTTTCGCCCTTTTGAAGCTGGCGGTTTATCCCCGAAATTCTTGATTCCGGCGGATAAGGTACAGTTATTTCACCCAAGGATTCTACGCCGTTTTTGGTATCGACTGATAAATCCCATTGTCCGTTGAGTGTAAAATATGTATCTCTCTTAAACTGCGGTGCAGGGTGTTCTGTCAACCACGAGGTTTCGGATTTTTCTTCAAAAGGAGTTTTCAAATCGCATAATCTGTACTTGGTTTTTTCTTTTGTAAGGAGTAAAACAATCGCCAAAACTACAATTACAACAAATGACGCCAAAAAGATATTTTCGTTCGGTACAAACGATGTTGTGCCGTCGTTGTTTGTTATCGTTTCCGCATTTCGCAAAACTGTTTTTCCGATAAAGGGACCGACTATTCCGGGAATTAAAACCTGCGAGAAAATTCTCACGCCCTGAAATCTTCCTGCTTTTCCTTCGGGAGTTAAATCTCTGACCTTTGCACCGAAAACTGCAGTCATACTTAAAAATCCGCACATCATAAAAAGTGAGCCAACAAAAACTACCGCTTTTGTTTTGAAGAAAAACAAAACAATATATCCGACTGCAAGCCACAGAAAGCTTGCTGTTATAGAGAGATTAAAACCTTTTTTGTCATAAAACTTGCCCCATAAAAATGTAACAAGTGCCGCAACAATAACTGCCGGTGCCATTATAAGCACATAGTCTGACATACCGAGTGCAACCTCATAGTAAAGTATAAGATACGGCATGAAAATCTGAACAGAAATTGTAAAAATCATAGAAGAAATAAGTGTGATATAAAGTCTTGTATTCTCCTTTATTACAGACGGCAAAAAGCCGTAAACGACATTTTTAAAATATCCTGTTTCACTCGGTTTTACATTGGTATCTTTGATTATGAATATACCTAAAATACCGACCAAAAATACAACAGTTCCTATAACTGCAAAAATTACGGTCCAACTGTCAGACTTGTCAAGGTCTAAAAACATAAAGCCGCCGAAAACCGCAATTATGGCAACTAACGGCATCATTGAGTTAATGCCCTCTGCCGCACCGCGGTTTGTGTTATCGGTTGAATCTGTTACCCAAGCATTGAAAGCCGCATCATTTGCAGATGAGCCGAAAAATGTCATTATGCAATCAAATATAATTGTAAGTGTTGCACCTAAAGCCGCCGCAGAAGTTACCATAGGAAATACAGAAGAAATTATTTCTGTTTTCAGGAATATGAAGCTAAAAATTGAAATGCCCCACAGTATGTAACCACCACAGATAAACAGTTTCCGCTTACCGATTTTATCCGACAACGCACCGATAAACAGCGTTGTAAGAGTCGCCGCAACCGCACTTGCCGCAACCATGTTTGAAATATCCGCGGCCGATGCATTGAACATCTTATATATAAATACATTGAGATACATATTCTCAACGACCCACGCAACCTGACCTATAAGGCTGAAAAGCGTAAGTGCCAACCAGAATTTGCCCGAAAGCTTTGTTTTCATCAAAAATCCCTCCTATTTCGTTTATTATAACACAGTAAATTTTTTCAATCAATAAATTTGTTAAAAGTATTGACAAGTATTTTTTTGTATTTTATAATACAAAAAATTGCCCTAAGGATTGATAAGAATGAAAATTAAAGTTCATGACAAAGCAAAAGTTATTATGGAAAATCCTTTGAGTATTCATAATTATTTCGGTTGGCCTACCGCTGTTACACTCAAAAACGGCAAAATCGCAGTAGCTGCTTCAGGCTTCCGTTTAGGACACATTTGCCCTTTCGGAAAAACCGTAATTTCATATAGTGAAGATGACGGAAAGACCTACACACTCCCCACCCCCGTTATTGATACGTATTTAGATGACCGTGACGGCGGTCTTTGCACCTTCGGTGAAAGCGGACTTATTATTACATCATTTAACAATAGGGTTGATTGGCAAAAGCAGATTACCGATGACCCTTATAAATTAAGTTATCTTAACAAAATCACACCGGAGCAGGAGGACAAATATCTCGGTGCAACTTTCCGTGTAAGCTATGACAACGGAATTACATTCGGCCCGCTTTATAAATCCCCCATCACATCACCTCACGGTCCTTGTGAATTATCCGACGGAACAATTTTGTGGGTCGGTTGCATCTTTGACGGTTCCTATATGCGTTGCGAGGGTAAAAACGACATTCAGGTTTATAGCCTCAATCCTGAAAACGGTGAAATGAAATTTGTCGGTGAAATTGAAAACATTGAGATTGACGCTAAAAAATATAATTCATACGAGCCTCACGCAATAGTGCTTGATAGCGGAACACTTCTCACCCACATCAGAGTTGAAGACGGAAACGGTAAGATTTTCACCATTTACCAATCAAAATCAACAGACGGCGGTAAGACATGGTCAAAGCCCGTCCAGATTCTTGAAGATAAAGGCGGTGCTCCCGCACACATTTTCAAACATTCATCAGGTACACTTATCTGCACTTACGGTGACCGTGAAAAGCCCTACGGAATAAAAGCTATGTTCAGTAAAGACGGCGGCGAAACCTGGGACACCAACTATACACTTTATATCAATAACGAAATCAGTTCAGACTTGGGCTATCCCTCAACAGTTGAACTTCCCGACAGAAGTTTGCTCACCATTTTCTACGCACACAACACAAAATGGGATGACCCGGCTATAATAATGCAGACACATTGGTCATTTGAAAAATAATCATTACGGACGGCAAAACCGCCCGTTTTTTCTTGAAAAAAAATCAATATCAGTATATTATATTTTTGATAATATTTCGGAGGAAAAACAATGAATTTCAAACAGAAAACTATCTCGGAGCATTTTGATGTTGTTATTGTCGGCGGGGGTATGACAGGTTTATGCGCGGCAATAGCGGCTGCCCGTAACGGTGCAAAAACCGCATTAGTCAATGACAGACCCGTGCTGGGCGGTAATGCAAGCAGCGAAATCAGAATGCATATATGCGGTGCAACTGCAAATATGAAAAAGCCTGAATTATCCGAAGGCGGTATCATACACGAGCTTATGCTTTCCAACAAGCGTATCAATGACAGTTATAATTTTTCTATATGGGATGCAGTTTTGTTCAACGCCGTAAAAGCCGAAAAAAATCTGACTGTTTTTCTCAACACTACTATGTTTGATGCAAGCGTTGACCGCGGCAAAGTTCAAAAAATAGAATGTTATCAGATGACAACCGAAAGAAAAATAACCCTTAGTGCAGATTTCTTTGCAGACTGTACGGGCAACGGCACCTTGTGTGCATTTGTCGGTGCAAACGAACATACAGGCAGTGAAGGAAAATCCGAATACAACGAACCTCACGCCCCCGAAAAAGCAAACGCTGACCGCATGGGCAACACTCTTCTTTTTAAAGCGGCAGATGTCGGACATCCCGTAAAATTTATACCTCCCGTTGATGTGATTCACTTCACCGAGGAGCAGTTAAAATACCGCAAACATTCTGCTGAAATTCCAAAAGACATTCTTGAAAAAGCAAGTGAAAACGATATGAAGATGCTCTTTGACGGATTTGCACAGGACTACGGTTATTGGTGGATTGAAATTCCCGGTGAAAGTGATAATATCATTGAAGAATATGAAGATATCCGCGATCAGCTTGTCCGTGCGGTTTACGGAATATGGGATCACATAAAAAACGGCGGTGACCACGGTGCTGATAATTTCGAGCTTGTGTGGGTCGGTATGCTTCCCGGTGTCAGAGAAAGCCGCAGAATTGATTGCGACTATATGCTCAACGAGAATGATATACTTGAAAACCGCAGATTTTATGATTCCGTCGCTTACGGCGGCTGGGATATAGACAATCATGTTCCAAAGGGACTTTTTGATTTTGATAAAATACCCTCTGTTGTCTATCCTTTTGAGGGGTCGTATAACATTCCCTACCGTTCATACTGTGTAAAAGGTTTTGACAATCTGTTTGTCGGCGGTCGTTGTATGGGATGCAGTAAGCTCGCAATGGCAAGCACAAGAGTTATGGGCACTTGCGGTATCGGCGGTCAGGCAATCGGCACTGCGGCAGCTTTGCTTTGTAAGAATAACAATAAAAATGTTCGTGACATTGATATAAAAAATCTTCAGCAAACGCTCATTAAAGATGACTGCTATATCCCGTCTATTACAAACGAAGACAAGTGCGACCTTGCACAAAATGCAAAGATTACCGCATCGAGTGAGGTTGAAAATTATTCCGTTGATTATCTGACAAACGGCATCACAAGAAAAATCGACAAACAAAACAATCTTTGGAAATCAAACGGTATATCAGAAAATGGTGAGTGGCTTAAACTTTCACTTGAAAAACCTTCAAAAATCAATACGGTTCAGCTTGTTTTCAATTCAAATTTTGATATTGAGAAAAAAATCACCCTTTCCTCACGTCGTCAGAAACAACAGGTTTTGGGTGTGCCGAAAGAATTGATTTGTGATTACGATATTATACTGTGTAAAGACGGCAAGGAAATTGAAAGAAAAGAAATCCGAGGAAATTACCAAAGGCTGAATCGTGTTTATTTTGATAATACAGAATGTGATACTGTTGAAGTCAGAGTAATAAGTACAAACGGAATTGATTCAGCAGAAATTTTTGAAATCAGAATATACTAATAAATCACTAAACCGCAGTATTTCGTTTTTTGAAATACTGCGGTTTATTTTTATCAAAACAAATCTTTTACTGCTTCATAAAGTGCTTCTGCCCACAAAATGCACCCTTCTTCATTGGGATGTATATCATATTTGTTCATATACGGTTTTTCTTCGCTTTCACCGAGAATTTTTGAACATTCAAAAACAAGATCAACTTTCTTTGCAATATTGGTTTTGATATGGTCGTTTACAGTTTCCCAGATTACACGCTTTTCATCTTCATAGCCGAGAGGCGGAATTGTCTGCCATATAATTTTTTTAATATTCTGTTTAAGAAGAATATCAAGAACTTTATCAAGCTCTGTTATTATCTTTTCTGCACTTGCACCCTGAATAAGATCATTTGCACCAAGGCAGACAAATGCAATATCATTGTTTCTTGCTTTATACATCCAAGCACCGTTTGTTGCCATATCCTCTGCCCTTGCATATCCGATGCCCAAATTCCAATACGCATAATCATCACCGAGCTTCTCACTCAAAAGTGCATTCCAATGCAAGTATGAATTATATTGAACACCGATTCCTTGGGTTATCGAATCACCTAAAAAGCCGACTCTTGCTTTAACCTTTCTGTCGCAACCTAACATACTGACAAAAGGCATTTCTCTGTCCCATCTCCATGAGTTTTCACCCTTTACGAATACGGGTAAAATTGATTCTATATGACAAGATATAACAGTACCGCTGAAAGTAAGTTCAAGGCAGAGATAATCGCCCGAATCAAATTCCATTTCAACTTCATCAGAATTGAAAAATTCGCCAGGTGCGACGTCCTTTTCAACTTTACCTGAAAATGTCAGGGTTTTGAAACCGTCGATTTTACTGTTTATTTCATCAGCAACTTTTTCGTCGGTGAAGTTTTCAAAAGAAGTGTCCTTTGAAACTCTCGCAACCCTTGCTTCGATTATTTTCCAAGGCTCACAGATCATATTTTTGTGGCTGAAACTGCCATCTGCATAAGTACTGTCTGTGATGTTTGAGAACAACAATGAATAATTGTATTTACCCGGATGGGCTATTTTATAAAACACTCTGCCTGTGCGGATTTCATTTTCATCCATTATAAAGATTTTCTGATTACCGCTTCCGGCTATTGTGTTGGACGTGTATTTCTTAAAAAATTCCATATCAAACACCTCTTTGTTCCGATTTCACATTATCTTATCACATTTCCGTGCAAATTACAATCTTATATACCTTCGCAACAAACAGATAAGCTTTTTCCCGCTATGTCCGAATCTTCGGTTATTAAAACATCAAACCTATCTTCTTCCGTGGCATAGGTTACCACCTGTCTGGCAGTTATTCCATCCTTATTTTCTTCAATATCAATTTTTATCTGAACATTATGCCATTTGTTTGCATTTATAAAGCCGTATTCTACCTCTGTTTCCTCTAAAGTTATTACTCCTCTTACCTCACCATAATCCGTATAAATCCTATAACCGTCTTTTAAATCAGAAGCAGGAACAGGGCTGTTATTCATATAAGTTTGATTAGAATATTCATCACAAGATAATAAATTGCCGTTTTTAAATACAGTCAGATATGTAACACCTGACTGTCTGAAGTTTTCAATATAATCAAAACCACCAATGCACAAAAAAACCAAAACACACAGAAAACAAAGCAACATAATTACGGCTGAATTTCTTACCCATTTTCTGCTTTTTTTAACTTCTTTAATACTTCCGCAAATAATTTCTTCATAACCGATTTCAAGAACATCACACAACTGTCTTATCATTTCAATATCAGGTGTAGTTCGTCCGGTCTCCCATTTTGAAACAGCCTGCTTGCTGACAAACACAAGCTTTCCCAGCTCCTCTTGTGTATACCCTTTTTCTTTTCGGTGTTCTCTTATAATCTCACCAATTGCTTTCATATCTGCACCTCTTAAAGTTGATATAAAAAATTGTATCATCAAAAAAACACTCTGTCTATAAAATCTATAATAAACACTTGTATCTTATCGGTTGACAAAGAAAAAAATCCTCGTACATACGGGGATTTTTTCTTGCGAACCTTTTATTTTGTTTTTATTTCGGAAGTGTAAAAGTTTTTTTAACTACTGTATCGTTAAAGCTGATAAATTCTTCAACCTCAACATCAACATCAGAAGTTGTGTCATTAAGTTCATAAGCAACTTCTACATCAAGCGAAGCACCTTTTTTAATCGCTTTTGATTGATTGTCAGCATCATAATTTGCACTGTCATCAAGCATATAAGCTTTGTTAAGCTCAACACCGTTTTGATATGCTCTGTCCATGAACGCCACATCAAAGCCGGTTGCATCATCAGAATTTACATTCTTATAAATGTATTTAACGATAACGACCTTGTTACCCTCATAATCCTTTGCCATACGACAACTGTCAATCACTACAGAATAATTTCCGATATTTGTTTCTGCTTCCTCTGCAGCTACAGAACCTTTTTCCTGCTCTACGGTTTCTTCCTCTCCACTACCCAATGCAAAAAATCCGAAAAGTGCAACTAAAAGAACCGTTAAAAGTATTTTTGTTGTTTTCATTCTATTCTCTCCTCTCTTTATTTACCAAAACGCTCATAAGGCTCGCTGAAAGGTACATTAAAACATCCAAGAAATCACCAGTCCCTTTGACAACTCCGATATATTGCACAAGCTCCCAAATACATCCGCATATAAAAGCAGTAAATGCAGATAGAAATATACCTTTTCTATCCGGCTTGTAAATTGCAATAATTCCGCAACTCAAAGACAGTCCCCACAAAAAATCCTGTAAATAATAGTTTGTAAAATCACATGAAAATATTGACAAACTCTCTCTGATGGGCGTAACAAAAGAAAAAACATCAAAAAATTCAGCAACATAAGTATTCTCACGAAAAACAATATATGAAGCTCCGCCTAACAGCAAAGATGCAATACTGATTATGGTGTTTTTTCCTCGATTGGACATAAAATGTTCCCTCCAAAAAACATTTTACTCAATCTTTGAGTAATTGTCAATACTCAATATCTGAGTAAGTTATTATTCTTTTATGAATAATAAACTCGGAGGTATTTATGAATTACAGAGAACGCATGAAAAATTTAAGAGAAGACAACGATTTAACACAAGCACAATTAGGCGAAATTCTTAATAAGTCTCAACAGGGTTACAACCACATTGAAGCAGGCAGAGCAGAACTTAAAATTGAAGACCTGATAAAACTTTGCGATTTTTACAAAGTAACCGCCGACTATTTCATAGGCAGAACTGATGAAATATGACAAAAGCTGTTTCAGAAAAACAACTCTGAAACAGCTTTTTTAATCAACTTTTTCTGTTATAAATTCAATAAATCTCGGTGTCCACCATTCTTTATATCCATCAAGTAGCGGGTGTCTGGGATCGTGCATATATCTGTCATAATCCTCTTTGCTTACAGCTCGCATTTCAGGGTCATTATAAAGATCGAGGATATAAAAATCATATTCCTTTTGCAAGGAATAAAGAAGCTCTATCATTTCTTTATACTTTTCACTCTCAAAATATGTACCCGTATAAAAAACAATCGGGCAAGCAAAATTTTCTTTTACATAATCCAAAATAAAACGAATCGCTTCTTCTATCTGAAAAAGTGTAAGATTATACTTTTCCTTTGTATCGTTGGTTGAGAGCTGACAAACAAAAAGGTCAACGGATATATTCTTATCCGCTTTTTTAAGTCTTGCGACATAAGACGAATCGTTTATATCTGCCAAGGTTGTACCTGAAACAGCTTCTTTGATGCACTTGATACCACATTCTTCTGCCATTATATCGGCAAAAGATATGCCGTTTGCCGCAGACCCGTAGGTCACAGATGAACCTAAAAATAATACTGTTTTGCCTTTCAAATTCATAATATCACCCGATACCGTTATATTTTTCAATTATTCTGTACCTGAAATAGTTTGCCTGACGCTCACTTGTTGCATTACTTTGTTCTGATTTTAATACCCATTGAAAATAGTGTGTTATTTCGTGCACAAGCGACGATAAAATCTGCTCATAAATATCCTCTTTTGTATATTCATTTAACAATTCAGACTCAATTGCTGACGGAATACAGATTGAACATTTTTCTCTGTTCTCACTCCACCTGAAACTTCCGTAAGCTTCTTTTCCGTTCATAAGCTGAACTTTAACCAAATTCAAAATATAGATATTCAAATGTGTTGGAAAACAATAATTTTTCCTTAACCACCTTGCAAAAGAGATATATTTACGCTTTAAGTCCTCATCTATCCCCTGTTGATAATGAAACGAAATACCTTTGTTTGAAATTTTATTATCATCGTTCAATTCAAACTTCTGCCAAAGATTCATCTTATCACCATCATTTTATTTATTCAATCTCAAAACCATACAGCTCGTTATCTACGATCGTCAGAAGCCCTGTTTGTCCTTTTTCAAAGCCTTCGTACATTTCTTGCGGAACCTCAAATTTAAACGATTTTCCGTCTTCACTTTCGAAAGCAACGCGATACTGCTCAACAGCTTTCGGCTTTTTTATTCCGACCACTTCTGCCGAGCAGGATAAGTCGACAACCGTTGCTCTCACCTGAACATTTTCAAATTCAGCTTCTAAAGATTCTTCAATCAATTTTTCAGCAGTTTCTTTGTCAATTTTGTTAGCTTTATCATGTTTGTGGATAATTATCGCCAAAGTAACCAGACCTGCCAGAATTGACACAAGTAAAAAACCTAAAAATATAACCGTTGCCCAATCGCCCATTATAAAACCTCACTTCTTACGAATGATATTAACTCAATCTTTAAAATAAAATCAGCTTCCCGAAACCTTTTTCGCAATAGCGGCATTAACTTTGTCACGTAACCCCGGAAGATAGTTAATATCGCGAGGATATTTTTTGAAAGTAATAGGCATTTCATCTTCCATCAGATTAAGCACAAATTCCCTATCGTACAGACTTTCACACAATTTAAGTGCGGATAAATCCTGCAAAGCATCGTGGAACAATTTCAATCTCATGGATGGCAAAGGCTCACCGCATCTTCCGGGATATACCGAAAAAGCATCTCCCGAAGGACCGAAACGCTCACAATCGGTGTTTATATACGGATTGATAACACCATAGGAGCCTTGATTATAATAAAAATTATATCCCCACTGCAAAAAGCCTGCAATGTTGTATTTATAAAATTGTGTACCGATTATACGCGTACGGGCACCCGGCATAGCTATGAAGCGGTTTGAAACCTGATTCCATTGTCCGACACAATAGTAGCACCACAAATTCGGTACATTGTTTTCAAGGAACGGTTCAATGTGATTTACGGACGGAACAGGAATTTCGGTAATACCCTGCTCATAGAATTCATACTTGGACAAGGCATCTATTATGGGATAGTCTTTTAACAAATCCTCTATCGTCTTGCGTGAAGCACTATACTGTTCAAGAGTTTCAAGCGTCGGCTCGTCAGAAATATGGAACCAACAGCGTTTATCCGCACCGTTTTTGGATTTCATAAAGTCAATAAGTTGCGGAATAAAAGTACGCAAAAATCCGATGTATTCTTCCCCTCTGGCATCTGTTTCCCAACCAAAAATGCGAGTGTATTCTCCGTCTACGGTTGCCATAACTTTAGGTGCGTGGTCTCCGCCCCATTGAGTGAACAAATGTGAAATTTCGAAATATTTTACTCCGAGTTCATCACACAAATCGACCCAACGGGAAAGCTTATCAAAACCAAAGTGATATTCTCCGTTTTCAACCACAACATCTACAAGCTGTGTAGTAGGACGTTCTCCGCCTTCGTATGTGTCAAGAGGCGGTGTAAAAATCGGTGTCAGTATCATATTGATGCCGTGGTCAACTGCCATCTTCATAAAGTTTTTGATTATCTTCCAATGGCGTTCATCAAAGCTTTCGGTTTCATAATATGACTGCAAACAATCACAATGGAACCACTGAGTAATCGCCATTTCCTGCTTTGGAAGTTCGGCATCTATTATATTTAAAACAACAGTTGCCTCTTCTGCTAATTCTCCTGAATTATCCTTGACAAATCTTATCGTAACCTTATACTCACCGGGAGCTACCTCACCCTTGGTGTCAAGCTCAAAATACAAAGACTCCAGATTTTCGCAGACCGAAATACGCTTGTCATCACGTAAAGGTGTGAGCAAATCAGGGAACAAACCGGGTTTTGTACGCAGATTATCAAAATCATGTCGGCAAGTCTCTGTCGGCATTTTTACAGGCACATGATCAACCTGCCACACACGGATATATTCCGCAAGCGGAGATTCAATTTCTAATCTCATGACGAGCCTGTTACAAGCCACACATTCCGCTATGATATAGCACGCACCAAACCTGAACACCTCATTCTTCAGTAATGAAGCTTTTTTGAGTGATACTTTTGTAGAAATACTGTCATCTAAAAAACATTTTTCAAGAGAAGATATTATCTTCAACATAAAACTACCTCCGTTTTAATTGCAATCAGACAAAGCTTTTCATTACATTTTAACAATTAAGAAAATTATACCATTACTTTGCTTATAATGCAACAAGATTAAACCGAAATACCATTAGATATAAAAACAAACCCCCTTTATTTTATATTGAATTTATGTTATATTAAAGTGACGATATTCTGTTTGGAAAGGAGAAGTTATGAAAGTTATTATTTCCACTCTTAATTCAAAATTTGTACACGCTTCGCTTTCTCCTTGGTGTTTACTTGCAGGAGTTCGTGAGTTTTGCAAAAAAGAATATAATGTTCAGGTGCTTGAAAGCACCATCAACGGTGATACCAAAGCATTTGCTGAAAAAATTATAAACGAAAAGCCCGATGTTGTTGCTTTTTCCTGTTATATATGGAACATCACTAAAACCCTTGAAATCTGTCGCATAATAAAACAACATCACGATTGCAAAATTATCCTTGGCGGTCCTGAAACAGCATACCGTCCGAAAGATATTCTTGAAAAATATGAGTACATTGATTTTGTTCTTTCAGGTGAGGGCGAATGGACTTTCCCTGATTTCCTTGACAATATGAACGGTGATTTGTCGCTCGTATCGGGGCTTACATACAGACAAAACGGTGAAATTATCACCATACCCGAAAAAGAATACACGGACACACCTCCGTCACCATATTGCGACGAATTTTTCAATAGCCTTAACGGCAGAATTACTTATATTGAAACCACCAGAGGCTGTCCGTACCGTTGTGCATTCTGCCTTTCGGGAAGATGCTCACCGCTTCGTTTTTTTGACCTTGACAGAATAAAAACAGACATGCTCCGACTCTCTCAAAGCGGTACACAGACAGTAAAATTTGTTGACCGTACATTTAATGCAAATGCTGAAAGAGCCAACGAGATTCTTCTTTTCATCAAAGAAAATTACGGTAAGGAAATCCCTAAAAATGTTTGTTTTCATTTTGAAATCGCAGGCGATATTTTAAAAGAAAGCACTCTTGAAATTTTATCATCTATGCCCTACGGTGCTGTCCAGCTTGAGATAGGTATGCAAAGTTTTAACGAGGATGTATTAAAAAATATCAACCGAAAAACCAACACTAAAAAGCTTATCGAAAACATCAGAAAGCTTATAAACTTCAATAATATGCACATTCATATTGACCTTATCGCAGGGCTTACGGGCGAAGACTTTGAAAGCTTCAGAAACAGCTTTAATATAGGATATGAGCTCAAGGCACACATGCTCCAAATGGGATTTTTAAAGCTTCTTCACGGTGCAGATATGCGTGAAAACAGTGAAAAATATCCGTGCACATTCACAAACGAGCCACCTTATGAGGTCACATCAACGCCGTGGCTGTCAAGCGATGAAATTAAAACTCTTAAAAACTGCGAAGATGCGGTTGACAGGCTTTATAACAGCGGTCGTTTCTTGTTCACACTCCGATATCTCACAGAAGAAGTCGGCATTTCGCCGTTTGACCTTTTCAACGATTTCGGAAATTCCGTAAAAGGTAATAAGATGCCTCTTTGCGACTATGCAGAAAAGCTTTTTGAATTTTTCTGCGACAAATGTGACAAGGAAATATTAAGAGAAAAAATTGTTTGTGATTTGCTTTGCTCCTCATCATCTGTGCAGATTCCCGATGTTTTCAAAATCAAAGACCCGCTTTATAAGCAAGCAAAAAAGTATTTCATTGAGAATGTAGATAAAAATATAAAAATTGCAATTCTCTATTCAAAGAATCAGATTTTTGCAGTAAATCAGGGCAAAGAAAAAGACCTCCATAACAGATATGAAGGTCAAGTTTATGATATTGATAAATTGCAAAAACTGTCAGAATAGAAGTCAGGATGTAATCATCACCCAATCGTCCGCTCTGCACCACGGTGTTTTTATCTTTTTTTATATAGGACTAATTCAGGCTCAGCCCCGTTTTCGCCATAAGTACAGATAAGTAAGAAATCCGTATCGGCGATAACACCAAAGCATCTGTCTCCGCCAAACTCACACTCAAGTTGATTCCCTAAATATATACTTTTGTCATCTAAAAACTTAACTGCTTCACCGTTAGGCAATGTATATTCTAAATTCACAAAATCGCCGTTAAGTGCGTTCAAGTCGCTCACTTCAGGCATTCCCGGGATTTGCAAGGCATTAAATTCAGCAATCAACTGTTGTTTAAATTCTAAAAACTTGTCCATTTCTCCGAGGCTTATGTATTTTGCAATAAAGCATTGTTTGCCAAAGGGACACCCGTTTGTTTCGACGCACCCTTTACACTTATTGCACTCGCCACAATTAAGTCCGCAAATTGATTTATCCATAACCATCCCTCCACTATATTTAATACACCAAATAAAATAAAAAATCAAGTCTTGAAAAATTGGTGAAAATGTGGTAATGGAAATGTGAAATTAAAAAAATTTCGGTTTTGTCAATGGCTATTTTCGTGCAATTACAATTGGTTGATAAAACCCTGTTTCTTCAGGGAACAGCCAAATAACACTACTACAACCATTAGAAACGAACAAGTTTGTCAATTCTTCTCTGCGAGTAGCTCTGTATTCACATTCGAACTTGCTTACTTGCAGAGTTTCTTCATCATCAATAATATATTGAACAAGCTTATAGTGCTCACCATTCCAATCCCAGGTTTGAAATGAAACCCTCTGTCCCTTCTCCGTTTTATGAATATACGGAGGAGAGTGCGGAGGTTTATCTTTAAGCAAATCATCATAATCTCTGATGCTTCCGACAAAGATTCCATTAGACTTAATTCGGTTTGTAATACTCTTGATTGCTCGCTCCAAATCTTCACTTGAAAGCATGTGTGGCAAAGCGTTATCCATAGCAATTACAATATCAAACTTTTCGTCAAAAGCTTCAGATAACGAACGGAAATCTGCTTTTTCAAAACTGATTTTCACATTAGCATCTGAGGCTCTTTTTTTCGCATTAGCTATTTCTCCGTCGCTTATATCAGAAGCGGTTAATTTATATCCCATACGCGCAAGACCAATGGATTGCGTGCCGATACCGCAAGCACAATCAAGAACATTTGCGGTATTATCAAATCCGTTATTTTTAAAAATTCGATCTAAAATTATTGCTTGATCTTGAGTGGCAGATTGCCAATCAAGAAAGAGTTTATCATACTGTGATGCTAAATTATCATAAAATTTCTGTATTATATCCATATTGACTTCTCCGTCAGGTTTTCATTTATTACAATCGGAAATTTTTATCGTTGCAGTATGCGGTCTGTGGTCAGAAGCAACTATATGCGGAATGTCAGCATCAACTACTTCTATATCGTGAGATACAAATACATAGTCAATTTTACAATCAGGATAATCGGACGGAAAACTATTCAACGGTATGTTAAAAAGATCCGCTGTATCTTTCAAACGCTCTCTTATGGGCAATAAAACTTTACTATCGGGCAAAACATTAAAATCTCCCATAAGTATACATTTTTCGGATTCTAAATTCTCCAAAATAGTTTTCACTGCATTTTCTTGTTCGTCAGGATTTAATCCGAAATGCGTAACCAATACGGTTATGCCGTTTTCCAATTTTGCCTTAAGAACAGATCGACTTTCATAGTAACCTTTATAAGATTTCACAGCAGGGTCAGGAATCGGAATTGTTTCCGCTTTAATTATAGGGTATTTAGATAACAACCCGTTTCCGTATGGATTATCTCCGTCAATCAATGTTGCTTGGGCAAAAAAGAAGTTGTTCAGTCCCGTTTTTTTAGCTAAAATTGTCACTTGTTCATCATATTCGGTATTGACTCCTTTATCACGCATTTCATTTAATCCCACAATATCCGCATTACAGGATTTTATAGCATCAGCCATTATCTCAAAGTCAATTTTCTGCTCAATATAGTTTAAACAATGCTGTGTGTTAAATGTCATAATCTTCATAAAAACACCTCTCAACCCTTTAAATTTCGTTGATCAATTGTATCATACATTTTTACGATATGCAACAACGTTATGTTGAAGGCACATTTCATTGCACAAGCACTTCGTTTATATAGGCAACTTTGTTTTGTTTTGTGATGACATAGTTGTCGATACTTATTTTTTGCCTGATTTTTGCTTTATGCTTTTCTTATAAAAATTATGCACCTAATACCATAAATAAGCATTGGGTGCAATTTTTATATCCTTCTGTGAATCCGACACCGAACTTCTTACCTATAAATTTTTACTTATTACTTCCCAAAAATCCTTGTATAACTTGTTTGAGGTAAGAGTGAAGAAGTAAGAGGTAATAAGTAAAAATCCCCGTACTATCGTACGAGGATTTTTGGTGGAAAGTAACTCTTTATATCCGAACATGTAAGTATTTCTACGGGGACGGTTTCAGTACCGTCCCTGTAGTTGAAAAGGATTTGCAGTTCATTTTCATAAACCACAATCGAATTTATAAATATGTCTATAAGGCATTTTCGTGCCGAAAGGCTTTCTATATTAAGCTTTCGAAGCTCACAGAACCAAGTGACAACATCTTCTTTCGATAGGAAAGGCTTTTTTATTTCTTCCTTTGCTATAAGAAGTTCTGTTTCATCACGGCTCTTTTCAAGTTCCTGTAATCTTTCTTTTGTTGAAGAGGTGTAAATACCGTCCTCAATAGCTTTTACAATATTATCAATACTTTTATTGATTTCTTTAAGGTTAGAGCGAAGTGCCGGCAGGGCTACATTTTCCTTGCTCTGTTGTTCAACAGCAATGTCAGCAAGCTTATCAATAAGCTCATCATTCATAATAATTTTCATAATTTGCTTGAGCACTAAATCCTCAAGCAATTCTTTTTTTATGCCTTTTTTCTTGCCACAGCCTCTTTTTCGTTTTGCATTGATACACTTGTAATATCTGTGTTTTGCACCGTTTCTGCTTGTGCCGATTTCACCAACCCACAAGGAACCGCAGTTGCCACACACGAGCTTAGAGGTAAGAAGATAATCCTCGGTAGCCTTATGCTTTGCAGGGGCACGTCTGTTTTTGACGATGGCTCTCTGAACATCATCAAAAAGCTTATCAGGAACTATTTGCGGTATTTCTCCTTTGTTTACAATATCACCGTACCTGTACTCACCTAAATATCTGCGATTTTTCAGAACGTTTGTCATAGTGGTAATTGTCATTTCTGTTCCCCATGTGTTACGCATACCTTTTTCGTTCATAACCTTTACGAGCTGTTTAATTGACATACCCTCAAGATATTTTTTGTAACACTCAAGAACAAACGGTGCTGTTTCGGGGTTTATTGCATATCTTCGGTTTTCATCAATCTTGTATCCTATTGTGAGGGTGCCACCGTTAAATTTGCTTTTAAGTGCGTTTTCGTGCATACCTCTTGCAACTTTTTCTGCAAGCTCGGCTGAGTAATATTCAGCCATACCTTCAAGCAAGGACTCAAGCAGAATACCCTCTGCTCCCTGTGAGATAGTTTCTGTGGCAGATAAAACTTTAACGCTGTTTTTCTTAAGCACATTTTTGTAATGTGCTGAATCATAACGGTTACGGGCAAAGCGGTCAAGCTTCCATACAAGGACAATGTCAAAAAGCTTTTGGGCACTGTCTTTTATCATTTTCTGAAACTGCGGACGGTTATCCGTTTTTGCAGATAAGGCTCTGTCAATATAAGTTTCAAGAATTTGGATGCCTTGTCTTTCCGCATAAGCCATACATTCTCTTAACTGACCTTCGATGGATTCTTCTCTCTGACTGTCGCAAGAGTAACGAGCATAAATTACTGCTGTCATATTTTTATTCCTCCTTTATCGGACTGTAGATTTTCAGCATCCTTATTATCGGATAAAACAGCATCATTGGTCAAAGGTGCGGATACTTCAGGCTTGCGTTTTTCTTCATAGTATTTAACTATATCCGGGAATACGCAACGAACAATCCTTTCAAGATCTTCCAAATCAAAAGGCAGTGTGCACTCTGCTTTAGTGCCGCTTAAAGTTTTTATGACATCCGCTTTTATGATTTCATAATACTCTTTTATTTTCTTTACAACTTCTGTGATTCTGATAATATACATCTCCTTATTTTTTATTTTTCTCGGGGTGTTAGGGGTTAAACCCTTAACAAGCGGAATTTGTGTCCACACATCCAATGCTTGTTGAGACTTATACCACAGTATAAAGAGTCACAACAAGCAAAGATGACTGCTCAATTCCAATGCTTGCTAAGACTTATGCCGTTGCATAAAAGATCATAGCAAGCAATTGTGTCCGTACAAATTCAATGCTTGTTAAGACTCAGGTCGCAACAAGTATTGAAAAAAGATCGGTCATATTCAGTGCTTGTTAAGACTTATCCCACAACTTTTTATCGCTCCCGCTGACGCTGCCTCTGAAGAAAAGCAGCATACCGTGCGAGAGCTTTTTCTGTTATCTCTTCCATCTTTTTCGGTGGCAGATCTTTCTTGAAATACTTCTTAAAGGTTTCAACCGGGATTTTCACATACTCCTTCTGATTAGCTTTTTGCTCCTGCATAATGGAGAAAATAGCATCCATATCAAGTTTCTTTTCATCACTTAATTTATGCATGCGCTGTGCCTGAGAGAGACGGAGTGCAATCTTCACTTTCAATAGTGGTGATTAAATTGCATTGTTCAGCCTCTGTTAAATATGAAAGTTCAACTGCAGGTGTAAAAGAAATTCTTCCCTCATCAACCATATCAAGAAGTGGCTGTTGTAAATTATTAAGCCTGATATATCTTTGAATCTGCATTCGGGAATCGGGCATTGTCTCTGCGAGGATTTCATCACTACGGAACTTCGTCCCAACTTGTGACGAAGTTAAACCAGACCTTGCCCCTTGCTTTTTAATTCCATCGTGTTTCATTTTATACGCACGAGCTTTTTCACTGGGTAAGATTTTTTCTCGGCTGAGATTACAATCAACAAAATTTATTACCGCTTCTTCTTTTGAAAACTCTCTTACATAAACAGGAACAACATCAAGATTTAATTCTTTTGCTATCTGCCATCGTCTGTGACCGGAGATAATTTCATAATCGTTATCCAACCTATTAACAATGAGAGGCGTAATAATTCCGAACTCCATAATGCTGTCACGAAGCTCATCGTATTCACTTTCATCCACACTCTGAAACGGATTGTTTTCAAACGGATGAAGTAAATCAAGATTAAGATATTCAATTTTTTCGTTAGACATAATTTCTTTTTCCTTTCCTTAGATTTTAATTTTTGATTTTTGAAAAGTTGTTTCACATTTTACTAAATCATTTTTTCACTTCCTTTACTTAAAAATTTTGCATTTATAAATCCTTGTGTTTACACGAGGATATGTATTCAGGTTGATTTGTTTTAATGGTATATGTTATAATTGTTTAAACAAATAAAAATTTGTAGGTGAACAAATGACAAAACATATTGCAAATATAATTACCGGTTGCCGTATTATCGGCAGTATTCTGTTACTGTTCTTTCCTACTTTTTCCTTAGCTTTTTATATCATATATCTCATCTGCGGTTTTAGTGATATGATAGACGGTACCATTGCCAGAAAAACAAACAGTATCAGCAAATTCGGAAGCCGACTGGACACTGTTGCCGACCTCATTTTTGTAGTGGTATCCTTGTTTAAGTTGGTGCCGGCAATTCATATCCCGGGATGGTTGTGGATATGGGGCGGTGTGATTGCGGCTATTAAAATCAGCAATATCATATTAGGATATGTTACTGAAAAACAGTTTGTATCCCTGCATACGGTTATGAATAAAATAACGGGATTACTGCTGTTCCTGTTGCCTTTGACAGTATCCTTCGTGGAATTAAAATACACTGCCATAGTTGTGTGTTTCCTTGCAACTCTTTCTGCAATTCAAGAAGGATACTATATTAGAAAAGGACGAGAATTTGTTTAGTTTTTAGAGCGACAAATAAGAATTTAACGAGGTGATTAAGATGATCGATATTACTGCTTGGATGGAAGACTTTTTACAAGCATTAAATGAAACCTTTGCAAACCGTGTATGGTTTGTTGGCCTGCAAGGTAGTTTTGGTCGTGGCGAAGCTGGCGACAAAAGCGATATTGATGTTGTTGTTATTTTGAATGAATTGTCTTCCGCAGATATAAAAGTTTACAATGCTATGTTGGACACCTTGTCCCACAGAGAACTGATTTGCGGTTTTCTTTCAGG
>JAZQHB010000079.1:0-64099 GCA_045540355.1 Acutalibacteraceae bacterium | reverse complement strand
TGATGCAAGCTTACAATAATCTGCATACGGGCTGCCGTCTGCATAAGTTACCCATGCAATTGTTTCGCCCTCTAAGATTGCGGGGCTGAAAATGTTCTTAGAATACCAGAAAGGTATTGTGTAAGAAGCTGCGTAGAAGTTGGTTGTGAGATATGTTGTTACAACTATCTCATCGCCGGGGTTTACTGTGAGTGAGTCTGTGCCGAGTGTCAATGTAGCAAGCGGATCTTCACCGTCAGTTGTAAAATCAGATGCTGCTGATGCTGCTACTGAAAATACGCTGAACGCCATGATTGCTGCCAAAAGAACACTAAGGGTTTTTTTGAGTAGAGACATTGCTTTTTCCTCCTATAAATTTTTTCCTTTTTTATATTTACACCATGCCTGCAACCGTCTCACAAGCTGCAGAGTGCAATATACATTCATAAAGAGAACTTACATATTTATCGCTTAATAATAACTTACAACTCTGTTTTCTGTTGCAGTCTGGTCTACGTAAGCTTCAAAGTTAGCAACTGCTGAAATATCTGCTGCATCCATTCCATCGACAGAGCCGTCTCCGTTTACGTCACAAGCCATAAATAAGTATGTAGCTTCAAAATAGTCCACGATTTCATAGTTTGCAATAGCTGCAAAATATGCATCGTCTTCCATTTCTACTAAACCGTCACCGTTGTAATCACCAAAGATAACAACAAAGAACTCACCAAGGTTTGTTCCGTCGTTACCCATAAATGTTACGTGAGTACCTGTACCTACAGCTTCTGCCGGAACAGGCTCGCCGGTGTTCGGATCGAAGGTTGTATACTCAATATAACCGTCTGTTACTTCAACATAACCGTCAAGAGTAGTTAAACCTTCTGTGAGTCCGTAAATAACGCCGTTATCGTAATCAAGTACAACTGATTCGTTTAATACAACGATTTCCGGATTCAAGAATTTTACAGTTACTACAGCATCATCAAAAGACATAAGGCAAGTTTCCTTATTCATTGTGTAGATAGTTGTAGCATCTGCCTTGTCGTTCATTGCCATATAATAGAAGGTTGTTGCTTCTGAAGGAACAAAAATTCTGCCTTCAATTGCTTCAGGACCTTCAAGATCTGCTTTAACCTTTAAATTGAATGTGAAACATTCAACGCTTGATGCACTGTTAAAACAATTCATTGTTGTTGTGCCGTTAACTGAAGATGAGCCTGCAACCCACTGAATGAGAACTGCATCATAATCTGCAACGGCAAAAGATGAGGATGTAACTCCTGCACCAATTGCTGACTGAGTATCAACACTTAAATTGATACCCGATGTGCCGGGTGTCAAAGCTGTTGCTGCTGTGAAAGCAACCTCTGCCTCTGTGCCAAGTTCAAATACTGAATTGTCAAAGAGAACCGGCCATCTCATATTTGCAGCGTTGTAGTTATTGGAAACACTTATTGAAACCTTAACTACATCGCCTGCACTGACAGATGTCTTGTCTGTTGAAACAACAACATCCATTTTTTCGTTGCCGACTGCAGTTCCGCCGAAAGCGAATACTGAGGTCGCCAACATAGAGATAAGGATACTAATTGTAATAGCAACTGCTACTATTTTTTTAAAATTCTTCAAATTATTATCCTCCCTTAATAGGGGTTATTCATCGGAGAGGTCACACTCTCCGATGAATTGAATTAATAAATCTACGGATGATTAACCGATTTGATCCCAGTCAACTACGCGTGAACCTTCTGTTGCATCCTGCTTGATAGCACGTTCAAAGTTTGTAACTGAGTTCATATCAGCTTCGTCCATGTTATCAAGAACTGCGTCGTTGTTTACGTCAGCTGCCATGTAAAGGTGTGCGTAATCGAAGTAATCAAAGAGTTCGTAGTTAGAGATAGATGCAAAGTAACCTGTATCTTCTGTATCGATGATACCGTCGCCGTTGTAATCGCCGAAGAGTACGATGTAGTACTGATCAACAACATTGCCGTCGTTATCAAGGATCATTGCTAATGTACCTGTACCCATCTGTCCGTCGTAGAGGTTCAATGAGTAATCATACTCGATTGTTCCGTTTTCTACTGTGATAAATTCATCAAGGCTTGAAACATATTCATAGAGACCATAGATCAACTTATCTTCTGAACCAAGAAGTGATGCTGCACTATAATCATCGATGATTGCTGTTGTACCGTCAACAAGTGAAACAACAGGCTCTGAGGGTTCTTCAACGGGGATGAGTTCAAGACCATCAATAGCTTCCTTGAGTGCTGCTGCAAGTTCGTCAACTTCACCCTGGAGGTCATAAGTAAGGTTGCGGTCAACTGCTTCTGCTGCTGCAAGAGCTTTGTTGAGGTCTGCAACTGTTTCGTCTGTGTAGAGACTTGTATCAACTGCCTTAGCATCTGTGATATAAGCATCAAGCTGTGTATAGTCAGCCATTTCGCCTGTATCAACTGCAAGTGCGTTTTCAGCAACGATAAGTGCACGACGAGTTACATTGATCTGTGACTGTGAGAATACATCAAGATCCGGGTTACCGTCTGCATCAAAGATATCATCACTGTTGTAGAACAAGTCGATGAGATAGAGAGCATAATCATAAGCTTCCATTACTCTTTCCCATGAAGCTTCTGTATACAATGTTTCGTCATATTCTTTTGCTTCGAAACGAGCTACAGCATTTTCAAGCTGAAGTGTGTCGGGGAATCTTGCGATAAGACGATCATGGTAGAGTGTAAGCTTATGGATCTGATATGTTGCGTCAACAGAGTCGAGGTTCTTCTTCTCTGATGCTTTTTCAGCGTCGTGGCTGTAATCTTTATAACGGAGATATGTATAAAGAATAAAGTCTTCACGACCGAAATAGTTACGGTCTGCAAGCGGGATATCATCGTCATCAGCGTTGCCTTCAAATTCGTCAAGAAGTGCTGCTAATGTTGCTTTACCTGATGATACCTGGCAAGCAAGAAGTGCTTCGTAAGCAGCTGCAAGTCTTTCAGCTGCTGCTGCCATGTAGGGTAATTTCTTTTCTTCAAAGATTGTGTGGTTGTTAGGAATATTGGAGATGCTTGATGCATTTGCCAATGCTGCCTTATACTCAATCCATTCTGCTGATGTTGCACCACCTGCAAAGTCAACAGGCTGCAAGTTTTCGTCGATACAGTCGCTTATCAAGCCACTGAGTCCTGCACCGTTGTAATAATAGAATGTTACGGGAACTGTAATCTTTGTGCCGTTGATAACAACACCAAGATTTAAGTCATAAACACCGTATGCGGGTGTTGCACCTTCGGGTTTTACATAGTCGGGATCTTCAACGATAAGATCGATATATGTCAATGCTACATCGTCTTCGCCTTCAACAGCTCTCAATGTTACATTAACATCGGGGTTAGCGATGAGGCCTGCAGGAAGGTTGCCTTCTACAACTGCTGCTGTAACTGTACCGCCGCCGTTGTAAGCACCTGAATCGTATTCATGTTCGATACGAAGCTCTGTTGCTTTTTCAAAACCGCTGAGAGATGTTGTGTAAACATATCTCTTGAGGTCTTTAAGAGCGAAGTTGTTAACTGTTGTTCTGCTGTTTACGCCTGCATCTGAAGCAGTATCGCAAACGAATGTATAAGCATAAGCAACACCGTTTTCAATCAACTTGTCGCCATGTTCTTCTGTGATGTCATAAACGATTTCAAATACTACTGATGTGAAGTTGGGAGCTGAACCTGTGATATCAAGTGTAACTGACTTACCACCGTTGATTGTTACGGGGTTAGATTCAGAAATAGCGATACCGTTGTTTGTAACTTTAACAGTATTGATACTGGGTGTTACTGATGTGATAACATACTTGTAAAGCTGGTCCTGTGAAAATTCGCCGAAGGAATTTGTCCAAGCTGTGTTGAGACCTTCAGATGTATTTGTGATTGTCATTGTTGCACCTGCAGGGATAACACCGTTAGAAAGAACGATCTGCTTGGGAGCATCAACTTCGATGGGTTCGAGTTCCTGAGGATCTGCGAAATCCATGAAGATAACTGCAAGAGGAATAAGTGAGTCAACGATTGCCTTCTTCTTTGCACCGATAGCTAAAAGAAGGTTCTTGATAACTGACTTGAATCTTGCCTTAGTCATCAAATCTTCGAAGCAAGTAATGCTGTCGGGATTTTCAAATGTGCCGGGGAATACTTCGTTGAAGAGATCAACAACAACTGTGATGAGAAGGTTTGTTGCACCCTTATAAAGAGGAGCATTCTTATCAGCTTTTCTTGTGAATACTGATACGAGGTTTTCGAAGTCAAGTTCGAATACGCTGTCAACAAACTTATTCATAACAAGGTCTTCTGAACCTTCAATGTTCAACCACTCGTCGAGAGGAAGAAGATCGAATACTACCTTATCAAACTTATCCCATGCTGAATCTGTTGCTGAGAAATCAGATGTGTCAACAAGACCGGGGATGTAGCTTAATGCGTAGTCAACGATTTCGCTGAGTAAATCATCAAATGTAAGGATTGATTCACCCATGTCGAAGTTTTCTTCAAGGTCGATGTTGAGGTAACCGTTTATGAAGTAAACAACAAGGTCTGTTGCTACCATAAGGATACCTTCGTTTGTGTTGGGATCAAGATCGCCTTTTTCGATCATTTCTTCGTAGTTCATAACAGGAAGATAATCAGCTGCGATTGTCATCAATGCATAAGTTACAAGACCTCTGAGTGATGTGCAGTGATCATAATCGATATAAACATAGTCTACAAGGCTTTCAACTGCGATGAATGCTGCCTCTGTGAAGAGTTCCATAGCGTCCATAGCTGCGATTTCTTCCTCTGAAGGAAGCTCGATGCCTGTGCCCTCAAATACCTGAGGAGCCTTGTCGAGGATAAGCTTTGCAAGAGTTGCAAGGTTATCTGTAATCTTTTCGTTTCCGCCTTCTTCCCAAACATCGTCAACGAGCATTTCGTTGATGATATGAGCAGCAAGATTATTGAGTTCGTCCATAATGTTTTCGCTGCTGTCTGAGAAATAGTAGGGAGTTACTTCGTAGTGGATATCAAGGATTTCTGCAAAAGCGTTAAGGTTGCTTTCGTTACCACCGTTGTCGGGGTCACCCTTTACATAAGTAACACCGCAGAACTCACGAACATACTTCAATACGTTGCCGTTGAGTTCCGGAACGCCGAATTCATTGATACCTGCTTCAGCAACAACTCTCAAGATATCATAAACACTTGTGTCAGCGATATCGAGGTTTGCGTCTGCCATTGAAGGAACATATTCTACGATAAGATCGTCGATAAGATCCTGTACCATTGTATCCATTGTTACGCCTGCGGGAACAGCCTGATTCTCGGTGTTGTTAAGATAGTTATATAATATCTTCTTAAGACCTGCAGGTATATCTTTAATGATTTCCATGTATTCTGCAGGGATAAATGCAAGTGCAGTATTGAGAAGCTGACCAAGGTCAATACTCCAGTCAAAAATCTTGCTGAGTAATTCTGCGTTTGCTGAGAATACAGTAAGAACATCATAGAGAAGGTCTGTATCTGTATTTCCTGCACTAGCGCGTCTGTGTGTTGAAATAGCACTTACATCAAGTGTTACAAGGTCTTTACCGAGTAAGAGCTCTGTAAAGATAGCCTCGTTGTTTCTGATATCCCAGATTGAATCAAGTGCATTATCAATTGATCTTGCGTCCAAGCTGAGGTTACCGATTTCGAAGACTAAGTCGTCTCCTTCTTCTGCCAATTCTTCATCAAGATAGTCAAGCATCATGGTGGAGCATTGGTCTACCGTCAAAACAGGATTGTCGATGTTGTCATAAGTGAGAGCACCGTCAATGCTGTATGAGGGCAATGCGCTTGCACCAACTGCCATAGATGTAAACATCATAACAGCTGCAAGCAGTACGCTGAGTAGTCTTTTTGTTTTGCTCATTGTTTTTACCTCCATAAAATTGTTTTCCGGGAACATATATTTTCAGGTTCCGCAGAGCCACCGAGAAATAACTCTGCCTACCTGTCACGGAACAAAATCATTTTTTCAAATCCCTATTCCCTCGCGTATACGCGTATATATATAAAGGTATGGGGGTTTGTACGGTATTTCCCGCAAATACACGCCAAAACGCATATAGCGGGCATACACCTATCCTATCATCAAAATTTTAAACCAATTATCCGTTTTTGTCAATATAGTTTATAATTTTTGTGCATTTCATATAATTTAGCGAGCTAAATTTCTACACAACAAAAGTCCGCAACATCTCGTTCATAATTTATTCATAATTTGCCCTCATTTTGGGTTTTCTATGATAAAAATCGCCCGCTGTAAAGTTATTTTCCTTGCGGGAAATTTCACATTTTAGCCCAATTCAAGTTATCAAGCTTTACAAAAGCTTGTAAAACCGCATTTTCATGTCCCCATAAGTCCTCTAAAAAGTAAATAAATTATTAAGGAAACTCTTGACAAAATCGTTGACTTAGCATAAAATTTAAGAGGATATTATTGTCCGTTATTGTCCTTTTGCGGACAAACAGGCGATTCAAATTAAAAGTGGAGGTAAAAACTATGAAAAAATCTACTCGCCTGCTCAGCGTGCTTTTGGCTTTCGTGATGTTGTTTTCAACAATGTCCGTGGCTGTAAGTGCAAGAGCGCCGTATTTAGACGGCAACATGAAAACCTATGACTCCATCGACAATCCTTATTTGACGGCGGAGCAAGCAGCATCCATCTTCCTTGACATGGTCGATGATTTGTTAGCTGAAGAAGACATGACATTTGATCTTTATGTTCTTCCTCTTATCGACCTTACCTCAATCAATGCCGCATTTGATTCAATCATTGATATGAGAAACACGGCTCTTTGGAAAGCCGGTAAATACCTTTTGGGTGATCTCAAGGACATTGAGTTCGGTGCTATCAGAGATAATCGCCGTATTGAGAGTGATTATTACTCAGACATCAATATGGTATATGCTCTTATAGAGTTCCTTTACGAAAACAAAGGTATCCTCTCAGACCTTGTTGACGGTAGCCTTGATTTAGGTGTTGTTAGCTGGTTCATCGATATCGGCGACTATATCGACCTTGCAACAATGCTTAAAGAAATGGTATTCGAGATGGCTTATGAAGATGTAAGCACATCTTATGCAAAACAGTACACACTCGACCAGCTCGCTCAGAAGATTATCGACGATCTCATCGATGAAATGATTGCTGACGAGCGTGAAGACATCGCAGAGGATATCGCAGCAGGTGGCGACCCCAACCAGATTCATTACATAGAGCTTCTTCTCGGTAACGGTATCATCGACCTTGACAGAAACTTCTATAGTATAGTAACCGAACTTGCTGACAGAGGTATCAACGGAGTTCTTGTTCCGATGCTCAATGGCGAACTTAAGGATATGCTCCTCGAGCTCTTCGGTCTTGACGGTTCAGGCGAAGGCGGTTCAGACCTCGATGCTTATGCATCACTCATCAATTTCGATTACACTATTCCCGAATTTGATTTTAACCGTAACAAGGGTGTTATCTCTCAGCTTAACGACCTCTTGGGTCATGTAATCAACAATCTTCTCGCTCCCGGTTTCTTCCATTGGGAAACAGGTGCTGACGATTCAATCATGAGCAACCTTCTTAACCTTCTTAAGATTGTATACCCGCTCTTCGGTGACGGTCAGCTTGATGACAGCGAAGTTCCGACAGACCCCGATGAACTCGTTGCTTACACATCTACATTCCTTACTCCGGTTCTCAAGTGGGTTATCCCCGAGTTCCTTCCGGATGTAATGCTTCCCGAAGATGCAAACACTCTCAAGAGCATCATTTACCATGTTCTTGTTCAGTACATTGCAATCTATGTTGTTCCCGAAGTTGACTACGATGCAAGAGTTGCAACCGGCGAGCTTGATCCCAACGGTGATGCTTACCTCGTAGTACTTTGCGACCTCCTCAGACACTACATTGACGGTTATACACTCGTTGAAATCGACCAGGATGTTACAGACTATGAACTCGTTCTTAAGTCACTTTATCAGTGGGTTCTTTCATACCTCGACGGTCTTATCAACGCAAACAATGTAAGACCTTCCGACTCAATTTGGGAAATGCTTGACAAAACAATCTTCCAGCTTATTCCGATTGACTGGTTCCCCTCACACATCACAAACTCCAAGTCATTGTTCGTTGATAATATTCTTGAAAACATTATCACTCTTGACTTAAACGGTCTTTTAGGAATCTTCGGACAGAACAAGAACGGCGAACTCAGCCTTCCTCTTAAGCAGATTCTTCTCAACCTTGTCAGAAGACTTGTTAACAACTTCTTCCCCGGTTCATTCCCCTACATCACTTCTCTTGAAGCTGTATGTAACAATGACACTCTCGGTAACTTTGTAAACAATCTTCTCGGTGCATTCTATACACAGTCTACTACAATCATCCCGACATTGTTGAAGCTCGCAGCTCTTCTTTTGGGCTACAGCACAAAGCATGAACTTGGTGCTCCCAGCATTACAACTCCCGATTATGTTGTAAGCTCAGGCAGTGCATCAACTACACTTAAAATCAGAAATACTTCCACAGGTGTTAACACAGGTTACACCGATAAGAACGGCAAATTCCATCAGGACGCTCGTTATAAGTATCAGATCGTAAGCATCACATCTGATGATCCCGGAATTACAGTTTCAAAACCGTCATCAACTATCAATCCCGGTGCAACTGCAAGCTGCACAGTATCAGGCAGATACACTAAAGTGGGAACGGTTACCTTCACCATTAAGTACAACATCTTGGGTCATGACGGTAAAGCACTTAATGCAACTCCGATTTACGACTACGCTTTCATTTATTATACAAATGTAAGTTCTCAGGAAAGCTCAAGAGTTTCCTCTTCTGAATATCATCAGGTTAGCATTTATCGTTCTAACAGATATGTATTTACTGAAACTATCAAGAACCTCAGAAGTGTTTCTTTCATTGTTAACCACGAGTATGAAAACAACACATGGCAGCTCATCATCGGTGACCACTACAACGATGAACAGACATTGACATCAGTTATCTGCTCAGGCACCAAGCCTGCAGGCGTTGTTAGAAACTCAACCTACGACGGCAGAAGAATTAAAGAATGTAAGGACGGTTCCGAACAGTTCTCAGTAAAACCCTATGCAATTTCTTCAACATGGGACGGCACAGAGCCCTACGGCACATACAACACTACAATCGGTATCACAACAAGTGAAGGCGGTTACCTCACAGTTCCGCAGACAATCGTTGTTTATAACTCATACAACCTCGAAACAATATTCAAGTCTGCTCTCAAATCAAACCGTCAGCCTTCAAACTACACAGACGAAGCTCTCTGGAACGAATACATGGATGCACTTGCAGAGGCTTACGGCATTCTCAATCATCCGAAGAATGTTTCAACATTCTCTAATGCTGCATTCCTTGAAAGCTTCAAGACTGCAGGCGAAAGATTGAACGCAGCAGTTACTGCTCTCGACGCAAATGCAACTCTTCTCAACGGTACAAACCTTAAGAATCAGGTAAAAGCTTACGAAAAAGAACTTGAACTTGATTATGAGTTTGAAACTATCCGTAACGGACATTTCAACCATGAAGAAGACTATGTTCTTTATACACATGCTCGCTTCATGGACGCATTAGAAACAGCTGAAGACTACATCAACGACCAGAAGCTCGTTGCAGGTACAGAAAGAACAAACTCTCTCGAAGCAATCTACGGCGAACACCTCATGACAATCAATAATGACAGAATGGTAAGAGATGTTGCTATCAGAACTCAGCTTTACAATCAGATTACAAAGGCTACTCAGAAATTGTATGCAGCATCACAGTTCACTCCCGACACATGGGCAGTTTATCAGGACGCTCTTGCATTTGCTAACGAAGTAATGGCTGAACCGCTTTATGATGATAACGGTGATCCCGCTCTTCGTCAGTCAAAGGTTAACGCAGCAGTTCGTTACCTCATCAACGCACAGAACCTCCTCAAGAAAATTGTTGAAAAAGCTTCCTATGTTCAGCTTGATTCATTGATTCTCTTCTGTGAAAACTACATTATCCCCAACCAGTCCACATACACATCAACAACATGGACAACATTCTATAACGCATACCTCAACGGTACATTATTGAACCGTGATATCCCGATCGAAAACCAGGCTAATGTTGATACAGTTGTTGAAAATCTTCAGGCAGGTATCGATCAGCTTGAACAGGCTTCATCCTCACTTCCCGAATTTACATTCACATATCCCAGAGGATCAAACCTTAAGGTTCATACAGACGGTAAGTTCATCTACGGTATGCCCGAAGGTGCAAGCTCAATGACAAGATACCTCAAGGTAACTCCCGGTTCACTTACAGTTACACCTTCTTCTGCAGACGGCAAGTTCGGTACAGGTACAAAGATTGATGTTACACATAACTCAAATCTTTACACATTCTACACACTCATCATCTTCGGTGATGTAAACGGTGACTCCTATGTAACACTTGCTGACGCAGCAGCAATCGATGCTTATGTAAACTGGGCAATGCCCGCAGGTACAGAATGGACTCCCGATTCACCGGAATACTTCGCAGCTGATATCAACTGTGACGGTGTTGTCGATGACATGGATGTTCAGGCTATCTTTGATGTACTCAACTGGGTAGCAGAGCTTGACCAGACTGCTGATAGAGGTTCACTTATTACCTACTTTGATTGATTCAAAGATAAATAAGTTTTAAAAACTAATAAACCGGTTTGTGTGAGTAAAATCACACAGACCGGTTTTCTTTTTTGTTAGTTGTGAATAAATGGAATTTGTCGGTTGACAGGCACTGCTTTATCAAATTATAATTTTTTCGTAATTTTTTTATAAAAATCGCTGTCACCCCTTGATTTATTTTGTCATTTGAAATATAATTATTGTGTTCAAGTGTATAGCTGTCGGCTATGGTCGACGGTAGTTGAACCCGATATGCCTAAAAAGCAAAATATCGGCACCTAAAAGCATTTTCTCTTCAAAATGCGGAAGTATTTCCTCGTCGAAGAAATACTTATATGCACCGAATCTTTTGGATTTTAGGTGCGAGCAGTTTTAAGAAGAAAGATTTTTGTGTTAGTCAAGGAAGGAAAGTGAAGTAATGCTGTCGCCTTACAAGCTTTTCTGACGAAGAATAACCAAAAAGATTTCTCTTAAAACCATATTGTGTTCGATTACCGTCGGCTATAGAAAGAAGTTGATTGATTTGGAGCTGTTAAAGCAGAAAATAGTTAATGACGGAGACATAATTCATCCCGATATCGTAAAAGTCGATATGTTTCTTAATCATCAGTTGGATATTGAACTTCTTGATGAAATGGGAAAAGAGTTCTACCGTCTTTTTAAGGATTGTTCAATTACAAAAATCCTTACAATTGAATCCTCGGGTATCGCTATCGCCTGTTTTGCGGCTAAGTATTTTTCTGTTCCGGTTGTCTTTGCTAAAAAAGGCAACAACCGCAACATAGGACCCGATACATATTCAACAGAAATATTTTCTTTTACTAAAGCATCTACTTATACTGCAATTGTTTCAAGAAAATATCTTTCAAGCGATGACCGTGTACTCATAATTGACGATTTCCTTGCTAACGGAAAAGCTCTGACCGGACTTCTCGAAATAGTCAAGCAGTCAGGTGCTGAGGTCTGTGGTGTCGGTATTGCCATCGAAAAAGCTTTTCAGCCCGGCGGTAAAGCTTTGCGTGACACAGGAATTCGAATTGAATCGCTCGCAAAGATTGAATCCGTCTCGGACGATGCAATCTGCTTTGCGGAATAATACACATAAGCTTAATCAGGCAAAGGTTTATCCTATGTCTTTTAAGAAATAAACTTTGGAGGAAGAAATATGAAATCTCTCAAAAAAATCCTTGCCGCTTTTATGGCAATCATGCTTGTTTTTTCTCTTGCGGCTTGTACAGAAGAAGAACCGCAGGAAATCCCGCCCGCAGGCACAACTGAAATCGGTATGGGCAGTCTGAAAATAGGTATGCTTTATACATCGACTCCCGTTGAAATCCCGGAAGACGATGAAGAAAAAGCTGAAGAAATCAAAGAAAATGCCCCCCTCGATGTCAATTATGCTCACCGTAACGCTATTGACACGATGAGAAATTATATCAATGTTTCAAAAGAGAACATCATCGAAGCTAACGGACTTTCCACTACTGATGCTGAAGCATTTAAGGAAAAAATCAAGGAACTTGTAAAAGCAGGTTGTCAGGTTATCATCGCAACAAGTGCTGACTATTTATCACTCATTGAAGAAGTTGCCGCTAAAGAAGCTTACTTCAGCATCGTGTTCATGGTTTACGCAGGTAACAGTGCAACAGAAGCTCCGCAGATCAAAAACACAAACAACAATATCATGTTGTTCGGTGCTGATATGCATGAAGCAGCATACCTCTCAGGTATCGCAGCAGCAATGAAAGCTAAGGAAGATAAGAAAAACACAATCGGCTATGTTGCTACTGCAGACAAAACTAATGCTGAAGTTACTGCATCAGTTAACGCATTCGCACTTGGTGCACAGTCAGTAAACAAAAAAGCTAAGGTTAAGGTTTCAGTTGTTAAAGACTGGACTAACGAAGAAGCTGTTGATGCTGCAGTTAAAGCTCTTGAAGATGCAAAATGTGCTAATGTTTCAAAGTTCGTTGAAACAGATGAAGATGCATTCTGTGCTACAGTATGGCACTTGGAAAATGCTTACATTTCTATCCTCACAAAGATCAGCCGCGGTGAATGGACTCCCGAAAATTACTTCGGCGGTATCACAGAAGGTGTTGCTGATGTTAAACTCGGTGAAGATGCTGCTGAGGGTACAAAAGATGCTATCAGAGAAGCAAAGGACGAAATCATGGCTAACGGTTTCACACTTGATGCTGAAGCAGGCTCCTATGTAAAGGGTGTATCTCTCCTTAAATAAGAGATAATAAGGGTTGCTTAATATGACGAAGGTTTTTGCCTTCGTCATTTAAGAATAAAAATTTTGGAGGAATGTAAAAATGAAGGCACTCAAAAAAGTTCTCGCTATTGTATTAGCAATGATGTTCGTTTTCTCACTTGCAGCTTGCTCAGACAAACCCGCAAATGAAGGCGAAGGCTCAACAGATGCAAATACATCTGACATCAAAGTTGGTGCTATCTACATCAACAGCAAGAACGACACAGCAGGTTACACATTCGCACACCACAACGGTATCGTTACAGCTATGAAGAATCTTGGTCTTGATACAGAAAAGCAACTCTTCATCGTTGACGAAGTTCCGGAAGATAAGCAGCAGGTTCTTACAGCTGTTGACACACTCGTTGGTGAAGGTGCTAACATCATCTTCGGTATTTCTTTCGGTTATATTGATGCTATGAAAGAGGCAGCAGCGGAATATCCTGATGTTATCTTCTCACACGCTACAGGCTTTGAGAGCAATAGCACAAACTTCAACAACTACTTCGGTCGTGCATACCAGGCTCGTTAGCTTGCAGGTATCGCAGCAGGTCTCAAGAGCCTTGAAATGAAGAACAACGAAGTTGGTTATGTTGCAGCTTACGGTACAGAGTATGCTGAAACAGCTTCAGGTATCAACGGTTTTGCTCTCGGTGTTCAGGCTGTTAACCCCGATGCTACTGTTCATGTAAAGACACTCGGTAATTGGGCTGATGAAGTTAATGAGTCTGCTTTCGCAACAGAACTCATCAACACATACAAATGCGGCGTTATCGCACAGCACTGTGACTCTGCACAGCCTCAGATCGCTGCTGAAAAAGCAGGCGTATTCGGTTGCGGTTACAACTCAGACATGACAAAAGATGCTCCCGATGCTCACCTTACTGCAGCTATCTGGAATTGGGATGTTTACTATGCAACAGCTATTCAGGCAGCAATTGACTGCGGTACAGCTGACAAGTTCGTTGAAACAATGGGCACACCCGCTTACTACGGCGGTCTTAAAGAAGGCTTTGTTGATGTATCTCCTCTCAGCAAAAACTGCGTAGCAGGTACAGATAAGGCTATCGAAGCAGTTCGTAAACTCATGGTTAACGGCGAATGGGATGTATTCTCAGGCGTTAAGCTTTCAGTTGATGCTAACGGTAATGTTACTAAGACAGACGCTCCCCTCATGGACAACGCAGGCAAGGAAATCGTTGCTGCTGGCGGCAAATCTGTTGAAGACAGCGTTATCACAGGTTCAATGAACTACTTTGTTGCAGGTGTTGTTAAACACTAATATCTAAATAAAAATTCCCGGACCGGCCGATTTTTCCGGCGGGTCCGGAATTTATTTTTAAGGCAGAAGACAGTAAATAATTCGCTCGGTCGATATTATTTGTTGTCTTGTGTTTTAATACGAATCATAGAGGAGGTTGCTTATGGCTGAACAGTATGCCATTGAAATGAGGGGTATTACTAAGACTTTCGGCAGTGTCGTTGCCAACAAGGATATTAACCTTAATGTAAAGCAAGGAGAAATCCTTGCCTTGTTGGGTGAAAACGGCTCCGGTAAAACAACTCTTATGAATATGCTATCAGGCATTTATAAACCGGATACCGGCAGTATCTTTGTTAACAATGAAGAAGTTTCCATAAATTCACCCGAAGACGCAAAAAAAATCGGTATCGGTATGGTTCATCAGCATTTCAAGCTTGTTGATGTTTTTTCTGCCGCCGATAACATCTGGATGGGTAAGGAAAAATCAGGTTTTATCCTTAAGAAAAACCGTTATAAAGAGATTGAGGATATAACTGCTAAGTTTGGCTTTGATATTGACCCTCAGAAAAAGGTTTATAATATGTCCGTTTCTGAAAAGCAGACCTTGGAAATTATCAAAGTACTCTACTACGGTGCAAAAATAATAGTTCTTGATGAGCCTACTGCAGTTCTTACCGTCCAGGAAATTGAAAAGCTTTTCAATGTTTTACGCCGTATGAAGGAAGACGGACATTCTATAATCATCATAACTCACAAGCTCAATGAGGTTATGGAGATTTCAGACCGTGTTGCAATTCTTCGTAAGGGTGAATATATAACAACCGTAAACACATCGGAAACAAATGAACAGGCACTTACAGAAATGATGGTCGGCAGAAAGATTGACCTCAATATCGACCGCCCCATAGTCGAAAAAACATCTCCCCTTCTTGAAGTCCGTGACCTCACAATCCGCAACGATGAAGATTCGGTTGCCATTGATAATGTCAGCTTTTATATCCGCGGCGGTGAAATTCTCGGCGTTGCAGGTATAGCAGGCTGCGGTCAGAAAGAACTCTGTGAAGCTATTGCGGGTCTACGCAAAATAGAATCCGGGCAAATGATACACAAGGGTGAAAACATTGTCGGTCTTTCTCCCAAAGCTATTTTAGAAAAAGGCATTTCCATGTCCTTTATTCCCGAAGACCGTCTCGGTATGGGCTTGGCTCCGTCAATGTCTATTACCGACAATATGATTCTCAAAAACTATCGTGACAACAAAGGCCCCTTCGTCAACCGCAAACGAGGCCGTGCTGATGCAGAGCAGGTTATCAAGGAATTGGAGGTTGTTACACCCTCAACCGAAACACCCGTCCGTCGTCTTTCGGGCGGTAATGTTCAGAAAGTCTTGCTCGGTCGTGAAATTAAAGTCGGTCCCAATGTTATCATAACTGCATATCCCGTTCGCGGACTTGATATCAACTCCTCTTATGCAATCTATAATATCTTGAATGAACAGAAAATGAACGGTGTCGGCATCTTATTCGTCGGTGAGGATTTAGATGTTATGCTGGCATTGTGCGATAAAATTTTAGTCCTCTGTCACGGCAAGGTCATGGGCGTTGTTCATGCTCATAAAACCTCAAAAGAAGAAATAGGTCTGATGATGACCGGTGCTTTGGACTTGAGTGAAAAACACGCGGACAAGCCCGCGGGCATCGCAAAGGATTCACTCTTCAATAAACAGGACGGAAAGGAGGAATAAATATGGGATTTCATGTAGTCAAAAGAGATAACTGTTCTCTTTTAAAACGCAGCTGCTTTTATCTGATTGCAATTTTAGGTGCATTGATGATAGGTGCCGTTATACTCCTTGCCATCGGTGTAAATCCGATTGAATATTATTCTAAAATGTTCACAATGGGCATGGTCGGAAACCGTATCGCCTATAAAACATTTATGAATTATCTCGATGAATTTGTTCCTCTCGCACTTACTTCAATCGCTTTGTCTTTGGCGTTTAAAATGCGATTTTGGAACATCGGCGGTGAGGGTCAGTTTATTATGGGCTCAATCGCCGCAAGTGCAGTTGCTTTTACACTTGGTCCGAATCTTCCTCAGATTGTAACAATTATTTTAATGTGTCTTGCAGCTATGCTGTCAGCCGGTTTATTCGGACTTATAACAGGTGCACTCAAGGTTAAATTCGGCACAAATGAAACACTTATGACTTTGATGATGAACTATATAGCTCTCTATTTTCTCATCTTTATCAGTGAAGAAAAAGCAGATTGGAACTTCTTTTTGCAAGCAAGCTCTGACCGTCCCGTCTTCGAAAGCTTTGCAGATATAGTTTCTTTTCCTGCTATTCCGCTCGGCAAGTTTAAGCTTAATTTGACGGTTATTTTCACCGTAATTATAGGAATTTTGATTTTCGTTTACTTAAAGCGAACTAAACAGGGTTATGAAATCAGCGTTATCGGTGACAGCATCGGTACTGCAAACTATGCGGGTATGAAGGTTAATAAAATCATTCTCCGTACCATATTCTTATCTGCCGCTTTAATCGGTCTTGCAGCCGCTTTTAAGGTTGGCTCATCGGGTGTTCTTTCCACTTCAATTACAAACGATGTCGGTTGGACAGGCATCATCGTTGCGTGGCTTGCTCAGCTTAATACGGGCATGATTTTTGTTGTATCTGCACTTATTTCCATGCTTCAGCAAGGCTCTATAATTGCCGCAGCTACATTCTCTCAAGTCGACTCAAGCTTCGCCAATATGCTTCAGGGTATTATTTTATTCCTTGTACTTGCTGCGGATTTCTTTATTCGTTTCCGCATAGTTCGTGTTAAGAAAGGGGGAAAAGATAATGGATAAAATCGGTGTTATCACTTCATTTATTCATAGCATAGTAGTTTTCAATATTCCCCTTCTCTACGGTACGGTCGGTGAAATCGTAGTTGAAAAATCAGGTAGCCTTAACCTCGGTGTTGAAGGCATAATGGCTGTCGGTGCAATATTCGGTTATGTAATCGGTTGCTATACAAACAGCCTTGCGGTAGGTATTCTTACCGCTCTCGTAGCAGGAGCTCTCTGCGGTCTTATATTTGCAGTTCTGACAGTTTCCTTACAGGCAAACCAAAATATCACAGGTCTTACCTTAACCACATTCGGACTCGGAGTTTACTTCTTTGTCGGTAACGGCTTGAAAGCAACAGGCGAAATGCCTATTATGAACAATTACGAAAATATCCGTAACGGTTTTCAGGATATTTCAATACCGCTTCTTTCCGATATTCCGATAATCGGTAAAGGTCTTTTCAGTCACAACATTTTAGTTTATCTCGGTATTGTTATTGCTATCATTATGTGGTGGTATCTGAAACACTCCACTCCCGGTCTCAGACTTCGTGCCATCGGCGAAAACCCCGGTGCGGCTGATTCTGTCGGTATCAATATAAAGCTTATGAAATACCTTCATATCTGCCTCGGTTGCGGTATTATGGGTATCGGCGGTTATTACATGGGTCTTAATATGTCAGGCTCATTCAACAGCAATTGTTGGATAAACGGTTACGGTTGGATTTCCGTTGCACTCGTTATTTTCGCTAACTGGAGCCCTGCACTTTCAATTTTAGGTACACTTATATTCGGCTTTTTCAATACGCTTTATGTTTCAGGAAGCTCTCTTGCAGATGCTTTCCCGAAAGCACTCGGTTGGCTTGCACATATTCCTACTCAGCTTTACCAGGCACTCCCCTTTATTATCACCGCAATAGTTCTGGTTGTAACATCAATCAAAAATAAACGCGGCAGCAGCGGACTACCGCACGCATTAGGGTTGAATTATTACAGAGAAGACAGATGAAAAAAGCAGCTCAGATGAGCTGCTTTTTTAGTGCAGAATTCAGAATGCAAAATGCTGAATATAATGCGGATTTAACACGCCTGTTATATAATACTTCTGTATATATACCAACTTCCAAAATCTTTTTTAAAAAAATAATGTTAGCATAGGCTAAATCAGTAGATTTTTTTGTCCGTTTCTGTTATAATGTGTAGTGTCCGCGTGTGGCGTAGTGCGGATTCTGATTTTAATTGTTAAAAAAATAACAATTAAGCTTGTATAGTATATCGGACTTATGTCCGTCACAAAAGGAGGAAATAGCCGAATGTTAAAGAAAATCAGCCAGATGCCGTTCAACGGCACACCTGAACAAGAGGCACAGCTCAAGGAAATCATTGCCCAGCATAAGGGTGACAACAGTATGCTTATGTTTGTTATGCAGCAGGCACAGCATATTTATGGTTACCTTCCCTTTGAGGTTCAGGTTATGATTGCAGAGGGAATGGATGTTCCGCTTGAAAAAGTTTACGGAATTTCTACTTTCTATGCACAGTTTGCACTTTCACCCAAGGGCAAGTACAACATCTCTGTTTGTCTTGGTACAGCTTGCTATGTTAAGGGTGCGGATGCTCTTCTTGATGAAATCTGCAAAATTCTCGGAATTGAAGCAGGTGAATGCACACCCGACGGTAAGTTCTCTGTTGAAGCTTGTCGTTGCATCGGTGCTTGCGGTCTTGCTCCCGTTCTTACAATCAACGATGATGTTTACGGTAAGCTCGAAGTTAAGCAGATTGCAGGTATTTTAGAGAAATATCAGAATGCGTGAGTTATCGCTTAACATACTCGATATCGCTTGTAACTGCATAACCGCAAAAGCAAGTCTTGTGGAAATCACGGTTGATGAAAACACAACTGACCACACTCTTTCCATAACGGTTGCTGATAACGGTTGCGGTATGGACGAAGAAACCGTTAAAAAGGTTCAGGACCCCTTCTACACAACCCGTACCACAAGAAAGGTCGGTCTGGGTGTTCCGCTTTTTAAAATGTCGGCGGAAATGTGCGGGGGCTCATTTAAGATAGAATCCGAAAAAAATGTCGGTACCACAGTCTATGCCGACTACAAAACGGATAATATCGACTTTGTCCCTTTAGGCGATATGGTATCTTCGATAATCACTCTTGCCACCATGAACAAGGATACGGATATTCTTTATCGGCAGATTCTTGACGGCAAGGAAATTGTTTTTGATACACGCGAAATCAAGAAAATTTTAGGCGAAGATGTTCCCATCGACCTGCCTGATGTTATTCAATGGATGCGTGGATATTTAGATGAACTTATTGAATCATTAAACGGAGGTGTTTCATAATGAAATCACTTGAAGAATTAAAAGCTATAAGAGAAAAAACTATTGCGAGCATGCATGTTCGTGATGACAATTCAGATGTTATCAGAGTTGTTGTAGGTATGGCTACTTGCGGTATCGCAGCAGGTGCCCGTCCCGTATTGAACGGCTTTGTTGACGAGGTTGCAAAGCGTAACCTTGGTGAAAAAGTCAGCGTTTCACAGACAGGCTGCATCGGTATCTGCCAGTTTGAGCCTGTTGTTGAAGTTTTTGTTCCCGGTCAGGAAAAAGTTACTTATGTAAAAATGACTGAGGAAAAAGTTGCAAAAGTTGTTTGCGACCATCTTGTTAACGGCAATGTTGTAACCGAATATACTATCGGTGCTATCGCTAAATAATATTTAGGAGGAAATTTAATGTATCGTTCACATGTTTTAATATGCGGCGGAACCGGATGTACCTCCTCTGACAGCCCCAAAATCATGAAGGCTATGGAAGCTGAAATTGAAAAAAGAGGACTTCAGGACGAGGTTAAGGTTATCCCCACCGGTTGTTTCGGTCTTTGTGCATTAGGCCCGATTATGATCGTTTATCCCGAAGGTTCATTCTACAGCCAGGTTAAGGTTGAAGATGTTCCCGAAATCGTTGAAGAACACCTTCTCAAGGGTCGTGTTGTTAAACACCTCCTTTATGATGAAACAGTATCAAACGATGTTGTTAAATCTCTCAACGAAACAAATTTCTATAAAAAGCAGAAGAGAATCGCTCTTAAAAACTGCGGTGTTATCGACCCCGAAAACATCGACGAATATATCGCTTATAACGGCTACGAAGCTCTTGCAAAGTGTCTTACAGAAATGACACCCGAACAGGTTATCGAGGTTGTTAAGGATTCAGGTCTCCGCGGCAGAGGCGGCGGCGGATTCCCCACAGGTCTCAAATGGAGCTTCACAGCTAAGAATCAGGCTGACCAGAAGTATGTTGTATGTAATGCCGACGAAGGTGACCCGGGTGCATTCATGGACCGTTCAGTTCTTGAAGGTGACCCCCACTGCATCATCGAAGCTATGGCTATCTGCGGTTATGCAACAGGTGCTACTGAAGGTTATGTTTATGTCCGTGCTGAATATCCCATCGCTGTAAGAAGATTGGAAATTGCTATTGAGCAGGCTAAATCTTACGGTCTCTTGGGTAAAAATATTTTCGACAGCGGTTTTGATTTCGACCTCCACATCCGTTTGGGTGCAGGTGCTTTCGTTTGCGGTGAAGAAACAGCTCTTATGACTTCAATCGAAGGTAACAGAGGTGAACCTCGTCCGCGTCCGCCCTATCCGGCAGTTAAGGGTCTCTTCCAGAAGCCCACAACAGAAAACAATGTTGAAACATTCGCAAACATTCCCTACATCATCCGTGAAGGCGCTCAGGCTTTTGCTGCTTACGGTACTGAAAAGTCCAAGGGTACAAAAGTTTTCGCACTCGGCGGTAAGATTCAGAATACAGGTCTTGTTGAAATCCCGATGGGTACAACTCTCCGCGAAGTTATCTATGAAATCGGCGGCGGTATCCCCAACGGTAAGAAATTCAAGGCTGCACAGACAGGTGGTCCTTCAGGCGGTTGTATCCCTGCTAACCTCATCGACACAGAAATCGACTACGACAACCTCGTATCTATCGGTTGTATGATGGGTTCAGGCGGACTTATCGTTATGGACGAAGACAACTGTATGGTTGACATCGCAAAATTCTTCCTCGACTTCACAGTTGATGAATCTTGCGGTAAATGTGCTCCCTGCCGTATCGGTACAAAGAGAATGATGGAGCTTCTTGAGAAGATTACTGACGGTAAAGCAACTCTTGAAGATATCGACAAGCTCGAACAGCTTGCTCACTACATCAAAGAAAACTCTCTTTGCGGTTTGGGTCAGACAGCTCCCAACCCCGTTCTTTCAACTCTCAAATTCTTCAAAGATGAGTATATTGCTCATGTTGTCGATAAGAAGTGTCCTGCAGGCGTATGTAAAGCATTGCTTAACTACAAGATTGACCCCGATAAATGTATCGGTTGTACTCTTTGTGCAAGAGTTTGCCCCGTTGGTGCTATCTCAGGCACAGTTAAGCAGCCCCATGTTATTGATACAGAAAAATGTATCAAGTGCGGTGCATGTATGGATAAATGTAAGAAACAGAATGCTATCAGTAAAGGTTAAGGAGTGTGCCTAATATGGAAACAATGGTAAATATTAAAATCAACGGCACTCCCTTGAGTGTGCCCAACGGTATTACAATCCTTGAAGCTGCAAGATATGCAGGAATCGAGATTCCTACACTCTGCTACTTAAAGGATATCAACGAAATCGGTGCCTGCCGTATGTGTATGGTAGAAGTTAAAGGCGCAAGAAGCCTTGTCACCGCTTGCGTATTCCCCGTAAACGAGGGTATGGAAATCTTCACAAACACAGAAAAAGTAAGAAATTCCAGAAAAACTACTCTCGAACTTATTCTCTCAACTCATGACCGTAAATGTCTTTCATGTATCCGTAGCGGTAACTGTGAGCTCCAGGCTCTCTGTAAGCAGTACGGTGTTGAAGATGAAAGCCGTTTCGACGGTGAAGTTCCTCAGTACGATTTCGACGATTCAGCTGCTCACATGGTTCGTGACAACAACAAGTGCGTTCTTTGCCGTCGTTGTGTTGCTGCTTGTGATATGCAGAAAATCTCCGTTATCGGTGCTAATGCAAGAGGCTTTGATACTCATATCAGCTCTGCATTCGATAAGGACCTTGCAAATGTTTCATGTATTTCCTGCGGTCAGTGTATCGTTCATTGCCCGACAGGTGCTATCTATGAAAAAGACGACACAGATAAGGTTCTCGCAGCTATCAACGATCCCGAAAAGTTCGTTGTTGTTCAGACAGCTCCCTCTATCCGCGTAACACTCGGTGAATGCTTCGGTATGCACATCGGTACAAATGTTGAAGGTAAGATGGTTGCTGCATTGAGAAGACTCGGCTTCGATAAGGTATTTGATACTGACTTCGCAGCTGACCTTACAATCATGGAAGAAGCTACAGAATTCCTTGACAGAGTTCAGAACGGCGGCGTTCTTCCGATGATCACATCATGCTCACCCGGATGGATTAAGTATTGCGAACACTACTATCCCGAACAGATTCCTCACCTTTCAACATGTAAATCACCTCAGCAGATGTTCGGTGCTACAATCAAAACTTGGTATGCACAGAAGATGAATATCGATCCCAAGAACATCGTTGTTGTTGGTATTATGCCCTGTACAGCTAAGAAGTTTGAAACACAGCGTGCTGATCAGTCTGCATCAGGTTATCCGGATGTTGACATCGCTCTCACAACTCGTGAGCTCGGCAGAATGATCGAGAGTGCAGGTCTCTTCTTCAAGCATCTTCCTGAAGAAGAATTTGACAATCCGCTTGGTGAAGGCACAGGTGCTGCTGTTATCTTCGGTGCAACAGGCGGTGTTATGGAAGCTGCTTTGCGTACTGCAGTTGAAAAGCTTACAGGCGAAGAGCTTACAAACCTTGACTTCAAAGAAGTTCGCGGCACTAACGGTATCAAAGAAGCAACATATTCAGTTGCAGGTATGGATGTTAATGTTTGCGTATGCAGCGGTACAGCTAATGCAAAAATCGTTATGGACAAGGTTAAGAACGGCGAAGCTAACTATCACTTCATCGAAATCATGGGATGCCCCGGCGGTTGCGTAAACGGCGGCGGTCAGCCCATCCAGCACGCAGTTGTTCACAACTTCATCGACCTCAAGTCAAGAAGAGCAGCTGCTTTGTATGAAGCTGATAAGAATCTCCCGGTAAGAAAATCTCACGAAAACGAAGCTATCAAGCGCGTTTACAGTGAATTCTTCGGTGAACCCGGAAGCCATAAGGCTCATGAAATCTTGCATACATCTTATGTAGCAAGACCGAAATACAAATAATCTAAACAAAAAAATTCCCTTGAGATACTTAATCTCGAGGGAATTTTTGTTATTTGTTAATAAATTCAGATTAGCAAATCGGATCATCTCAATAGTTGTATTTATCGTGACTTTGATGATTTAAATTATCAGTAATATAAGAAAATGTTTATAATGCCCCCAATCTTGGGGAATAAGGTGTTTCTTGTTATATGCAAATTACTTACGAAGCGAGTAATTTCCTATATAATAAAGAAAAGCTATTGTAATTTTTTTGTTATGTGATATAATAATTTTGCAAAACAATTCTAATTTAATAAGTTCTAATAAGGTACATCTGTTTTTAGCCTCGGCAAAAATACAGATGCTCTCTTGATGTGCTTTTATTAGGACATTTAGAATTGTTTTGCGACTATTGAGCTATGTATTTTTCATGCGTAGCTTCGGCTACGCATTTTTTATTTTTAAAAAAAGGAGATAAATATGAATTGTGAAAATGATTTTTGTATTTATGAAAATTGCGGCAAATGCATCTTAGATGAAATTTCGATTGACCATATAGGGCATTGCAGCACTTGTATTTATCCTAATTTTGATGATACAGTAATTCAAGAAGCCAAGGAAAAACTTTTGAAAAAATTAGGAGATTTTCAAAAATAAAACACAGAAAAAGTTCAGCTAAAGAATCAATCCTTTTGAATCCCTATAAGCTCATCAATCACATCAACACTATCTACTACCTTTGTTCCGCATTTTTCGAGGACTTCTCTTGACTGATGTCCGTTTGCAATTAAAATACATTCCACACCGATTTGTTTTGCAACCTCAAAATCGTGCGTGGTGTCACCCAGGAAAACCGCTTTTTGCGGTTTTTCTTTTTTTATCCACTCTTTTGCAACCGCAATCTTACTTTCTGCTCTGATGTTATCAAGCCCTAAAATATCGTCAAAATAATCATATATCCCGAGCCTTTTCACCTGACCTTTAAGCATTTCTGCTTCCGTTGCCGAGAGTATAATCTGCTTGATTCCCGCAGCTTTTATTTTTTTTAGCTTGTCTTCTACACCGTCAAAAATCTTTGCACTTTTTTCAAGCTCATTATAAATATCAACCCAGATCGGTGCTAATTCGTTATAGCTCTCCTGAGTTGTTACAAGTCCCAATTTTCTGTAATAATCTATAATCGGAAAACCGAAAACATCTCTGTACTGCTTTCTGTTTTCGATTAAAGGCAGACCTTGCCTTTTCAAAAGCACATTTGCACTCTTGATTCCTACATCTACATCATCAAAAATTGTTCCGTTAAAATCCCATATTACATGTGAAAACATAATTTACCTCTTTACACAACCGAACATTTGTGCTATTATATATAAACAAATGTTCGTATTTTACTTTTTGAAAGGACGATTACCGCTTTATGTATGACAGAATAATTCTGCATTGTGACCTCAATAATTTTTTCGCTTCTGTTGAGTGTCTTTCTCATCCCGAGCTTAAAGATTCTCCCGTTGCGGTCTGCGGAAATGAAAAGGAACGACACGGAATAATACTTGCAAAAAACGAAGTTGCAAAGGCTTACGGTGTAAAAACCGCCGAACCTGTATGGGAAGCACGGCTTAAATGTCCGAACCTCGTTCTGCTTCCGCCGCACTACGAAAAATATGAAATCTATTCCGCTTGTGCACGGCATATTTATATGCAATACACCGATATGGTCGAGCCTTTCGGCATAGACGAATGTTGGCTTGATGTTACGGGCAGTACAAATCTTTTCGGAAGCGGGTTTGAGATTGCAGAGCAAATCCGCAATGAAATGAAAGCGAGATTGGGGCTTACCATTTCCGTCGGTGTCAGCTTCAACAAAATCTTTGCAAAGTTAGGCAGTGACCTTAAAAAACCCGATGCAACTTCCGTTATATCGCAAGAGAATTTCCGTGAAGTTGTGTGGCCTCTGCCCGCTTGCGATTTGCTCGGTGTAGGTCGTGCCACCTATTCCCGCTTGAGAAGCATCGGCGTGTTTACGATTGGCGACATTGTCACCGTCGGCGAAAAAACGCTTTCACTCGTGTTAGGCAAAAACGGAGAAAGACTTTTTTCGTATGCTTCGGGGCTTGATAATTCCCGCGTATTGAAATTTGACGAAATGCCGCCCGTTAAGAGCGTCGGCAAGGGCACTACAACCCCTAAAGATATTACAACTCAAAAAGCGATGAAAAATGTCTTATTGAGCCTCTGTGAGAAAGTATGTGCATCTTTAAGAGAAATCAATGCACTTGCAGGTACCGTTCAAGTCAGTATCAAGGACAAAAACCTTCATGTCACCGAGCATCAACGCAGACTTCTTCAACCGACGCGTTTTCCGTTGGAGCTTATGCACATAGGTATGGACTTAATCAACGATGTCTGGCAAGGTGAGCCGATTCGTGCAATAAGCATCAGAGCATCGGAACTGATAGGCGAAAATGACGGTATACAGTTATCACTTGAAACGGACAACGAAAAATTTGAAATGCACGAAAGTCTTGAGCTGAATATTTCAAAGCTCCGCAAACGCTACGGTCGGGATATAATCAAGAGAGCATCTTTAATGACCGACATAAAATATACACCGACTTTTTTACCTCCGGGGTTCTTCCGATAATTATATCATACATCTGCTTAATTTGACAAAAAAATTTTTTTCTATTTATTTTTGCATGGCATTGTGATATACTTAATACACTTTGATATTCAGGAAATGTGATTGTTGTGAAAGCTGTTAAACCCTATTCCATTAAGGAAAAAGAAAATAGAGAAATACTCCGCAAGGGTATGAAAGACGGTATCCCGATTGCGTTGGGATACCTTGCCGTTTCATTCTCATTAGGCATTGCGGCAAAACACGCGGGTCTCAATGAGGCACAAGGCTTTATTGCAAGTCTTTTATGCACCGCATCTGCAGGTGAATATGTCGGCTTTACGCTTATCGGTGCATCGGCAACATTTATAGAAATAGCACTTGCAACATTGGTTGCAAATGCACGCTACATACTTATGAGCTGTGCTATGAGCCAAAGACTTGACCCGAAGATGCCTTTCTTCCACCGTTTTCTTATGGCATTGCATGTGACGGATGAAATCTTCGGTATTTCCATAGCAAGAGACGGTTATCTCAATCCCAATTACAGCTACGGAGCCGCGGCAGTTTCTGTACCTGCATGGGCAATCGGAACATCGCTCGGAATACTTGCAGGCAACATTCTTCCCGCAAGATTGGTCAGTGCATTTTCCGTTGCACTTTACGGAATGTTCCTTGCAATCATCATTCCCCCTGCAAGAAAAAACAAGGTAATCGCAGGTATTATTATAGTCTGCTTCACCTTGAGCTTTGCATCAAATTATATCCCCTATTTCTGCGAGCTTTCAGAGGGTATGAGAACAATTATTCTTACTGTCCTTATTTCAACACTCGCCGCTTTGATTTTCCCGAAAAAGGAGGATGAAAGTGATGCGTAACTATATTTATATCGGAATAATGTTTCTTGTGACTTACCTTATCAGAGTAATTCCTCTGACCGCCATAAGAAGCAAAATCAAGAATAAATTTTTCAATTCGTTTCTCTACTATGTACCCTATGTTACACTTGCAGTTATGACATTCCCTGCAATCACCAATGCTACAAACAGCACAATCTCGGGTGTCGCCGCTTTGGTAATCGGAATTGTGGTTGCATGGCTCGGCTTTGACCTTTTCAAAACCGCCCTCACCTGTTGCGTTACGGTATTTATTCTTGAATTATTCTTAATATAACTAAAACCCCGCTTGAAAGTTTTTTCTTCCAAGTGGGGTCATTTTTATCAGCAAATTACACCTTTTTTAAGATTGAAATTGAATTCGTTTTGTTTGCCGTCTTTTTCGGTTTTGATTTTGAAAATTTCACCGTCGACTAAATCTGCGGAAATAATTTTTTCATCGGTCTTTTCAAAGAATTGTCTTAAAAGCTTGCCTGCTTTTTCGTCATAATCTCCTGCGTTGTCAGAAACAAAAAGAACATTACCGCAGAGATTGTTTATTCTGCCGAGGATATATTTCTGCTCGTCTGTGAATTTAAGATTATTCTTTCTCAAGAAGAAAACATCAGGGTCATTCATCCACGCTCTGCCGTTTAAGTGACGGCGGAAAATCGAGTTGTTAATCGCATTCTGTGCACTCGGGATTTCGTTGCTGACCTGAATGAAATTATAATATTTACCCAAGTACGGCAAATCAACATCACAGCTGATTCTGCAAGCATCTACAACTCCCAATGCAGGACCAATCGGAACTCCGCAACCGAGGAATAATTTATCGCCTACGCACTCTCTTAAAAATGCCAAGGCATCGCACATTATTTCACCGCGGCATTTTCCGTTTCTCGGTTTGATGCACTGGCTGTATAAGAAATCGAGCTTGACCATATCATAACCCCAATCATTGAGCACCACATCAAATACCTTTCTGAGGTACTCTCTGACGCCCTCATTATAGATATCAAAGGTGTAAGCTCCTCCCCAGGCTATGCAACCGACCATAGGCTTGTCGTTATCGTCGCGTATAAGCCATTCAGGGTGTTCTTTTGCCATTCTTGATACCTTTTGACAGTTAAACGGAGCAAGCCAAATACCGGCCTTGTAGCCCTTATTATGAATCTTCTCTGCGATATATTTCATACCGTGAGGAAATTTCTTCGGATTATCATCAAGCCAGTCACCGATAAATGTTTCATAACCGTCATCAATCTGGAAGATTGATACCTGATCTTTATATTCATCAAGTCCGTCAAGGTCACGGAGAATGATATTTTCATCAATATCCTGGAAGTAGTTGTACCACGATGTGTAACCGCTCATCATACCTTTTCTTGTATCGGGCATATCCCACAAGGCAAAGTAATTGTCAAAGACTTCATCATAAGTGCCTTCAAACATTACGATATCGAAAATCTGCCACTCGGTATCAAGAATTTTTCCGAGCAAATCCTTGCAGAAATAAAAACGGTTTTCGTTCATTTTCACTTTGTAATATGTGTAGCCCGTTTTCTCGTTGAGTGAGCCGAAGAACTTTAAATTTTCACCGTTTCGGATATATGTATAGCAATGACTGTGGAATTCACCTTTTTTGTATGTGTAGTCAATCATCCACTCGTCACTTGTTTTTCTTGCAAGACCTTTTGTGTATTCGGAAATTTTTGCAAGCTTGATTACACCTTTCATAATTTCAGAAGATGTGTACTCCTTTGTGGTTGACCACGATTGATAACCGTTGCCGAAGAATTTATCGCCGTTTTTAAATTCATACGGCATTTCAGCATAAAACTCAACCATTTCAAAAGTTTTTTTCGGAATGATTTTTACTTTATATTCTTTTTCATTATCAACAATCTCAAGGCGGTAATCAGCATTTTCCAAATCGTGAGAAGTGATAACCTTTCCATCGAGTTTGTATTTGATTGTATATTTCTTATTCATACAAATGCTCCTTTACGAAGTGTGTTTTTATTGTAGCATAAAAAGAAAATAACCGCAATAGTATGCGGTTTGATTGCGATAATAAAATCCACCCACCGCCGCAGCGATTTCATCCGAACAAAGTGAGGATTTCACATTGCGAAGCAATATTTAACCCACCCGTAAGGGTGGATTTCATCGAAAAAAGTCACCTTTGTCGGTAGACAAAAATGACTTTTTTCTTGCGAAAGACGGGCAATAAGGTGCGTAAACAGGGGTAAAAACGAAGAAAAGGTGCCTACTTCAATACTCGACTATCTATACCGCAAATATTCAATAAACCGTTTCACCGCAAGTGAGGCGGTTTTTTTATCTCTCAACGCAAGTCCGATATTACGGTATGCCGGAACATCCAGTTCTTTTGCAAGAATCCTGTAGGGTACTCTCTTTAATATCAGTTCGGGAAGTATTGCAATACCGAGACCGCTTTCCACCATAGACATTACCGCGTAATCATCCCAAGTGGTAAATTTCACATTAGGGGTTAAATTGTTGCGTTCAAAGATTTCGGAGATCTCTGCCTTTGCTCCTTTTTCAAGAAGCATAAACGGCTCATTGCAAAGAGCTGTTACAGGAAACTTTTCGCTGTCCTTTAGTGGATGATTTTCGGGGATGATCGCCATCAACTTATCTTCCTCTAAAAAGATGGTTTCAAAATCGGGGTGTGTAGGCAACCTCAAAAAGCCGCAATCTACTCTGCCTGTGTGTATCCATTCCTCAATCTCAGTATAGTCACCGAGCAGAAGTTCATAGTCGATATTGGGATAGTCCTTCTGAAACTCTTTTATGATATTCGGCAACCAATGGGTTGCCACGCTTGAAAATGTGCCGATGCGAATCAGTCCCGATTGCAGACCGTTCAGTTCATCCACTTGCATTTTCAGCTTATCAAAATCGGCACAGAGGTTTTGTGCGTATGGCAACAGCTTCAAACCGTCACTCGTAGGTTTTACACCGTACTTGCTTCGTTCAAGAAGTGTTACGCCCCATTCTTTTTCAAGGTCGGCTATCATTCTACTGATACCCGATTGTGTGTAATTAAGTATCTCTGCCGCCTTTGTAAAACTGCCGTATTCCACCGTCGTTACAAACGAGAGATATTTTTGTAGGTTCATATCCACGAAGAACACCTATTCCAAAATGTGATTTTGAGCATTACAATCATTTGCTTTTGTTATGCTTGATATTATGATATACTATTTTCAGTTCAAATACAAGAGGTATCATATGAATAACATGGCATTTTTCAAATACATATTCGCCTTGCTGTTGTTTGGCTCAAACGGCATTGTTGCGAGTTTTATTGTTTTAAGCAGTCAGAACATTGTGCTGCTTCGCACTCTGATAGGCAGTATCCTGCTTATCTCTATTTTCTTTATCAGCGGCGGAAAACTTACCTTTTACAAGCATAAAAGGCAATTTCTAAACCTTATGGTGTCGGGCATAGCAATGGGAACAAGTTGGATGTTTCTATACGAAGCATACGCGCGGATCGGTGTCAGTATCGCTTCACTTTTATATTACTGCGGTCCGGTTATCGTAATGGCTTTATCGCCTTTGCTGTTCAAGGAAAAACTTACCGCAAATAAAGTGCTCGGCTTTCTTGCGGTGGTAATAGGCGTTATACTTATAAATAGGAATGCCTTTGATGGCAAGGGGGATCTATTCGGCATTACCTGCGGTTTGCTTTCTGCCGTTATGTATGCCTTTATGGTTGTCTGCAACAAGAAAGCAACTGATATCGTTGGACTTGAAAATTCCACGCTACAGCTTACCATAGCGTTTTTAACAGTGGCGATATTTGTGGGATTAAAGCAAGGTTACGCTATGCAGATTGCACCAACAAGTATATTGCCAATCCTTATTCTCGGTCTACTGAATACGGGCATCGGATGCTATTTTTATTTTTCCTCAATCGGCAAACTAAAAGTACAGACGGTAGCTATCTGCGGATATTTGGAGCCGCTTTCAGCGGTACTGTTTTCGGTAGCGTTCTTAAAAGAAACAATGCTGCCGTTACAGATTATAGGCGCAGTACTTATCATCGGTGGTGCGATGTGCAACGAGCTTGTCAAAAAGAAATGATTTTTCAAACGAACGCAAAAAACGCCCTCGACTGTGGTTTGGTGACCACTGCCGAGGGCTTTGTGCTTTATTCGTAGTCCTTTTCGATGCTGACACCGCATTTGAACTGTATCTCGATGCCGCTGGTTCCAACGATGATCTGTTCCACCAGCTGCTTGAGTATGGTGCTGTCATCTGCGTCCATGATGCTGCCGTCGCTGATATGCTTTTATTGTAGCATAAATTATTGCACTTTTCAATGATATATCGCTTGTGCGATATGATATACGGCGTTGCCGTATGATATACTTGCTTCGCAAGCATGATATAATATCCGTTCCATTTATATGCCGAAGGCATATATCACCGCTCGCAGAGCGATATCATATCGAAGATATATCATCCGCTCCGCAAGGAACGGATATCATTGAAAAAAGCACTTTAGAAAAAGTGCTTTTTTCTGGTGGACCCGAGGAGGGTCGAACTCCCGACCTCTCGGTTGCGAACCGAACGCTCTCCCAACTGAGCTACGGGCCCGAATTGACCATAGTGATTTTACACTATGGCTCTTTTAATTTTAAAAACTGTCAAAAATATTTCCAATAACATTTTCCAAAACATTTTCGGCAATCTCCTCGCCTACACTTTCACCTATTGACTTATAAGATCCCCTCAATGCTGCAAGCTTCGCTGCGGACATTGACTGAACATAAACTCTGCCAGGTCCTGTCACGATTGTGTCGACAAGACCTTCACCGCCAAGAACTTTATTCTTAAGTCCTTTTACCATTTTTATATCCATCTGACAGGTTTCATCCATAAGTGCAATAAGACCTGTATCAGCAACCATCTTTTCACCCGACATCAAATTATATTCCTTAATATGTCCTGACAGTTCAACAAATACTGTGCCCGGTCCTGTGACCTTTTGCATAATAAATCCTTCACCGGCGAAAAATCCCGTACCGATTTTTTTATTAAAAAATACTGAAAGCTCCACACCGCTTGTCGCACATAAAAATGCTGATTTCTGACAGATAATACTCTGTCCGACTGCTAATTCAAGTGCAATAATCTTTCCGGGGAAAGATGAAGCAAAAGCAATTTCCGATGGACCCATTGCGGTATATTCACTCATGAAAATACTTTCGCCCATAAACATTCTGCCGATGCTTTTGCCCGCACCGCCGACTGCCTTTGTATCGGTCTCTATGGGACCTTTGAGCCATGTTCTGCCGCCCGCTTCGCTGATTATTTTTTCACCGTATTCAAGATTCAGAATGACTGCGGGTAAACTTCCGCCTTCTATTGAATATCGCATAAAGTATTAACCTCCGAAGCTAAATAACCTTGCAATAGGCATTGTCTGAAGATAAACTTTACCGGGACCTATGACGGTTGTATCAATAAATCCTTCTCCGCCGAGAATCTTATTTTTAAGTCCCTTTACCATTTGAATATCCATCTGACAGGTTTCATCCATCAATGCAACAACACCTGTGTCGACAACTAACTTTTCGCCCGACATCAAATTGTATTCTTTAACATATCCGTCAAGCTCAAGAAACACCAAGCCCGGTCCGGTAATCTTCTGCATAACAAAACCTTCACCGCCGAAAAGACCTACGCCGATTTTTTTACGGAAGAAAACAGAAAGCTCTATATCTTTTGTTGCACATAAAAACGCTGATTTCTGACAGATAACACTCTGCCCTCTTTCCAATTCAAGTGCAATAATTTTTCCGGGAAAAGATGAAGCAAAAGCAATTTCCGATGAACCCATTGCGGTATATTCACTCATAAAAATACTTTCACCCATAAACATTCTGCCGATGCTTTTACCTGCACCGCCGATTGCCTTTGTATCAGTTTCAATGGGACCTTTGAGCCATGTTCTGCCGCCAACCTCACTGATTATTTTTTCGCCGTATTCAAGATTCAGAATAACTACGGGTAAATTTCCGCCTTCTATTGAATAATACATATAAATCTCCTTTGATTATTTCTTGCCCGTTGAGCCGAAGCCGCCTGTACCTCTTTCTGTATCATCAAGGCTTTCACATTCTTCGGGTTCAAAAAGTGCAACGGGAGTCAATACAAGCTGAGCTATTCTCTCATTCGGTTGGATAGTGTAATCCTCATCAAAATTGTTGACAATTCCCACACAGACTTCACCTCTGTAATCAGAATCAACAACACCGACACCGTTCAAAAGACCCAAGCCGTGTTTAATCGCAAGTCCGCTTCTTGCATAAAGCATTGCCGCATATCCCTCGGGGATTGCTATTGCGATACCTGTCGGTACAAGTGCGTGACCTCTACCCTTAATAGTAAGAGGCTCATCAAGACAAGCACACAAATCAACTCCTGCACTGCCTGTCGTTGCTCTTTTGGGAACGATTGCATTTTCTTTTAATTTCAATACTTTAAACATAATTTTTCTCCGTAATTTATTTCATTTCAGGTAATAAAATTTCTTCCAATGTGCGTTTTGGTACAAAGTGCTTTGTCTTGCCGTCACGGTAATATTTTATATCACCGTCTTTTACATCAACTATTTCAACAGTTTCCATCGGTTTGCCCAATGCAATTATCAATCTCGGTACAATATGTTCTTCGAGGTTGAAAATTTTTCTGATCTCATCTTTCTTCATACTACCTAACATACAAGCACCGATGCCCTTTTCCATTGCACCTAAAACGATTGTCTGAGCACAGATACCCGCATCCATTTCGCAAGTGGTTGTTGATATTTCGGTGTCAAAACATATCAGGATATATGCGGTAGGAAGATTCCCGTCATAAGGCGGTTTATCTTCAAGATATCCTGCCCAACCGAGTAAGGGAAATATTTTTTCACAATCCTCTTTTTTATATGCATAAGCATATTTCAACGGTTGCTTGTTAGCTGCCGAAGGAGTGAGCCTTGTAAGAGAAATCAAATACTCCATATCTTCTTTTGTATATGTAACCGTCGGGTCAAAATTTCTGTAACTTCTTGTCTTTGTCAATAAATCTTTAAACATTTCATTCAACTCCTCTGTAGTATAAGCCGCGGGTAAACTCTCCAAATGCTTTCTTTTCATTTTCGTAATCTTGAATTACTCTTTCGCACTCTTCTTTGGTTTCTGTTGTGAAATATAATAAACTGAAGTCGATGTTTCTTAACTCCGATTTTCTGTCGGATAAAACAATCGGTCTTGAATTTAAAATCTCCGAAAATCCGTTTGTGCAACGCACGGGAAAAGCTATGCCTTTTCTGTCAATCAGATTACTTTCTCTCTTGCACTCTGCACAGGTTTTGCCGTTTTTTATCGGACAATTCCTTGTAAGCATAAGAGGAATTCTGCCGTAAGAAATTATACCTCTCGGGATAGACCCTCCGAGCCTTGAAATCTGACTTAAAAGCAATTCCGTTGAAAGGAGTGCTTCATTCACACCCATTTTTTCAATTTCCTCAAGACTTTTGGTATTATATATATTTGAGCCGAAACCTGAAATAATATAATAGCCGTTATTCTTTGCAAGTGCATAAGCATCTAAAGTTGATGCTACCGCTTTTTTTATCGGACAAGTTTTTAATCGTTCATTTATTTTTTCACTTGTACCGAAAATACCTCTCGGAATTTCTACCGCAAGGTCATATTTTTCAGATAAATTTTTCAGTATTTTATCATCGGTATCAAGAGGTAAAATAATCAGATCCGCTTTTATGTTTTCGGGTATCTGCTTTGCGTTATCAAATCGCATATAGCGTTTTTGTCTGTGTGCTCTGTAAGGTTTTACAAAGATTTTTTCGTCGGTGAATGATGTTGTTTTTTCGGATATTTTTTTATCAAGCTTTTCAAGAACTGCTCTTCTTAATTTATTTATCACCGATACAGGTACATTGATACCGTCATCGATTTCGCAATAAATATCATCGATATAAAACTGTGTGCCACCCGTTTTTTTCAGTTGCATTTCGGCAGATACTTCATCGAGCGGCTTTGTTAAAGCATCTTGCGGTACAAAATCAGATTCACAGAACACCTGCTTACCCATTGCCTTTGCACTGATGCTTACATTTTCATCTCTTACCGCAGTAAATGCAAGCTCTACGGGAATTTTTTCCGCTTCGTCTTTATAAAGCTGTGCAAGATTTTTCAAAACTCCGTTTGCCGCAACAACATCTTCCTTTGTGCGGACACCGAACATCTCCGCACCTAACTTATTATCGTAATAACCCGAGGTAAAGCCTGAACGAGAAAATACACTTTTTAAATCAAAATATAACTTACTGTCAAGCTGTGAATCAAGTGCCTGTCTGCAAGCGGTAACTGCCGCCGCGACATATTCGGGGCGTTTCATTCTACCCTCGATTTTTACAGACGCAACACCGATTTTCTCAAGCTCTTTGAGTCTGTCAACCAGGGACAAGTCTTTTAATGACAGATACGAGCCGCTTTTACCCTCTGTTGCAAAATTCAATCTGCAAGGTTGAGCACAAAGACCTCTGTTGCCGCTTCTTGAACCTAACATGGAGCTCATGTAGCATTGACCCGACACGCTCATACAAAGTGCACCGTGAACAAAGACTTCCGTTTCAATCGGTGAGTTTTTCACTATATTTGTGAGCTCATCTTTCGATAACTCTCTCGGTAAAACTGCCCTTTTGAAGTTGAGGTCGGATAGCATCTTTATACCCTCGACAGTCTGCAAAGACATCTGCGTTGATGCGTGCAAGGGCATATCGGGAGCTATATCACGGACAATTCGTGCTAAACCTAAATCCTGCACAATCAGAGCGTCAACTCCGACTATGCAGGCCGTTTTTATCATATCAAGTGCCGTATCCAATTCCTCGTCTGATACAAGTGTGTTGAGTGTGAGATACAGCTTTACATTTCTTCCGTGACAGTATTCGGCCGCTTCTTTTAACTGCTGATTATCAAAATTACCCGCATTCCTGCGAGCATTAAGATCTTTGCCGCCAAGATACACCGCATCGGCACCTGAACGGACGGCAGCTACTAAAGCTTCCATACTACCGGCAGGGGAAAGTATTTCCATTTATAAAATTCCTTTCAGATATTAAAATCTGTGAGTTGTGTTTGATGAATTTTTAAGTCTTAAAGCTTCGTTTTCTCTTGAAAGTCTTTCAGCTTCTCTTTTTGCTAATTCCGATTCCATTCTTGCTGCTGAAGCATCTTCCAGATAATCTTTAATCTGAGCACGAAGCTTTTCGATTCCCTGCTCGTTTTTCTTTGCTTTATCAGCATATTCCAAAGCTAAAAGAACTGTTGCCTGAATAACAGAAATTCTCGGATTATTTTTCATAATCGCAGTAAGTCTGTCGTCGATTTCGTTGCCGAGTTCTACAACATATTCGGGGGATTCATCACTACAAATGACATACTCCGAAGAATATATATTGAGTCTGACCTTATTTTTATTCATAAGTACCACTCCTAAACAAATCTATACAAATTTATTGTATCACACTTTTTCAAAAGAATAAAGTATTTTTTTCGATAATTGTCGAATTTTTTTGCGTAACTTTAAAAGTTCGTCCGTCATAGACTATATTCTGAAGGAGGATTCGTATGAAATTGAAATATTTTTACGGTTCAAACACATCTCAAGGCTTTATTTCTTACTTTGATAACCTCTATGAAAAAACACCTGAAATGAAAATGTATATACTTAAAGGCGGTCCTGGCACGGGCAAATCAAGCCTGATGAAAAAGATTGCGGGTATGGCGGATAATTTTCATGAAGATATAATTCTTGCACCCTGCTCGTCAGACCCCGATTCACTTGATGCGGTTATTATTCCGAGTCAAAAAATCTGCATTGCCGACGGAACATCACCGCATATTCTTGAGCCTAAATTCCCGGGAGTTGTTGAAGAAATAATCAACCTCGGTGAATGTTGGGACGGAGAAAAATTAAAAGAAAGCGGAAACGAAATAATAAAACTTACAAAACAAAATTCCGCATATCACAGAAAATGTATGCAATTTTTAGCCGCGGCGGCAAGTGTGAAAAAAGACAATTTAAGGCTTGCAAAAAAATATCTTGATACCAAAAAAATCCGCCGTTTTGCAACTCGTTTTGCTTCCAAAAATTTTGATTCTCCGTCGGGAAAAATCGGCAAAGAAACACGACTTTTTTTAAGTGCGGTAACTCCGAAAGGTCTTGTTTTCTTTGATGAAACGGTTGAAAACTTATGCGACCGTATTACTGTTATAAAAGATGACATCGGTGCTTCTGCCGCCGCAGTTTTACAGGAGTTGCGTTGCTATGCCCTCGGTTGCGGTCACGATATCATAGCATCTTACTGCCCCGTTTATCCCGAAATTTTAGAACATCTTATCATCCCCGAATTACACCTTGCGGTCATCACTTCAAATTCATTCCATAATGTGAAATTTGAAGGTCAGAAAACAGTTCATTCAAGAAGATTTATTTCCAACACTTGTGATATTGCAAACAGGACTGCATTCAATTTAAAAGCAGAAAAAGAATTACTTGACTCCGCAATTGAACAAATGCAAAAAGCAAAAGCCAACCATGACGAGCTGGAAGGCTTTTACATTCAAGCTATGAACTTTGATTTGTTAAACTCCAAAACCTCGAAGCTTTTATCAGGCATTGAGAGCCTGTTCGATGTCGGCAATGATGTCCTCGACGTCCTCGATACCGACTGAGAAACGGATAAGGTCTTCACCGATTCCTGCTTCTTTAAGCTGTTCGGGAGTGAGCTGTCTGTGAGTTGCACTTGCGGGATGAAGTACGCAGGTACGGCAGTCTGCAACATGGGTTACAACCGCTGCAAGCTTTAAGCTGTTCATAAACTTCATTGCCGCATCCATACCACCCTTAACTCCGAAAGATACAACACCGCAGGAGCCGTTGGGAAGATATTTTTTCTGGAGTGCATTGAAACGGTTGCTTTCTAAATCGGGATAATTTACCCAAGCGATTTTATCGTTATTCTCGAGGTAGGTTGCAACCTTCATTGCATTTTCACAATGACGGGGCATTCTCAGGAAAAGCGTTTCAAGGCCGAGATTCAAAAGGAATGCATTGTGCGGTGAGGGGATTGAACCGAGATCACGCATAAGCTGAGTACAAGCCTTTGTGATATATGCCGCTTTGCCGAATTTTTCTGTATAGATTATACCGTGATAAGAATCATCGGGAGTAGTAAGACCGGGGAATTTATCGTTCTGTGTCCAGTCGAAATTACCGCTGTCAACAATTACACCGCCAACGCTTGTTGCGTGGCCGTCCATGTATTTTGTTGTTGAGTGGATTACGATATCTGCACCGAATTCAATCGGTCTGCAGTTGATGGGTGTTGCAAAAGTATTATCAACAATAAGTGGAACACCGTGTGCGTGTGCGGCATTTGCAAATCTTTCAATATCCAAAACAGTAAGTGACGGATTGGATATTGTTTCGCCGAAAACAGCCTTTGTGTTTTCTTTGAAAGCTGCATTGATTTCTTCTTCACTTGCATCGGGTGAGATGAATGTGAAGTCAATACCGAGCTTTCTCATTGTAACATTGAAAAGATTGAATGTACCGCCGTAAATTTCGCTTGAGCTGATGATGTGGTCACCTGCAGAAGCAATATTGAATACGGAGAAGAACGATGCCGCCTGACCTGAAGATGTAAGCATTGCACCTACGCCGCCTTCAAGGTCAGCAATCTTTGCTGCTACATAATCGTTTGTCGGATTCTGAAGTCTTGTGTAGAAATAACCTGTGTCCTCAAGGTCAAAAAGTCTGCCCATTGCTTCAGATGTTTCATATTTGAAAGTTGTACTCTGAACAATCGGAATAACTCTCGGTTCACCGTTTTTCGGAGTATAACCCGACTGTATGCATTTTGTATTTATTTTATAATCGCTCATATTAGCATTCCTTTCTTTTCAGACACAGAACCGTCCCCTGTCTGAATTTTTCACAATATAAGTTTGAGATGAATTTGTTCAGAGTGCCGTTTTTAGTGAGGGAGCTGTGCCGATGTGCACCGCCCCGAACGCTAAAATGGTGCTATGGGCAAATTTAGCCAAACTATCCGTTTATAAACTTACTCATAAGAGTGTAACCCTCTTCGATGTAATTGCCTGTCGCTTTTGCCGTATTTTCGTTGATTGTTTCAACACCCTCGACTTCGTTCTTCTTATGATAAATCATATAGGGTACGGGGTCAGATGCGTGTGTTAAAGTTACAATCGGTGTGGGGTGGTCAGGTAATATCATAATTTTATAATCATCATATTTTTCCAATGCTTCGATGATAATCGGTAACACTTTTTCGTCGATGAGCTCGATTGCACGAACCTTGTTTTCGGGCTCGTTTCTGTGACCGCATTCGTCGGGAGCTTCGATATGGATATATACAAAATCCTGACCGTTTTCTAATTCTTCAACTGCCGCTTTTGCCTTGCCCTCGAAGTTTGTGTCAATATAGCCTGTTACATTTTCAACCTCGGGAGTGTTCATTCCTGCACAGATACCGATACCTTTAAGCAAATCAACTGCAGAAATAACACTGCCTTTGACCTTGTATGTTTCATAGAAATCATCAAGCATCGGCTTTTTGCCTTCGCCCCATAACCATATTGAATTAGCAGGCAATTTACCTTCAGCAATTCTTCTTAAATTTACAGGGTGATTTTTCAGAATCTCTGCACTCTTTTTCATCATTTCGATAAGAGGCTTTGCATTTTCGCTGTCTGATAAATACTCACCGACAACCTTGCCCGAAATATCGTGCGGAGGTGTCATTGAGCCCAAATCCGTTGTACCGTTTTTCCAAAGAAGGCAATGGCGATACATAACACCGCTGTAGAAAGTAAAGATTTCGTTTCCTAATTCTTCCTGAACAGTCTTGATTATTTCTGCAGCATCTTTTGTTGAGATGTCACCTGCGGAATAATCAACCATTGTTTTTTTTGTGTAGTCTTCTTCATCGGAAAGAGTTACAACATTACATCTCAATGCAACATCTGTATCCTCCATTTTAACACCGATGCTGACCGCTTCCAATGGAGAACGGCCTGTGTAATATTTCTTTGCATCATATCCCATAACGCTCAGGTTTGCAACATCACTTCCGGGTTTCATTCCGTCAGCAACAGTCTTGACAAGACCGACCTCGCCCTTTTGAGCAAGGGCGTCAAAATTCGGCTTTTTTGCAAGTTCCATCGGAGTTTTATTTCCGAGAGCAGGTACGGGATAATCAGCCATACCGTCATATAAAACAACTATGTATTTCATATAAATCTACTTCTTTCGTGTCTATTATACGGACAGATAATATCCGCCCCTACGCTTGATAAATAAAGCTATTATTGGGTGTGGGCTTTGCCCACCCTTCATTTTGCATTCTGCACTTTGCATTCTGCATTATTTAAAATACTGAACACCTGACGCAAATATCTTCTGATCCTTCTCACCCATAACATTCTTATAAAGGTTGTTGCCCTGACGCTCACTGTGAGCCATCTTACCGAGAACGCGTCCGTCGGGACTTGTGATACCTTCGATAGCACAAACAGAGCCGTTGGGATTGTATGCAGTAATATCGCTCGGGTTGCCGTTGATGTCAACATACTGTGTTGCAATCTGTCCGTTAGCTATGAGCTTGGCTATCATTTCGTCTGATGCTACAAATCTGCCTTCACCGTGTGAAATCGGAACAGCGTGAATGTCGCCTGCTTCCGAGAGGCTCAACCACGGAGATTTTACAGATGTAACTCTTGTATAAACCATTGAAGATGCATGGCGACCGATGTTGTTGAATGTCAGTGTCGGGTCTGTTTCTTCAATGTCGATAATCTTGCCGTAAGGTACAAGACCTGTTTTGATAAGTGCCTGGAAACCGTTACAGATACCGAGTGCGAGACCGTCGCGGTTTTCAAGTAAGTCTGTAACTGCTTCTTTGATCTTCGGGTTTCTCAATGTTGTTGCGATGAATTTACCTGAACCGTCGGGCTCGTCACCGCCGCTGAAACCGCCGGGAATCATCATAATCTGTGCAGTTTTAAGCTTCTGTGCAAATGCATCGATGCTTTCTGCTATCATTTCGGGTGTAAGGTTCTTGATTACAAGAATTTCAGCCTCTGCACCTGCTTTTTCAAATGCTCTTGCTGTATCGTATTCGCAGTTTGTACCGGGGAATACGGGGATAATTACCTTCGGCTTTGCAACCTTGATTGCAGGAGCCTTGTTTGATTTTTCTGTATAAAGCGGGACATCTGCAACCATCTTTGCACTTTCTGCCTTTGTCGGGAAGATGGGCTCAAGAGTACCGGTCCAGGCAGCTACCAATTCCTCAACAGATGCTTTTTCTGCACCGAGTTCAAAGTAATCGTTTGCAGTTGTTCTGCCCAATTCAATAATCTCTGCACCGTCGATATTGAAATCGTCTGCAACCTCTGCTACGAATGAACCGCAGATAGGTGTATATAAAGTCTGTGCATCTTCTGTTGCGAATGTAAAGCCGAACTTGTTACCGAATGCCATCTTTGCAACTGCTGCTGCGGCACCGCCTTCTTTGATTACGGATGCTGATAAAATCTTACCGTTTCTTACATTCTCATAAACCGCAGTATAAAGTGCGATTGTCTTATCCCAATCGGGAAGTAATGTTTCTTTATTTTCAGGCAATTTCAAAAGAACCACTCTTGAATCGTTCTTTTTGAATGCTGCACTTGTTGTCTTTGATGCCTTTGTCATTGTTACTGCAAAGCATACGAGTGTGGGCGGTACATCGAGGTCGTTGAATGAGCCTGACATACTGTCCTTACCGCCGATTGCGGGTGTTTTGAAATGAAGCTGTGCAGTAAGTCCGCCGAGCAATGCTGCTGCAGGTTTACCCCATCTTTCAGGTACATCGTGAAGTCTTTCAAAGTATTCCTGCATTGTAAGTCTTGCTTCAAACGGATTTGCACCGATAGCTGCGAGCTTTGCCAATGACTGTGTTACTGCATAAGCTGAACCGTGGAACGGGCTGAAGCGGGAAAGTCCGGGGATAAAACCGAATGTCATTGCGGTTGCATCGTCTGTTTCGCCCTTATCAAGCGGAATCTTTGCACACATTGCTTCTTCGGGAGTAAGCTGATACTTACCTGCGAACGGCATAAGAACCGTTGCGGCACCGATGCTTGAGTCAAAACGCTCTGAAAGACCTTTCTGTGAGCATACTTCAAGACGGCTCAAGTTAGCTTTGAATGCATCAACACCTGACTTATCTTTAAGCACTTCGGGGATTGCATTTCTGTAATCCTTTGTTTCATCAACTGCGGTAATCTTTGCGTTTGCAGTCTGCATAACACCGTTTGTGTTAAGGAATTCTCTGCTTAAGTTTACTATTTCACCGCCACGCCATTTCATCACAAGGCGGGGGTCTTCCGTTACTCTTGCAACTACTGTTGCTTCAAGGTTTTCTTCGTCTGCCAATGCTTTGAATGTGTCAACATCTTCAGCAGCTAAAACAACTGCCATTCTTTCCTGTGATTCGGAAATTGCAAGCTCTGTTCCGTCAAGTCCGTCGTACTTCTTGGGAACTGCATCAAGATTTATCTGAAGTCCGTCTGCCAATTCACCGATAGCAACACAGACACCGCCTGCACCGAAGTCGTTACATCTCTTGATAAGACTTGCAGCTGCAGTTTTTCTGAAAAGTCTCTGAATTTTTCTTTCTGTGGGCGGATTCCCCTTCTGTACTTCCGCACCGCAGGTTTCGATTGATTTTGTATCGTGTGCCTTTGAGGAGCCTGTTGCACCGCCGCAACCGTCACGGCCTGTTCTGCCGCCTAAAAGAACGATGATATCGCCGTCCATCGGCTGTTCTCTCTTAACATTAGCCTTGGGTGATGCACCGACAACCGCACCGATTTCCATTCTCTTTGCGATATAGCCGTTGTCATAAAGCTCTGTAACCTGACCTGTCGCAAGACCTATCTGGTTACCGTATGATGAATAACCTGCTGCTGCAGTTGTTGTAATCTTCTTCTGTGTGAGTTTACCCTCAAGTGTATCTTCAAACGAAATTCTCGGGTCGCCGCTGCCTGTAACACGCATTGCCTGATATACATAAGCTCTGCCTGACAACGGGTCACGGATAGCACCGCCGAGGCAAGTTGCCGCGCCGCCGAAGGGCTCGATTTCTGTGGGGTGGTTATGTGTTTCGTTCTTGAACTGAACGAGCCATTTTTCTGTCTTGCCGTCGATTTCAACCGGTACTTCTATCGAGCAAGCATTGATTTCATCGCTTTCGTCAAGATTGTCGGCATAACCCTGCTTTTTGAGAAGTTTTGTACCGATTGTTGCAATATCCATAAGTGTGATATTCTTTTCACGGTTGCCGTAAACCTCTGCTCTTGCGGTGATGTATTCAATCCATGCACTTTCAATAGCTGATTTGAGCTTCGATTCCTCAATCTCAACATTCTCAAGCTTTGTAAGGAATGTTGTATGACGGCAGTGGTCTGACCAATATGTATCAATAACCTTTAACTCTGTAATGAAAGGATCGCGTTTTTCTGTGTCTCTGAAATAATTCTGACAATGCTTTAAATCATCAAGACTCATTGCAAAGCCCATACTCTTATGGTATGCGGCAGTTTTTTCTTCATTCCAGGAAATGAAGCCTTCAACGATTTTGATATCTTCGGGCTCGTCCGCTTTGATATCAAGGGACAAAGCTTCTTCCATTGAAGCTTCACAGCTCTCAACGGGGTTGATAAGATACTTCTTAATCTTGTCAAACTCTGCATCTGTGATATCACCTGTCATTGCGATGATAGTTGCAGTTTTAACAGTAGGCTGTTTTTCACCTGTAAGAAGTGCTATACACTGTGCGGCAGAGTCTGCTCTCTGGTCATACTGACCTGCGAGATACTCCATTCCGAATGTACGGCAACCGGTTAATTCGAGCTCCTTGTAAATCTTGTCCACATTTGTTTCGGACAAAATTGTCTTGCAAGCAGTTTCGAACTGTTCAGGTGTCAAGCCCTCAACATCATACCTATTGAAAACACGCAAAGTTTCAATAGAATTTATACCAAGACTGTCTCTGATATCGGACAATATTCCCATTGCCTCAACATCAAAACCTTTTCTCTTTTCAACAAAAATACGCATTACTTTTGACACAGCGATACCTCCACATAAATATTTCAAAAATATTAAAATATATTATATCATTTTTTATTCAAAAAATAAAGTCTTTTTTGCAGTTTTTCACCATCTGTCGATATTTGCTTTCTGCAAAGCAGAAACTATCTTTTCAACAGGGTCGGAATTTTCCTTTTTCAGCGATTTCAAAAGTTTTTTTGTTTCCTCTCTGTTAGTCGTTTTGTCAACCGGACAACGACTTTTTACTATCGATAAATTCTCATGTCTTATCGCTTTTTCAACATCTGTTTCCCTCGCAAAAATCATCGGGCGAATCATGTATAAATCTTTTCTTGAAAGATAAGAAACAGGCGAAAAACAACCTATGGTGCCACCAGAAAACAGATTCATAATAAAAGTTTCTGCCGCATCGTCCATGTGATGTCCGAGAGCTAATTTGTTGCAACCGTTTTCTTTTGCGACATCGTGCAGAATACCTCTCCTCATTCTTGCACAAAGACTGCAAGGATTCGATTCCTTTCTGTCTTCAAAAACAACTTTCCAGAGCTCTGTCCTTTTGACTATATACTCAACACCTAATTTTTCGCAGAGATTTTCAATATAGGAAAAGTCACTTTCCTCATCGAAAAAACAAGGGTCAAGCGTTATCGCTTTTATATCATATTTTTTCGGATAGAATCTTCGCATCTGTGCTAAAGCATATAAAAGAGCGATAGAATCCTTGCCGCCGGAAACTCCGACAGCTATCATATCGCCCTCATCAATCATATTGTATTTTTCGCACGCAGAGCGTACATAAGACATAAGCTTTTGCATTTTAACCACCGAGAATATTATATTTTATACTTCCCGCTTTAGTCAAGTCTTATTTCTTAACCAATTTAACAACCTCACACATAATTATGGGAGCAATTGAGAGTACCGCCGTTATCAACCATTGTGTCGGTGTAAGCATGACCGTATCAAATATTTTTGATAAAAAGCCCACCGTCACAGTAAGCATTTGCAGCACGGCACAGACCAAAATTGCAAGTGTGAATTTTGTATTTGAGAAGAATCCGATTTTAAAAAGGCTTTTCTCACTTCTCATATTAAACGCGTGGAATAATTCACCGAGACTTAAGGTACAAAAAGCCATTGTCCTTGCCACCGACAGAGAATATTTCATTCCGATTACAAAACTCAGAAGAGCCAAGCCCCCGAGCATTATTCCCTCTAATGCTATATCGATTGCAAGACCGTTCGAAAACAATCCCTGCGATTTTTTCAAAGGCTTTCTTTTCATTATTTCCTTGTCATTTTTCTCTACGCCCAAAGCCATTGCCGGCAGAGAATCCGTCACAAGATTTATCCACAAAAGCTGAATTGGTAAAACAGGTGTCGGTAGTGAAAAAAGCGATGCTAAAAATATCACGAGTATTTCGCCTACATTACTGCTTAACAAAAAGTGTATTGCTTTTTTGATGTTGTCATAAATTCCTCTGCCCTCTTTTACGGCATTGACTATCGTTGCAAAGTTATCATCGGTCAAAACCATATCTGCAGCATTCTTTGCAACATCTGTACCGCCTTTTCCCATAGCACATCCTATATCTGCCGCCTTGAGTGCGGGTGCATCATTGACACCGTCGCCCGTCATTGCAACGACCTCACCGAGCCTCTGATAGGCTTTTACGACCCGCACCTTGTGCTCGGGTGATACTCTTGCAAAAACGGAGCAAGACGGTACTTTTTTAACAAGCTCCGCATCTGACATTTTATCTAATTCTTCACCCGTTACCACGATATCGCCCGATGAATAAATTTTCATCTGTTCAGCAATTGCCTTTGCCGTCAATGCGTGGTCACCCGTTATCATTACAGGTTTTATCCCCGCTTCACAGCACAACTTTACCGCTTTTATTGCTTCTTTTCTCGGCGGGTCAACCATTCCGACAAGTCCGCAGAACGAAAGATTTTCTTCACACTTTTCATCGGGTGATGATATTTTTTTCACCGCCACCGCTAAAACCCTCAAAGCTTCCTTTGCCATTTTTTCGTTCTCTTTTAATGCGGAAATTTTCTCGCTTTCCGAAATATTGCAACGCTTGATTAAAACATCGGGTGCACCTTTGGTGATGCTTAAATATCCGTCGGAAGTTTTATGTATTGTCGTCATCATCTTACGAGTTGAATCGAACGGAATTTCATTATACCGGGGATATGTTTTTTCAAGGTCAGACTTATTTTCGCCCATTTCATAAAGTGCATAGACTATCGCATTTTCCGTCGGTTCGCCGTCAACTTTGATTTTACCTTTTGATTTCACCGCTTTTGAGTTGGTACATAATGCGGCATATTTAATTATTTCCGCTTTTTTTGTATGCGGATAAATTTTTGTGACCGTCATTTTGTTTTCCGTCAGCGTGCCTGTTTTATCAGAGCAGATAACCGTCGCCGCACCTAAAGTTTCAACCGCAGGCAACCGTCTTATAATTGCATTTCGTTTTGCCATTCGCTGTACGCCTAAAGACAATACAACCGTCACAACCGCAGGTAAGCCTTCGGGAATTGCCGCAACCGCAAGTGATACCGCCAGCATAAACGAAGACAAAAGACCTTGCGACCTGAGTACACCCATAACAAAAATAATTATGCATATACCGAGACAGACGAATCCTAAAATTTTTCCGACCTTTTCAAGTCTTATCTGTAAGGGCGTAAGCGGTGTTTCCTGCGAATCAAGAAGTCCTGCGATTGCTCCGACCTCTGTTTTCATTCCTATTGAAGTAACAACTGCTTTCGCCGAGCCTTCGACCGCAACAGTTGATGAAAAAATCATATTTTTTCTGTCTCCGACCGTAGCATTTTTTGAAACGATAATTTCTGCATTCTTGCTGACCGGCAAGCTCTCACCCGTCAATGCACTCTCAAGAGTTTTTAATCCGACCGATTCAATCAACCTTGCATCTGCAGGTATCATATCGCCCGCCGAAATCAGAATTACATCTCCGACAACAAGGTCCTTTGCATCAATTCTTTTTTCAAGACCGTCGCGTATAACCAAAGCTTTCGGTGCGGTCATTTTTTTGAGTGCTTCAATTGCTTTTTGTGCTCTGCCTTCTTGCACAACTCCCATAATTGCATTGAGAATAACTATCCCCAAAATTATTATCGGATCGAGATATTCACCGTTTTTTTCAATCAAAGCGGTAACAAAAGATATCGCCGCCGCTATGAGTAAAATTATAACCATAAAATCAGAAAACTGTTCAAGAAATTTCCGAAAAATGCTTTTCTTTTTTCTGTCCTCGATCACATTTTTCCCTTGTGCGGACAATGTCTTGCAAAACGCCTCGGACAAGCCTCTGTTTTTGTCAGACTTGAGTTTTTCAACAACCTTCTCCCCCGACATTTCATACCATTCCATTTTACCCCTCCTGTCATAATATTTTTATACAGAAAGGCATAAAAAAAGAACACCCGAAGGTGTTCTGAAAAGCATAAAATTATTTACTTTGTCTGAGTTTTGAGTAAAGACAATACAGTCCGCTTAATCGATATTTTATCATCAGTACAACAATTTTAAGTCCTGTCGGAGTATCGGGCATTTTGAAGTTTTTAAAAAGTTTTCTTACTTCTTGATGATTCATAACTTCTTTGACTTTTTGTTTCTTGTCAGTATCATCCGACGCACAGATATTGCTTAAAACATTCAGAGCAAAATACAAAAGATTTATTTTAAACTGTCTTGAAAAATCGAACTTGCTGTCTTTGCCGAAGTAGTCCGTAAGTCTTAAATTTATTTTAAGATAATGCTCCCATTTATTTTTATTGAAGGTATGAGAAGTTGATTGATAGTTGGTGCGGTAATTATAAAAATAACTGCCTTTCATATAATAAAAGCTCTGACAATGATACAGAAGCTTCGGACCCATCAAAGCATCTTCGCAGTAGTGGATATCTTCATCATAGCGGATATTATTATTTTCAATAACTTCTTTTTTTATCAAAAGCACACAATTTGAAATCGTTATCGGAAATTCTATGTTCTCAAACATAATCAAAGAACCAAATAATTCCTTTTCCATCTGCTCCCTACTGTAAAAACCTTCCCTTGCAGGTTGTGATATTTTAATGTCACTCGTACCTCGTTTTGTGATATCACACATAACCATATCTGCGTTATATTTCTGTGCAGTAGAAAGCATTTTTTCAAACATATCTTTTTCAATCCAGTCGTCCGAATCGACAAAAGCGATATATTCACCCTGAGCAATTTTTATTCCGTCATTGCGTGCTGCAGATACTCTCGCATTTTTCTTATGAATCACTTTAACTCTGCTGTCTTTTTCTGCATACTCATCACAAATTTCAGGAGAACCATCCGGTGAGCCGTCATCCACTAAAATCAGTTCAATATCGGAATATGTATTGTTAAGAATACTGTCAACACATTTATGAAGGTATTTTTCTGCATTATAAACCGGTACAATAACGCTTATCACAAAATCACCTCAAAAAATGGCGACCGTGGGGTTTCCCTTGGTCGCCTTGAATTTAAAATAATTATGCTTTGCCTGCACAACCGAGAACTGTCTCGATCTTATGAGCAACCATACCTTCGATTGCTTCACGAGCGGGAGCAAGGTACTGTCTGGGATCGAAGTGTGTCGGATTTTCAACGAAGTGCTTACGAACAGCAGCTGTCATAGCAAGTCTTAAGTCAGAGTCGATATTGATCTTACATACTGCCTTTGTTGCAGCTTCTCTGAGCATTTCTTCGGGGATACCGATAGCATCGGGCATTTCTCCGCCGTACTTGTTGATCTGCTCAACGAACTCGGGAACAACTGAGCTTGCACCGTGAAGAACGATGGGGAAGTTAGGAAGCAAACGACCTACTTCGTCAAGAATATCAAAACGAAGCTGAGGTTTCTGACCGGGCTTGAATTTATAAGCACCGTGGCTTGTACCGATAGCGATAGCAAGTGAGTCAACACCTGTTCTTGTTACGAAATCGTGAACCTGTTCGGGCTGTGTATAAGAAGCTTCTTCAGCAGAAACATTAACATCGTCTTCGATGCCTGCAAGCTGACCGAGTTCACCTTCAACAACTACGCCGTGAGCATGAGCATACTCAACAACTTTTCTTGTAAGTTCGATATTTTCTTCATAGGGGAAGTGTGAACCGTCGATCATAACGGAAGTAAATCCGCCGTCGATACAGCTCTTACAGATTTCAAAATCTGCACCGTGGTCAAGGTGAAGAGCGATCGGAAGACCTGTTTCTTCAACTGCTGCTTCAACAAGCTTTGTGAGATAAGTATGGTTAGCATACTTTCTTGCACCTGCGGAAACCTGGAGAATAAGGGGAGCATTGAGCTTTGATGCTGCTCCTACGATACCCTGAATGATTTCCATGTTGTTTACGTTAAAAGCACCTACTGCGTAACCGCCTTTGTAAGCATCTTCAAACATTTTCTTTGTTGTTACTAATGGCATTTTTATCACTCCTATTGATTTTTAAACATAATCATTGTATCACATTATTTTCGCTTTTTCAACTACTATTTATCTTTTCCTCAGAAAACAAAAAAATTCCGTCTCTTTGTAGCTGCTGATATAAGCTTTTTGAAAAAAGGGGATGTAAAAAAAGCGAAGACCACATAAAACAAGATAAATCAAGGGGGCTTACAAGTCTGATGCTTGTAAGCCCCCTTGAAACAATCTAAAAAACGGAAAATATTAAAAATTTTGTGTTTTATGCTACGAACAAACCTCGCCTCTCGCCGTACCTCTGTACGCCTTCGGGCAAACGAAATCAAGCCTTACGCCTTGATTTTGCTCGGTTTGTCCGTTCTTCATCTTTTTTTCCTATCCCCTAAAAATGAGCTGTAAAAAAACGAAAGTTTTTTTACAGCCCCTTTTATCAAAATTTAGTTAAATCCTCATTACTGTTTGACATCATAAACTGAGGATAATCGGGGTTAACACCTGCGGTAAAGTCTTCACCGTCATAGATTAACAACCACATAAAGAAATCGTTGTAGTCTGTACCGTAGCTGCAGGCAACATGCGGTGCTTGTTTTATCATATATGTGTATTCGGGAAGAATTGCGGTAGAGAGGTCAACCATATTATCGGGTGATACATATTCCGGATTTTTAGCGACATAATCATCACCAAGTGTCTTGTTGTATGGTGCGATAGTTGCATATCCTGATGTCTGATGTGCTTCAAGTACCATATCACCACAGAATTGTGAAGCATTTTCATAAACGGGGATTGACGGTGCACCGTAGTTTGAAACGACCGCAATATCAACGCCGTTATCAATCATTTCATAAAGAAGCTCGTTTCTGCCGTCTACCATATCACGGAGAGCGTATATTCTCTTTATAAAGATGCTGTTTTCATCAATATCATCACCGAATGTGTGTGTAAGGCAAGCATCAAAATCTTCGGGCTGGACAAGTGCCCACATAACAGGCATATAGGAAAGTATTTTGATAAGTACTTTTTCGCTTATCTGATCAACCGTTAAATCTACAATCTTATCTGCGATTTTTTCAGCCAAATTGAAAAGTCCTGCCCATTTGAGAATTTTGAGGAAGGTATGAAGACCGCCCATATCCTTTGTTCCGTAAAGAGCTATATCGGCAATAGCCTGACCTTCAAACTTAACCTTACCCTGCATAAGAGTTGAGGGCATCTGGTTGCCGCAGAATGTAGATGACATAAAGAGCACCTTGCTTACTCTGTCATATCCGTATTCGGTAAGATAAGCAAGTGTCATAATTCCGCCCATACTTGCACAGACGACCTTAACTGTATCGTGACCTGTTTCTTTGCAAGCAAGCTCGATTGTTTCGTTGATTTCGTCAGCAACCTCAAACGGGTCAAGTCGCCAGTCATAGGTGAAATAATATGTATGGTCCGCACCGAATTCCTCTGCACAGGATTTTACCATACCGAATTCGCAGTCACCTCGTTCGAGTAATTCGGGGTGATTTGCAACACTGCCGGGAGCTTTGATAACACCTACATTGTGAATTGAATTGCCGTTTTCATCCATTGCCATACCGCCGAGCAAATCGACCGCATAGTCACAGATAACATCAACTGTTGAGTCAAGACTCCAATTGAAAATACCTGCAAAAACTGATTTGAAAACAGTAGATATTATTTTACCGACATCAACGGAAAGAACGGGTCTTTCGTTTTCCGTGCCGACATCATAGTATAAACCGCCGAAATCCATTCCTCGTACAATAATAACGGGGTCATTTTCGCAAGTTGACGGATTGTGAATACTCTGTGCAACGACTGAAAGCGACAATGAAATTGTCAGGACAAATGCAAGAAGTATACTGATAATCTTTTTCATAATTTCTCTCCTTATAGCTGACTTAAATCGTAAGGTGTTCTTTGATATACAAAGTAATTAAGCCAATTTGTAAAAAGTAAGTTTGCTGTGCCTCTCCAACGCATAACGGGAGTTTTAGTCGGGTCATTGTTCGGATAGTAGTTGTAGGGAATGTCAATCGGTTTGTTGTTTCTGATATCTCTCTCGTACTCTCTTGCAAGAGTGTATCTGTCATATTCCGAATGACCCGTTGCAAAGAAGTTGCGGCAATCCATATCAGACACAAGGTGAACACCGGCTATGTCAGAATATGAAATGATCTGTAAGTCCTTAACAAGTGCAATGTCCTCACGGCGGATTTCGGTATGTCTTGAATGCGGTACGAAAAATTCGTCATCGAAACCTCGCATAATCGGATGAAGTGCATCAAGTGAGCGATGCGGGAAAATACCGAACATCTTTTTGTCGAGCTTGTATTTTTTTAATCCGTAGAAGTGGTAAAGTGCCGCCTGTGCACCCCAGCATATAAAGAATGTCGAATACACATTAGTTTTAGACCAATCAAAAATATTACAAAGCTCAGGCCAGTAGTCAACATCTTCAAAATCAAGATGCTCGACGGGAGCACCCGTAACGACCATTCCGTCATATTTATTATCTTTTATATCATCAAATGTCTTATAGAAGTTAAGAAGATATTCGGCAGAAGTGTTTTTGGAAACATGAGTAGCTGTCTGCAGAAGGTCAACTTCAACCTGAATGGGGGAGTTACTCAGAAGTCTTAAAAGCTGAGTTTCTGTTTCTACCTTTGTAGGCATAAGATTGAGTATAACAATTTTCAGAGGACGGATATCCTGAGTTATCGCTCTGTCCTCAGGCATAACAAATATGTTCTCGTTTTCAAGAATTTGTTTAGCAGGTAATTTATTGTCTATTTTAATAGGCAAAGATTCCACCTCTCATTTTACTGTATTAACCTATATTATAGCAAAACTTTGCAGAATCTTCAAGTAAAAAATTTGCAAGAAATGAAAATTTAACTTGCAAAATGATATATACTTGTGGTAAAATATTAAAGTATGAATATTTAGAAAGTAGGCGGAAATTTTGGCAGAATATCGTATGATGAACAATCAGGAGCTTTTGAGTGAAAAAGCTGACTTGGAAAAATTATATAAGGACTATCAGAATCAGGGCTTAAAGCTTGATATGTCAAGGGGAAAGCCGGGTGCAGACCAGCTTGACATAACAAATGAAATGCTCGATATAATAAATTCCGAAACCGCAGTTAAAGCAGCAGACGGAACTGATTGCAGAAACTACGGCATACTCGACGGCATAGTTGAAACGAAAGAGCTTTTTGCAGAAATTATGTCTGTCGATGTCAAAAATGTAATCGTAGGCGGAAATTCAAGTCTTAATTTAATGTTTGATTATGTATCACAGTGTATGACACACGGTGCAGGGGATACGCCTTGGGCAAAGCTTGATAAGATCAAATTCTTATGCCCCGTACCCGGTTATGACAGACATTTTACTATCTGTGAGCATTTCGGCATCGAGATGATTACCGTTCCCATGCTTGCCGACGGACCTGACATGGATATCATGGAAGAACTTGTAAAGGACGAAACCGTCAAGGGTATGTTCTGTGTGCCCAAGTATTCTAATCCTCAGGGTATCACATATTCTGATGCGGTTGTAAAAAGAATTGCAGCTTTGAAGCCTGCCGCAAAGGATTTCAGAATCATCTGGGATAACGCTTACTGTGTTCACGATATCAATGATACTCCCGATAAGCTTCTCAACATCTTTGATGAATGTGCAAAGAATGGTACGGAAGACATGATAATCGAGGTAACATCTACTTCAAAAATCAGTTTCCCCGGTGCAGGTGTTTCTGCTCTTGCGGCATCTGACAACAACATAAAAATGATTAAAAGCCGTATGTCAAAGCAGACAATCGGCAATGATAAAATCAATCAGTTAAGACATTCACTCTATTTCAAAAACCTTGACGGAGTAAAGGCACACATGAAACGCCATGCTGAAATAATTGCTCCCAAGTTTGCAATAGTACTTGAAGAATTGGAATCATCAGTTGAGCCTTACAACATTGCAGCATGGGCAAAACCCAACGGCGGATATTTCATCAGCCTTGATGTTATGAACGGTTGTGCAAAGAGAGTTGTTGAGCTTTGCAAGGAAGCAGGAGTTGTTCTTACAGGTGCGGGTGCAACATTCCCTTACGGCAAAGACCCCGATGATAAGAATATCAGAATCGCTCCTACATTCCCTTCAGTTGATGAGCTCAGAATGGCAACAAAGATTCTTTGCGTTTGCGTAAGACTTGCAAGCGTAGAAAAATTATTGGAGAACAAGTAAGAAATATGTTCATTAAGAATGCAAAAATTTATACCATGGATGAGCAGGGTATAATCGAAAACGGATATCTTAAAACTGAAAACGGAAAGATTGTTGAAGTCGGACAGATGTCGGATTGCAAAGCTGATGCTGATGCGATTGATGTCGGCGGTGAGTATGTTTTCCCCGGCTTCGTTGACGGACATACACATATCGGTCTTTCAGACGATAGTGAAAGAGATGAAGACTATAACGAGATGTCTGAACCGATAACTCCCGAAGTCAGAGTTACAGATGCAATAAATCCGTTTGATAAAACTTTTTCCGAAGCGTTGAAAGCGGGTATCACAACAGTTGTTGTAAGTCCCGGAAGTTCAAATCCGATTGCGGGCAGAATATCAGCAGTCAAAACCTATGGTGATGATGTTGCCGATATGCTTGTAAAAGAATCGGTTGCGATGAAATTTGCGTTCGGAGAAAACCCGAAAGGTGAATACGGCGAACGAAATGTTATGCCGTTTTCGAGAATGGGTACTGCGGCACTCATAAGGTCAAAGCTTTATGAAGCGAAGCAGTATTCGGAAAAAGAAGATGTCGATTATGACAGTAAGCTTGAAGCTTTACTGCCCTTGCTTGACGGTGACATGGTTGCTCATATCCACGCACACAGAGCAGACGACATTATGACGGCAATCCGCATAATGGAAGAGTTTAATATAAAATATAAGCTTATACACGCAACCTCGGGTTATCTTATTGCAAATAAATTAGCTAAAAAAGGCGTTGAGATTTTAGCGGGACCAAACATCTGCGAAAGGTCAAAACCTGAGCTTCGTGAAAAAACATTTGAAAGCGAAGCAGTTTTATCAAAGGCGGGTATAAAGTTTGCGATAATCACCGACCACGATGTTATTCCGCAGGAGTTTTTGCCCTTATGTGCGGCAGTTGCCGTAAGAGGCGGTCTTGATGAATATGAAGCGTTGAAGGCAATCACAATCAATCCTGCAGAAATTTGCTCAATTGATGATAGAGTCGGCTCAATAACTGTCGGCAAGGATGCAGATTTCAGCATCTTTGAAGAATTACCGACGGATATCAGAGTAAGACCCAAAGCAGTTTTTGTAAACGGAGAAAAAGTTTATGAGAGAGCTTGATGTTAAACTTATAACCGAAGCGGTTGCGAAACTTTGTATTGAAGCAAATAAACATTTACCCAAAGATTTGACAGAATGTATTTCTTGTGCGGCAAAAAATGAATGTGAAGCATTGCCGAAGGGTATAATGGAAGATTTGCTTGATAATCTTGATGCCGCAAAGGAGCTTGATATTCCTATCTGTCAGGATACGGGTATGGCGGTTATTTTTGCGGAAATCGGACAGGATGTTCATTTTGTCGGCGGCAGCTTTGAAAAGGCGGTCAATGACGGTGTGGCAAAAGGTTATACCGAGGGTTTGCTCAGATGTTCCGTTGTTGCTGACCCCTTAAGGCGAGTTAACACAAACGACAACACACCTGCAATTATACATACGAAAATAGTTGACGGCGACAAGGTAAAACTTACGGCAGCACCTAAAGGATTCGGTAGTGAAAATATGAGTGCCATGAAAATGATGGTGCCCGCAAACTCAAAAGAGGATATTATTGAATATGTGGTGTCAGTTGTGAAAAATGCAGGCAGCAATCCGTGTCCGCCAATGGTAGTCGGTGTCGGTATCGGCGGTGATTTTGAGCAATGTGCATACCTTGCCAAAAAAGCACTTTGCAGAAACATATCTGAAAGGAATCCCGATGAATACTATGCCGAGATAGAGAATGTTCTTTTAGAGAAAATAAATGACCTTAATATCGGTCCTCAGGGCTTCGGCGGAAAGACTACTGCGTTGGCAGTAAATGTTGAAATTGCACCAACTCACATAGCCGGATTGCCCGTTGCGGTTAATATCGGATGCCATGTAACACGACATTCAGAAAAAATATTGTAAAAAGTTAATAAAATTTTTAAAATACCCTTTACAATTTTATATAATCTGTGGTATAATGCAGTTGTAGTAAATAATATTTATTACACAGACATCATACGAAAGGGGATGGATTTGATGAAGATCACCATTACCGGCAGAAAATGCACACTCAGAGATTCTTTTAAGGAAAGGGTTGAAAAGAAGCTTTCAAAATTTGATAAGTTCTTCGGAGCTGAAACGGAAGCCAAAGTAACAGCTACGGTTGAGAAAAATACAAAAATTGTAGAAATCACCGTCTTAAAAGATGGTATGATATTCAGAGCTGAAGAAAAGAATGACGATATGATCGAAGCATTTGACCGTTGCGTTGATGCTTTAGTCAGAAAAATCAGAAAGAACAAGACTAAGCTCGAAAGAAAATTGAGAGATATCACAGTTGACTATCTTAATGATGAATTTGTTGTTAACGAAGAAACAGATTTTGAAATTGTGCGTACAAAGAAGATGATGCTGAAGCCCGAAACAACGGAAGAAGCTATACTTCAGATGAATATGTTAGGACATCACTTCTATATGTTTATCAATGCAGACACAGATGAGGTGAATGTTGTTTATAAAAGAGGTGAAAACGGTTACGGCTTACTCGAGCCGGAAATCGGTTAATCGGGTATTTTGGGAAGTCCCGATATAGATAAAAACTAATATGGCGGGGCAGAAATGCCCCGCTTAACTTTTGGAGAAAAATATGAAGATGAATTTTGTTATACCTTGTCTTTTAGGACTTGAGTCACTTATTGCAAATGAATTAAAACAACTTGAAGCTGAAAATGTAAGAGCTGAAAACGGCAGAGTTTTGTTTTCGGGTGATGAAACAATTTTAGCAAGAGTAAACATCAATTCAAGATTTGCAGAAAGAGTGCAGATTTTAGTAGCGGAATTTGAAGCAAGAAGCTTTGAAGAGCTTTTTCAAGGCACAAAGGCAGCACCCTGGGAAGATTGGATAGGCAAGCTTGATGCTTTTCCTGTAAAGGGATATTCAATCAACTCCACACTTTTCTCGGTAAGTGACTGTCAGGCTATAATCAAAAAAGCAATAGTTGAAAGATTAAAGCTTAAATATAAAATTCCGTGGTTTGAAGAAACAGGGCCGATTCATCAGGTTCAGTTTTCCATAATGAAAGATAAGGTAAGCTTATTGCTTGATACATCAGGTCCCGGACTTCACAAAAGAGGGTACAGACCTGTATCAAATCTTGCACCTATAAAAGAAACAATAGCTGCATCACTCTGTGAGCTTTCAAGGTTAAGACCGTATCACAACCTCTATGACCCGATGTGCGGTTCAGGCACAATTTTGGTGGAGGGTGCAATGATGGCGATGAACATAGCACCCGGTGTGAACAGAAATTTTTCTGCAGAAAGATGGGAGATAATTCCTCAAAAGGTCTGGACAGATGAAAGAGAACGAGCAAGGTCGTTGGTTAACCGTGATGTTGATTTTTACGGATACGGCTCGGATATAGATGCAAATGCCATTGAAATAGCAAAAGAAAATGCAAAAAGGGCAGGTGTAGAGGACAAGCTCAATTTTGAAGTCTGCGACCTCAAAGATTTTTCGCCCAAGACCGACAGAGGTACTCTGATTTGCAATCCGCCTTATGGTGAAAGACTGCTTGATATCGAAGAAGCGAGAAAGCTTTATAAAATAATGGGACAGAAATTCCCGAGACAAAGAGGTTGGTCCTACACCGTAATCAGTCCGTCAGAGGAATTTGAAACAGACTTCGGCAGAAAAGCTGACAAACGACGCAAACTCTATAACGGAATGATAAAGTGCCAGGTTTTTATGTACTATAAATAGTACATATTTAATGCAAAATGCAGAATGCAGAATGCAGAATATCGGGAGGGTTTTACCCTCACCCAAATTGAATACTGAGGTATTTATCACCTAATAAAATGGGGGAATCACGATGAAACACATTTTTATAATAAATCCAACAGCCGGCAAAGGTCGTTGTCTCAATATCATCAAACCGCAGATTGAAAAATATTGCAGTGAAAATGAACTTGACAATGAAATCTACATAACAAAAGCACAAGGCGATGCAATGGAATATGTCAAGAAAACTGCGGCAAGCGGCGAAGCAATCCGTTTTTATGCTTGCGGCGGTGACGGTACTTTGTATGAAGTCATCAATGGTGCTTATGGTTATGAAAATGTTGAGGTTGCGATTGTTCCGTTAGGCTCGGGCAATGACTTTGCAAGAATTTTCGGTCAGGACTGAGAGCCCTTGCTCGATATCGGTAATCAGGTAAACGGTGATACTGTATTTTTCGATTTGATTAAATGCGGTGACAGATATGCTATAAATCAATGCTCGATGGGTCTTGATGCCGAGGTTTGTGCAAAGCAGGCAGCATACAAAAAAATACCCTTTGTATCGGGCGAATTAGCTTATGTTTTATCCGCAGTATTCTGCCTTATCGGTAAAATCAAGAATGAATTTGAAATCTCCATTGATGACGGACCTGTTCAGAAATTAAAGGTATTGTTTGCACTATTTGCAAACTCAAAATGGTACGGCGGTGGCTTTATGGGTGCACCGAAAGCAGTACCCAATGACGGCATGGCTGACAGCGTTATCGTAAAGAAAGATGTTACGAGATTAAAAGCGGTAACTTTAATTTCTCCTTATAAAAAGGGTCAGCATTTGGAGTGGGACAGAACACTTTTCAGAAACTGTAAAAAAATGACTATCCGCTCAAAGAAACCTGCGGCGATAAATGTCGACGGCGAGTGTGAATACAGCACTTATGCAGAGTTTGAACTTATAGAAAATGCAGTCAAAATTGTTGTTCCAAAAGGAATAAAATCCGAAGTTTTCGAAAAAAATCTTACAAAAGTTTAATTTCTGATACCTCAGTTTGTTTTTGCAAATTGAGGTGTTTTTTGCTATTGAAATTATTGATTTAAAGTGCTAAAATATAAGGTGGTAGAATTTCATCGGATAAAGGAGAAAGATATGAGTTGTAATTGTTGCGAAAATAAAAGTGACCTTACCAAACTCCGTGAGGTTTTGGAAAAATATAAATCAGTAGACGGAAGTCTTATAACCATATTACAGAAAGCACAGGACATCTACGGATATTTGCCGTCAGATGTTATAATGCATATTGCCGAAGAAACGAATATAAAACCTGCAAAGGTATTGGGTGTTGCGACTTTTTACACGCAATTCAGATTTAACAAGGTCGGAAAATATCTTATAATGCTTTGCAAGGGTACAGCCTGTCATGTTAACGGTGCAGACCGCATTGAGCAGGCAATAAGCGAAGAATTAGGAATAGGCGACGGTGAAACAACGGAAGACGGATTGTTCTCTTTGAAAAATGTTGCGTGTCTCGGCTGTTGCAGTCTTTCTCCCGTTATGATGATAAATGAAGAAACCTACGGAAGCTTAACTCCGCAGAAGACTAAAGAAATATTAAGAGAGCTCAGAGCAAAGGAGGAAAGCAAATGAAAATAGTGGTCGGTCAGGGAAGTTGCGGTATTGCCGCAGGTGCGGGAAAAATATATGACTTAATCGAAAAAGCTAATCCTTCTTGTGAGCTTACAATCACGGGTTGTATCGGTATGTGTTTTGTTGAGCCGATAGTTGATATCTACGATGATGAAGGCAAACTCAAAAGACTTGTAAGAGTAAAAGAGGAAGACGCCGAAAAAATCGTTGAAGCGGTTAATAACAACAATTTATCAATAGTTGATTATCTTGAAATATCCGAAGATGATAACAGCTTTCTTATACAGCAAACGCGAGTTGCACTCCGTCATTGTGGCGTAATCAATCCCGAAAAAATTGAAGATTACCTTGCAGATGACGGTTATAAGGCAATTGAAAAAGTTCTCAAAACAATGACACCCGAAGATGTTATTGAAGAAATCAAAACATCAGGTCTTGCAGGTCGCGGCGGTGCAGGATTCCCGACATGGTTTAAATGGAATGCCGCAAGACAGTCAACCGGTGAGAAGAAATATCTCATCTGTAATGCCGACGAAGGCGACCCGGGTGCGTTTATGGACAGAGCTGTTATTGAAGGTGACCCGCATAATCTCATCGAAGGTATGCTTATCGGTGCTTATGCAATCGGTGCATCTGAAGCGGTTGTCTATGTTCGTGCGGAATATCCGCTTGCAATTTTAAGACTTGAAAATGCTATAAAAGAAGCCAAAGAAAAAGGCTATTTAGGCAACAATATCCTTGGCTCAGACTTCTCTTGTGAAATGAGAATCAAAGCCGGTGCGGGTGCATTCGTATGCGGTGAAGAAACCGCACTTATCGAATCACTTGAGGGTCAGAGAGGTATGCCCAGACTCAAACCTCCTTTCCCTGCACAGTCAGGTTATTGGCATAAGCCTTCAAATATCAACAATGTTGAAACCTTTGCGAATGTTCCGTGGATTTTGTTAAACGGCGGTAATGCCTTCTCTGCTATGGGCACAGAGGATAGCAAGGGTACAAAGGTATTTGCTCTCACGGGAAAAATCAAACGAGGCGGACTTGTTGAAATCCCTATGGGTAAAACACTCCGTGATGTTATATTTGATATCGGAGGCGGTATCAGAGACGATGCGGAGTTTAAAGCCGTACAGATGGGCGGACCGTCAGGCGGTTGTATTCCGATGTCACTTATAGATACGGTTATTGATTATAAAAAGTTAGGTGCTACGGGTGCTATCATGGGCTCGGGCGGTATGGTTGTTATGGATTCCTCGACCTGTATGGTAGGCATGGCAAAATTCTTCCTCGATTTTACTGCAAAAGAATCATGCGGTAAATGTATTCATTGCCGACTCGGCACAAAGAGAATGCTGGAAATCCTTGAACGAATTGTTTCGGGCAAGGGCGTGGCAGGTGACATTGAATTACTTGAAGAGCTTTGCGTTTCAATCAAAGACGGTGCACTCTGCGGTTTAGGTCAGACAGCTCCCAATCCCGTACTTACCACAATCAAGTATTTCAGAGATGAATATGAAGCTCACATCAACGATAAAAAATGCCCTGCAAAGGAATGTGTTGATATGGTTTCATACTCAATCAACGACAACTGTAAAGGCTGTACTTTATGTGCAAGAAATTGTCCTGTCAATGCAATTTCGGGCAAGGTCAAGGAAAAACACATTATTGACCCTGATGTATGTATTAAGTGCGGTAAATGTTATGAAAGCTGCAAATTCGGTGCAGTTGTAGTTGAATGAGAAAGGATTGTAATATGTTACATTTAGTTATAGACGGAAAAAATATTGAAGCAAAAAAGGGTTCAACGATACTTGAGGCCGCAACGGCTAACAGTATAGAAATCCCTACGCTTTGCTATGATAAAAGAGTTGAACTTTACGGTGCTTGCGGACTTTGTGTCGTTGAGGCAGAGGGTTTTCCCAAGCTTTTAAGAGCCTGTGCAACAAAGGCAACAGACGGCATGATTATCAATACCAAGACACCGAGAGTTGTAAGTGCAAGAAAAGTTGCTTTAGAGCTTTTGCTCACAGATCACGACGGTGATTGTAAAGCTCCTTGCTCGCTTGCTTGCCCCGCAGGTACAGACTGTCAGGGTTATGTCGGAATGATAGCAAACGGCGAATATAAAGAAGCAATCAAGCTTATTAAAGACAAAATTCCTATGCCTGCATCAATCGGTCGTGTATGTCCTCATCCGTGTGAAAAAGCTTGTCGCAGACAGAATGTTGAAGAACCGATTTCTATTGCATGGCTTAAAAGCTTTGCGGCAGATTTGGATTTGAAATCCGACGATGTTTATAAACCCGAAGTAGCAGCCGATACAGGCAAAAAAGTGGCTGTAATCGGTGGTGGTCCCGGAGGACTTACAAGTGCATATTATCTTAAAATCATGGGGCACGATGTAACCGTTTATGATGCAATGCCCAATATGGGCGGTATGCTTCGCTACGGTATTCCGCAATACAGATTGCCCAAGGAAGTAGTTGAAAGAGAAGTTCAGGAAATTGCATCAATCGGTGTAAAGCTTCAGAACAATGTAAGAATAGGCAAGGATATTACTCTTGACGAGCTCCGCAAGAATAACGATGCGGTTGTAGTAGCTATCGGTGCTTGGAAGAGCAGCTCAATGAGAGCAAAGGGTGAAGACCTTGACGGTGTTATCGGGGGCATTGATTTCCTGCGTAACTCCATAATGGGATTGCCTTTGAATATGGGCAAAAAGGTTGCAGTTGTCGGTGGCGGTAACACCGCTATGGACGCTTGCAGAACAGCGGTAAGACAGGGTGCAGAGGAAGTATATGTAATTTACAGACGCACCCGTTCTGAAATGCCTGCCGATGATGTTGAGATTGAAGAAGCAATCGAAGAAGGCGTAGAATTCAAATTCCTTACAAATCCCGATGAAATTATCGGTGAAAACGGCAAGGTCAAAGCAGTACGCTTGCAGAAAATGAAGCTCGGTGAGCCTGATGCTTCAGGCAGACGCTCACCCGTTGCAATTGAAGGTGCTTTTGAGGAAATAGAGCTTGATACGGTCATTATGGCAATCGGTCAGTATGCAAATCTTGAAGGCTTTGAAGAATTAGAGCTTACAAGAAAAAGAACAATTGCCGCTGATGAATCAACATTCAGAACATCACTCGAGGGTGTATTCGCAGTCGGTGATGTTACCAATAAAGGTGCAGATATTGCAATTTCTGCAATAGGCGAGGGCAAGAAGGCGGCCGAAGTAATCGACACATATTTAAACGGTGAGATTATCGGCTATAAGAAACCCTATGTTGTTGAAAGAGTTGTATCTCCCGAAGAGTATGAGAAGTATGAAAAAGCTTGCAGACCCCAAATGCCGCATCTTTCACCAGAAGAAAGAAAGCATAATTTTGAAGAAATTGTAAAGGGTTATTCGATTGAAGATGCAAAAAAAGAAGCATCTCGTTGTCTTGAATGCGGATGCCACGATTTCTATGAATGTAAGCTTATAAAATATGCAAATCAATATGATGTCAACCCTGCAAGATTTGGTGACAATAAGCATCAGAGAAGAAACGAGCAGACACATCCGTATATTGAAAGAAATCCCGATAAATGTATCCTTTGCGGACTTTGCGTAAGAGTTTGTGAGGAAGTTATGGGAATAACCGCACTCGGTCTTATAGGCAGAGGTTTTGATACAATCGTACAGCCCGAATTTGACAAACCCTTGCAGAGTACGGAATGTATCTCCTGCGGTCAGTGTGTAACACTTTGTCCGACGGGTGCATTGAGAGAAATTCAGCCTGTCCTAAAACCCGTACCTGCGGTTGAAAAGGAAACAGTAACAACCTGTTCGTTCTGCTCAGCGGGTTGTCAGATGAAATTGAAGTCAGTCGGTAACACTGTTTTAAGAGCAGTACCCGAGGGTGAATGTTCGCTCCTTTGTGCAGACGGTCGCTTCGGTTTCGGTGAAAGACAGTCTGTTGAAAGAAAACTCAATGCAAAGGTAAACGGTAAAGATGTAAACTTTGACGAAGCGTCAAAGGCTATCAACGAAGCATTTGCAAAGTATGATGCATCTGATATAGGTGTTGCAATTTCCGAAAGCCTCACAAATGAAGAGGCAAAAGCGGCTAAAAAGTATGCGGAAGAAGTATTGAAAACAACAAATGTTTTCACCTATGCAACAAGAAAACAAGGTCCGAGAGCCGCAATGGGACTTGGCTTCTCACCCAAAAAGCATAACGAGAAATTCGGTGAAGTTGCGTTGTCAAATAACGCAAATGCAAAGGGACTTGAAAATCTCGGTATCAAAAAAGGCGCAGATACTTTCAAAGCAATGTTCCTGGTAGGTGAGGAATTACCCGAAGGCGCAAAAGCAGAGTTTGTTGCAAAAATAGGTTTGTTTAACGATGACGCAGATGTATTCGTACCGCAATCAACATTTGCAGAAACAAACGGTACGGTAATCTCAGCAAACGGAGAAAAACTTGAAGTCAGAAAAGCAGTTGAACCCGCTTGTGAAACGGATACATTGACATTCATTGAAAAATTGATGAAATAAAATTACGGAGGTGGAAATTCCACCTCCGATTTTTGTTCCTAAATCATATCTGCCGAACAGAAAGTTTTTTCGGTTCCGTAGCTTGTTGTGCCGTCGAGATTTATGACATAGGGAGTTACATTAAATCGTGTATCTTGGCGTCCGTCAAGGCCTGTGATTTTAAAGGTTAAAATGTATTTCATGTTTTCATTCCCTGTGATGTCGTATGCAGTAAGCTTTTTGCCGCCTGCTATTATGCTTGAGTAAACAACCTTT
>JAZQHB010000078.1:0-4047 GCA_045540355.1 Acutalibacteraceae bacterium | reverse complement strand
CCGTAACAGATGCTCTTAACTTTCTTGAAAAAAGCGGTGGGTATTATTACAGTATAGAAATCAAAAACAGCGGTGAATTGGGCTTCAAGGCAGCAGATATTCTTTATGATATTTTATCGGATATGAAGCTGGTTGACAGAGCGATTATTGCCTCTTTTGACAAGGAAATTCTTTTATATATTGATGAGAACTATCCTGACCTGACCCGTATTGCCTATAATGTGGAAGCTGCAGGGTTGTTCTTTGATGCTCTTCTTGACATTGACAGACCTGAGGGCTATTATAAATTTGATGTTTTGCAGGTGCCGCCCAACAGATATATTGTAAATATGGGCACATCAAAGCTTGTAAATTTTGCTCATAAAAATAATATCGCAGTTCACTACTGGACAATCAATGATGCAGAAAAAATGAAGTTTTTGCAAAGCATCGGAGCCGACGGTATCATAACAGACATTCCCGATGTTGCCTATGAAGTGCTGAACTCTCAAAACAAGGAATAAACAGTTATATCAAAAGCTAACTCTATGGCTAAGTTTGGAGAAACAATATAAAATGAAAGAAACGATTATTCAATTCGGAAGCGGAAACTTTCTGCGAGGCTTTGCCGACCACTTTATACATATTCTCAATGAAAAAGGCTTATATGACGGTAAGATTGTTATTGTTCAGCCCACAAAAGGCGGAAAAACAAGCATCCTAAATGAGCAAAAGGGCAGATATAATCTTTTCCTCCGTGGTATCGAAAACGGGGAAGAAATATGCGAGCATACTGAAATAAGGTCTGTCAGCCGTGGTATTGACCCATACGCTGATTTTGCAGAATATCTGAAATTAGCAGAAAATCCCGATATAAGATTTATTATCTCCAATACAACGGAAGCAGGCATTAAATTTGATGAAAGCTGTGCTTTTTGTGATAAGCCTGCACTTTCTTTCCCGGGCAAGCTGACACAACTTTTATATTATCGCTTTGAATTAAAGCTCCCCGGCTTTGTTTTTCTTCCATGCGAGCTCATTGACAGTAACGGCGATGAATTAAAAAAGTGTATTCTTAAATATGCCAAGCTATGGAATCTCGATGCTGATTTTACCCATTGGATAGAAAATGAGAACACCTTCTGCAACACTCTCGTTGACCGTATTGTAACGGGATATCCGAAAGATGAAGCAGAAAAGCTTATCGAGAGCATTGGTTATGAGGATAAACTTCTTAACACTGCTGAGCCTTTTCATCTTTGGGTAATAGAGGGTGATTTTGAAAATGAACTGCCACTAAGAAAAGCAGGTCTTAATGCCGTGTGGACAGGTGATGTGTCACCTTATAAAAAGATGAAGGTTCGTATACTCAACGGCTCACATACCTCTCTTGTCTTTCCGTCACTTCTCAGTGGCATGGAAACAGTAAAGGACAGCCTTGATGATGACCTGCTGAAAGAGCACCTTAATGCTTGTCTTTTCAATTACATTCTGCCTGCTATTGGTGAGACAAAAGAAAATCTTACTTTTGCAAAGTCTGTTATTGAACGCTTTTCAAATCCTTACATAAAGCACCTTTGGAAGTCCATTTTCCTTAACTCGGTCAGTAAATTTTCTGTCCGTGTTCTGCCGACAATTCTTGACTATGCAGAAGCTAACGGTACTTTGCCGAAGACTTTGGTGTTTTCTCTCGCTTGCCTTATTGATTACTACAAAACAAAGGAGCCGCAGGATAACGAAAAAGCTTTCTGTTTCATAAAAGAAAACTGTATGGCTGACATTCTTTCAAATGAAGAATTATGGGATCACGATTTAAGCAATATGACAGAGCTTATAACCGAAAGCATCGACAGAATACACACAGACGGCATAAGGGAGGCTATAAAATGGGCTATATCTTAATTCATCCCGACGATAATGTCAGGGTAAACCTTGAAAATGGACATAAGTATGCCGTAAGAGATATTGCAAGTGGTGAAAAAATAATAAAATACGGCTTTCCTATCGGTATCGCAACTGAGGATATTCCTGATGGCGAGCATATACATTCGCATAATATGAAAACTGCACTTTCAGGCACGCAGAAATATACCTATACTCCCGATTTTAAGTTCCCCGAAAAAGAAAAGCCACAAATGATAAAAGCCTATGTCCGCAAAAACGGTGACATAGGTATAAGAAACGATATATGGATAATTCCCACAGTAGGCTGTATAAACAAAGCAGCAGAGAAAATTGCAGGTCTTACAGGTGCTTTTGCCTTCACGCACTCTTACGGTTGCAGTCAGCTCGGCGGTGACCACGGGAGAACGCAGGGAATTCTCTGCGGACTTATTAAGCACCCAAACGCAGGCGGAGTGCTTGTATTAGGTCTCGGCTGTGAGAACAACAATATAACTGAGCTGAAAAAGGTACTCGGTGAATATGATGAAGAACGAATTCGTTTTTTGAATGCACAGGATTGTGAGGACGAAATCATCGAGGGTGTTAAGATTATTGATGAACTTAAATTGATTACAGCAAGAGACGAAAGAACAGAAGTACCCGTAAGTAGGCTGAAAATCGGTCTTAAATGCGGTGGCAGTGACGGACTTTCGGGTATCACCGCTAACCCTCTTTGCGGTAAGATTACAGACAGACTTGTTTCTATGGGCGGTACTGCAGTTCTGACAGAAGTTCCCGAAATGTTCGGTGCAGAGCAGATACTTATGAACCGCTGTGTAAACGAAGCTGTATTCAATCAAACCGTAAAACTGATAAACGACTATAAAGAATATTTTATATCTCACGGTCAGCCTGTTTCGGAAAATCCGTCGCCCGGCAATAAGGAAGGCGGAATAACTGCTCTTGAAGAGAAGTCACTCGGTTGCGTACAAAAAGGCGGAACTGCACCTGTTACGGCAGTTTTAGATTATGGCGATACAGCAAGAGAAAAAGGCTTGAATTTGCTTAACGGCCCCGGTAACGATATGGTCGCCGTAACCAATCTTACGGCAGCGGGCTGTCACCTTATTCTTTTCACAACAGGCAGAGGAACACCACTTGGTGCTCCCGTACCAACAATAAAAATCGCAACAAATTCTGCTCTCAGAGAAAAGAAAAAGCATTGGATTGACTTTGATGCTCAGCAAGGCAATGAAGAAGAGCTTTTTAATCTTATATTGGAAATCGCAAACGGAAAAGAAACAAAAAATGAAGAAAACGGCTACCGTGAAATACCAATTTTCAAAGACGGTGTAACATTATAAAATTCAGGAGGAATATAAATGCTACCTAACAAATGGGGACAAGGACAGTTATTTGCTTTTTCAGCCCTTGACGGCGAATCTCTTTTTACAGACGATTTTACGGGAACCTTATGCGGTGATAAAATCGGCGTTATATTCAATACACTTTACCGAAGAACTCTTTACTTCGGAGATATGAATAAGTTTATTGCTCCCGAGTTTAAATGTGTGACATCTGATATGCTTATACTCGAAACTCTCATAGGAACCTTCAGTATGGTATTTGCTGAAAGACATCTTGTTATCGGTGAATACAATGATATATCAGGTGTATTCGTAAGCCTGGGCGGTGAATGTAAAACTGTAAAAAAAGGTGATATAGAGATACACGATAGTAATGACGGTGAATATACGGCTATAATTAAAAGAGACGGCAGATTTGCTTTCGCATACGGTAAAAGTGAAAATGAAGTTATTGGCCTTTGCGAAAAAGGTATTGATATTGACCTCGAAGAGCTGAAAGAGATTAAGAAAAAGCCTTTTGAAAAAGAACTTCCCGATAATGACAGATACGGTGCCTTGTATGCTAAATGTATAAGCGTAATGAGAAGTCAGCTTTATTATCCTGAAGGCAATATTAAAAGAATATGGTCAACACCTGACCGTCTGCCTCACAGAAATATGTGGCTGTGGGATTCGGTTTTTCATGCCATCGGTCACAGACACCTCGATGCGAAACTGGCACAGAATTTAATCCTTGCTTTATTTGATGTACAGCGTGAAGACGGGTTTGTACCGCATATGGCAAGACCTGATTATATTTCAGATATAACACAGCCTC
>JAZQHB010000077.1:0-95009 GCA_045540355.1 Acutalibacteraceae bacterium | reverse complement strand
TAAGTTACGGCCCTTTCTCAAGTGCCCTTTCCCTCAAGGCGCTCGACTATATTACCAAATCTTTTCCCGTTTGTCAACACCTTTTTTAAAACTTTTTTCTTTTTTCTTTCTTCTCTTCTCCTCGTGTCCGCGTGGGTCGGATAATCTTTGCTTTATCATCATAAACAATATTGCCGATAAAATCCCCGGGGTGTCGAAGAAATTGCTTTCTCCGACACCCCGGTTTAGTAAAGACAGGAACGAGTCTTTTACTCATATTCACTACAGTTAAGCACTACCTCACAACTGTGAGACAGATTATACCAATTTTTTCTTTAGTTGTCAATATCTATTCAAAAGTTTTTATTTTGTCATCAGATGTATTTCTCTTTTAATTTTTCAAGTAAAAGATTTAAGGCTTTTCCTCTGTGGCTCAAGGGGTCTTTTTCTTCTGCAGAAAGCTCGCCGAAGCTTTTGTCGCCTACAAAGAATACGGGGTCATAACCAAATCCGTTTGTGCCTTTGGGTTCAAATCCAATTTTTCCCTCGCAGGTACCACGGACGACAATGTTTTCGCCGTCAGGAAATGAGCAACAAGCCGCACACACGAATCTCGCAGTTCGCTTTTCTTCGGGTACATCCTTTAAATTTTTAAGAAGTTTTTCAATGTTTTTCGGGTCGTTGCCGTGCTCACCTGCATATCTTGCTGAATAAACACCGGGCTCGCCGTTCAAGAAGTCAACCTCAAGTCCGCTGTCGTCTGCAATACACGGAAGTCCGCTGTCGTCACGACCGCCCTCTGCCTTTAAGATCGCATTTTCTTCAAAGGTTGTGCCTGTTTCTTCTATATCACGCAAATCAACCTTCGCTTCTTCTGCGGTAAGTACAGTTACATTGAGGGGCTCCAATATTCTTTGGAGCTCCTCTCTTTTTTTCATATTATGCGTCGCTATCAGAAATTTCATCATTATTTTCTCCTACATCGTCATCAAAAAGTCCTTCTGCAAAAGCTTCTGCAGAGAACGGCTGAAGGTCATCTATACCCTCGCCTACGCCGATAAACTTAACGGGTACATCAACATCATTCTTAACCGCCAAGACCACGCCGCCCTTTGCGGTGCCGTCAAGCTTAGTAAGAATAATACCTGTAATTTCTGCAACATTTTTAAATTCTCTCGCCTGGCTTATTGCATTCTGACCCGTTGTTGCATCAAGAACGAGTAAAACTTCTCTGTCAGCATCGGGTAATTCACGGTTGATTATCTTATAAATCTTCGCAAGCTCATCCATAAGATTTTTCTTGTTGTGAAGTCTGCCTGCGGTATCACAGATAATGACATCTGCACCTCTTGCTTTACCTGCGGATATTGTGTCAAAAACTACTGCTGCCGGGTCCGCACCCTCTTTATGCTTGACGATATCGGCACCTGAGCGTTCTGCCCAGATTGTAAGCTGTTCTGCCGCTGCCGCACGGAAAGTGTCAGCTGCACCGAGAATAACTTTTTTACCCTCAGCTTTGAATTTTGATGCAAGCTTCCCGATTGTAGTTGTTTTACCAACACCGTTTACACCGATAACGAGAATAATTGACGGCTTTGTGTTGAGGTTTAATTCCTCGCCGCCTTGGAGTAACTCTGCAATAATTGTACGAAGTGCACCCTTGACTTCAACAGGGTCTTTGATTGAATTTTTCTTCACATACTCTCTGAGTCTTTCGATAATCTCCTGTGCAGTTACTACACCGACATCACCCAATATGAGAGCTTCTTCCAATTCATCATAAAAATCATCATCAATCGCCTTGAACGATTTGATAACATTTTTTATTGCCCCTGTCATGGAGTCTCTGGTCTTCTTCAAACCATCTTTAATCTTACTGAAAAAACCCATTTTCTATCTCCCTTTTATTTTAAAAATTCAGATACCTCTAATGCTACCTGATATGTATTTTTTTCTGTTGATAAAATTGTAACGCCCATCATTTCCGCTTTTACTTTTGCATCGGCATCAAGAGTTGCGTTCTCGGTGAGAACTATTGCACTGATGTCTGCTAAAGTTGCAACTGCGATTGCATTGACATTACCCATGACGGTAAGCCAGATGTCACCCGATTTTGCTCTTGACATAACCCAAGAAAGCAGGTCGCCACAATAGCAGTCGGTAACTTCTCTGTCCTCGCCGTCTGTTAAAATTTTAAGACTAAGCTTTTCAGCTATTTCTTTTGATTTCATAAAACTTCCCCATTCAAAATTCAAACAATTATATTGGGTGTGGGTGAAACCCACCCTTCATTCTGCATTTTGCACTTTGCATTCTGCATTTATTTTGTGCTACAACCGATTTAAGCCAAAATGTAATTTTGAGATAAAATTGGTTGTAGTGCGGTTTTGAGCGAGGTGATAGTATATAGGATACATCACCGAACGAAAAATTGTGCTACAACCGATTTAAGCCAAAATTCAGATTCTCATAGAAATATCAAAAGCCTTTACCGAATGAGTGAGCGCTCCCATTGAAATAATATCAACACCTGTTTCGGCAACTGCACGGATTGTTTCTGATGTAATATTGCCCGAAGCTTCAAGAAGTGCTTTGCCGTTTACAAGCTCAACTGCTTTTTTCATATCTTCATTTGACATATTATCAAGCATAATGATATCTGCACCGGCTTTGAGTGCTTCTTCAACTTCGGTGAGATTTCTTGTTTCAACTTCTATTTTTACCATGTGACCGATTTTTGACCTTACAATTTCAACCGCTTTGGTGATGCTTCCTGCGGCATCAATGTGGTTATCCTTTAACATTGCACCGTCTGAAAGATTGAAACGGTGATTTTTTCCGCCACCGCAAGTTACCGCATACTTCTGCAAAGCACGAAGTCCGGGAAGTGTTTTTCTTGTGTCGGTAATCTGTACTCTTGTACCCTCGCAAAGCTTAACCGCTTCGTTGGTTGCGGTTGCAATGCCCGACATGTGCTGCAATATATTAAGAGCCGTTCTTTCGCCCTTTAAAAGCAAGGGTGTACTGCCCCAAAATTCAGCGATAAGGTCGCCTTTTTCGAGTATATCTCCGTCTTTCCTATATAATGTATATTTAAAATTCTTGTCAAGCAATTCAAAAACACGCATCGCAAGCTCAATACCGCAAAGTATTCCGTCTGCTTTTGAAATGAATTTTGCTTTGATGTTATCCGTGCCGTCAAAGAGAGTGTCGGAGGATACATCTATATAATTTATGTCTTCTTCAATTGCTCTTTTGATTATATCATCTACATAAAATTCAGGTAATTTCATATATTATATTCCTTTCTGAATCTATCAGAGAACCGTCCCCTGATTGGCTCAAATGTTTAGCAGTTACAGAGACCAAATTTGTTCAGAGACTTTATAGGTAAGATTTACAAATTCAGACATCAGGGATTCTGCTATACCACCATAAGCATACTCAATATTTGTAATTCCCGTATATTTGATTTCTTTAAATGCAGTCATCAAAGAATTCCAATCGATTGTTCCTGTCATCGGCATCTGGTGTGAATCGGCACCTGTATTATCACTGAAATGTGTACATTGAACCAATGGGCCGAATTTTTTCAATACTTCGGGAGCATTCTTTTTGAAAGATATATGTGCATGACCGGAATCCCAACAACAAACAACATTATCGCTGTCGTAAGATTTTATAATAGCCATCAGTTCATCCGCGTCTGCAGTAAAACGAGGTTTGTTCCAATCAGCAAACAGGGTTTCAAACGCAACCTTATAGCCTGCTTTTTCCCCTTGTTCAACATAAGGAAGAAACATTTTATGATTATAATCCAATGCTGCCTCCGAAGAATAGGTCAGATTATCAAAATCAAATTCGTCACCGTGTACCACCATATATTTTGCACCCATATACGCTGTTGCTTCGGCACACCTGTCAATACAGAGTTTATGTGCATCTTTGTACTTACCGTAACGATTAAACGGTGAGTGTGTCTGGTGAACCTTAAGACCGTATGCTTCGAAAATATTCAAAGATTCTTTCATTTCAGCTTCCCACGAATCACTTGTAAGTGTGGGAGTATAATCCAAATATCTAAAACCTGCTTTTGCAACCAACTCCGTTGCCTTTTCAATTCCTAACAAATCAATAAAAAAATTTATAGTCGTTGAGTATTCCATAATACTGCTCCTACTTTATATTTACAGTGACCAGATGTGTCGAAGTGATTTATAATTAAGCTCGATAAATTCAGGCATCAGATATTCGGGAAAACTGCCAAAGCCAAGCTCAATATTCAAAACACCGCTGTAATTGAATTCCTTAAAGACTGTCATAAGTGCATTCCAATCAATCGAACCTGTCAGAGGCATCTGATGCGAATCAATGCCTGTATTATCGTGAAGATGCGTGCATTGAATCAATGAACCGAACTTTCTTGCTACTTCGGGAGCATCTTTTTTGAAAGATATGTTAGCATGACCCGAATCCCAGCAACAAGCAACGCTTTCGCTGTTGAAGGATTTTATCACATTCAGTAAATCATCTGCATCCGATGTGAAACGAGGCATCGGTCTCGAATCCTGAAAAACAGTTTCAAAAGCAATCTTATAGTCTGATTTTTCTGCAAGTTCTACAAAAGGAAGAAAAAGATTGTGGTTATAATCAAACGCCGCTTCACGAGAATAAGTCATATTTTCAAAGTCAAATTCATCGGCGTGTGCTACCATATATTTTGCACCCATATATGCGGTTGCTTCGGCACACCTTTCAACGCACAGTTTGTGTATTCCCTTGCAGCTTCCGTAACGATTGAACGGTGCGTGAGTTTGATTAACCGTAAGCCCGTATGCTTTAAAAACATTCAGGGCTTCTTTCATTTCAGATTCCCATGTATCTTTCCGAACTCCCGGTGTGTAGTCGAGTTGGGTAAAACCTGCTTTTGAAACTAACTCTGCAGATTTTTCCAATCCTATACGGTCGATAAAATATCCTATTTTTATTCCGTATTCCACTAAAATGTCTCCTTGTACTTCTTATCTGTTATTTACTTCTTTAAGAATAATTACTGCGATTGTAGCTAAACTTAAAGCCTCACAATAATCCTGTGTAACTGCGAAGTGACCTATTTTCAGTCGCTTTAAAATGTTTTCCGCTATACGCAGACCTTCGACAGCTGCACGCGGATTAGGAAGAACAAAATGTGCTCTTTGCAAAATATCTCTGATTTGTGTCCTTGTGCCCTTTGGAAGAGGTGCACCGCTGTAATCATAAGAATAGTCGCTGACTTCAACCTCGGCAAAGCCCAATTCCATGCAACGCATAATATCTTCCGCCGCATGACGACCGAAAACCATTGCTTCGGGCAAAGAGTTGCTTGCCAATCTGTTTTTACCGTGAACACCTGTATTTGAACACTCGCCTACCGCATAAAGTCGCGGTACTGTGCTTCTTGAAGTAAGGTCAACTTCAATTCCGCCCATGAGATAATGCTGACACGGGAATATCGGTATATAATCTTTTGAAATATCAACGCCCATTTCAAGGCATTTTGATGATATTGCAGGAAATCTGTTAAAAAGATATTCCTTGTCTTTGTGGGTTATATCAAGATAAAAGCTGTTGCTGCCTGTCCTGCGTGATTCAAGAATTATACTTCTCGAAACAACATCTCTCGGAGCTAATTCCAATCGTTCATCGTATCTGTGCATAAAGCGTTTATGTTCGTTATTTAATAAATATGCACCCTCGCCTCTGACCGCTTCGCTGATTAAAAACTGCTCTCTGCCGTCGGGCGAATTAAAAGCTGTCGGATGGAACTGCACATAGCTTAAATCTTTTATCGTTGCACCGAGTTCATAAGCAATTCTTATTCCGTCTCCTGTTGAAATTGACGGATTTGTTGTATATTTATACGCTCTGCCGATGCCGCCCGTTGCTAAAATCAGATATGATGCAAAAACAGATTCATGTTTTCCGTCGTGAATAATATCAACTCTGAAACCGCTTTTTGCTCGTTTTACAAATGAAACGGTTGCATTTTCCTGAAGTGTAATATTCTTTTTTTGCTTTACGCATTTCAACAAACCGTCAACAATAGCCTTGCCGGTACGGTCGCGGTAGTGAACGATTCTTCTTCTTGAGTGACCGCCCTCAAGCGTCTTTTTAAGCTCTCCGTTTTCATCGCGGTCAAAGTCAACACCTCTGTCAAGCAAAGACATTACATCGTCGGGTGCTTCATGAACAAGTGTTGAAACTGCGTTATAGTCATTTTGTCGGTCGCCCGCTATGAGGGTGTCTTCTATATGAAGGTCGAAGCTGTCATTTTCTTTGTCAAGTACAGCTGCAACACCGCCCTGTGCAAGCGAGCTGCTCGAAACTGTGAAATCACCTTTGCTGAGCATTAAAATATTTATTTTTTCATCAAAACGCAGTGCGGCAGACATTCCGCCCAGACCGCAACCGACTATTACAACATTATATTGCTTTTCAAAAGCCATACCGATTCCTCTTTTAGCCGCCGTATTTCAACATCGCATCAAGACTCTTCTTTGCTTTGATGCGAATTTCCTCATCAAGCTCAATCACTTCTCCGCCCTCGCCGACAAGTGCCTTATATACATCTTCAGCCGTTGTGATTTTCATATCCTCACAAACGAGCTTATCGGGGGCTAACTGATAAACTTCCTTTTCAGGGTGATTTTCTTTTATAAAATCATACACACCAATCTCTGTGCCGATTATAACCGGTACATCAAGATTTAAAATCAAATCCAATATAGTTGAGGTTGCACCGACTACATCAGCGATAGCCGTTACATCGCTGTTACATTCAGGGTGCACCGCAAGAAATGCGTCCTTGTGTTTTCTTTTTGCTTTTTTTGCTTCCGATACAAGGACTTTATTATGTACGGGACAGCATCCGTCCCAGAGAATCATCTTTTTATCAGGAATTCGTTTTTGTATCCAGGAACCTAAATTTCTGTCAGGTAAGAATATTATCTCCTTTTGCGGCATCGCTTTGATAATTTTCACCGCCGAAGACGAAGTTACGCAGACATCGGATATGGATTTTGTTTCGATTGTTGTATTTATATATGACACTATCGGGATATTTTTAAATTCATTCCTGACCTTTTTCAATTTTTCAAAATCGACGCTGTCAGCCATCGGGCACCCCGCACCGGGATTTGCCAATACAACTTCCTTTTCGGGTGAAAGTATTTTTACGACCTCTGCCATAAAACGAACGCCGCAGACTACCACTCTTTTGTTTCCGAGATTTGCCGCTGCTTTTGCAAGAGCGTAGCTGTCACCCGTAATATCAGCAGTTTTCAGAATATCGGGTGTCTGATAAGAGTGTGCCAATATTGCGGTATCACCTTTGTTTTCGAGAATTTTCTGAATAATATCCATAAGCCTTCCTCAATCAATATAAACATCATTTATATCTGCACTTGACCTTAACAACTCAAGAAGCAGGTCAACATCCTTTTGATTTGACGAATAAATCGTTGCTCTCATAACACCGCCGTCGGTATTAAGAAGTCTCTGTTTTTCTTTCGTGTAGAGTATTTCGAGTGAAATAAGCTCAATACCGCATTTTTTTATCATTGTCTGAACAAAAAGCGATGAATCATTAAGCTCATTTACACTTATATAAATATGTTTTTTACCTGTGTCTTTATCGGTAATCTTCTTGAGAACATTGAGAGTAAGATAGATAACTATCGTCGCAATGAATGCACCGATATAAAACCTTGCACCGATTGCAAGACCTATGCACGATACCGCCCACAGACTTGCCGCAGTTGTAAGACCCTTGACATTGAAGCCGTCACGGATTATTGTACCTGCACCCAAAAAACCGATGCCCGAAACAACCTGTGCCGCCATACGGGTAACATCAATTTTCATTTCGGGATAAACCTCGGTGAGAAAGAACGAAGTAGACATTATAAGCGTAGAGCCGACCGCAACCAGAATATGTGTTCTGAAGCCTGCAGGACGGTGAGAATGTTCTCTTTCGTAGCCGATAAATCCGCTGAACAATACCGTAAGCAACATCTGAATTATAACCGTAGCAGTAATACGAACTGCATCAATTTCCCAAATACTTTTTATGATTTCTGTGAATGAAGATGTTTCTGACACAGATTAAGCCTCCTTATTATTCGTTTGCTACATTGCCGCAGCACTTTTTATATTTCTTTCCGCTTCCGCACGGACACGGGTCATTTGGGCCTACTTTTTTATCCTTGTTTCTTACAGTTCTGCCCTTTTCTGAGCCATCACCTGTGCCTGAACCGCTTTCGGAAGTAATTTTAACCGTCTGTTCTCGTTTTGTATCCTCTTCGGATTTTACTCTTACGGTCAATATAAGACGGACTGTATTTTCTCTGATGGAGTTTGTCATTTCATCGAACATATCATAGCTTTCCTGCTTATATGCAATAACAGGATTCTGCTGACCGTATGCTCTGAGACCAATGCCCTGCTTGAGTTCTTCCATTGCATCGATATGATCCATCCACTTGCTGTCAACATTTCGAAGAAGAATCATTCTTTCAAGTGAACGCATAAGCTCATCGCCAAGCTCTTCTTCACGGGCTGAATATAATGCAGTTCCTCTGTCAATGAGTAATTCCTTGATGTCCTCTGCCGATAAATCATCATCTGTGAAATCCTCTGCAGTGCAAAGCCAGCCGAGATATTTTTCACGAAGACCTGCGATATTCCATTCTTCCTTTGAAAGTGCTGAAGAACAGTAGAAATCAACATTTTCCTTAATACTTTCTTCAAGCATGTGAGTAATAATGGGCTTGATTTCGTCGCCGTCGAGAACCTTATTTCTCTGTTCGTAGATAAGCTCTCTCTGAAGATTCATAACATCGTCATACTGAAGAACATTCTTACGGATTGCAAAGTTTCTTGACTCAACCTTCGTCTGTGCACTTTCGATTGACTTTGTAACCATCTTTGCTTCAATCGGCATTTCCTCGGGTGCGTTCATCATGTTCATAACACCTGTGAGTCTGTCACCGCCGAAAAGACGCATGAGGTCATCTTCAAGTGAAAGATAGAAACGGCTTTCACCCGGGTCACCCTGACGACCCGAACGACCTCTTAACTGATTATCAATTCGACGAGAATCGTGTCTTTCCGTGCCGATGATATAAAGTCCGCCTGCTTCGCGTACTCTTTCAGCTTCGTCCTTGATAGCATCTTTATATTTCTGATTAAGCTCTGAGAAGGTCTTTCTTGCTTCGATGATTTCTTCATTGTCTGTTTCTGCAAAGCCTGTTGCTTCTGCAATCATTTCTTCATCGAAAGCCATTCTTCTCATTTCTGATTTTGCAAGATACTCGGGGTTACCGCCGAGCATGATATCGGTACCACGACCTGCCATGTTTGTAGCGATTGTAACTGCACCGAATTTACCTGCCTGAGCAACAATTTCAGCTTCCTTATCATGGAATTTAGCATTCAGAACTTCATGTTTGATGCCCTGAATTTTTAAAAGCTTACTCAATACTTCTGATTTTTCGATTGAGATTGTACCGACAAGAACGGGCTGTCCTTTTGCGTTACACTCTTTAATCTGTTCGATGATAGCAGCATATTTTGCTTTTTCAGTCTTGTAGATAACATCCTGCTGATCTTTTCTTATCATCGGCTTGTTTGTGGGAATTTCAATGGCATCTAACTTGTAGATTTCCTGGAACTCCTCGCTCTCTGTCATAGCCGTACCGGTCATACCCGAGAGCTTGTCATAAAGTCTGAAGTAGTTCTGGAATGTGATTGTAGCAAGAGTTTTGCTTTCATGCTCAACCTTTACGCCTTCTTTTGCTTCGATAGCCTGATGAAGACCCTCGTTGTATCTTCTTCCGAGCATTATACGACCCGTAAATTCATCAACAATCAAAACCTGACCGTCTTTGACAACATAGTCGATATCTCTGTGCATTATACCGATAGCCTTGATAGCCTGATTGATATGATGCTGAATTGTCATATTCTCGGCATCCATAAGGTTTTCAAGATTGAAGAATTTTTCAGCCTTTGCGATACCGTCTTTTGTAAGTGTTGCAGACTTTGCTTTTTCGTCAACGATGAAGTCGCCTTCAAGTACTTCTTCAGTTGTTTCTTTAGAATCAAGCTCCTTGACCTTTGTCATTTTAAGGCTCTTTGCAAATGTGTCTGCCATTTTGTAAAGGTCGGTTGATGCTTCACCGCGACCTGAAATGATAAGCGGTGTTCTTGCTTCGTCGATAAGAATTGAGTCAACCTCGTCGACGATTGCGAAAGAGTGACCTCTCTGTACTCTCTGCTCTGCATACTGAACCATATTGTCACGAAGATAGTCGAATCCCATTTCGTTATTTGTTCCGTATGTGATGTCAGCAGCATAAGCTGCACGGCGTTCATCATTATCAAGACCGTGTACGATAAGACCTACGGATAATCCTAAGAAACGGTAGATTTTGCCCATCCATTCGGAGTCACGGCGAGCAAGATAATCGTTAACCGTAACTATATGAACACCTTTTCCTGAAAGTGCATTAAGGTATGCAGGCAAGGTAGCAACCAAGGTTTTACCTTCACCTGTTTTCATTTCCGATATTCTGCCCTGATGCAAAACAATACCGCCGATAATCTGCACGGGGAAATGCTTCATATTGAGAACTCTCCAAGATGCCTCGCGGCAGGTTGCAAATGCTTCGGGTAAAATATCATCAAGTGTTTCACCTTTTGAAAGTCGTTCTTTAAATTCATCTGTTTTATTGCGAAGCTCTTTGTCGGATAATTTTGAGTATTCATCCTCAAGCTTCAACACCTTATCCCTTATAGGAATTATTCTTTTAACCTCTTTTTCGGAGTAGTTACCGAAAAGTTTTTTCAAAAAAGACATAAGCTTAAACTTCTCCTTTTACTTATATATAGAAATTATTATATCACAATAATGTTTTTATTGCAAGGCATAATATGCCGAAAAATGCAGTTGCAAATACTCGCTTTAAAAGCAAAAAACAGGATGCAGAAAACTGCATCCTGTCGCCGTATGAATAATTATTTTCTTGAGTCCTTACCTGTTTTGATAATATTTACGATTCTCTCAGCAATGTCCTTGTGGTTGGCATCTGACGGATGAGTTGATATAATAAATGTTCCCATAAAACTATCATCCGTAAGTACAGACTTGTCAAGCTCGATATCTCTTATATCGCAGAAATAATATGTGTCAGCATATTTTGAATCATAAGCAATCCAGTTGTTAAGCTTTTTGAAAACGCCGTCCAATAACTTACCAACTCTGAAATCCGAATCAGCAGTGATTCTGAGGTTGCTGAAAGGATTCAAAATGCTTATTGTAACAATCTTTGCATCGGGATTTATTCTGTAAACATTTTCAATGATAGCATCCCAGTTTTCATAGAAATCTTCCATTGTTGACGGAAGCTTCTTAACGAATTTTACAAGGAAATTCACCATCTGGATTGCAGAAGCCATTGAGTCAAGTGATTCATTCATAGAATCATCAAGAATACCGAGTGTACCGAAGATATTTCTCATGGCTTCAACTGCAAAAACTTCTTTTGAAAGCTCATCGTATGAAGAACCTAATGCATCACAGAGAACATCGTTAACACCAACCTGAATCGTGATGATATCAGCAGCTTTAACAGCTTCAACCTGATTGTTGTCTGCCTTACAAGCTATGATATTCTGCATCAATCTTACGCCCTTCAATGTCGGCTCCATAAGAGGATTGGTAAAATAAGTCCAATCCAACACATAATCCTCTTCAAGCATATAACGCAATTCGTCAGTTCTGAATCCGCTTGTAGCACCATTGATAAGCTCTGCTCCCAACTTGTTTGCAACCAAAGAATGATATGCGTTAGGTGCAGGAATACGGCTGTCAACATAACCTGTTGTTCTGTAACCTGCTGCGTTACTGTCACCAAGACAAGCGTAGACGAGTTTGTCTTCTTCAGCAAATGCACAAACACTCATTCCCGCCAACATGGCAACGACCAATAAGATACCTACCGCTTTTTGTAAAACCTTTTTCATAAAATTACCCCTCTTTTTTATTTTAACAATTGTGTTTTTTATAAATGCACATAAAAAATTCACATTTGTTTAACAATATTATATCTTTTACCCATGTAAAAGTCAAATTATTTTTATTATTTAAAAATATAAAAAAACAAAGGTATTATTTTCCCTGCACTTGAAATTCTATCAATTTTAGTGTAAAATAAACATAAAAATAAAAATAACACTTTAATTTACAAGAAATTTTTGGAGGTTTTTAATGAATTATTCACTATCTTCAGCTCAAGCAAAAAAGCTTATTGCCAATAAGCTGACACATTTTTATTCTGTTTCTCCCGAAGAGGCGGATAACATTCATTTTTATAAAGCAATTTCACTTATCCTGAAGGACATGATGATGTCAGGCAGAAAAGAGTTTTCCGACAAAGCAAAGAAAAAGGGCGATAAAAAAGTCTGCTATCTTTCAATGGAATTTCTCATGGGTCGTTCGCTCAAAAACACACTTTATAACTTAAATCTCACAGACACAATCAGAGAAGCTCTCAACGAATTTGGCGTAAAGCTTGAAACTCTCTACGATTGTGAACCCGATGCAGGTCTCGGCAACGGCGGTCTCGGAAGACTTGCTGCTTGCTACCTCGATGCACTTGCTACACAGGAAATCCCCGCAATGGGTTACAGTATTCTTTACGAATACGGTATTTTCAAGCAGAAGCTCGTTGACGGTTGGCAGACAGAGTTGCCCGATTTCTGGTTGCCCGGCGGCGATGTATGGCTTGAAGCACATGAGGAAAATTCCTACGAGGTCCGCTTCGAGGGCAGAGTTGAGGATTACTGGGACGCACACTATCACCATGTCGAAACCGTCGACTACAAACCGATTAAAGCTATCCCCTACGATATGTTCGTTGCAGGCAAGGACGGCAAGGGTATCAGCGTTTTAAGACTTTGGTCTGCAAAGGCTCCCGGGCTTGACATGGATATGTTCAATCAGGGTGAATATATGCGTGCCATGGAACAGAATGCAATGGCTGAGGTCATCAGTAAAATTCTCTATCCCTCAGACAATCATCCCGAGGGCAAGAGCTTGAGACTTCGTCAGCAGTATTTCCTTGTTTCCGCTTCAATTCAGGATATTATAAAGAAGCACCTCAAGACCTACGGCACAATTGATAACCTCTCCGATAAGGTTGCAATTCATATCAACGACACACACCCGACACTCGTTATCCCCGAGCTTATGAGAATACTCCTTGACGAATGCGGTTACGGTTGGGACGACGCATGGAATATTGTCACAAAAACAACCGCTTATACAAACCATACCGTTTTGAAGGAAGCTCTTGAGTGTTGGCCCGAGGACCTCTTTATGAGATTGCTCCCGAGAATTTATCAGATTACAAAAGAGATTGACAACCGCTACCGTTCATTCGTGTGGAACTCAACTCTTGATGCCGACACAGTCGAAAGAATGGCGGTTATTTCAAACGGAGTTATCCGTATGGCAAACCTCTGCGTTGCAGCCTGTCATTCGGTAAACGGTGTTTCCGCACTTCATTCACAGATTTTGGTTGATACTGTTTTCAACGATTTCTATAAACTCACACCCGACAAGTTCAAAAATGTTACAAACGGCATTGCTCACCGCAGATGGTTATGTCAGTCGAACCCCGAGCTCACAGCACTTCTTACCGAAAAAATCGGCGACGGCTTCATAAAAAACGGTGCGGAGCTTGAAAAGTTCAGAGCTTTTGAAAACGATAAAAAGGTTCTTGATAAGCTCGCTGAAATCAAGAAAAATAACAAAGTACGGTTTGCTAAGCTTGTTAAAGCTACATCAGGAATTGAGCTTGATACAGATTCAATTTTTGATGTTCAGGTAAAACGACTTCACGAATACAAACGCCAGCATCTCAACGCACTCAATATAGTTGCGAAATACCTTGAAATCAAAGAAAATCCGAACGGAGATTTTGTACCGCACACTTATATCTTCGGTGCAAAGGCTGCTCCCGGTTACTTTATGGCAAAGAAGATAATCAACTTCATCTGTGCACTCGCTGACCTTATCAACAACGACCCCGATGTCAGAGGCAGATTGAAGGTTGTTTTCTGCGAAGATTACAATGTCACAATGGCTGAATGTCTTATGCCCGCCGCTGACATCAGTGAGCAGATTTCTCTTGCGGGTAAAGAGGCAAGCGGTACAGGTAACATGAAGCTTATGATGAACGGTGCAATCACACTCGGTACTTTAGACGGTGCGAATGTTGAAATTCACGAAGCGGTCGGTGATGAAAACATTATCATTTTCGGCATGAACGCAGACGAAGCAAAACGCCGTCAGGAAAACTATAACCCGATGGATTGTTATCAGAATAACGCCGAAATTCATAAGGTTATCGACTTTATCAATTCGGGCATAAACGGTAAAGACTTCCCCGAAATCGGCAGAACAATACTTTACCACGACCCGTATATGGTTCTTGCAGACTTTGCTGATTACCGCAGAGCACAGAAAGAAATCGATGCTCTGTGGGCAGACAAAAAAGAGTGGAACAGAAAATCACTTGTCAACATCGCAATGTCGGGCAGATTTGCCGCAGACAGAGCAATCAACGAGTACAAAGAGAATATCTGGAACGCAGAAAAATAATTTTAAAAAAAATGTTGACAATGCAAAGCATTTGTGATAATATACTCGTACAACAAAGCAGGGCAATTATGTCCTCACCTACGGGGTTCCGTCCTATCGTATGGTCAATAACTTGATTTTTAAGTATTGATTTGCACGGACGGTATAGCTGTCCGTGCTTTGATTTTTTAACAGAGAGGTGTTTTGACATCAGTACCAAAGAATTGCAGATCAATGAAGAAATCCGTGACAAGGAAGTCCGCGTTATTACCGCTGACGGTGAACAGCTCGGCATTATGACATCAGCTCAGGCTCTGACCATGGCTGAAAACAGAAATCTTGACCTTGTTAAAATTGCTCCGCAGGCTCAGCCGCCCGTATGTAAGATTATGGACTACGGCAAATATCGCTTCGAGCAGTCAAAAAGAGAAAAAGAAGCTCGTAAAAATCAACGAATTGTTGAAATCAAAGAGATTCGTTTGGGACTTAACATTGATAAACATGACTTTGATACAAAAGTCAATCACGCAAAGAAGTTTCTTGAATCAGGAAACAAGGTTAAGGTATCAATCCGCTTCAGAGGTCGTGAAATGGCTCATCCCGAGCTCGGTTTAACATCTATGCAGAAGTTTGCAGATGCTTGTGCTGAATTTTCATCACTCGAAAAAGCGGCTAAACTTGAGGGGCGTTCAATGTTAATGTTCCTCGCACCTAAAAGTTCTAAGTAAAAATTAAGGAGGAAATATCAATGCCTAAGATTAAGACACACAGTGGAGCAAAAAAGCGTTTTAAATTGTCAAAGAACGGTAAGCCTATTCGCGGCCATGCAAATAAGTCGCATATCCTTACAAAGAAAAGCACAAAGCGTAAGAGAGGTCTTCGTCAGACAACTGTTGCAGACACAACAAATCAGAAGCAGATCAAACGCTTGATCCCCTACAAATAATAAGTAAGAAAAAATAATGGAGGTAACTTATCATGGCTCGTATTAAAGGCGCAATGATGACTCGTAAGAGAAGAAATAAAGTATTAAAGCTTGCTAAAGGTTATTATGGTTCAAAGCACAGCCTCTTCAAGACAGCTAAACAGGCTGTTATGAAATCAGGTAACTATGCTTACATCGGCAGAAAGCAGAAAAAGCGTGACTTCAGAAGACTCTGGATCACTCGTATTTCAGCTGCTTGCAAATTGAACGGCATGAACTATTCAACATTCATGAACGGTCTCAAGAAGGCTGACATCAATCTTAACAGAAAGATGCTTTCAGAAATCGCTATCGCTGACCCCGCAGCATTCACAGCTCTTGTTGAAAAAGCAAAGGCTGCTTTAAAATAAGATAACATAAAAACTGCTGAGAAAATCTCAGCAGTTTTTTAATGCAAACACATTACGGAGTTAATTATGGAAATTTTATATTCTGATGAAAACATAATCGTCTGCATCAAGCCCGTCGGTCTTGATTCGGAAAAGGGTGTACCCGAAGAATTGAAAACTGACTTCGACGGTGAGATTTTTACCGTACACCGACTTGACCTCAATGTCGGCGGTGTTATGGTGTATGCAAGAAAAAAGCAAGCAGCCGCAGACCTGTCCCGAGCAATTCAGGACGGAACTATGATAAAAGAATACATCGCCTGTGTCCACGGCACACCTCCGGTAAGTGATGTGTGGGAAGATTTGCTCTGGAAGGATCCGAGAAAAAACAAGGTATTTGTCGTAAAAAGAATGAGAGGCGGCGTCAAGAAAGCAAAGCTTGAATTTGAAAGATTGACAGAGGGTGAAGCATCAAAAGTCAGAATAAGACTTCACACCGGTCGCAGTCATCAGATAAGAGTTCAGTTTGCAAGCAGAGGATTTCCGCTTGTCGGTGACCACAAATACGGCTCACGCGATGAAAGGAATGCACCCATGCTCTACTCTTATAAACTCACCTTCCCTTATAAAAACAAAACCGTTTCTTATGAATCAACACCCGAATGGTTATGAAGTACCTGCCAAATACTTTTTCGGCAGGTACTTTTTCGTTGTATGTTTATACATATTTTAATTTTTTTCAAAAAAACTCTTGCAAATTTTTTTCGAATGGAGTAAAATAAAACTATATTGAGGGAATTTTTGCTTTTCATTAAGTTTTTAAGTAAAAATCCAGAGGGAGGAAGAATTTTGTCAGGAGATTTACATTGTCACACGAAGCTATCTGATGGGTCTCTCGGCATAGACGATTTAATTGTTCTTGCACAGAAGAAGGGTGTTTCGACAATAGCTATTATGGACCATGACTGCCTTGCCGCTACGGTCCGCGGTAAAATTATCGGTGATCGCCACGGTGTAAAAGTTATACCGGGTGTTGAATTGTCGGCAACCGATACCAAAAGGAATAAAAATACAACTGTTTTATGTTATCTTCCCGACCACCCCGACAGACTTGAGGGTTTGTGTCGAAGGAATTTATTGGCAAGAAAAAAAGCAAGCCAATATATGATACTTAAAGTAAGCAAAAAATATGATGTGTCGCCCGACCTTATCTTGAAGTGTGCTACGGGTTCTACTAATGTTTACAAGCAGCACATTATGCACGCTTTCATGGAATGTGGTCTTACCGACCGCATTTACGGTGACCTTTATGAAAAGATATTCACAGGCACAACTCCGGAAAACCTTACCGTTGAGCCTGTTTTCCCCGATGTTGTTGAGATAATCAACGCTATTCATGATGCAGGCGGTATTGCAGTTTTGGCTGCAAGCGGAACTGCTGACGGTTACGAATTGCTTGAAGAGCTCACCAAGCCCGGCAATGAAGGCATTGACGGTGTTGAGGTCTGGGGTCCGACTATTGATGACGAACGCAGAAAGCACCTTATCAGCTTTGCTGAAAAGAACAATCTTCTTATGGTCGGCGGCAGTAACTTCCACGGAATGTACGGTGGCAAGCAGACTATCGGTGATTATATGACTCCGAAGCAGCACCTTGATACATTACTTAATTTCAAACATTATAACTTAAAATATAAAACACAGAACGATTAGTTCGGATACGGAGATTCATTTTGCGAAAAGACGACAGCGACATAAAGATTTTTACCAAAGCAAATAAAAAAGATGAACAGTCGGAGTTGCTCGATATTGTTGATGTATTGGGTAAACATCGCGAAAACGGAAATATTGAAAAAGCCAACAAGCTCGGTGAAGATTTGGCACTTATGAGCGTCAATAAGGTTGTGTCTATACCTTATATGGGCGATCTTGCACTTGAACAGTCGGAATACGCCCGCGTTCAGTACCAGGCGAGTGTCCTGCTTGTATTTTCCGCGCGTCATTTTTTGGGCGAATATCTTAACGAAACTCTTATCCCAATCGCAATGAGTTCTCTTTATAACAAGCTTATTGATATTACTCCCGAGCTTTTCAAAAACATATCAGGCGGTGCCGAGATTTCTTTCTACACATTGGCACTTTCCCGAGACGGTGACCCTGCAAAACACATAGGCAACTGCTTCGCAATGCTTTGCAAGCACGCCGACGATAAAGCTTTTGCAACCTACGGTGAAAAGCTTTACAAATTTATGGACGACACAATTCTCAAGGTTATTAAGCTTGAAAATTTCGCAGAAGTCTGATAAAAACTAATTACCCGAAAAGGTATCAAACCTTTTCGGGTTTTTGATTTATATCAATCATCTATCAGAGAACCGTCCTCTGATACTAACTCTCCCCTGTGTTAATACTCCGTAATGAGATAATCCGGACTCTCGGAACTAAACTTTGGATTTTTTTCTATGAATTTATAAAGCTCGTTATAAGCCTTGTATTTTGGTATGCTGAAATGCTCAAAACCTTTATCTTTCTGATTCTTTTTTAAATCATCAAGTGTAAAGCTTTCTACATCATACATATCTTTAAAATAATCATATCGATATGCCTCGGCTAAATATCTTTTTGCTATTTTGGCATTTCCGTTTTTTTTGCTTTCGGCAAGTTTTACTATGTAAGGTATTCCCTCATCACCTAAATCATAAAGTGCTTCTATATCAATTGTTTTAAGCTTTCCGTTTTTGTAGCTTTCATAGTTATATTTTGCACAAACGGCATTTACATTAACGGTACCAAGTATCAGGACTATGAATCCTGCAGTAACTAAAACTACTTTTACAATATTGATTTTTGTAATATAAATTCGCAAAATTACGCTTATAAAAACTATTGCCAAAAACAACATAAATGAACTTGTTGTAAGACGAAGCACTGTCATGCCGTAGTAATCAATATAAAGCACCATTTTTGAAATTGCCGTTGTAATAACAACCAAAGTAAACATTGCTATAAATGTTGCTATCGCCTTTATAGTATGACAGACTTTACCGTTTTGTTTTTTAGCAAGAATCAAAGCTAAAAATACAATTACTAAATTTATAACGGCGATAATGCACATCTCAAAAAAGCCTTTTCGTGCATATTGTGCGTAAGTTATTTCACCGTTAGGCAGGAATCCTTTAAATGCACTGAAAAAGTATGCAAGTTGTGAAAACAGGTAAAGCAGATAACATACACTTATTGCTGACATAAATGAAACAATGTATGTATTTTCAAGTCCTGAAAATCTTCTTTGTCTGACTTTAGCCACACGGTCTGTTTTAAGTGAAAAACCGTATGAAACAGCAAAGAAAGAAATCCCTATACCAAATATAATTTTAAAAACAGCAGTAAAAGTATTACTGAAAATATTACCCATCATACCGCGAAAAGCATCATCAGACGATATAAGAAGCGGTACCACAATAACAAGCACAGGTATCGCACAAAGTACACCTATAAGTGACCTGCGCATGGTTTTTTTGTCATCGTTACGGTTAGAAAAAATTGATTTTACGGTTATCCCTACATTGCCTATTGTCGAAGCCGCCGAGTAAAACACTCCAAGCGTTTGCCGATTGCCTTTTGATGAACAGTTTGTTAAACCGTTATAGAAAACAAGCGACAACAAAAAGCTTATAATAACACTAAAAAATCGTACGCTTCCGTTGGAAGTACAAATAAAAACTGCAGCATTGGACAAAGACAAGACTCCGCATACAATAGGAAAAATACTTACCTTACCACTCTTTGCAAAATAAATGCCATACAAGATAATCATTAAAACAACAGATAATAAATACCCTAAAGCAAAGCCACCGAAAATTCCAAACATCGAAGCAAATATACTCGCAACAACTGCACATATCGCAAAGGCGGTATCACCTTTACTGATAGCAAACAGCTGCTTTCTTGTTTTTTGCGGAGGAAGCGGTTGTATTTGAGGGTTTTGTATATTTTCTTGACATATTTGTACTTGTTGTACACTTTCTGAAACTTTATTCTTTTCTGTATCCATAATCACTACTCCTTATCAGTGTGTTTGATTATACTATTTGACTAACGAACAAGATTTCTACTTCACATAAAATCATCTCCAAACCCATTATCTGACATTATAATACCAACGAAAATATCATTTGTCAATATATTTTTATCGATTATCGATATTTTTTTATTTTTAATCAAAAATTTCGGCCTTACTTATTTTAAGCTTGTAGGTTGAAATAGAAGAAAATAAACTTTCGTGCCACAAAGGTACTTTTCAGAAGAAAGTGGGGACGATTAAAAATGGGTGCGGTCAACGCCCTCCGATATTCTGCATTCTGCACTTTGCATTTTGCATAAAAAAAGCACCCTTTCGGGTGCTTTTAAAATTATTCAAAAGGATTGAAAAAGAATGAAGTGGTGGGTTCTTCTTGCTGGGTTGTTGTGGTTATTCCTTTATCTTCGACAAGCTTTACCTTGACATCAAACTTCTTCATATTATAGTTGTTATCAAATCTGACAATTGTGAGCTTTAATTCATCGCCGACCTTGCCGTTTTCGATTTTTTCAAGAAGTATGCTTGACTCTGTAAGGTCCTTACCGTTAACCGCAACTATGATATCATTTACCTGAACATCTTTGTCTGCCAAATCAGAATCGGAACCGATGTCACCGATGATAAGTGAGCCTGCAGGCAAATCCTTAAGACGGATAATCATATTGCTCTTTTCACTGTTGCTTGCTGTGAAATAGCTGATACCGAGCTTTGCTCTGCCTGTTACTCTGCCGTACTTGATAAGCTGGTCAACAATTTCTTTTGCATCTGTAATAGGAATTGAGAATCCCATTCCTTCAAAGCCCGTTGCCATAATCTTCGAGGAATTTATTCCGACAACCTGACCGTAGCTGTTAAGAAGCGCACCGCCTGAATTACCTGAATTGATAGGTGCAGTATGCTGAATACACTTCATCGCATATCCGATTTCGCTGTTAACGGGTCTGTCGATAGCGGATACCATTCCGTTTGTGAATGAGCCGAAGAACTCTGTTCCGCCCGGATTACCGATAGCATAAACCGTATCGCCGACCTTTAATTTATCTGAATTTCCGAAAACTGCACATTCAAGCTTATTTGTTTTGATCTTCAATACCGCAACATCTGTTCTTGAATCAACACCGACGATGTCAGCGGGATAGCTTTCGCCTTTGTTCGTCTGAATCATAACGCTGACATTTGCATCATCGACAACATGTGCACAGGTTATAACATAAGTATATTCCTTTTTACTGTCAAGCGACATAAGAATACCTGTTCCCTCACCTGCAAGTTGGTCAGAATTTTTGGAGTATACAAGAACACCGACAGAGATATTATCGGCTTTCTTTGCAATCTGTGCCGCTGTCAGAACTTTGCCGTCCTGAATTTTAATATCATCTGCATCTTCATTGTCAGCTTTGCCGTCGTCCTGAATTTCAAGCTCGGGGCCGTCATTATTGGGGACTATTTCTTCGTCACCGTCAAGGTCATCATTATCGTCGTCATAAATATCAAACCAGCCGTTGTTATTATCTTCGTTGTTATTTTCGACTATGCTTTTACCTACAACAACACCGACCAATGCAGATACAGAAAGTGTCACAACTACCGCAAGAATAATCAAGAATACAATAAGTCCGACTTTTTTCTTCTTTTTAGGTTGTTGTGCAGGAGGCTGTTGTTGGTTTGCGTGCCATTGCTGATATGCCTGATTTGGCTGATAAGGTTGGTTTTGCTGATACTGCGGATTAACGCCGACATTCGGAGGATACTGACTTCTCGGTGCTTCCTGCACGGGAATCGCCTGCACCTGCTGAGGCTCTGTCGGCATTGAAGGCACTGCTTCCTGCTCGGAAGTATTTGTATTCTCCGGGGTCGCATTAGTTAAATTCTGCTCCGTCATATCTTCTCTTCTTTGTTCATCCATTATTTTCACCTCTGATTTTCCTTGTTTTGTTTTTCGGGATTGTGAACTTAAACTGTGTATACTCTCCCTCCGTACTGCTAACACTGACCTGTCCGTCATGAAGCTCGACAAGAGTTTTTACAAGATACAGTCCTAATCCCGCACCCTTTTTGTCATAGTTTCTTGAGGCATCTACCTTGTAGAAACGCTCAAAAATTCTCGGTAACAATTCACTCGCTATTCCTTCGCCGGTGTTTCCGATTGTAAGTGAAACATCTTTGTCGGTCTCTTCAACAGAAAAATCTATTCTGCCGTTCTGCGGAGTAAATTTTATCGCATTCTCAACAAGGTTATAAATAACCTGTTTTATCATATCCTCATCTGCATACAGGTATACTGCATCAAGCGTATCAAGACCCGTTATGCCTATACCCTTATCTTCAATGCGTTTTTCAAAAGTAAGTATTGTATCAACCAGTTGTTTACATACATTAAAATCTGTGGGATTAAGCTGAGTTTTACCCTCTTCAATTCTTGAAAGATTAAGCATCTGATTGACAAGACGAGAAAGTCTTTTTACTTCGCTTGATATTATATTCATATAATAATCATGCTTTTCCGCCGGTATCGTGCCGTCAATAATTCCGTCAATAAAGCCGCCTATTGTTGTCATCGGTGTTTTGAGCTCATGTGAAACATTTGCAACAAATGCACGGCGGGAATTTTCTGTTATCGACAATGCAGTCGCCATTGAGTTGAAGGAGGTTATAAGCTCACCCAGCTCATCTTGTCTTTCAATCGGTATTCTTGAACTGAAATCACCCTTTGAGTAATTCTTTGTAGCAACTACCATCTGACTTAAAGGCTTTGTGAATCTGTAAACATAAGCTGAAATCAAGCCGTAAAGCACCAGCAACGAAATAGGCACCGCTATTGCAAACATACCAAATAATCTGTCAAGTCTGTCACGAAGATTATCCGTTGTGATTGTCGCAATAATCGTCTTGCCGGTGTGTATATCCTCTTTGGCTATATACAAACCCCATTGCAAATCGAACTTAGTCTTGACTCCGTCCTTATCCGTTGAAACAACCATCGGTATATGAAGACTCATTGCACCATACTGCTTGTCATCATCATTTCTCAGCGGCTCAAGTATTTTTCCCTTAAACCATTCTTCTATTGATTTTTTATTCTGATGATGCGGGCAATTCTTATAAAGCTTGTTTGTCAGTGCATTATGTGCTACGACACCCCTGCATCTGCACGCGGTTATATTCATGTCACCCGTCAGATTTGTGTCGACGCAGAAAACATCAGCCTTTGTCGCAAATGAAACATAGAATAAAATATTATCCAGCTCCGTACTCTGCGGACTGTTTGATTCTAAGTATCGGTCAACAAAATTTATACTTTCGGCAAGTGAATCCACGCCGTCTTCAACCTCGTTGCTGATTGAAAACCATGTTGCCGCAATACTCATTATGAGAATACCTGCTAAAAGCATCGCCGCAAGCGGAAAGAACAATCTCCTGAAAAGCGAACCCTTTTTTCTGAACATTATTCCTCCACATCTTTAATCTCGAATTTGTAACCTACACCCCAGACGGTTTTCAATTCCCATTTGTCGGAAACACCTTCGAGCTTTTCACGAAGTCTTTTAACATGAACATCAACCGTTCTTGAATCTCCGTAATAATCAAAGCCCCACACTTCATCAAGCAGAACATCTCTTGTGTAAACTCTGTTCGGATTGCTTGCAAGGTGATAAATAAGCTCCATTTCTTTCGGCGGAGTATCAACTACCTTGCCGTCAATTTTCAATTCATAATTTGTGAGGTTTATTGAAAGCTTATCGAAATGAACTTCTTTTTTTGTTTTGTCAAGACTGTTTGCACTACGGCGAAGGACCGCCTTAATGCGTGCTATAACTTCTTTTGCCTCAAAGGGTTTTACGATGTAATCGTCGGCACCTAATTCAAGTCCTAAAACTCTGTCAAAGGTTTCGCCCTTGGCACTTATCATAATAATCGGATTTTCAGAAAACTTTCTTATTTCACGGCATACCTGCCAGCCGTCAAGCTTGGGAAGCATTATGTCAAGCAACATAAGATCCGGTTCAAATTCTCTGAAAGCATCTATTGCAGCTGTGCCGTCATTTACGGTCTTTACCGTGAAACCTTCCTTTTCGAGATACATTCTGAGTAAATCACAGATGTTAAGGTCATCATCAACTACAAGTATTTTACCTGCCATTATTTTTCCCCCTTAAAGTTTTATATATAAATATTATGATATTTCCTGAATTAAATCAATGTATATAATATTATGAATATGTTAACAATTTGTTATATTGTATTTTATCACATATTTTTTAACAGTTTATATTCTATAGAATCAACAAGTGCATTGAAACTCGCTTCGATAATATCCTGACTGACACCGACGGTTGTCCATATTTCTTCGCCGTCTGTGCTTGTGATAAGAACTCTTACCTGTGCCGCCGTCGCTAATTTCGGCTCCGTTACTCTTACCTTATAGTCAACCAACCTGACCTTTTTAAGACAAGGGTAAAAATCATTCATAGCCTCTCTTAATGCCTTATCCATTGCATCAACGGGACCGTCACCGTCGGAAGCAGCAATTTTGACTGTATCTGCAACCTTTAATTTGATTGTAGCAGTCGCACTGTGTCCGTTATCATAAGGCAGCTCGTCAAGCACCTTGTAGCTGATCAGATTAAAAAACGGCTTGTATGGGTCAATAACCTTTCTTATAACAAGACCGAGGCTCGTCTGTGCACCCTCGTACTGATAGCCTTTGAATTCTTTTTCTTTTATCTGCTTTAAAACTTCCTCGACTATCGGAGAATTCTTATCAATTGTCGAATCATATTTTTCTATAAGCTTCTGTACCGCAGCTTTGCCCGTCATTTCTGACATCAGAATTCTTCTGTGATTTCCGACCTGATGAGGGTCAATATGTTCAAATGTATTATTGGCTTTTAAAACCGCATCAGCGTGCATTCCCGCTTTGTGTGCAAAAGCACTTCTGCCGACAAACGGCATATTTTTATGAAGTGTAACATTTGCAACCTCTGCAATTTTTCTTGCGGTTGAGGTAAGCAGAGGTAATTTGTCCTCAGGTATACATTCGTAATCAGCTTTAATCTGCAAGTTGGGTATAATTGCTGAAAGATTCGCATTACCCGTTCTTTCACCCATGCCCAAAAATGTACCCTGAACATGTGTTGCACCTGCTTTTACCGCCATGACAGAATTGGCAACCGCCATAGAACCGTCGTTATGGGTATGAATACCGATTTCAACACCGCCGAATGTACTTACAACTTTCTCAGTCACCTTGTAGACATCGTCGGGAAAAGCTCCGCCGTTTGTGTCGCAAAGGCTGAGTACGACCGCTCCGCCCTTGACCGCCGCTTCGAGAGTTTTTAATGCATAATCGAGGTTTTCTTTATAGCCGTCAAAAAAATGCTCGGCATCAAAAATAACTTCCTTACCGTTTTCCTTGAAGAATCGGCAAGTGTCTTCTATCATAAGTAAATTTTCTTCGTCGCTTGTCTGCAAAACCTCTCTGACATGAAGTAAAGATGATTTTCCGAAAATAGTTACGACCGGTGTATCCGCCGCAAGCAACGCAATACAAGCTTCATCGTTTTCTGCCGCTATGCCTTTTCGTCTTGTACTTCCGAATGAAACCAGCTTTGCATTTTTCAATTTAAGCTTTGCGGCTTTTTCAAAAAATGCTTTATCCTTGGGAGATGCAAAAGGATTTCCCGCCTCGATATAACTTACACCAAAATTATCAAGTGCTTCGATTATATCAAGCTTATCATTTATTGAAAAAGATATACCCTCGCCCTGTGCACCGTCCCGTAAGGTGCTGTCAAGAATACTCAGCTTTTTCATCCTTTCGCCTCCTCTCTTATTTTTATCAGCAGCAGTTCTCCGTTTTTGACTGCGATTTCAGCCGTTTTGCCTTTAATCACTTCATTGCTGACACCTATCGGATAATCACATTTTATCTCTGCTTCATCAAGCGGATATTTCGCATTTTTTATCGTAACACCCTCAGCCTTGCCCGATATATTCAGTAATGAAAAGTACGAAAACTTATCTTCAACAAATGCAGCTTTGTCACCAACTATTTCCATCTCAGAAAAGTCGTCAACAATAAGCCCGTCAAGACCTCGGTTTTTAAGCATCATAAGTATTGCAATATTTCCGAGTGTGTGGTCAAAACGACCGCCGACAACACCGATAAGGATAAAATTTTTATACCCTCTTTTTATTGCTTCTTTAACCGCAAAAACTGTATCGGTATCATCTTTTTCACAGGGTAAAACTATTGTTTCAATATCAGTATCAGGTCTTTTGTGCGAATCAAAATCTCCCACAATCAAATCAGGCTTTACTCCCAATTTTTCCTGATGATTCAATCCGCAGTCGCAAAAAACATAAAAATCTTCAGCGGATAAATATTTCTTTATTTCATCATAATTTCTGATTTCGGCACCGCCGACAATTACGCACACTGACATATATTTTCACCCGTATAATATTATATTACAAAAATGTCAAAATTGCAATACATCAGAAGCTCTGTATTAAGAACCCGATTGAGAGTTATTTTTCAACACACAAATTATCTCTCCGTCATAAAAAAGAATTGTATATTTATCATTCAAGTACTTTTCAAGTATTGATTTTCCTTCTGACTTTCTCAAATCAACTAAAATATATTCAGCATCTTGTCCGGTTGTTTCAAGCTCATATATAACCTCTCTTTCCGAAAGATTTGCAACTAAAAATGTAGATGCCGCAACAGAGGCATCTTCCGGTACAAGGTTTATTGCTTCATCAATTACTTCTCTCTGATGTGACATATTTATATAATCTTTAATATATGTAGCTTTGCTTAAATATCCGCCCGAAAATATAATCACCGAGCTGAGTGCTGCACACAATAATACTTTCCTGCGGCTCTCTCCTAATTCAGAGTAATTTACAATTGAAAGATAAAACAGAATTGCACCGCTTCCGAAAGTATATTGAAATCCTATGTCATATTGATATGGATAATTGGTCATCAGATTCACCAGAATCAAAGGTATTAACAAAATCAGTTTTTCAGGCTTTTTAATAAAAATCGGTAAAAATCCAACAGGACACAAAAGTTGTAAAAGAAATAAAAACTTTTCTTTTTTAAATATCTGACATATAGCATAAATCGGATTTTGTATCACTGATTTTATTACGCTGAATAATCCGCCGTCATCATAAATATATTCACCGTATCTGCTGTCAGACATTACACCTTCCCCGTAAACCGACATCAGCTTTGTTACCAAAATAAAATACAAAACAGAAAACAGTAATATGCATAAATTACATTTGTAGTTTTTGCGGCTAAAAATAAAATACAATGCTATAACCGCAACATATACCGCGGCATCTTCTTTTACTGTCAGCGTCAGAAGTGCAAACAAAACAGTCGGTATAATTTTTTCTTTTTCAGAGAAATATATGTACCAAAGCAAAAGAGGTAAGAGAAAACAGTTTTCGTGCAGATACCAAAAACAACCGCCCAAAAACGCAGGAAATAATGTGTAGCAAATTGAAAACAGTATTGTTCCCGCAGATGAGAGATTATAATGTTTTGAGATGAAAATCAACGGAATAAGTCCGCTGGCAACAATAAATGCTTGTAAAATAAGCAAAGTGCACGGCGACGGAAATATAATATATATCGGCAAAATCAAATAGTAAATCGGAGAAAAATGTACCGCAAAATGATTTAAGAGTGCATCTCGTTCACAAGTTATCAGGCACTCACCTGTTTCTTTCATATACCAAAACATTTGAGAAAACAATCCGAAATCGTAGCACGGAGTTTTGTAGTTTTTATAATACAAACAACATATAAGACCGACAAAGAGTGTAAAAATTATTATTAACGACACAGCTACAATCCAAACAGTTTTATTTTTGAATTTCAATTTAATTTTTTTAAAATTAAGAGATACAACTAAAATACTTATCACGGTACACAAGCCGAAAGAAAAATAATAATCTTGCTTTAACGCCGCCGCACAAATAAAATACATTAACGCAAAAAATATCGTAATTGTATTTATTATCAGGTTATCTTTTATAAAGCAAAATATTAAAAATAAGAGCAGGACACACAGAAGAAACAGAACAAGGTTTGATTTGTCATAAAATGAATTTTCGGTAAAGCTCTCCTTTGTTGTCAGAAGATTATAAAGTAAAACGGCTATAAGTGATGCGAGCAATCTCGGTATAATCTCACCTGTTTTATGTCTTTTTAAAATTGTCATATCGTCACTCCTTTTCTACAATTGTAGTTAATCAATTTTTAAATAAAGACGACTATCGTCGCCTTTATTTATCAACTTTCAACCGTAACCGTTGTCGTATCACTGTTCTCAAAAAATCTTTGTGCGGATTCGGTGTTCGGGAATGATTGTTCCGAATACGGAACTATCGTTGTTTCCTCTAAATGTATAGCTGTCGTATCTTCCCAATATTCAAAAAAGTTTCCGTGTTGGTCTGTAACCATAGAAATTGCCGTTGATGCTTCTGCGGGTATGTAAACAGTTGTTGTTTCGTAAATCTCTCCGTTTACCGGATAAGATGCATCTGTATTATCATAAGCAACTCCGAAAACCGTGCCCGAAAGCAAGGTTAACAATATTACGATAACCGAAAGACAAGTAAACCTTTTCTTTTTAGTGTTTGAAATTATCAAAGACAATCTGTGTTTCAGATTATTCTTGTCGTTGACAAAATTGCTTGATAAAATCGGAGTCATCTGTTTTTCTTCTTTTAAAGATGCTGAATTTAAAATAGCATGACAATATGTTTTTCTGTCATTCTTGTTTTCGTTCTGAATAACCCTCTCATCACAAGCTAACTCACAAAGGCTTTCTATCTCTCTTTCAATAACAGCCATAAAAGGATTAAACCAATGAATCATTTTGCACACGAGCAAGGCAGCTTTATATAATAAATCCCGCTTCTTGAAATGATACAATTCGTGTTTAATTATAAGACGAAGCTCCGCTTGAGAATAAATTCGTTCGGGCAAAATAATTGTTGCCCGTCTTAAGCCGAGCATCATCGGTGAGCTGATACCCTTTAGCTTGACAACGCTGACCTTTTTTATTTTCATCTGTTTTGCAACAGTTTCCGAAAGAGCTGATGTATCAGCATCACATGGAGTTGAATGTGCGGACAGGTAGCTTTTAAATTTATAATGACTTACTAAAAATTTAACTGCAAAAATTATTACACCGATAAGCCAGATTACAAATAAAATCTTTGTAAAGTCAAACGAGCTTTGTATGTCGGCATAATTTGTCGGAGCAATGGTATTAACTGCTGTCGAAGCTTCCTCCGATTTTAAAGTAATTTTCCAAAGATGATCGGAAATAAAAGGCTTGACGGGTGTCAAAAACCCTAATAAAATAATCAGCCACAAATTATATCGCCTTTTTGCAGACCAATTCTCAAGTGCGGACGAGAGTGCCATGTAAATCATCGACACAAGAGTCATAAGACAAGAACAAACAAATAAACTGACAATAAATATCTTCATAAAAATTCACCTATATTTTATTTATCCAATCTTTGAGTTCTTCTATTTCATCTTCAGATACATTTTTGCCGTCATATAATGCTTTTACCAATGCACTGAAGGAACGGTTTGAAAATCTTTTTTTGAAATTTTCCTGTTCAATTTTCAAATAGTCATCTTCAGAAATAACAGTATAATAGTTTCTTTCCTTTGATACTTTTTCAGAACGCAGAAAACCTTTATTCTCAAGGCGGACCAACATGGTAAGCACCGTTTGAGCCTTCCATTCCTTATCGGGCAAAAGGAATCGGAGTTTTTCTGTCAAAACCGGTGAAGTTACGGGTTCATCGGTATGCCATATTGCTTTCATTATTTCAAATTCCGCATCAGGTAATTTTTTTACACTCATAATAACACCTCAACTACAAATGTGTTTTTTATAAATATACTACAAATGTAGTTATTTGTCAATATATAAAAATCCACTCCTGCAAATTCAGCAGAAGCGGACAAAAATTAAAATAATTCTGAATGACTTCCCAAGCGATATAGCATCAAAACAAGAACATCATCAACTACTTCGTATACAAGTAACCAATCAGGCTCAATATGACATTCTCTGCAACCTTTATAGTTACCGCTTAAATCATGGTCACGATATTTTGCTTCAAGTTGCTCGCCATTAGCCAGTTTTTCAACAACATCGAAAAGTTTTTCTATATCCTTTCCTTGTTTTTTTGCAAGCTTCAAATCTTTTTTGAATTGTGTTGTAAACTTTATTTCATATTTCATACTTCAAGTGCCGCCCTTAAATCGTCCATACTTTCATAACCTTTTATACTTTGATCATAAGCCATTTTTCTGCCTTCTTCGATGGCTGCAACAGTAATTTCGTTGGGGGCTTTCAACTTAACCTCAAAAGGAATACCGTTTTCTCTGATTGCCTGTTTTAAAAAAATGTTGACAGCAGTAGTCATATTAAGACCAAGTGCATCAAAAAGTTTTTCTGCCTGTGTTTTGATTTCTTTATCTGTCCGGATATTTATATTAGTAGTTTCCATAAGAACACCTCCATTACATTCTATGCACATTGTAACACATTATGCGTATATTGTCAATACGCTGTACGCAAAAGTCGACAGTTCTTATGAACCGTCGGCTTTAAAAAATTATATTATTTCAATTATTCTCTTTGCATCTTTAACTCCCAATTCATAAAGCTCTTGCAAAGTTTTCGGATTTTGGGTCAGCATAGTTGCCTTGATGTTTTCGCTCGGCCATACTTTGATTACTCTGCCCTCTTTTTCTAATTCTTTTATATCCTCTGCCGCCTGATTATATTTTATATGACGAGTTCTCATAAGCTCTGCTACTTCAGGAAATCTCCTGAAAGCAATCGGATAAAGACTTTGAAATTTCTCGGGCTTTTTTCTGCCGTCGGTTATATTTGATGTGACGAGTACAATTTTATCGCAACCGCTGTCAATTGCTCTTTTAATCGGTACGGGGTCTGAGAGCCCGCCGTCACAATATAGTCTTCCGTTTATTTCAATCGGCTTGCAGATTGCCGGCAAAGAGCTCGATGCCATAAGCAGCTTGCAATCACCCTTTTTTATATCCTTTGCATCAAAATATTCGGGTCTGCCTGTTTCGCAATCCGTTATGACAATTTCCGCTTTTGTTTTACAATTATAAAAAGCTTCAAAATCAAGCGGGTCAACCTCATCTGTGAGTGTACCGTAAACATAATCAAGACCGAAGTATGAACCTGTTTTTATGAAATTTTTAAGGCTCATATATTCGGGGGCTTTTGAGTGCTGACTGTAGAAGCGGTAAGTTCTGTCCCTCTGATGTGCAAGGAAGGTTACCGCATTTGCCGCACCTGCCGATGCGGAAATGCAGTAATCAAATTTTATATCGTTATCAATAAAAACATCGAGTACCCCTGCACCGTATATTCCTTTCATTCCGCCGCCGGGACAAACCAATCCTATTTTCATTCCTTACTCCAATTCAAACTGTCCTGTATAAAGCTGATAATATTTGCCCTCATCGGCAAGCAAGCTTTCGTGGTCGCCTCGTTCGATGATTTCACCGTTTTCAAGCACCATAATAGCATTTGAATTTCTGACTGTAGAAAGTCTGTGTGCGATAACAAATACCGTTCTGTCTTTCATCAGAGAATCCATTCCTTTTTCGATATTTCTCTCTGTTCTCGTATCAATCGAGCTTGTTGCTTCATCAAGAATCAACACAGGCGGGTCTGCAACCGCTGCTCTTGCGATAGCCAAAAGCTGTCTCTGACCCTGACTTAAATTCATACCGTCAGATGTCAGCATCGTATCATAGCCGTCGGGTAATCTTTCGATGAATGAATCTGCGTTTGCAAGCTTTGCCGCTGCATAAATTTCTTCATCAGTCGCATCGAGTTTTCCGTAACGGATATTCTCTCTTACCGTACCTGTGAAAAGATGTGTGTCCTGCAATACCATTGCAAGTGAACCTCTGAGTGCATCTTTTCTTATATTCTTTATATCGATTCCGTCATAAGTGATTTCGCCGTCTGATATTTCATAAAATCTGTTTATGAGATTTGTGATTGTAGTCTTACCCGCACCGGTTGAACCGACAAACGCAATCTTCTGACCGGGTTTTGCATAAAGACTTACATTTTTGAGAACAGTTTTTCTCTCGTCATAGCCGAATGTAACATTATTGAAACGCACATCACCTTTAAGCTCAACAAGCTCGCCTGTTTTTGTGTTTTCCCATGCCCAGTTGCCTGTTCTTTTGTCTGTCTTTGTTAGCGTTCCGTCAGCTTTTTTGACTACCCTTGTGAGTGTTACAAAACCTTTATCTTCTTCGGGTGTTTCATCGAGCACATCAAAAATTCTTTCCGCACCTGCCAATGCAGAAAGCAACACATTTACCTGCTGAGAAAACTGTGTTATGGGCTGTGAAAAGCTTCTTGTATACTGCAAAAATGCCGCAACCGAACCGATGTCGAGTCTGCCAACACCGTTGACCAATAAAAGTCCTCCGATTGTTGCCGTCAGGGCATAGTTCATATAAGAAAGGTTGCCCATTATCGGCATAAGAATACTTGCATAGGTGTTTGCCTTTGTTGCCGAGTCGCGAAGCTCCTCATTGCGGATTGCAAATTCTTCCTTCGCCTTTTCCTCGTGGCAGAATACCTTTACAACCTTCAAGCCTTCAATATTTTCTTCAATATATCCGTTTGCACCGCCGACCGCTTTTTGCTGGCGTTTGAAATTCTTTGCACTCTTTGAGCCGATGGTTTTTATGATTATAAACATAACCACAAGCATGAAAATTATCATCAGCGTCAATATCGGGCTCAAGACCAGCATCATGATGAATGTCGAAACAACGGTTACAATCGCAGAAATCATCTGCGGCATAATCTGACTTACCGCTTCACGCACAACATCTGTATCGTTTGTAAATCTGCTCATCAGTTCGCCGTGTGTGTTTTGGTCAAAATATTTAATCGGCAAATCCTGAAGATGGTCAAATAAATCTTTACGGATTGAGTTGAGAGTGTTCTGTGATATATTAAGCATTATTCTCGCCTGTGCATAGGTGGATAAGGCACCTGCGATATATACGCAAAGCAGTGCCAGAACATATTTAATAAGCGGAATAAATGCACCTGGTTCGTCAGCTCTGCCTATAATTAAACCGATTTCGTTGATTATCGGCTTGAGCATATATGTGCCCGCAACGCCTGCACCTGCACTGATAAGCACTAATGCGACCACCAAAATCAGAACACCTGCTCTGCCCTTGGTCATATAACCCAAGAGTCTTTTAACTGTTTTCTTTGTATCCTTAGGTTTTCTCGGTGCAAATCCACCGGGACCGCCCGGACCTCTGCCGGGTCTGCCGCCTCTCATAGGTCCTGCCATTATGAAACCCTCCCTTCAAGCTGGGAGATATATACTTCCTTATAAATCTCGTTGTTTTCAAGTAATTCTTCATGAGTGCCGACTGCATTTACCTTGCCGTCATCAAGTACAATTATTCTGTCTGCTTCCTGAACTGACGATATTCTCTGTGCGATAATCAGCGTTGTTATATTGCCGAAGTTTTTGCTGAACGCTTCACGGATTTTCGCATCGGTTGCAGTATCAACCGCACTCGTACTGTCGTCTAAAATCAGTATCTTAGGTTTTTTCAATAATGCACTTGCGATACAAAGTCTTTGCTTCTGTCCGCCCGAAACATTTACACCGCCCTGACCGAGCTCCGTTTCGTAGCCGTCGGGGAAAGACATTATAAAGTCGTGTGCCTGAGCCGCCTTACAGGCTTCGATTATTTCTTCGTCGCTTGCATTTTCGTCGCCCCAACGGAGATTTTCTTTTATTGTACCGGTAAACAGGACATTCTTCTGCAATACCATCGCAACGGAATCTCTTAATTTTTCGAGCTTATACTGTTTCACATCAACACCGCCGACTTCAACACCGCCCGAGCTTACATCGTAAAGCCTCGGAATGAGCTGGACAAGAGTAGTTTTCGCACTACCCGTACCGCCGATAATTCCTATTGTTTCGCCTGATTTTATATCAAGATTTATCCCGGACAAAACATCGCGACCCGTTCCTGTCGAATACTTGAAGTTAACATTTCTGAATGAAATTGAGCCGTCTTTTACTTCTAAGTTTTCATCGCAATCTTTGTCGTCTATATCGGGCTTTTCTTCCAATACTTCAACAATTCTTGTGATTGATGCTCTGAACATTACGAACATTACAAGCACCATGCTTATCATCATAAGTGACATCAAAACCTGATTGATATATGAAATAAAGCTCATCAATTCGCCCGTACCCATCGAGCCGTATGCCACAAAGTGACCTCCGAACCAGAGTGTTGCAAGTATGCAGAGATAAACCAACATCTGCATTATCGGCTGATTAAGAATTATCAGCTTTTCCGCAAAGATTGACGCATCACGCAGCTCGTCATTTGATATCTGAAATTTTTCTTTTTCATGTCTTGCTCTGACAAATGCTTTTACAACTCTGATTGAAATAAGATTCTCCTGAATTGATGCGTTGAATTTATCGAACTTTTTGAGCATGCTTTTAAATCTCGGCATCGCCTTTGAAGAAATCAATCCCAAAGATATACCGAGCACGGGAATCGCAATCAAGAACATTGTCGCAAGCTTTTTATTCAATCTCAATGTCATTATAACCGCGGAAACCAGCATTGTGGGTGCTCTGAAAAGTGTGCGTATTACCATCATATAACCCATCTGAACGGTATTTACATCCTTGGTCATTCTGGTGATAAGTGATGCTGTGGAAAATCTGTCAATGTTTGAAAAGGAAAAACTCTGAATCGCATTAAAAATACCTGTTCTGAGCTCGGCACCGAAGCCCATGCTTGCCGTTGCCGCAAACTTTGCACACAACGCACCGCAAAGAAGCGAAAGACCCGCAAACAGTATCATCAATCCGCCTTTCTGACAGATGTATTCAATTGCACCTTCCTCCATTTTAAGACCGATATCGACAATGTCTGCCATCAAAAGCGGGATTCTTAATTCCATCAGAACTTCTCCGATTAAAAGAATCGGACACATCAGAGCCTGAAGCCAATATTTTTTCATGTACGGTATAAGTTTTCTCATCTCTTCCCCTCCTTCTCGAAAAATTCAATTAAATCGTTCTTTGTAAAATTATCGCCCGAAAGGTTGTCAGAAATTCGTTTGAGAAAATCAGCATACTGCTTTTTTTCATCATCGGTAAAACCCTCGAACATTTTATTGTCTATCCTGTCACATTCTGAGCAACAAAGTGCATTTACTTTTTTGCCGTTTTCGGTAATTCTTATTCTGTTGCATCTTAAATCTTCACTGTCGGAAAGTTTTTCGACAAAACCCGACTTCTGAAGTCTTTTAACAGACACCGCAACCGTCGCCGCAGATACCTTGAGCTTTTCACTCAGCTCTTTCTGAGTGCAATCGCCTTCTTCTAATATATTGAGAAGCGGCGGCTGACCGGGAAAAACACCGTGCTTTGATAATGCCGTATGAATGTAATATCGGTGAAGTGCAGACAGCTTCATCTGCATACCGACAAGTTTTCTTAACTCATTTTCCATTTCATCACCGTAAAATTTAATTAGTCGACTAATTATTATGCTTACTTATTTTAGTTTAGATATACCTAAAAGTCAAGCAAAAAAGCAGCTTTTTATAATAATTTAAAATTTTTTCACATTTCCCCTTGATTTTTTCAATCTTTTGTGATAATATACTTGAGCGATGTGCCAGTAGCTCAGTTGGATAGAGTGTTTGGCTACGAACCAAAAGGTCGGGGGTTCGAGTCCCTCCTGGCACGCCAAAAGAGAAGTTACACTTTTGTGTGACTTCTCTTTTACTTTGTTCGGACAAGGGGGACTCGAACCCTGAGAGGGCGGAGGGCGTTAAGAAAAACAGTTCAGGGAACTGTTTTTTAGACCGACGGTGCGAAGACGGGTACTGAAATTCGAAGAATTTCGGTCGTCGAGTACGCAAGACGCGAAGCGTCTGTGTCCCTCCTGGCACGCCAAAAATCCTCGTACGACGGTACGGGGATTTTTACTTATTACCTATTACTTCTTCACTCTTCACTAAAAATAAATTTTTCTCTCGGATTTTTGGAAAGTAATAGGTAAAAAGTAATAGTGAAGAAGTGAAAAAACGGCTCAATGAGCCGTTTTTTCATTTTAATAATAACACTGTATTCAATTCCATTTTTATCGGTGTGTCAGGTTTATATTTTCCGATTAGCTCGCAGTTGTTGTTTTCATCAAGTAAATACATATCATATTCTTCTTTTCCGTTTGCGATTTCAATATCGACTGTTTTTGCCTGTGCATTATCATCGTCGGTATAATAACACATCAAAATTGCCTTATCGTTTTCGTTTTTGGCGGCTGCAGCATAGACTGTTTCGTCATCGGAAATTACACTTGCCGATTGTTTAAGCTTATAAAGCTCGTTGAACATTCTGAAGGTATAAAATGTTTTCAGCGGCTCAAGTGTATAGAAATCAAAAAGACCGTTGAAACGAGAGGGTCTTGCATCATAATACATCATCATATCTATCGACGAATGTTGTGCCGCAATCATACAAGCTGCCGCAAACGCCGCACCCTTGATTGAGATAATCTGCTTTACATTATTGAGGAAATCAGGTGTCCACTGTCTGATATAATTCCATTCATTGCATATCGTTTCAATATCACCGTAGCCGTTATCCTCGAGCATCTTTTTGAATTTATTATGCTTTGAAATAAGCCAATCGGGCTCAGGACAATATCTGTGCCACGAAAAGAAATCCATCGGCACCTGTCTTTTGCCCATTTCCTTTATGAAATCCTCGCCCCAATCAAGTCTGCCCGATAATGCAGGACCACCGATTTTAAGGTGCGGAAAACGGTTCTTCAGATACTTTGAAGCAACTTCGTAAAAATCAAAAAATTCTTCCTTCGTTCCGCCCCATGTTCTTTTGTTGGGTGCACCGTCTTCGTTTAGGTCCGCTTCGTTCCATATCTCCCAATACTCAATATCCCAATGGTATCCGTTTGCCCAACCTTCATTGTAGTGCATAATGATATGCTCACAAATTTCTGCCCACTTTTTATAATCACTCGGCGGCAGAGTTCCGTATTTTTTTACCCAATGCTCGATTCTTGTACCAAGGCGGTAAAAGATTTTTGTGCCTGAATCAAGAGTGTTTTTTGTGTATCTGTCCGTAAGTACAAAATCGTAAGATGCAGGGTCATTTACATCTGCATCAAAGTCGGGGAAAATCGCCCACACATCAACCGTGTGGTCTCCGCCGTACTCTATGCACAAGGAAGCATCGTGATTTCTTGAATACGGTATCCCCATTTCAATCCACTTGTCGAAATTGCCCGTTCTTATGTCCTCGCCCTCTTTCAAGGGTCCGTTATTAACACAATGCATCGGTTTGATTTTTCCGACTTCTTTTGAAAAGTCAACTGTAATTTTACTCATTTCTTTTATCCTTTGTGCTTTCTCAATATCTTTTTTCATTTAATTCAAAGCCCCGGATGAAACACATCCGGGGCAAATTTTTTAAGTAATTACCACTTAAAGCTCTTGTATTCAACTGTTGTTGTGCCTACTGCTTCAACATTGTGGCTGCCTAAGAATTTAACTTTAAAGCTGCAATCAAGATCGAATGTAACCTTAACACTTACCATCTTACCGGTTGAAGCGTTAATCTTTGCAACAACCTTGCAGTTTGATGTTTTCTCGTTAACATTCTTGTTGTCGAAGGAATCCATCGCACTACACATAATTTCTGCTGTCTTGTGGTCGAAGATATCAATATCTCTGTCACCAACACAAAGTCCGCACTTATCAATGGAAGACTTATTAACTGTTGTTACGCCCTTACCTGCAGCACTCTGACCGTCCTTGAGCTTGAGTGTGATAACATAGTTATCGCCTTCTTTTTTGCAGTCTGCATCCTTAATATCAGACTCAGAAAGCTTTACGGGAGCAAGATAATAATATCTCTGGTCCTTGCCGCTTGCGTCAGCCTTAATTTTTCCGCCGAATGTGCCCTTAGCAACTGTTACCTCATATTTATTGGATGAGCCTATTCCCATGAACTTTTCAATCATGCCTTTGAATGCTGAGAGTGCACCCGGAACATTGAATTTGTCTGCTTTTGATGAACGGGTCTTTGTAAAGCCTGCTTTACTATCGTTTACCTTGTTAACTGCCTTCTTGTAATAATCAAGAATTTCCTTCTTGCTTTCAGGCATATCGTCTTTTTTAGCTGTTGTAGTTTTGTCGTCTTTTTTAGTTGTGGTCTTGTCGTCTTTTTTAGTTGTAGTTTTGTCGTCTTTCTTTGTTGTTGACTTATCGTCTTTTTTAGTTGTCTTCTTATCGTCTTTCTTTGTTGTGTCGTCTTCTTTTTCAGTTGACTTGTCGTCAGCTTCTTCAGTTGATTCATCTTCAACTGCTTCTGTTACAACTTCGCCTTCGTCGTTTGTTACTTCTTCACCGTTTGCATCTGTTACAACTTCTGTCTGAACAGCGTCGGTAGCTTTTGCAGTAGTTGTTTTGTCATCATCGTTACCGCCGCAAGCTGCAAATGACATTAACATTGCCATAGCCATAAGTGCCGCGATTATTTTTTGAATTTTTGCTCTCATTTCATTTATCCTCCTAAAATCATTTCTGCTGAGTGCTTTTACAGTAAGACTAATTTACTACAAATTTTGCACTTTGTCAAGGCGAATTTCTGTTTAAAATTCATTAAAATTGTGCTATAATATTGATAACATAAATCCTTGATTAAAGTTGCACAAATTGCGTGGTTAGTTTTTGTTAGTTATTACCACAAAGAATACTTTCAGGAAACATTTTACAGAATATTCATATCAAATCACCCCTCAAATTTATTCGTATATTCTGTTTTTTCCTCAATTAAATAATACCGCAAATTCCGCAATTTTTCAACACAATTTCTTGTAGTTTATATATACTTTACCACTTTATAACAATTCTGTAACATACATCGTTTTGTCTTTAAAAAATATTAACATTATTTTCGTAAGGAGAAAAATATGAGCAATTTAAAATTTATTTCATGGAATGTAAACGGCATAAGAGCCTGCGTGAACAAAGGCTTTAAGGATATTTTTGCAGAACAGAACGCAGATATTTTCTGTTTGCAGGAAACCAAGCTTCAGGCGGGTCAGATTGAGCTTGACTTTGAGGGATATCATCAGTACTGGAACTATGCTGAAAAAAAAGGCTATTCGGGCACTGCGATATTCACAAAACAAGAGCCCTTGAATGTCACATACGGATTGGGAATAGTTGACCTTGATACCGAGGGCAGACTTATTACCCTTGAGTTTGAAAACTTCTACTTTATAACAGTATATACACCCAACGCACAAGACGGTCTTGCAAGAATTGATTTCCGTATGACCTGGGAAGATGCTTTCAGAGAATATGTAAAGAATCTTGACGAGAAAAAACCTGTTGTCATCTGCGGTGATTTGAATGTTGCCCACAATGAAATCGACCTTAAAAACCCAAAAACAAATCGCGGCAATGCCGGCTTTTCCGATGAAGAAAGAGGTAAGTTTTCAGAGCTTCTTGCAATCGGTATGACAGACAGCTTCAGATACCTCTATCCTGATTTGACGGGTGCATATTCGTGGTGGTCATACCGCCGTAATGCAAGAGCAACAAATGCGGGTTGGCGTATAGACTATTTCCTCGTTTCCGACCGTTTGAGAGAGAATATAAAATCCGCTTCAATACTTTCTGAAATTTACGGCTCAGATCACTGTCCCGTTGAGTTGGAATTGTGCTTCTGATATGCGTTTTATTTCTTGACATCTATACCATAATATGATAAGATTTTATCACATTTTGTATTTTAAAATATTTACAAGAAAAACTGTAAAAACTTTGGAGTGAAAATCATGAAAAACAAGATGAAGCAAATCATTTCCGCCCTTGCTGCATTGCTTATGATTCTTTCATTTGCAGCCTGCAACAAGGAAGAAATCCCTGAAGAAACAACAACCACCACCACAACAACAACTACAGAAGCAGCAGAAGAAGCAGACGCAACAACAGAGCCTTCTTCAATCGAAACTACTTCCGAAACAGAAACTACAACTGAGAAAGAAACAGAGGCTGAAACTACAACCTACACAACTACTCAGTCAACTACAAGATATACAACAACCACAAAAAAGATAACTACTACAAAGAAAGTTACAACCACTAAAAAGGTTACAACTACACAGACGACTACTTCAGGCAAAACAATTGTCAATGTAGAAATCTATGAAGATTGCGACGGCTCAGGTCACGGCGTTAAGGTTATCACTTACTCCGACGGAACTCAGGAGGAGGTCTTGTTCTAAATGAACAGAATAAAAACTACGCTTTTTTCTTCTGCCGTTTTAGCAATAATATTTGCACTTATCCCCACTTTTGTAATCACCTCGGCAGCTAAGCCCGAATTCAATAAGCGCGGACTTGTTGAGGAAGACGGAAAGATTTATTACTATAATGAAGACGGTTCCTTGTTTACAGACGGCTACAAAGAAGTGGAAACATTATTAGGAAAAACATATTACTACTACTTTGAAGAGGACGGTGCCGCTTTTACAGACGGTTACAAGGTTTTCACAAAGGATAACAAACGAGTTTATTATTACTTTGAAAAAGACGGTAAAGCTTTCACCGACGGCTATAAGGAATTCGTTGTCAACGATAAAAAATACCACTTCTTTTTCAGCGAGGACGGCTCAGCTTTCACCGACGGTTACAAGGAAATAAATCTTGACGGCAAGATTTGTTATTTCTACTTTCTTCCAAACGGTCAGGGCTTCAATACCGGTTATAAAACTGTTATGATTGACGGTAAAAAGTATTATTTTTACTTTGACGAAAACGCCCATGCAATAACCGACAAATTAAAATCAATCAAATTAGGCACAAGAACCGCATATATGTTGTTTACTGCAGACGGTAAAGCCTTTACCAAAGGATACAAAGAAATCAAAAACGGCAACGCTGTTGATTATTACTATTTCCTCTCAAACGGTCAGGCATTTACAACCGGATACAAAACAGTAAAGCTTAACAATGTTACATACTATTACTTCTTCTCAAGTAACGGCAAGGCTTTGAAAAACGCTTCTAAGCCGATATTATTCGGCAACGAATACTTCTTATATTACTTCACAAGCGACGGACAGGCTCTCGTTTCCTCATGGAAAACAATCGACAGCAATAAATATTATTTCCAATCTAACGGTCGTGCCGCGAAGAAAGCTTTCCTTACAATAAGCGGCAAAAAGTATTACTTCGGAAGTAAATCCCAACTTGTTACCGACGGTTGGTTCTGTGTCGGCAAAGGATATTATCACGCTGACAAAAACGGTGTCATAGCTACAAATCAGGTTCTGGAAGGCTACAAGCTTGATGCCAACGGAAAATCCGCTTTGAAATACCGCATCATTCAGCTCGTAAATAAGCACACCACTCCTTCTATGTCCAATCAGGAAAAAATCCAGGCTTTGTATAACTGGCTTTTAAGAAACAATATGACCTATATCCGTACTTATGAGCATGTTAAATCCTCTTGGGTATGGAAAGACAGCTGGGTTGACGATATGGCTACAAGTATTCTTGACAATAACGGCGGCAACTGCTTCCGTTATGCGGCTTTGCTCGGCTTCCTTGTCCGCGAGGCAACAGGTCTTGAGGTTATCGTTTATCACGGACAGACTCCCGGTTCAAGTGTCCGACTTACACCGCACGGTTGGATTTCAGTCAAGCAGAACGGCACATGGTATGTTTATGATGTTGAGCTTGATAAGTTCAGCAACTATTCAACATCATCACTGTATAAAGTTCCCGCTTCATCGAGCCGCTTGCATCTTGAAGGTGTCGGCAAAAAATTATACTAATAATTACGGTGAATAAATTATGGTATTCAGTTCATTAGTTTTTGTATGTGTCTTTTTCCCCTGTGTGCTTATTCTGCATACATTCATAAAAAATCAAAAGATTAGAAACGGCTTGCTACTCATAGCAAGCCTGCTTTTCTATGCCTTCGGTGAGCCTGTATATGTTTTCCTGATGCTGGCAAGCACATTGTTTAACTATATTTTCGCACGGTTATTCACGGAAAAAAACAGAAAATTACTTCTTGTACTCGCCGTTATTGTCAACATCGGTCTTCTCGGTATTTTCAAATACACGGGATTTTTGCTCACCAACATCAATTCTCTTTTGGGACTTTCAATACAAGTCCCTGATATCCCACTTCCTATCGGTATATCATTTTTCACATTCCAGGCTTTATCCTATGTAATAGATGTATATCGCGGCAATGTAGCAGTACAGAAGAATTATGCTAAACTCTTACTCTACATATCCTTCTTCCCGCAGCTGATTGCAGGACCCATCGTCCGCTATGTCGACATCGCAAAAGAAATCGATGAACGAACTGTTAATCTGCAAAAATTGTCCTTCGGTCTGCGTCGTTTTATTTTCGGTCTGGCTAAAAAGGTGCTTATCGCAAACACCATGGCAACTGTCGGCGACCTCATTTTTAACAACGGTGCAGAGAACCTCAATATCATTTCCTCATGGGTCGGTGCCCTTGCTTATCTCATGCAGATTTATTATGATTTCAGCGGTTACAGCGATATGGCAATCGGTCTCGGAAAAATGTTCGGCTTTACCTTCAAAGAAAATTTCAACTATCCTTATGTCGCCAACAGTATTCAGGATTTCTGGCGTAGATGGCACATTTCTCTTTCTTCATTCTTTAAAGACTATGTCTATATTCCCTTGGGCGGTAACCGTAAGGGTAAGCTGAGAACTGTTTTAAATCGCATAATCGTTTTTTTCCTTACAGGTCTCTGGCACGGTGCTAACTGGACATTTATTATATGGGGTCTTTTCCACGGCTTTTTCTTGCTTATTGAAGAATTTTTCCCCATCATCAAAAAAATTCCTGCCTTCTTAAGGCACATTTACACCCTTGTGGTTGTTACAATCGGATTTGTCATTTTCCGTGCCGATACAATCAGCGAAGCATTTATCTTTATATCCAGAATGTTCAGCGGTTTTGATTTTTCAGCAGAGACCATGTCCTTTGCAATTCAGACGCTGAAGCCGTTTTTCCTTGTTATGCTTGTGTTTGCGATTGTTTGTTGCGGACCTCTTTCCAAGCTCACAACTCGTGTTCGTACACTTGAAAATAAAGACACGCTTACAGCAGGGGAAAATGTTTTGCAGACCATGACTTTTGTTGTTGCGGTCATACTTCTTGTATGGTGCATTATCCGCCTTGCAGGCGGCAGCTATAACCCCTTCATTTATTTCAGATTTTAACGGGGAGGTTTGATACTATGAAAAAACGAATGATTCTTTTCCTTGCAGTTTGCCTGGTTTTATGTCTGATTCCTTCAGTAGGTATGTTATTCTTCCCCACCACAGAAAGCTCAGAAAACAGACGGCTTGCCGAAGCACCTGAATTTATAACCGAGGACGGCAAATTCAACACACTGTTTTTCAACGATTTTCAGTCCTACTTCAATGACCATATTGCCTTGCGAAATCCCTTGGTATACGCCGATGCAAAAATCCAGACTACTCTTTTTTCTGAATCAAATGTTGACGGAGTTGTTTACGGAAAAAACGATTGGTTGTATTATTCATCAACACTCGATGATTATTTGGGTCGTAAGGTTTTGTCCGAAAGAGAGCTTTACAATCTTGCTCATAACTTTTCAATTATTCAGGATTATTTTACCGAAAATAACATTGATTTTGTTTTGACAATACCGCCTAACAAAAACACCCTGTACGGCGAAAATATGCCCTATTATTACTCACACATTGTCAATTCCGAACACAGTGCGAAGTTGCTCAAACCATTTCTTGAGAAGAATAAAGTCAAGTACACAGATTTATTCGAGCTGTTTGAAAATCAGGAAGAGACTCTCTATCTTCTTCGTGATTCACATTGGAATATGAAAGGTGCTTGCCTTGCGTATAACGCCTTGATGAATTCATTAAATCTTGAGCATCAGACTTATTCCGAGGTCACACCGACAGTCAAAACAAACGAAAACGGTGACCTTAACAAAATGCTTTACAGCTTTTACGGTAAGCCTGAAAAGAATTTTGACTATAACATCTCTCAGGAATATAAATTCACTACCAACAGCGATAATGTTGAAGACGGCTGGCTTATCACAGAAAATCAAAATGCAACAGGCTCTTTGTTGATGTTCCGCGATTCTTTTGCAAATACGCTGATTCCGTTTTTCTCCAACGAATTCAGAAACGCTTACTATTCCAAAGGTCAGCCCAATGCGATAGAAAGATATGTCAGCACTTATGCTCCCGACAAGGTTGTTATCGAAATCGTTGAAAGGAACATAACAAACTATCTGAACAACCCACCGATTCTCTCGCCCGCAACAACAGAGATATCCGATAGCATCACCGTTGCGGAAACTGATTCATCAATAAAAATAGAAGCGTGTATGTATGACGCAAATTACTACACTCTCAGCGGTATCATTGATGCAGAGCATATATCAACAAGCTCTGAGATTCTTGTCAAGGTCGGCGATATTGTTTACCGTCCCTATCAGACAGAAACAAACGGCTTTTTGTTATATCTCAGCAAGGAAGCTTTGATTGATTCCGAATATCCCGTAGAGGTATATATTTCTGATAAAAATTCAACTCTCACGGCACTTTCAGAAACTCTTACCATACCGCAATAATTGACTTTAACGCCCGACCGGACAAGATGCACCTCTTGTTTGGTCGGTTTTGTATTTTATCCGAATTTTAATAAATAATTTAGAAAAAACTCTTGATAGATTGATAAAATTCTGTCATAATATAATGTAATGGTTTTATCTAAGTTTTAGTAAAGGATTTGGTTTTGTGGATTACAACAAATTAGCTCAGCTTTTGTTCCCGAATGTTTCGGTTACTCCCGAAGAATTAGAAGCAAAATATCCCGCAAGAGATTTGAAAGAGGGTGCAAGAGTTACCCGTTTTGCACCGAGCCCGACAGGATTTTTACATATCGGCGGATTGTTTGCCGCTTTCGTGGCAAAGCTTACTGCCGTTTCGACTGACGGTGTGTTCTTTTTGAGAATTGAAGACACCGACAAAAAAAGAGAAATCGAAGACGGCGTTTCCGCTATTGTTAACGGACTTGCAGAATTCGGTGTTGACCCCATGGAAGGCGTTATGGGTATGGATAAGGAAGAAGGCGCTTACGGTCCCTATGTCCAGAGCAAACGAGCAGACCTTTATCATTGCTTTGCAAAGAAATTGGTTGCTGACGGTCTTGCATACCCCTGCTTCTGCTCCGAAGATGCGTTGACTGCACAAAGAGAAAAACAGGAAGAAGCAAATGTCACAAAAGGATACTACGGTGAGTGGGCAGTTTGCCGTGACTTGAGCTTTGAAGAAATCGAAGAAAATATCAAGTCAGGTAAACCCTATGTTTTAAGACTTCGTTCAAACGGCAGTCTTGATAAGAGAATTACTTTTGACGATATGATTAAGGGCAAGATTGAAATGCCCGAAAATAATCTTGATGTCGTTTTGTTAAAAACTGACGGTATACCGACTTACCACTTCGCCCATGCAGTTGATGACCACCTTATGCGTACTACTCATGTTGTCCGCGGTGACGAGTGGATTTCATCAGTACCGCTTCATATTCAGCTTTTCAAGGCCTGCGGCTTTAAAGTGCCTAAATATGCACACATCGCACCGATTATGAAAGAGGAAAACGGCGGCAAGAGAAAGCTCAGTAAGAGAAAAGACCCCGAAGCAGCTGTTTCTTACTACAACAGCGAGGGTTATCCGATGGAATCGGTTACGGAATATCTCCTCACAATCGCAAACTCAAACTTTGAGGAGTGGAGAAAAGCTAATCAGAATGCTCCCACATCTCAATTCCCCTTTAATCTTAAAAAAATGAGTGCCAGCGGTGCACTTTTCGACCTCAATAAATTAACTGACATCAGCAAGAATATCATCTCCGTTATGACTGCTGATACAGTACTTGAAAAAGCACTCTCGTGGGCAAAGGAATTTGACACAGAGCTTTACAATTTGCTTGACAGCGATAAGGAATATGCAAAAAATATCTTCTCTATTGACAGAGGTACTGCTAAACCGAGAAAGGATATTGCAAAATTCAGCGAGGTTAAAAATTATGTAGAATATTTCTATGATGATTTATTCAACTTCGATCCCGATTTGGGTGAAAGACTCACTCCCGAAGCTGCAGCTGAAATCATCGAAGCATATCTCAAGGTATTTGATATTGCAGATGATAAGGATACATGGTTTGCAAAGGTTAAAGCACTCTGTGAGCCCTTGGGATATACACCCAATGTCAAGGAATATAAGAAAAATCCCGAAAGCTTCAAGGGTCATGTCGGCGATGTTTCATCTGCAATCAGACTTGCAATCACATCAAGAGCTAACACTCCCGACTTACACGCCATCATTCAGCTTTTGGGTGAAGATAAAGTCAAAGAAAGACTTAACAATGCATTAAAGATATGGAGGAATAAATAATGGAAGAATACACTGCTCCCTCAAATTTCATTCACGATTTTATTGATGAGGATTTAGAAAAAGGCGTCTATGACCATATTCAGACCCGATTTCCTCCCGAGCCCAACGGCTATCTTCATATCGGTCACGCAAAGGCTATCTGCATCAGCTTCTTAGCAGCTAAGAAGTACAAGGGCGTATGTAATCTCCGTCTTGATGATACAAACCCCACCAAGGAAGATACAGAATATGTTGATGCTATCAAAGAGGACATCAAGTGGCTCGGCTTCGAGTGGAATGACTGCTTCTACGCTTCAAGCTACTTTGATTTCATTTATGACTGTGCAATCAAGCTTATCGAAATGGGCAAGGCTTTTGTTTGTGACCTTACTCCCGATGAGATGAGAGAATATAGAGGTACTCTTACAGAACCCGGTAAGGAAAGTCCCTACCGTAACCGTTCAATCGAAGAAAACCTCGACCTCTTCAAGAGAATGACAGACGGTGAATTCCCCAACGGTGCGAGAGTTCTCCGTGCAAAGATTGATATGGCATCACCCAACCTCAATATGCGTGACCCCGTTATCTACAGAATCGCTCATGTTTCACATCATCAGACAGGCGACAAATGGTGTGTTTATCCGATGTATGACTTCGCACATCCGTTGTCAGATGCTGCAGAAGGTGTAACTCACTCACTCTGCTCACTTGAATTTGAAAACCACAGACCGCTTTATGATTGGTTCTTAAGAGAATTAGGTCTTGAAAATCCGCCGAGACAGATTGAATTTGCAAGACTTAACCTCAACTACAGTCTTACAAGTAAACGCAAGTGCTTGCAGCTCGTAAACGACGGTATAGTCAGCGGTTGGGACGACCCGAGAATGGTTACTCTTTCAGGTATGCGTCGCAGAGGCTATCCGCCTGAGGCTATCCGTGATTTCTGTGAAAAAATCGGCGTTTCCAAGGCATACAGTGTAGTCGACTACGGTCTGCTTGAATCCTGTGTTCGCGACAGACTTAACCAGGATTCACCCCGTGCAATGGCAGTTTTAAGACCTCTTAAGGTTATCATTGACAACTACCCCGAAGGACAGACAGAAGAGCTCGAAGTTGAAATCAATCCCGATAAACCCGAATTAGGCACTCGTAAGGTCACATTTGCAAGAGAGCTTTTCGTTGAGCAGGACGACTTCATGGCAGAGCCTGTCAAGAAATATTTCAGACTTTATCCCGGTAATGAGGTCAGACTTAAGAGTGCATATTTCATCACCTGCAATTCTTATGAAACAGATGATGACGGCAATGTAACCTGCCTCCACTGTACTTATGACCCCGAAAGCAAGGGCGGTAACTCACCCGACGGCAGAAAGGTCAAGGGTACACTTCATTGGGTAAGTGCAGTTGATTCAATCCCCGTTGAAGTCAGACTTTATGACAGACTTTTCAATGTTGAAAATCCGTCTGACGAATCCACGGGCAGCTTTACCGATAACCTCAACCCCGATTCTTTGCAGGTGCTTGAGGGTTGCCTTTTAGAAGGCGGCTGTAAGAATCTCAAGGTCGGCGACACATTCCAGTTCATGCGTCAGGGTTATTTCTGTGTTGATAAAGACTCAACAGACGATAAAATTATTTTCAACCGCACAATTTCTTTGAATTCTTCTTGGACTGCCAAGAAATAATTGAGGTGGTGTGATTATGAAAATTGTTTTCAGAATAGTGGCAATTCTTCTTTCTCTCGGTGTTGTTGCGGCGGCATTCTTCGTTCCGATTTTTGACGCTGAGGTTGCAGCTCTCGGTATCTCTCTGACAGAAGATTTCAGCATTTATGAAATAATTGATTTGGCAACACCCGAAGACGGTGAAGGAACCGGGTTTAACTTTACAGAGTTCCGAAAAGCTTTGCAAAACTCCAAAGACACTCTTAAACCTGTAATCGCTCCCGCAATATGCTTCATTGTATTTTTTGTCTTGGCTTTGTTGATTGCACTCGCAACGGTCGTTGTAAACATCTTCAAATCTATGAAAAAAACAACAACCTTCCTCGGACTTGCAGGTCTTATCTCGGTAATCGGTGCGATGGTTTCAATAAAGTATTTTGCGGCACCGCTTGTATCGGGCAATTTGAATATCTTTTCGATATTTGATTTAAGCTTTTTATTGAGCCTTGCAACTTCTTTAGTTGAAGTAAAATCTCTTTTGCTCGGCTCAGGCGCTAACCTTATGTTAATCGCCTTTATAATTATATTTGTATGGGGGCTTTCCTATATTGTCATAGACTTGGGTGACCCCAAAGCACAAAAAAATCCCTCGCTCAAAGAAAGGAAGCGTAAGTAATTATGAGTTCAAATTGTTCAGGCAACTGCTCAAGTTGTAAAGAAAACTGTGCGGAAAGAGATTTGCATCTTCCGCAGAATCAGTACAGCAACATCAAAAAAGTTATCGGTGTTGTCAGCGGTAAGGGCGGCGTAGGTAAATCACTTGTTACTTCACTTTTGGCTACAGCCGTCAGTGCAAAGGGCAAGGCAACCGCAGTATTAGACGCTGATATAACAGGTCCGTCAATCCCCAAATCATTCGGTGTTCACGGGCTTGCAGAAAGCAACGCTATGGGTCTTATGCCCAAAGAGACTGCTACAATGGGTATAAAAATTATGTCCGTAAATCTTCTTCTTGAAAACGAAGAAAGTCCTGTTGTTTGGAGAGGACCGGTTATTTCAGGCGTCCTTCAACAGTTCTGGACCGATGTCGCTTGGGGCGATGTTGATTATATGTTCATCGACATGCCTCCCGGAACAGGTGATGTTCCGCTGACAGTATTCCAGTCAATCCCCCTTGACGGAATTGTTATCGTTACAACTCCTCAGGATTTAGTACAGATGATAGTTAAAAAGGCTTATAATATGGCTCAGCAGATGAACATTCCCGTTCTCGGCATTGTCGAAAATATGAGTGGATTTGTATGCCCCGATTGCGGCAAGACTTATGATATTTTCGGCAAGAGCAAGGTTGACGAAGTCGCAAAAGAATTAAATATTCCCGTTCTCGCAAAGCTTCCCATCCGTTCAAATATCACCGCTTTGGTTGACAAGGGTGCGGTAGAGCTTGCAGAGGTTCCCGAAATTGAATCAGCAGCAGAAACAATAATCAACGGATAAACTTAAAGCCGGACTCAATGAGTCCGGCTTTAAAACGCAGAGTGCAAAATGCAAAGTGCAGCAAGACACAGAACCGTCCCCTGTCTGCACACAGTTTCATTTCCCTATCAAAGGCGGGGCGATTAAAAACTCATCAATATCGCCGTTACAATTGCTCCGATTGCGGCAGCTGAAAATGTCTTGATAAATCTTTTCAGTCTTGCGTGCTTTACCCTCGACGGCGGTGGCTCTGTTGCCGCATCGGCAATAAGCTTTGCCCTTTCTCGTATTTTTCCCTCGCTCGTATCACAATGCTCGGGTTTTACGAAGAAAATAATTCTCTCAAAAAACTCATTTTGTGTGTCGACTACCTCGACAACTCTGTGATTTACTCCCTTTATCATCTGCTCACCTTTATATCTTATTTGTAAAGATATTTTTGCCTTATGAAATTAAAAATATACAAACATACAGAATAATTCAATATTCGTCAAAAACACTTTTTCTTTTGTAATTTTTTCGTTTTATCTTAAGATTTCGACAAAAATTATATACAATTTGTATGCTTTAGCGGGTGAAAAATGTTCAAAACAATGTTCAAAATGTTTACAAGCAAGTCAAATTAGTATGATTTTAAAACATTTTCAGACTTTTCAACAATGTCAGTAAAAAAACCGAAAAACAAAAACTATACAAATTGTAAATTCATCTTTCCCAAGGAGTTACAAATTTATGACAAAATATACTCTTAAAGGCTCAGATATTCATTTTATGCTCACAGACAGCTTCGATGTGGGTCTTTCGCTCGATTGCGGTCAGGCTTTTCGTTGGATTCAGGACGGTAGCAGTGTATGGCACGGAGTTGCCTTCGGCAAAAGTCTTTCGCTTTATCAAACAGATAACGAAGTAGTATTTTTAAACACAAGCGAGGACGATTTCCTTAATATCTGGGTTGATTATTTTGATTTGAACCGTAATTACAACAGCCTTTACGAAATATATAAGTGCGACAAAAATCTCGCTTCCGCGATTGATACCTATCCCGGAATCAGAGTTTTAAATCAGGAGCCTTGGGAAACACTCTGCTCGTTTATCATTTCTCAGAACAACAACATTCCGAGGATTAAAGGTATAATAGACCGCCTTTGTACTTCATTCGGTGAAAAGCTTGAAAACGGTATGTATTCCTTTCCGTCGGCTGAGAAGATTGCCGCCTTGACACTCGATGACCTTTCTCCTTTGCGTTCAGGCTTCAGAGCAAAGTACATACTTGATGCGGCACAAAAGGTTGCAGACGGCTCCGTCAACCTTTATGTGCTTGAAAAAATGCCCATAGAAGAAGCCCGCACCGCCTTACAAACAATAAAGGGTGTGGGCCCGAAAGTAGCCGAATGTGTACTTTTATTCTCCTGCAAAAAAGCAGACGCCTTCCCGCAGGATGTGTGGATTAAGAGAGCCATGTCAGAATACTACCCCGACGGACTGCCCGAGGCAATCCTGCCGACCTGCGGAATAGCTCAGCAATATATGTTTCACTCAATCAGAATGAGATAATTATTCCGAAAATTCCGTTCAAAATTTTATTAAGTAATTCACCAAAGCTTTTTGTCAGACAGTCGAGAACTTTCTGCAAAAAGCTTATTTCTTTTTGCTCAATATCGTCACCGTTAATTTCGGATAAATTTCCGTCTGCGTCAACAGATAAAATTTTATATGCGATATGTGCCGCTTCATCTTCATAAAGTATTGCGATATTGCCGTCTGATAACTGTGTCATGCAGGAATAAGCACAAAATCCCTCGTTGAGATTGTATGTTGCAACCCACTCAACACCGCCGCCTGAAATCACACCTGTTTTTATAACACCGTTTGCACGGTTGAACTTGTCAGACGGATATGACGCAAGAATCACATTCTTTCCGTCAATTTTTAAATCGGTATTTATAAAGCTTGACATACAGTTGCCGTTTGCTGAAAGTGCATAATCAGATTTAAATTCCGTCCAGCTCACACCGCCGTCGGTACTGTCGGCATAAGACTGGTAGCAATAATTATTTCGTGCATACATTCTCAAGGTGCCGTTGCCGAGGTCGATAATCTGTGCTTCACTCGTTTTCATAACAGCGATTGTTCTGTCAGTTTCTCTGCCTCTGTGCCAGGTCAGACCGTTATCATCTGAATAAATTGTGCTTACATTTTCACTTGCACCGTTATTATCATATACTGAAAATATTATGCGTTCTTTTCCGTCAACCTCAGTTACAAAGCCTCTGCCGGGACCGATACCCAAAAAACTTTCGTCATCATTTTTTATCTGTGCGGAAAGATTTACAGGCTTACTCCATGTCTTGCCGTTGTCGTCGGAGTATCTCATCATCAGATATGCCGTTCTGTAGCAGCAAAGCTCGGAAGCGTTATAAAAAACATTCTGCTGAATTTTCTTGTCACTTCCGACCTGATTTATATACAAAGCTTCGTTATTTTTATAAAGTCGGTATTCTTCATCAACTGTGTATTGTGTGAGATTGCCCGAGAGTGTAAAAACCTTTGCAAAACCGTCAGAATATTCACCTATATAATAATTGAACGAACCGAGCTTGTCCGTATTGTTTCCGTCGGTTAAAAGCATATATTTTTTGCCGTTTATTTCAGTAAAACCCGTGCCCTCCAACGCCTGATTATAGCCGCCGCCCGAGGGGAACGAATCGGACACAATAAAAATTCTGTCAGTGCTCTTTGATTGAACTATAGCGGAATCAATATAAGAAGCACTTCCGGCATCACTCATGCCTTCTGCATAGTCGTCAAAATAATTAACAGCTGTATATTCCCAGTCTGTATATCCGTCTGGAGATTTTGCAACAACGATATCAATGTTGTGCGGTGCATCAGTGCCGTGGTTATATCTCATATCAGCCGCCGCAAGCACGGAGCCGTCATTGAGAGTGTAAACGGCCGGGATGCGATATCTTTCAACGGACAATACACCCGTATCAAACGGTGATGTATAATCAACCGCAAAAGCAACAACTGCCGTATTCATAATTATCAGAATTGAAAGAATTATTGTAATAAGCTTTTTCATGTTTTTGCCCCGCTTTTCTGTTTCTGTCATTTTAACTCAGTTTTTAATCACCTGAATCTTCGGAAATTTCTGCCCTTTGTGATATTTCCTATGGCGGAATTGGGGATTTCTTCATCGGCAAGCAAAAGCTTCGGCGTATCATTTAAAATATACTCAAGATACTGTCTGTCGAGTGATGGCGGAAAAGCTGTCACCAACTTCAATAATTCATTCGTTCTGCCTCTTGAAGAATGACCGTCCGTTCCTATAAACGATACCATCTGCTTTTCGATAAGCTCCTTTGCAAGGCTGTATTCTTCCATGCTTCCCATACCCGCAAGTGAAGATGCATTTATCTGAAAAAGCACACCCATGCTGTTTAAATAATTGAGGAAATCATAATCATTCTGACAAAAATCATATCTCTCAGGGTGTGCGAAAATCGGCTTTAAACCGAGCGATTTTATTTCTTTGAAATACTTTTCAATCCTTGTCGGAATAAACCGCAGGAAATTGAACTCAACCAAGAGATATCTGCTATTGTTAATTGTCAATTTTTCGATGTCCGCATAGAAGATATCATCATCAGCATACAATTCCGCACCTGCATACATTTTCGGACATTCGTCAGGATTTGCAGCAGACTTCAATTCCTCGATAAGAGCATCTCTTTTTTCGAGAAATTCGTCTATGTTCGCATTGCATTTGACATGGGGAGTGAAAACGAGTGCTTCTATTGAATTGTCAACTGCGAGCTTCATCATTTCAAGAGCTTCCGCCAAATCTTTCGCACCGTCATCTATAGAATGAAGTGCGTGACAATGAACATCTATCATTAAAATACCTCCAGTCAAAAAAAATCTTGACCTATGTTTACTTTACTGTTATAATGTTTATACATAATTTATTAAAGGAGTTTTTTACTATGATCGGTTTAGGCACATGGACTTGCAAAATTGACACAATGATTTTCAAAGGTGATGTTACTCTCACCATTTCTGATAACGGCGGAGATTACGATTTCGAATTGATTCTTCCCGGTGCAGATGCACCTGATTTTACGGTTAAGAACATCGTTGAAGACGGCAACACTCTTTCCGGTATCATCAACATCGACCTTCTCAAAGGTAAGGATATCCCGATTACTCTCACATTTGACGGCGACACTCTTACAGGCGGCATGACAAATGTTCCGTTCATCAAGAAGATTAACTTCAAAGACGGTAAGAGAGTTAAATAATTTTAAAAAACTAACGGGCTTCTTCAAACGAAGAAGCCCTCTTTTTTGCTTTTACGGTTTTGCTGAAATTATGCTACACCGAGGTATTCTTCAAGGGTCTTTCCTGATGCCTTGATTTCTTTTGCCATATCAACACCGACATATCTCCAATGCCAGGGTTCGTAAGTGATTTTTGTGATGTCGGTCTTATCCTTGGGATATCTCATTATAAAGCCGTAATCAGCCGCATTCTCTGTAAGCCATCTGAAAGCTTCCGTATTTTCGAATGTTGTTTCAAGGCTCACAATGTCCATTGCAAGACCTGCGTTGTGCTCACTTGTTCCGGGCGGTAAAATTACCTGTGCTGCCAAATCTGCCGCTTCCGCTTTACTGTAGCCCTGACTCTGATAGCGGGCTATTCTGTTTTCATAATTTGTTTTCTGTCTTTCAATCGTTCTGTAACCCGATACAGGCGTAAGCCATACGCCGTCAGCCTTTGCCGCATTATACATTTTTATATAATAAGGCACAACTCTTGAGTCTAATCTTTCCGATGAGCCGATTTCGCTCAATGAAGAAAGATTTACAGAGAAATTATCGGGTAAAATATAATCACGGTTCACAAGAATTCTGTTAAACGGTACGGACATATCAGTTATCACCGGGTCAAATCCCGCATAAGCATACGCATAGGTGGAATCTTCCTTTTCTGTGGTTGTTTCTGTTGCAGCTTCCGTTGTAGCGGTTGTGTCTGAAGTTATATCTTCACTTGTCTGTTCTTCGGTAGAATCAGATTCTGTCGTTTTCAAGTCAGTCGTCGCGGTACTCCCGGACATATCGAAGAAAGTATATTCAGCCTCATTTCTTCCCAGAGTATACCAGCAAGCAAAAAATATAAGTGCCACCATAATTATTATGATTAAAATAATTACCGTATTACTCTTTCTGTTTGTTTTCGTTTTTTTCACCCTAAATACCTCGATTCTTGCACATAAGCAACAATATTTTACTATAACAATTGATAAGCTGTCAAGAAGTTAATGCTTTTGTGAAAAAATTTTTAAAATTTTCAAAAAACATCTACCCTTTTTGGAAATAATGTGATATAATCGATTGAAAACATTATAAAAACTATCCGAGAGGAGTATTAAAATGAAATCAAGAGGTATAAAAATCACTGCTGTTTTAATGGCTTTAGTTTCAGTCTTTTCACTTTGTGCTTGCCAGATGACACCTTTGTTTGAAACTGAAACAACAACAGAAAAGGTTTTCACAACAACACCCATCGTCGGTGAACGCGGAAAAGCATTGGAGTATCTCAACAATGCTCTCAACGGTCTCAAGGGTGAATTTGAACAGCATAAGACAGAAGATTCAGGTGAGCAGACTGCAGTTAAGCCTTCTTTCAGCTACAGCATAAAGAGAAGTGCTTCTAAGTTTGAATGTCAGGACGAAGTTTTGGAAGCTAACCTTTCAGGTCTTGCTGACAAAATTCTCAATCAGAAGAATAAGGGCGATTATAACCCTGCAGCAACTGATGAAAACGGCAACCCCCTTGACCCCAACTATGAAGTATTCAATCAGATGCTTCCCGTTAAGGGCGAAACTTGGGTAAGCAAGCTTACAGTCGACGATATCGTTGATATTCAGTGGATTGACAGAAAGAAAACAGAAAGCCGAGTTATCCTCCGTCTTGGCGAAGAAGAAAACCCCGTTAAAGGCGAAGGCATCTACGGTAAAATCTTCGACATCGCTGATAAGAAAACTATCCTTGATACATTCAAGAGTGCAGAAAATTATTTCAAACTTAACGATTACAGCACAAAATATCATGACGGCGTAATCATCTGTGAAATTGATAAGGAAACAGACCGCATCAAATCCATGACTTACGAAAAGCTCGTTACTGTTACTGCTGACGGCGAAGGCACAAACAACCTCGCTTCTCTCGGCAAACAGACAATCGTTTTCGAGTTCAAAGAAACTTATGAATTCGGCTTCAACTACAATGCAATTGACGGCGTTACAGAGGCTGAAACAACAAAGAAATAAGTCAACCTCATTAAAGGGGAGTAGCTTATAATTTATCCATCAACAACCGTTATTTAATAACTGGTGGATAACCCAATGGGAAGCAAGACCTTTAACAGCGTCATAAGGCTCTGTTAAAGGTCTTTATCTTTATCATTTATAAATTGAAAGGAAGAGTTTAATGAAGTACTATCTTGAGCAGATTGAAAATGTCTTTTCTGCGGTAAAGAGCAGTGTTGACGGACTTTCAACTGCAGAGGCTCAGAAACGCCTCGAAGAAAACGGCAAAAACAAACTCGATGAAGGCAAAAAGAAAACCATGTTCCAGAGAGTTATGGAACAGCTCTCTGACCCGATGATTATCATTCTTATCATTGCGGCATTTATCTCCGCAATCACAGAATGGTTTGAGCACGGTTCATTCCACTTTGTTTTCCCCACAGACACAGTTATCATTCTTGTAGTTGTTATCATCAACACAGTTTTGGGTGTTATTCAGGAAAGCAAGGCTGAAGCTGCTATTGAAGCATTGCAGGAAATGTCCGCCGCAACATCGAAGGTTTTGCGTGACGGCAAGCTCGTTCAGGTCAGAAGTGAAGACCTCGTTGTCGGCGATGTTGTTATCCTTGAAGCTGGTGACGCAGTTCCCGCTGACTGCCGTATCTTTGAATGTGCAAGCATGAAGATTGAAGAAGCGGCTCTCACCGGTGAATCTGTCCCCGTTGACAAAATCATCGCTATCCTCACAGGCGACAAGAACAACGAAGTTGCTCTCGGCGACAGAAAAAATATGGCATACATGGGCTCAACAGTTGTTTACGGCAGAGGTAAAGCAGTTGTTGTCGGCACAGGTATGGACACAGAAATGGGTAAAATCGCTGATGCTATCGCTCAGGCTGAAGAAAGTCAGACTCCTCTCCAGATTAAGCTTGCTCAGCTTTCAAAAATCCTCACATGGCTCGTTTTGGGTATCTGTGTAGTATTGCTCGGTTATCAGATGATTATGGCAGCTTTGGGCACAGGCATCACTTTCAATATTTTCCTTGAAAGCTTTATGGTTGCTGTTTCTCTTGCAGTTGCCGCTATCCCCGAAGGTCTTGCAGCAGTTGTTACTATCGTTCTTTCAATCGGCGTTACAAATATGTCAAAGAAGAACGCTATCATCAGAAAGCTCACTGCAGTTGAAACACTCGGCTGTGCTCAGATAATCTGTTCAGATAAGACAGGTACTCTTACTCAGAATAAGATGACAGTTGTTGACCACTACGGTGACAACGAAAACCTCGTTGCTACGGCTATGGCACTTTGCTGTGATGCTGAAATCGACGAAAACGGCGAAGTTACAGGCGAGCCCACAGAAGCAGCACTTGTAAACTACGCAAACTCACTCGGTCTTAATAAGAACGACCTTGTTAAGGCTAATCCGAGAATCGGCGAAGCTCCGTTCGATTCAGGCAGAAAGATGATGTCAACAGTTCACGAAACTGCTGACGGAATTGTTCAGTATACAAAGGGTGCTCCTGATGTTATCCTCAACCTTTGTAAATTCGCACTCGTAAACGGTGAAACAGTACCGTTCACAGACGAAATCAAGGAAGCAATCCTTAAGGATAATAAGAGAATGGCTGACAAGGCTTTGAGAGTTCTTGCAGTTGCTCTCAGAAAATACGATGCTGCTCCGGCAGACTTTGCTCCCGCAGCTCTTGAAAACGACCTCGTATTCGTTGGTCTTACAGGTATGATTGACCCCGTTCGCCCTGAAGTTAAGGCAGCTATCAAGGAATGTCGTATGGCAGGTATCACTCCCATCATGATTACGGGTGACCATAAAGATACGGCTGTTGCAATCGCTATGGAGCTCGGCATCATCGAAGATGCATCTGGTGCTATCACAGGTGCACAGCTCAACGAAATCAGCGATGAAGAATTTGCTGAAAGAGTTTCAGAATTCAGAGTTTATGCAAGAGTTCAGCCCGAGCATAAGACAAGAATCGTTAATGCTTGGCGTGCAAAGGGTATGATTACCGCAATGACAGGTGACGGTGTTAACGATGCTCCGTCAATCAAGAGTGCCGATATCGGTGTCGGTATGGGTATCACAGGTACTGATGTTACAAAGAATGTTGCTGATATGGTTCTTGCAGACGATAACTTCGCAACAATCGTTTCCGCAGTATCAGAAGGCAGAAGAATTTACGACAATATCCGTAAGGCTATTCAGTTCTTACTCGGCTCTAACCTCTCGGAAGTTCTTTCAATCTTCGCGGCAACAATCATGAACTTCACAATCCTTAAGCCCGTTCATCTTCTTTTCATCAACTTGGTTACAGACAGTATTCCTGCTTTGGCTCTCGGTCTTGAAAGACCCGAAAGAGATATCATGCAGAGAAAACCCAGAAAATCAAAAGAAGGCATCTTCGCAGGCGGCATGGGCTTTGATGTATTCTATCAGGGCGCACTCGTTACTATCCTTACACTTGCTGCTTTCTTCATCGGCGAACGCATTCAGTCAGGTCACTGGCAGTTCTTCAACGCTCCCGAATCAGGCTTAGGCATGACAATGGCATTCCTTACAATGTCAATGTGTGAAATCTTCCACTCATTCAATATGCGTTCACAGAGAGGCTCAGTCCTTGGTATGGCATTCGCTCAGAAGTCACACAACACAGTTCTCTATATCGCAATGGTTGCATCACTTATCCTCACAACTGCAATCATCGAAATCCCCTTCCTTGCTAACATCTTCGATTTCGTTCACCTCGGCGTTACAGAATATGCAATCTCAATCGGTCTTGCATTCTCAGTTATCCCGATCGTTGAAATCATCAAGGCAATCCAGAGAGCAATCACAAAGAGCAAAAACAAATAAGAGTAAAACTCTCCTAAAAAAACTCCCGAGCACAAATGCGGCTCGGGAGTTTTACTCTTTATCAATATATTTAATTCTCAGATTTTTGTTCTGTTCTTCTGCGTATTTTATCATTGACCTTGTGCCTCTGCTTTTTCCGTCCCAGAAACAGATAACATAATCTGTAGCCTCCGCCATTTTCTTATTTCTCATCGGTCCGGCTGCTCTGCCATAAGTTTTCCAATCAGCAGAATACCTTTCCACTTTATACCCATATTCGGCGGCATACCTTTCCCCCAACATATCTGCACCGCGACAACCGCCTGAAATAAAAATCAATTCATACTTATCTTTTATCTCACTTATACATAAATCTATAAACTCTCTCGCTTCTTCGTAATTTTCATAATCCCTGCACCCTGCAACAACAATTCTTTTTTGCATAATTTTCTCCTGTTCTATATGGGGATTATATCCCCTTAATATTTAAGATTATAACCCCCATAATAAAATCAAGGAGGGTTATAATGATAGTTTTTGATAAATTGTGGATTACCATGAAAGAAAAGAATTTTTCAACATACAGATTAAGAGAAAAATGTGACATTGACAGCAAAACCATCAGAAGATTAAAAGCTAATCAGAATGTTGAAACAAAAACTCTGGATAAAATTTGTACTGCATTGGATTGCGATATTTCAGATATTATGGAGTATAAGAAATAAATTTTCAGCCGTCGGATTTCCGACGGTTTTACTTTTCCCCGCAATGACAGTCCGTTTTTTATCCCTCTGCCTTTCTATATATCCGCCCATTATATCACTATATAGTTATATGACTATTTATTATATAACTATATACGCATATACTCGAATTGTCAAGTGTCTGTATCTCTAATAAAATATATATGGAGAGGATATGATAATATTATGGTGAGATTGATATTAGATAAAGAGTTAGAAAAACGAAATATGAGCAGATATGAATTAGCTAAACGCTCTGATGTTAATTATCAAATAATCGACAATTATTACAAAAACAAAGTTGTGCGTTATGATAGCTATATTCTCGATAAAATCTGTACTGCTCTCGATTGTGAAATCAGCGATATAATTGAATTTAAAAAGTAAATACACATTACAAGCAAAAAACTCCCGGGTACAATGTACCTGAGAGTTTTTTGTTAATAAACGAAAGGACGGTTCTTTGCGAGCCGTCCTCTTTTTAATTATTTTACGCTGTCAATAAGTTCGGTAAACTCTACTGAAAGTGTTGATGCTACTGTTTCGCCGAGTGAAATCAATTCCTGATAGTTGATAATGCAGTTGCAGTAATCGTTATCGGGAACGATGTAACCGATAGCATCATTCGCAAGTCCGAAAACAAGGAGATTTTCGTCACCGGCGATTTCGGGGAATGTGGGATATGCATACTGATTCTGTGTTACAGAGCCTTCTGCGGTATATCCGCCCTTACCTGTAAAGAGGTCAGGTGAAACTTCACCCGGAAGCATTGCTACTTTCTTTTCGCCGATTTCAAGATATGCGATTTCAGAAACATAATAATAAGTTCCGTTTACATCTGTCACCATATTTGAGTTCGTAAGACCAATCTTTCCGACTGCGGTGAAAAGCGGATTTGTAACCCTGATGAGAATTTCCTTCGCCTTGATGTTGAGAATCGGAGTAACCTCTGTTTCCTCACAAGCTGTTTTTCCTTTATACCAGAGTGAGCCCTTGCCGGTTTCACTGTAATCTGCGGGAAGATATTTATTGAGTGCCTCTGTTGCAAAAGCATCTCTTGCAATTTCAGCCTCCGATTTTGTCATGTAGAGAACATGAAGTCCCAATTCATAGCCGTAACGCTGAGCAATTTCATAGCGGTGCGTTATTTCAACTCCGTCACCTGAAAGACCTCTTTCGGGATAAATTCCGCTGATTGCACCGTTGAAGAACATGAAATCATAACCCGCCGCATTGATAACTTCTTCCATTGTTGCAACATAGTCCGCAGACAATTCTCTGCCTGAGCTTTCATCAGTTTTGAGACCTGTAATACTCGGATGTGCACCGCCGTTTACAATAATTGTCGGCGTTGTGCCTGAATCCGGAGTGAAAACAAATCTGCCGAGTCTTCCTACTACGGATTTAACATTGTCCGCTGACGGTCTGTCATCTGCATAATAATGAGTTGCATCATACTCTGAGTATTTAAGTATGCCTGTTTCAAGGTCTTCGCAAGCAGCCTTCATTGCATTTGCGGTCCTTGTTGTGAGAAGCTTCATAAACTTCTCATCAGTACCCGTCTGCATTTCGCCCTTGCCTGTGCGTTTTACATAACCGTTGTTTAACATTGTGGGAAGAAGCGGATTCCAAAGACCCTGGGTGTCGATTGAGCTGTGACTGTGTGTTGAGAAAACATTGATGCTTACAACATTATGTTCCTTTGCATAATCTGCAAGCTTATTACGGATTGTGCGGATATCCTTGTTTGAAATACCTATGCAGTCGATAGTTGCAAAGATAACGGTGCCTCTGCCTGAATTATCGTTCATTGCGATAACTCTGACCTTCATATCATCAATAACATCTTCAACCTTATTGCCGCCGAGCTGCTGCATGAGATAACCGCCGAGGTAATAATTTCTTGAATTGATATCATCGGGAACAAGTGATGCCTGAGCATAACCGAGGCTCCATTTTGCATCCTTTGCGGGGGTATCAAGGAATGTTTGAGTGCCTGCATAAAAATCCGTCGACTCAAACTCGTCCTTGTCGAGAACATCGGCAGGCGGGTCTATCATATCACTTATCGCTCCGAGAAGACCTGTGAAAATATTTTCAAGTATTGAAAGACCGATATATTTTCTTTCGTTATTATTCTTTGCCCTGATAAGAGCTTTGATGATTCCAGATAATGATTTGAGGTCATATTCCACACCGCCGACAACTGCGTTTTCTTCCACCGTCATTTCAACATCAGCTACTTCTGCAGCAAGCTGCTTTTCACCGATGATGTTTTCGGTTGTATTCTGTAAAACCTCATTTACCTTTTTTACGGTTTCCTTGAAAGCAGGGTCTTTTAATATCTCGCCTTCAGCTATGTAATTCGCGGAATCCGCAGCCTCAATCTCAGGTACATCAAATTCAATCTGTGTTTCAAGTGCAGTTCTTGACGCCGATACTGCCGAAAAAACAAGTGCCAACGACATAACCAAAGCAAAAATTCTTGTCCATTTTCTGTGTTTCATGATAGAGCCTTCCTTTCGTGTAATATCTATCTGTTGAAATAAAAATCCTTTTGAGTACAAGGGACATTAACCCACTATACTTTGTTTATATTTTAACATAATCGGGTGTTTTTTTCAACAGTTTTATCACACCTGCGATAAATTCGTCACCTGATACAAGCGAAGAAAACAAATTTGTGCAAGTCAACAAAAAAAGAACGCCCTTTAAAAGAGCGTTCCTGTTTGAAACATTAACTTATTTTGCGAAGACGCTGTATTCCTCAACAAGCTCTGAGCCGAGATTGGGGTGAAGAACGAGCAACTCCTCTTTATGATGAGCATCACCGAACAAGCCTAAATCGCAGTAATCATTATCAGGAATGATATAGCCTATTTCATCGTTTGCAAGACCGAATACCATAAGGTTATCGTCTTTTATAATATCTTTAAGGATTGAGCCTTTGTAATCCATTCCGCTGTAGGAATATTTTGCTTTAAGAAGGTCACCGCCGAATACCAAGGAAGGTTCAATTTCGCCGGGTACAAATACCACTTTCTTATCACCGATTTCCATATAGCCGATTTCTGTTACATATTTATATGTTCCGTCTTCAGCTTTGAGTATATTTGCGTTGATAACATTTGCCTTGCAGACCAACTTCATAAGCTGACTGTCAACCTTGATTCTCAATTCCTCATGCTTGATATTGAGTATCGGGTCAAGCTGTTGCGGTGTCACGCCCTTTTTGCCTGTGTACCAAGGTGTACCTTTCGTACCTTCGTAATTATCAGAAGCAGGCAACCACTTGTCGCGTTTTGCAATTACCTCAGCATCATTTGCAAGCTCGTCTTCAGATTTATCTATGTAAATCAGATGGAAGCCCAATTCATAACCCCAACGGTGTGATGATTCACGGGATTTGAGTGAAAGTCCGTCTCTTGTTATGCTCTTGTGAACAATCTTGATATTACTGATTGCACCGTTGAAGAACATAAAGTTATATCCTGCCTCGTTTATAACCTTTTCCATTGCACCTACATAGTCAGATGAGAAAATAGAATAATCATCTACAGATGCAATATTGGGATGTGCATTGCCGTTTACTATCATGGTCGGCTCTGAACCGTCAACAGGAGTGAAAACAAATCGTTCAATCGTTTTGTCAACTGCTCCGACAGCCTCTTTTGCATTCTGGTCAAATTTTCTGACATTGCTGATATAGGAAGACGCATCATAGGAAGCAAAGTCAAGTGTACCTTCTTCCATATTTTCAAAAGCCTCTTTCATTGCCGCAACAGTCTTTGTTTTAACCATCTTTACAAAGGTCTGATTTGCCGCTGAATCGGGCATTTCAAATCCTGCACGGTTTTTGAAAAGATTTGAAATAAGTGTCGGGAAAGTGTTAGTCCATATTCCCATTGTATCAATTGAGCTGTGGCAATGTGTTGCGAAAACATTGACACTTACGATGTTGTTTTCTTCTGCATAAGCAGCAAGTCTTTGACGAATATCTCTGACATCTGCATTTGAAAAACCAATCGCATCAATAGTTGCAAACAAAGCTGTACCGTTACCTGCATCTAATGCGATAGCTCTGACCTTTATTCCGTCCAGAACTTTTCCGTTTTCCTGAAGTACTTGTTCAGGGTCAATTTTCGGTGCGAAAATATATCCGCCGCTGTAATATTTTTCTTTAACCAAAATATCTGAGGGCGTGAGCGATTTCTGAGAATAGCCCAATTTCCAAACTGCGTTATCCTTGTGTTCTTCCTTTGTTCCGCTATAGAAGTTTTCAGTAACATACTCTTCTTCAGGTATGAAGTCTGCGGGCTCCTTGTAAAGCCTCTGCAGCATACCGAAAATTCCCGTGATTAAATGGTCGCCCAAGGTATAAAGAATTCGCATCAAATCATCGGTTGACCTGCAATTTACCAGACCTTTAACTATTCCGCCAAAGGTGCTTACATTACACTCTTTGCCGTTGATTACAATAATTCTGCCTTCATCTGCTTCTTCAGACTGTACCGCTATGCTTGCTGTCGGTGCATTATTTGCCGATGCAGTAACAGTCACTACAGATGTCATCAGCACCAATGACATTATAATTGCCAGGATGCGTGTGAATTTACTGTGTTTCATAATATTTATCTCCTTTTCTGTTTTTATATCACTACAACTAATGTTATCATGAGTGTGCAAAAAATTCAAGATGTTTCAGATGAATTTTACATTTTCTACAAATACTACAAATATTTTTTGTGTTGTTTTTTGACCGTTTTTTTCACAGTCAAAGAAGTTTATTCACAATTTTTTTAAAACAAAAACATTGCAAGATTAAAATGAATATTGTATAATATGATATGATTATAATAGGGGGAATCAGATTGTTTAACTTATCCTCGCAGGCCTATCTCGACAACAGTGCAACAACGCCTGTTTGTGATACGGCAATTGAGGCAATAAATAAAAGCTTAAGAGAAGCTTGGGGAAATCCGTCTTCTCTTCACAATATCGGTACAATCGCTTTTTCCGAGCAAAAGAAAGCAAGAGAAATTTTTGCTCAGAAGCTTTCATGTCAGGCATCGGAAATATTCTTTACCGCAGGCGGTACTGACGGGAATAATATCGCACTCTACGGTGCAGCAAGAAGAAACTCGGGCAAGGGCAAGAGAATTGTCACAACCGAAATCGAACATCCGAGCGTCAGAGAAGTCTGCAAAAAGCTTGAAGCCGAGGGTTACGATGTAAAATATCTTCCTGTCGGCAAGGACGGAAAAATAAACATTCAGGATTTATATAAAGCAATTACAAAGGACACCTGCCTTGTCAGCATTATGCATGTTAACAACGAGGTCGGCAGTATCCAACCGATTGAGGCAGTCCGTGCGGCAGTCAATGCATCGGGCTCAAGAGCGTTGGTGCATTGTGATGCGGTTCAGTCTTTCGGTAAAATTGTCACAAGACCCTTGAGCATGGGCGTTGACATGATGACTTTAAGTTCCCACAAAATTCACGGACCGAAAGGTGCAGGCGTGCTTTATGTCAAAAGAGGCACAAACATCGCACCGCACATCGTCGGCGGCGGTCAGGAAAACGGTATCAGACCGGGCACCGAGCCTATGCCCGCAATAATCGGCTTTGCGGCGGCAGCAACAGATTTGCCCAATATACAAAAACAGTTGGCAGAAACGAAGGCTCTGCGTGACTATCTTGTTTCAAGATTAAGGCAGACAGACGGAGTTGTTATCAATTCTCCCGATGATGCTTGTCCGTATATAACCAATTTTTCGGTTTTAGGTGTTCCGAGCCAGACGATGGTGACATTCTTATCGGAACACGGTGTCTATGTTTCAGGCGGCTCTGCCTGTTCAAAAGGACACAGAAGTCATGTGCTGACAGCTATGGGGCTTGCTCCCGAGGTTATTGATTCTGCAATAAGAATCAGCCTTTCCCGCTTCAACACAAAGCTCCATATTGATATGCTTATTGAGGGTATAAAGTTAGGCAGAGACAGAATTGCAAAGTAAGTGCAAAATGTAAACACTCAATAGAATAACACTCTCAATACGCTCACAGAAAGGATAAAACAATGGAAGTAATTTTAATCAAAAACGGTGAGCTTGCTTTGAAGGGTCTTAACAGACGCACCTTTGAAGAAATGCTCGTTAAGAATATCAGAAGAAGACTTTCAAGTATCGGTAAGTTTGAATATACAATAGCACAGTCAACAATAATGATAACCTCTCCTGATGAGTTTATCGACTTTGATGAAGCTTGCGAAAGAATCAAGCATGTTTTCGGCATTGCCGCTTTTTCAAGAGCATTGGCGGTCGAAAAAACAATGGAGGCAGTGTTAGAAAATACTGCCGACTACTTAGCACCTCAGTTGCAGGCGGCAAGAACTTTTAAAGTTGAAGCAAAACGCTCCGACAAAAAGTTTCCGCTTACCTCTCCTGAAATCTGCAGAGAAACAGGTGCAAAAATACTTTCAAGATTTCCGCATCTGACGGTTGATGTTCACAATCCCGATCTTATTGTGACCGTCGAGGTCAGAGACCAATATATTTATATTCACGGCAATCAGATTAAAGGTGCGGGCGGTATGCCCTCGGGCTCAGCAGGCAGAGCGATGCTTCTTATCAGCGGAGGTATCGACAGTCCGGTTGCAGGCTATATGATGGCAAAGAGAGGACTTCAGCTCAACGCGATACACTTTGCATCACCGCCGTATACAAGTGAACGAGCTGAGATGAAGGTTCACGATTTATTGGCACAGGTTGCAAAATATTCGGGCAGAATAACATTATTCACCGTACCGTTTACGGAAATTCAGGAAGCAATCCGCGACAACTGCCCCGAGGAGCTTTTCACTCTCGTCATGAGAAGATTTATGATGAGAATTTCCGAAGCGGTAGCACGAAAAGAAGACTGCGGTGCATTGATTACGGGTGAAAGTGTCGGTCAGGTTGCAAGTCAGACCTTGTGGGCATTGGGTTGCACAGATAATGTTGTGAATATTCCCGTATTCCGTCCCGTTATCGGAATGGACAAAGAAGAAATTATCAGTATTTCAAGAAAAATTGATACATTCGATATTTCAATTCAGCCGTTCGAGGACTGCTGCACGGTATTCACTCCCAAGCATCCGAGAACAAGACCCAAGCTTGAAATGCTTGAAGAAGCAGAAAAGAATCTCGACATTGACGGACTTGTTGAAAGAGCCGTCAGCGGTATCAGAATATCAAAAGAGGGATTATAATTGAAAAAACCTGAACAGACTGTTGTTGAATTGCTCACCGAAAAAAATCTTACGGTTGCCTTTGCAGAATCGTGCACAGGCGGACTTCTTGCAAAAAGAATCACCGACATCGGCGGTGCATCATCGGTTTTCCGTTGCGGTATTGTGTCCTATTCAAACGAGGTCAAAACGACGCTTTTGGGTGTTGACGAAAAAGTAATCGAAGCAAAAGGTGCGGTTGATGCCGAGGTAGCAAAGCAGATGGCAGACGGTGTCAGAAGAATTGTCGGTGACGACATCGGTATAGGCATAACAGGTATTGCAGGTCCCGACCCCTCCGAAGGCGGTAAACCAGCAGGACTTATATATATCGCAATAGCCTATGGTGAAAAAATCAACTGTGTTCAGCTCAGAACAGGAAGCGGTGACCGCGATAAAAACCGACTTGCCGCAACCGACTGTGCCCTTGATATGATTTTGAAAGAGGTGAAATAGTTGTCATTGAAGAAAAGTGAAGAAATCTCTGAGCTTCTTGCCGATGTTGAAGAAAAGGAGCCTCTGTTCAAACGGTTTTTTAAATCATTTCTGCCGTGGAAAGGCGACTCAACAAAGGAGATTATCCGTAAAACATTGCTGATAATTTCCATTATTGCAATGCTCATCAGCGGCGGATATCTTATAAAAAATTTCATTGTAGAGCCATCTATCGTAAATCACCGTATTTCCGAGCAAGTGGAATTGCTTGAAAACGGCGAAGTATACGACGATTGGAAAGAAGTCGAAGACAAGCACAATAACATCAACTTCCCAACGGAAATGCAGATAAAATACGCTGACCTCTATGCCAAAAATCCCGATTTTGCGGGTTGGCTCAAGGTGCCCGGTGCAGGCGTTGACATGGCGGTTGTTAAATCCAAGGATAATAAGGAATATCTTTCGAGAGATTTTCATAACAACTATACCAGAAACGGCACGCTCTTTGTTGACTGCCGAAACGAGATGTTAAATCTTGACAACAATACGGTAATCTACGGGCACAATATCAACTCGGGTATCCTTTTCGGACATCTTAAAAAATATCGCTCGCTTGATACATTTAAGAATTATCCGATAATTGAATACAACACTTTGTTTGCTGACCACAAATGGAAAATCTGCTCCGTCATGATTACCAATTCAAAATTAGCTGATGACAACGGCTATGTTTTTGAGTATTACAACACAGAAATTTCAGAAACTCAGGTCAAACGCTTCGGCGAAGAAGTCAAGCAACGCTCACTTTATGAAACCGGTGTTGATGTTCTCCCCGGCGACAAGCTTCTCACACTCTCAACCTGTATATATGATTTTGAAGACGCAAGACTTGTCATCGTTGCACGAATGGTGCGTGAGGGTGAAAGTGAAACGGTTGATGTTTCAAAAGCTTATGTCAATCCGAGTCCGAGATTTCCTCAGGCATGGTACGATAAAAAAGGTACAAATAATCCGTATAAGAATTCCGAACAATGGAAGCCCTGACATTAAAAGAAAGGATTTGTAATATATGAAAATAAAATTCCTGTCATTAGATACAACCTCATCATTAAGTCTTGATGTTTCACAAAGACTGATTTTTGATTCAATTTCAAAGTATTTCGACGAGGCAGAAGCATTCAAAAGGTCAAATGACCCGGGCACATTTCTCAAGGAATTGTCTGCATCATTCCATAATACAGATGTTGTCCTTGTAGGTGCGGAAACCTCTGTTTATCTTGCAACAAAAAAGCTCCTTTCAAAAGCTTTATCACTCCCCTCGAGTGTCAACGATACAATCAGCGACCTCATTTCTGTTGCAAGCTCAAGAACTCTCGAAGATGAACGCAACGAACACGCAACCATTCCTGTAGGTGCAATAGAATTCCCCTCAGATAACGGTCTGTTTTCAGGTTACGCGTTCAAGTCGGGCAATCAATGGCTTATTCTCGTTCCCATGGGCACAAGGAAGCTTGAGTACATTCTTGACGCTCACCTCATTTCATTCATCACCGAAACACTCGGTCTTACATACGAAGAGCCTGTTGTTTCAGAAAAAGAGGAAGCTCAGGGCTCGGAGCTTTTCGAGGCAGTTTCTAAGGGAGTTTTTGCTTTAAGACAGGCAGAAGCAAGCTGTGCCTTTGCAGCAACAAAAACTGTCACTTTTGTAAAGGAAGTTTGTGACAGAGTTGACTGCTCTGACCAGGTTGTATTCTTCTCGGATTATTATAAAGACCGTGACATTTCCGATGTGAAGCAATATATAATCGACCTCGCCGTCGGTGCGAAAGAATCCCGCGAAAACACCCACTACGGTGTTGCAGTTTCAAATGTTCTCAGAACAGAAAATTCAGAGGAAGGCTCTTACTTTATGTATGTAGCTCTCGCAGATGATGAAAGTGCTAAAGTTGCAACCGTTCACGGCGACAAGGACGAAACGGCTGAAACACTCGTTCAGGCAGCACTCAGCACCGCATTCACACTTCTTTATGAAAAATCGGTTGAACGATATGAAACAAAAAAAGGCGGAGCAGATTACTCCAAAAAAGGAGCAGATGAATTAAGCACAGAACGAGAAAGGAATATCAGAAAGAGAAAAATCGGCACAACAATCCGTATTTTCCTTGCACTCATAGGTGCGGGAATTCTCGCCGCATTATATTTCTGGCTGTTCCACGGCTGATAAAACGAGGTAAATTATGAATTTTTCAGAGATAATAAACACAAGGCAATCATGCAGAAGCTATAATCCCGACAGAGAAGTTGAGCAGGAGAAGCTTGACGCGATATTGGAAGCAGTAAGACTCTCACCCTCAGCTTGCAACGGACAACCGTATTTTCTGACCGTCTGCAAGGGCGAAAAAGCCAAAGAGGTTGAAAAAGCAACTATGAGTATGGGTATGAACAAGTTCGCTCTTGATGCTCCGGTTGCAATCGTCATTTCAGAAATGCCCTATGTCAAAACGGCAGCAGTCGGTGCAAAGCTCAAAAATAACGACTATCGTTCAATAGACATAGGCATCGCGAGTGCTTACCTGACCGCAGAAGCAACGACACAAGGTCTCGGCACCTGTATCCTCGGCTGGTTAGATGCGGATAAAATTCAGAAAATATGTGATTTGAAATATACTCCAAGGCTTGTGATAACAGTCGGTTATCCGAAAGATGATGACAAGCTCCGCAATAAAAAACGCAAAACACTTGACGAGCTTTCAAAAACAATATGAAAACAAAATCACCTCTGCACAAATTGTGCAGAGGTGCAATTTTTTATCTGTCAGAGAACACTGAATATCAATCATAGTACACCGCATGATTTTTAATCACACACAGCAAATGAAAATAAAACAATTTACATTACAATAGGTGTGGACGAAGTCCACCCTTCGTTTTGCACTTTGCGTTTTGCACTTTGCACTTACAAAGCCGTGCTCTGATAGATATAAAACTAAAAATGATGAGGTCGACTCACCACTAAGGTGAATCGACCTCAAACATTATTCAAGAGGTTTACTTTTATCTTACTTTCTTTTTCTTGAGCACAACAAGTGCTGCACCGCCCATCATGAACATCAACGCCCAGAGAAGCACATTATGTTCAATTCCTGTCTTGGGAATATCTGTGTTGTCATCATAAGTTACTTCTTCGGTTGTCGGTTCAGTTGTGGATTCCGTGGTGGGTTCCGTTACAGGCTCTGTTGACGGTTCCGTCGTCGGCTCTGTCGAAGGCTCAGTCAGGTCTGTTGAAGGCTCGGTCGGATCCGTTGAAGGTTCGGTCGGGTCCGTCGAGGGCTCGGTCGGGTCCGTCGAAGGCTCAGTCGGGTCTGTCGAAGGCTCGGTCGGATCTGTCGAAGGCTCGGTCGGGTCCGTTGAAGGCTCAGTCGGGTCTGTTGAAGGCTCAGTCGGGTCTGTCGACGGTACTTCAGGTGTGAAATCATATTCATTCACGAATGTTGCCAACACAAGATTTACCTTTCTGCCGTCCTTGGTGATTTCGGTGTAAAGCTCGTTTGTATCCTTATCAAGCAATACCTTTACGCTTATTTCATAAACCGTATCATCATAAGTTACATAAGGCTTTGTACCCTGTGTTTCATACAGTTTATATGTGAACACCTTGCCGACATCTTCTGCCGTATATCCGACACCGAAGACTACTGTTCCTGTAATTCCGGTAGTCTTTTCGACTTTTTCGCCGTTCATATCTTCGAGCACAAACTCAAATCCGTCAGGACCGATTTTATCTGTTCCCTTATTTCTTACTATCTTGTTTGCAGTAAAATATACTTTTACATCTTCGGGAACAGGTGTGTAATCGTAGATATTTGTAAATACCGCATTTACCTTATCAACCTTAACATCGTTCTTGGTAATTTCTGCTGTAAGTGTATTTGTTTCAATATCAAGAGCAATGCTTACCGTGATTGTGTATTCTGTTGTATCGTAGGTAATATAAGGATTATCTCCCGCGATTTCTCTGAGAGTGTAGGTATAAGTTTTACCTATATCGTCCTTTGTGTATCTGAGCCTGAATTCCGCTTTTCCGTCGGGAACTGATACTCTTTTCCATACATTCTCCGAATCGTGTTGTTTAAGCTCAAACTCAAAGCCCTTAAGACCTATTGTATCAAAGCCTATATTGTTGACCTTTTTCTGTGCAAACATAGGAATGTAGAGGTCATTGGGTACGGGTGTGTATACATTTTCGAAAACAACTTCCGTAGTCTTGTCATCGCGTCTGAAAATTTCAACTTCTGCCTTAAGCTTTCCGCTGATATCATCGGTGACTGTTATCTTGACTTCGTAAACACCTTCATCGTAATCAATAAGCTCATTTCCGCCGTTCACTTCGGTCAGAGTGTAATAATATGTTCCGACCTTATCAAAGCTCAAATCAAAGCCAAACTTGCCGTCAGCACCGTTTACGGTTGTGAAAACATTTCCGTTTGCAAGCTCGTTATATTGAGCATCTGTCTGAGTGAGCGTAAATGTGAAATCTCCGCCTGCAAGTGCTTTGTTGTTGCCTGCAAAATCAAGATATACCTTTGTGCCTTCGATTCTTGCTTCAGCAGGTTTCGGTTCGTAGATGTTTGTTACATCAATGATGTATCTTCCGTCTTCGTCCGTTTTTGCGATATCTGCTGCTGCACTAATCTTTCCGTTAAGCTCATCTTTTACAGTTACGCTGAATTCAACATCGTCAGCATAGGTCATTCCGGGAATACCCGAATCGGTTTCTTTGATTACATAATTGAAGACCTTGGGAGTATCCGCCGTTACAAGGTCTGCTGTGTATGCGAATACAAATTCAACTTTGCCCTCAGCATCTGTTGTGTTTGCAGCTCCGACAACCTCATTTGTTGCCTTGTCATATACTGTAAATTCAAAGCCTTCAAGTGAGAAAGCTTCGCCCGTAGAGGATTGAACTTTCTTGAAAATATTAACCTCAATCTCTGCAAGTCCCGATGCTGAATATCTGTTTTCAAAATCAGCTTTTACAGTATAACCGTTGTTATCCTTTGTGACGGTTGTTTCTGTTTTTGCAACAACTGTATATTCATACTTTCCGTCGAGGTCGTTATCTGTTACAACAACATCAAAGTTTCTTGATGCTCTGTCGTAGCTGATACCCATTGTATCAATCGGAACTAACTCTGTTATCCTGTAGTGGTAAGTACCTGCTGCCGCATATTTTTCATTCAACAATGCTTCTGTCAGAACTTCACCAAATTCGACAGTCTTGTCTGTTGCAGACTTTTTAACTGTTTCTATACCGCCGGGAAGCATTTCATATCGACCGTTTGCGGGACTATAGCGACTGATTGCGAACTTGAATTCATCTCTGTCAAGCCATCTTCTGCCTTCAAGTGTCTTTGAAAGCTCAAGAGTTACATCGTCAAGCTGTACCTCTTCAGGCTCGTAATTATTCACGAAGCTGTAAACAACATTTTCCGTTGTGGAAATAACTTTGTTGTCGGGAATTACCGTCTTACTTTCGTCAAGCTTAAAGCCGTCAGGAAGCTTTGCTTCTTCCTTTACTTCTGCTGTCCAGCCCTGCAATAATTCAATATGAATTGCTTTGTTATCTTTGAGTGTGAATTTGATTTCATTATCAACAACATCAAGTAAAACTACTTCATCGGGAGCATCAGTATAATGTGCCTCAACCTTTTCTTCGGTATATTCAAAATCACCGTTTGTGAGTGTGACGGTGAAGTCAAACTCAATATCCTTCATCAATTCAGGGTCTGCTGCAAAAGGATGCTCAACCTGCTTTGATACAACGAGGTATCCGCTTCTCTTCATTGTGTTAAGGAAATCAATGTCTGCAATAAGCTTTGAGCGAATTACGCCGGTATCATTTTTCTTTTCTGCAACATCATAAAGCTCAGTCGGTGCTTCTTCAACCTTATACTCGGCATTTTCGGGTAAGCCGACAATGTATACCGTTTCACCTGCTTTAAGCTCTACGGTTGCATTCGAATCTGAATCAAATGTAACGCTCTTTTCTGTTCTTGTGCCGTCAGCAGCATCATAAACTGCTTTATACTTTCCGCTTGCACCCTCAACAAATACATTGAATTCAAATGCATCTGTCACGCCTGCGATTGTATCATCAATTTCCTTGGTGATTTTTATACCCGTTGCAGGGTCTACTGTCAGAAGTCCGTTGTTACCGTGGATAACACTTGCATAGTAATAATTGTCTCCTCGTTCAATCACGGGATAGTGTGCGTATTTGAGAGTTTCTGTGGAGTTTGTATCCTTGACTTCGTTATAAACATCCATTGTGCGGTGAATGGTATCTTTCGGTATATTCCATGTATTACCGCTTTTTGCTTTTTCTACTTTTGCAAACGATGCTTCGGGAATTTCCTCATAAGACTGTATAAGATTTGCCGCATTTCCGTCATCAGTTGCCGCCGTATATTCAAATGCATTATGCTGGTGGTAGAAGGTATCAGGTGCCCAGTTAGGTTTGTCAGCACTTACATATTTTTCATAAGTGTTTCCGTTTTTCACATAAACCGCTGTATCTTCTGTAAAGTAATATCTTTCATTCTCATGGCTGGGTTCAAAGAATGAAATTGTATTTATCGCCTCAGACGGTGCAATATGTCCTGAGTCAGCATCGTCTGAAATTGAGTTGTTGAACTGCTCAACACTCCACTCATTTGTATAAAGTCTGTATTTTCCGTAATCGGGGTCGTTGGGGTCTTCAACACGGAATTTGTCCTGAAGCACATCAACAATATTGTACTCATCAATGTCATTTCTGAGACCTACTTCAAAGAGAAGTCTTATCGGCTCTGCTTCATCAATTTCCATTTTGATGTTTTTCGCAGTTGCATAGCTTGTTCCTTCAAGGCTGATGCTGTAAGAGATTATCGGTACCAATGCCGACGGAATACGGAATAGTACCTGGCAATGTCCTGCAACAAGTGTGTCTTTGTCTGTTGCGTTTGCTTCCTCCTTGCTCATGATTTTCGTATGAACCTGAATCGCAACATACATCAGGTCACTTTCATTATAGCCGTCTGCAATTTCGCCGAGCATACCGTAAGATTTATTTGCATAAACCGCATTATCGGGTTTCTGTGCGTAAGTGTGGCTTTCGTCCCAGAAGCCGAGGAAATTGCCGTCAGCATCAGCATACCAACCGATATAGTTGCTGTAATCATTTGCATCTGTGTAAGAAAGCTGTCCGTGGTTATATGCGTTTGAAATGAGATTATATGCTTCATCAAAGGATTTTGTACCTATTCTTTCCTGAACAGCGGAAACAAACGCCTTACCGAGTGCGGTCGGTTTTGAAACAGTACCGAAAGCCTTTGTCGGATTTTTAAACTGTTCGCAAAGATACTCACCGGTATAAAGCTTGTCGCCAATCATTATACCCTTGATGTCCTCGACCTTCATGAAATCGCCGATATCATCAATAAATTCTATGTAACCGTCATTGTTAGCATCTGTTTCAACCAATGTCGGTCTGTAAAGTGACTGAATTATAATCTGGTCAACGATTGACTGGAATGCATTCATCAATGCACTGTTATTCTTTGCTTCAAAATATTTGTCAACATAATCATAGCCTGTAACAAGTGAGCTTCTCTTTACGCTGAATGTTGAGCTGCCGTTTTTAAGGCTGACCGTTGCATTGTTTGATGCCTTGAGATAAGATGTCCACCAACCCTTTATTGTGCTTGAAGATTTTGAAGGATTGTGTACGCTGATTGCGTTTGAATCTGAACCAACAGCCAAACCGAGTGTATAGAACAAGGGGTCTGTGTTATTGTAAAAGCCCTTTACTCTTTCATGGACATAAGCAGATGTAAGCTGAGTAAGGAATGCGAGCTGTGCGGAAGATGCACTTCCGTTACCTACATTGTAATTTGCAGGGGACATATAGCTTCTTGTACCGATTGTCGGTGCACCGTCTGACATGAGAACCATTACAGGCATTCTCTGTGCACCTGCCTGGAAGCCGTCACCCGATACTACAGAGCCGCCGTTTTTAGCTGCCGCTTCAAATACATCGGATACTCTGTCAAGTCCGTTCTGAATAAATGTTACGCCCGAAACTCTGACTGACTTACTCATTGTCTTACCCGAAGCATTTTTAACACCGCTTGCAATGCTTAAAGTTGTTCCGGAGTTCTGCAAATATTTGCCTACCTTGAAATCATCTGCTGTTGAGGATGTTCCGTTGTTATTTGTAACCTTTGAGCTTGCGGTATAACGGCCAAGGGGGAAGAATGTGTAGGAATGTTCGCTGTTTACAACAGATGAACCGAATGTTGCGGAATATACAACAACACCAACTCTGTTATTTTTGTTGAGCTCTAAAAGTCTTGTGATTGCCGTATTTGCAGCCAATACCATTTCGTCAACAGAACCGCTGTTATTCATTGAATTGGAAATGTCTAAAAGTAATACAGTATCTGTCGGAATGTAGGAGTAACCTACAATTGACTTGTTTGATGCTATTGCAGATAACGCAACCAAAAAGCTGTCGTCTGCGACGGTCAGATTAACATCGTCACCGTAAGCATCTTTTAAGTCCGGTAACTGAGATGCGTCGGCAAGAACTGACTTGTCTGTCCATATACCGCCCGCATTCTCGGTGTTTTCACTGTCTTTTCCGAAAAAATTCTTCCAACCGTCCATAGTGGAAGCATCGGACACCTTTTGATACGGTGTCGCCGCACTTGCGGTAAACAACATTCCCAACGGTATTACGGTGACCACCATCACGAGCACCATTACCATTGACAGAATTTTAAATAAACCTCTCTTGTTTCTCATTATGTTCACTCCTTCTTCTAACCTCTTTTAAGCTTTTCGTTTTTACATATACCGATTAAATCGCCTTTGTTCTCACAGATGAAAAACTGACATGAACCGCAGTCCGTGTCTTCATCACCGGAATAGTCACAACCGCCCGTTACATTTACCCAGGGAAAACCGCTCGGTGTGTGTCTGGGGTCTTCTGAAAAATCAGGATATTCTCCGAAATATCTGTCTGATTTTTCGTTATAGTAAAAAACAACTTCAATCGTGTCGGAATCTAATTGGTAAAGTCTTTTTTTCTCCTTCGGCTTTGCCATAGAATACCTCCTGTTTCGTTTTACAACTATGATTATAAATCAAAAATAATTACCTTAACAGAGGAATTTTATATGTAAAAAAGTGCAAATTTATTTTCATATTCAGAAAATAAAAAAACAAAAACCTTGAAATATCAAGGTTTTTTCTTGCTTTCGCACTGTTCGTTTAAACGAACAATTACTTTTTAAACACAAATAAATACTCATGGGCAATCAGCAAAAAATTATATTTCACACTGTTGGTTTTCCAATAACCAGTTGCCTTGCAGTTATGTTGTTCTTTGATTATAAGTTCTTTTAGTTTGAAACCTGCATCTTGAAACACTTTCATTACATCAAATGACATCGGTATCATATGACCTTTTTGACGAGTGTCACCCATTAAAATAGTGCAAAACTTATCTTTTTTCAAAACACGATAGCTTTCTTCAGCCACTTTTTTCATTTCTTCAATAAAATCTTTAACTTTTAATAAAGATAAATCTTCGGAAATATCTTCACTGTACTTAATTATATCAGCATACGGAGGGTGTGTGCAAATCAAATCGATGCTTTCGTCAGGTATAAAATCAAGATTTCTTGCATCGCCTTTATGAATATAAACTTTGCCGTTCGCTTTTTCGTATTCGAAATCTGTTTTTTCTCTGCATCGTGTAAGAGCAACATCATTTACATCTACACCGATGATATCTCTGTTGAGCAATTTAGCTTCCACAAGAGTAGTTCCGCCACCTGCAAACTGATCAAGCACTAAATCGCCTTCATTTGAATAACGCAACAAAATATTCCTCGGAATGTAAGGCGACCAATTTCCTCTCCACTTTGCATCGTGAGTGGCCCAATCTCCTCTTTTAGGAAATGACCAATGTGTTGTCATTTCAAGCTCGAAATCGTCAGGCTCCCACTTAGTTATTTTCTTTGTCATTATTTAAAGACCTCACTTATAATCCCATCTTCTAAATCTTTAATACTGTAAATATGTTCCATAGTATCAAAAGTTTCTTCAAGGTTATTTCGTGCAGTAAACCAACCTTTTCCGTCGGTAATCCAAACAAAAGTAAATCCATCTATCGTTTCCGCTTCCCAAGCAAGAGCTTTGTAGCTTCGTGCGGTTTCATTCAATTTGCTTCCACGACAACCATAAAAATTAGTTTCTATTCCGTAAATCATTGTATCTGTTTTAATAACAAAGTCAAAACGCTTTTCCATTTTACCTTGATTTGAAATTGCTGATAAATCTATATTGTATAACTCCGAAATTTGGTGAATATACATCTCTTTAAAATATGATTCACCCTTAACAAATCCAGCCTTTTTAATATACTTCTCCACCAAATCTTCCATTAGATGACCACCACGATTTTTTCGACCATTAGAATCAAGACCCGTTTCAACACCTGTTACATAGTCAACTAAATTATTAACAATGTGGTTTTCTAACAAATCAAATAACCCTGTCTCTCTCATGAAATAACAATATAAATCACTATCATTATTATTGGAAACAATTTCTTTAGGGTTAAATTTATAAATATGACTACCTTTTTCATCTTGACATTGAATCTCACTTGTTCTGACGGCTAAAAGTAGCGGAATACATTTTAATGTTTCCGGATACTTGGTTATCAAATTCTTAAAATCTTCTTCAATATTGTTTGAATTTATAAGCGAATTTAATATGTTGAGTTCAACTTTTATATTATCAACATTTCTATGTACTTTTTCAAAATCAATATAATATTTGTAATCAGCAATGCTATCTCGAAAACTTGACAACCACCCATTAAAATCTCTCATATAAAATTCTCCTTAAAAATTTGAAATTAAAAGTTCTTTTATACTGCCTCTGTTTTTACTGTTACTGTTAATCATTCTGACCGCATCAACTCTTGTTATGTTAAAACCTGAATATGCTTTGTCGAAAAAGTCATCATTTTCATCAACATTCTTTGGATCAGAGTTACTTGCAAGAATCTTTACACCTTTTTTGTTAATCTCTTTTATAAAATCTGCAAGTTTGATTTGCTCTTCATCATTAAACAAAGCTTCTGTATATGCCGTAAATCCTGATGTTTTAGTCAAAGGTCTGTATGGCGGATCAAAATACACAAAGGTGTGCTCATCAATGAAGTCTTCGGAAGCCTTATAATCACCGCAAATAATTTTTACATTTTTAAGCTTTTCGGATACTGATTTCAAATTCATTTCATCGCATATTAAAGGGTTTTTATATGCTCCCATCGGGACATTAAAATAACCTTTTTTATTTACTCTGTACAAACCGTTAAAACATGTTCTGTTCAAAAAAATCATAAGTGCGGAAAGCTCAACATTAAAGGTTTCCGAGCTTTTTAATTTATTAAATTTTTCTCTTTTGACGTAATAGTATTCTTTTCTTTCTTCCTCGTTCAAGGGAATAAATTCATTTTGCATTTTGCGGAGCAATTCAGTCAATTCTTCAACATCATCACGAATTGATTTGTAGGTATTCATAAGCTCTGCATTCGTGTCACTGATATAAATTTCCTCTAAATCATATTTGCTTAACACGTCAAATAAAACTGCTCCACCGCCAACAAAAGGCTCGGCGTATTTTGTATATTTGTAATCAGAAAAAGGATAATATTTTTCAATTTCCTTTAAAAGCTGACCTTTTCCCCCTGCCCATTTCAAGAAAGGTTTTACTGTTTTTTCTTCAGTTTTGGTATACCTCAAGCTTCTCGCATCTTCAGGCTTGTTAGCATCAATAGGAATAATCCACATATTGCCGAGCATTGCAGCATTTTCAATGCGGTTTTCACGACAAAGCGTAATTACTCGTCTATGTGATATGTTCCATTTCTCCGCTGCTTCATTTGCAGTCATAAAAGATACCATACTACCACCTCGCTCTTTCTTGTTATAATTATATTCCAGACTTGGAACAAAAGCAATACCAAATTTAAAAATATAAAAACCAATCAGAAAATCGTAATACGTGTCCCTGATTGGTTTTTGCGTTAGGAGAGTATATATTTTTCCAAATCTTTTCTGTTGTTTATGTAGAGCTTTTCGTAGATAATCTGCAGATAGTTTTTTACTGTTCTTTCTGAGATTTTCAGATGCTCGGCGATGTCTTTTATCTTCCATTTACGGCTGTAAAGCATTGCTATGGTAAACTCGGTTGTTGTGAGATTTTCCGCAACATTTTTTCCGCTTTTTTTGTTATAAATTTCATACCAGGCGGTGTTATAATTTTTTGCAATATCCATTATTTTCTTATATGTTTCGGGATGCTCGTCCTTATAATGTGCTTCTGCTGTGCCCTGCATAAGCGTGTGGTGCTCGACAATCGGCATCAGAAGGCTGTCGGGATATATAAGCTTATGGGCAAATTCAACTCTTTGATTTGCTTCATCTATCATCATGAGATTTATTCTGTTTATCGCCGCCATTATATAAAGATATGCGGCAGAAATAGGATATTTTGCACCGTCGAGTATCAACGCTGAATCAATAAGTCCCAAGGAATACTCATATTTCTTTTCGAGAAATTCTTTGTATGCCATAAGAAAACACGCAAAAGGCTTTAATCTGTCAGGAAGATACGGAATATAATCACCTATTCTCATCTGTATTTCATCATCAATCTGCAATTGTGTTTTCAATGTTTTGGTACAAAGAACAATCAACGCTTTATCTTCTTGACTGAAACGGTTTGATTCTTTTGCTTCGTTCCAGATTTCTTTCAGAATATTTGCACAATAGTGAACAAGGTGAAGATGCTTCATTGCAAGATTTGAAAATGTGCATATTAGTGCCGCCGTCATTTTTGCACTGAGATTCTCACTGTCGAGGTACGGCTCGAGGGTTTCGGTAGCATTTTCGAACTCGCCCTTATAATAAAAATACTCTCCTCGTGCAAGCTCTTTTTCTTCTTTCAGCTCAATGCTTTCGATATATTCCTCTATTTTGCCGACTTCAAAGACAGCAGATGTGAGAGGCAAAAACAACATTGGCTTCTGTTCTTCATGAACAGAATTAAAGGTGACCGGAATCATCCACTCTCGACCGATTTTCTTTGCACCTTCAATTTTGCCCTCTTTTGCCCATTTCTGAATAGCCCTGACAGTAACACCAAGGCGGTCTGCACATTTTTTTGCTGATTCAAAATCCATAATCTTAACAAATTCCTTCTTTCTTTAAAAGGGAAAAAAGGCGGCTAATGCCGCCTTTTGTGTTTGGTTTATCAGCTTACTTTGATTACGCCGATGAGAGCTTCCTTAATAATTCTCCAAATGATGTTCCAGTCAAAGAAACGAACTTCTTCGCCTGAGGGAGCACCGTTGTAATCAAGTGTGAAGGGCTGTGAATAAAGAATTCCGCCTTCGCCGAAGATTTCAGCTCTTACATAGCTGCCAATCTTGTCATTGTAGTAGTAATCGTCGAGGTCGATTGTGTTACCTGTTGCGATAACTTCGCCGTCAGCAACCCAATAAACCAAGAGAGATTTGTCAGCTTCGATTGTGATTGTGTCTTCAGCTTCGTCAACTGCAACATTTGTAACTACGGGCTGATTGAGGCTGTCTTTTACTGACCATGTGCCGTCCTTGCCTGTAATCTTTTTGCCGAGCTGTGCTTCAATAAATGCAAGCTCTTTGACATTTTCGATATTTCTTGCACCGCCGAAGAATGAACCTGTTTCAAGACATTCACGGAGAGTTTCCGGTGTATTGCCTTCATTTGTGCAATATACAATCCAACCTGTATCAACAGCACTCTTCTTGTGAGCGTCACTTGTGCAGATACCGAGAACATTTCTGCCTGTGGGAACCAATCTTTCAAGAAGGATATCCCAGAGCTTACGGTCGTTTCTTGTTCTGCCGTCGCCCTTTGAGTTCATATCGATACCGATACAGCTGTCATATCTGCTGAGAATATCTGCATACTTGTTGATGTAGTATGAATAATCTTCATTGTATGCCTTTTCCGGATCGTCTTCATGTCTTGCACTTGAATATTCGCCGGGATGATTGATAACGCTAACGCCGCCTAATGCATCAACATTGCTGATAGGTGTTTCATAGTCGGATGTTCCGCCTAATATTCCGTGACCGTAGTCAGCATACCAAGAGTTAACATGAGCATTGTTGAAAGATGTCGGGTTATGTTCGATACCGTAGGGAACCTGAATCATGCCCTGACCGTCGCGACCAACACCTGTTGTGATTTCTTCATATCTTTCGTCTGTAAGATATGTGGGCATTTCAAGGCTCTTTCTCTTAAAGAGACCCATAAGACCTGCGATTGCTTTAACATGGCTGTCACTTGTCCAGCTGTAGTTAACTGTGCCGTGGTCTGTGATTGCAAGTGCATCATAACCTAAATCATAATGCATTTCAATCATTTCATTAACATTCAATTTTCCGTCACTTGCCCAAGTGTGGCAATGAAGGTTAGCCTTGTAATGAATTTTTTCGTTTGTGTTCCAATTAACATTTTTGTAGGGGTTTGATATTGTGAAATCTACCTCTGCTACTGCAGATGCCATTGTCGGCAAAAGTGCAGTTGCGAGAATAACAACACCAAAAATAACTGCTGCAATTTTCTTGCAAGTATTCATTGTGACCCACTCCTTTTTTTAATATTTTTATTTGCAAAATAATTATATCACAGAGGAAAATGCTTGTAAATACTGTTAAAAAACTTCGTCGTTTTGCCATAATTGCAAGCCTGCTTTTTGTCTAAAATGCAAATAGCCGACGGCAATCGTCGGCTATCTCTTTTATGCAAAGTACATCTTGTATATATTGATGATTACTGAAAATACCTTTTTGAGTATTTCGAGTGCTTCCTTAAGCCAATCGAAAATACTGTCTTTGTCCTCAGCTTCTTCTTCAGGCCACTCACTCTCGGGTAACTCCTCGCCCTGAGTAACATCCTTCTGAATTGCGAAAGAGTCAACACAGGTGGTCTTGTCACCGTCAACGATGTATGCGTTGAAATACATAACACCGTCTACTATCTGAATTGCAGAGAACATTGAGTTATACGCATCATAAATCTTATCTGCTCTCGGGAAGTAGTTGTCTGTTACATCTTCGCCCTTTGTCTGGTAATACTTGACACCGCAGCAGCCTGAGATTTCATAGGTTGTGCCGACAGGCTCAACAAGTGTCTTATATTTCTCGCCGTTGTATGAAAGGTATGTCACCTTTTCGTCAACAACCTCGTTGTTCCTGATTGACTTTGTTCTGAGATAAACATGGTCATGTCCCTGCAAAACAAGGTCGATGTCAAGCTCGGGCATGAGTATTGACAATTCTTCTCTCATCGCAACAACTTCACTGTCTTTATAGTGTGAGCCGTTTGAGTAAAGTGCCTTGTGAAGCGATACTATCTTCCATTCTGCATCTGATGACTTCATATCATTTTTAAGCCACTCAATCTGCTCATCGCTGAGAGAATCATCTTCTGCAATGTCGTTTGTATTCAGAACTGCGATGTGAAGATTATTGTAATCGAACGAATAATATGTGCCTGATGCTTCGTCCTGTTCGGGCACATTGGGAAGTACGAAGTTTGACGCGATTGTGTAATCGTCCATACCCTCATGGTTACCCGTTGTCGGCATGAGATAAGTATTGCCGAGCTCCTCGGGAATGTCAAAGATATGCTGCCACATATCGTTATTGTTGCCATGGTCGGAAATGTCACCCGTATTCATTATGAATGCAGCCTCGGGATAAAGCTTAAATGCCTGCTCAATCGTATTTGCCCAACCCTTTTCGTACTGGTCAGCAGTCATTGCCTGCGGGTCTGCCATGTGGAAGAATGTTACATTATCAGAGCCGTCGGGAGTTGTGATTGTTCGCCAATCGCTCCACCAGCCTCGTTCAGCATTACCGACGCGATATGTGTAAGTGGTCGCAGGCTTGAGGTTTGAAAGTCTTGCAGTATGCTGATACATTTCAAATTCATCTTTGAAAAAGCCGATAAAGCCTAAATCAACACCGGGATAATATCTGTCAACCATTTTCCCTTCGGTTGTGATTGTGCCTGTGAATGTGCCGTTTTTGCCCTCATATATTTCGATGTCGGTATCTGTAAGGGTTGATTTTGAGAACCAATTGATATTTGCACTTGTTGCATTTTCGCCGAGAGTTGCATTTATCATTGTCGGCAGACGGAAGTTTTTCTGTGTAACTTCCATTTTATCCGCCTGATTGTGTGTCGTGTAGGAAACGCCGTAGTCACCCTTATACTGCGGGTTTGTATCGGTCGACAAATCGTTGATATAGAAAAGTAATTCTTCGCCGATTATTTCGTCCTGGCTCTTTGTCCAGTAAGCCTGAATTGCAAGCTGATCCAATACATCAAAGAGGTCTTTATAGGGTAAAATTCCGAAACCGAATACCGTATCTACAAGATTTCCGTAAGTAAAATCGTTTCTTAAGAACTTCGACAGAAGGTTGTTAAGACATTCCGCCGCCTTCTGACTGGGTTTACTGTCGTTGTAGAATTTATCTGCTCTGATTTCAAGCTTATCAAGGATAATTCCGTAGAGAATATCGTTGTAAACCGCATCAACTATTGTATCAAACAGACCTCTTGTAACATCTGTATCAAGAAGCTTTTTCCTTGCATCTTGCATAAATGCGTTGTTTTCGGAATCCTCATTACCTGTATAGAAATAATAAACTGCCGAAAAAGCAAGGTCTTCGATTGTACCCGGTCTGTTCGGGTCACCTATTCCGACTTCGTCATAAAGTGCATCACAAGGAACATCGGAAATCTGATAGTTTACAATCTTTTCAACCGCAGGTTCGAGTGCTTCCCAGAGTGCATCAGGGTCGTCAAGATAAAGTGTTTCAATCTGATTGCACAAATCCTCAACAAACCACATAATATTTTCAGCAGAAAGAACGCTGTAGCCGTTCACATAGATGCCGTCTTTTATATAGGGTGCTAAAAAGTCAGCAAGAATCTGCTGAAGGTCAATTCCCTTGAGCTTCAAAAATTCAAGAATACCGCCCTCTGCCTTGATGTCTTTTGTCATCGGAAGTAAATATCTGTAAACCATATTCTTTACAAAACCAACCGCTGACGGTGCATATCTGCCGTCTTCATTCAGACCGCCGCCAAAGTAGGTTGCAAAGGATTCCTTTTTGAATTCACCCTGCTTATAAGCTTTTCCGTTGTGGACATACTGTGCCTCAGCATCGAAGTCAATTTCGTCATAATCCATCTTGCACTCGCCGTTTTCATAGAGTGTAAGTGTGGATTCTCTGTATCTGTTAGGGAACGATGTAAGTCCGCCTGCTTCTGCATCATAGATAACATTGCCGTCATCGCTTGTAAGCATTGCAATGTCTGTCTGATGAAGATGTCCCGTGTATGCAAAATGAATATTATGGTCAGCAAAAAATTCTGATGCTTCCATATAGTTGTTGAGAATAAAGGCACTAATTGTTGCCGGCTGACACTCAACATGCTTTGCTATCGGATGATGAAGCATAACAATGTTTGCCTTGCCCTCGGCGGTTGCTTTGTCAGCCTTATTGCCTATCCATTCAAGACACTCCTTTGAAATTTCGCCCTCTGTTACGGACTTCGGTTCATCGAAGCTGTAAATATTCGAGTCAACAACTATAAGCTGGGTTTTCTCATCAAGGTCAACCGTGAAAGTTAAAGCATTGAGCTTTTCTTCTACAACTGCATTGCCGTTGTTAAAGCTTACGCCGTAAAAATCACTTGCAAGGTCAAAACCGAGTTCATAATAAACCTCGCAGAATTCATCCGCTTTTATTGCTCTTGCCGCTTCTTCAACATTATTGATATACTGTGTTGCTTTTGTAGAATTTATATCGTGATTACCGGGTGTTACGATAATCTGTATTCCGCTTTCTTTTTCAAAGTTTTTGAGTAATTCTGCAAGCCCTGTGTGTGCAAGATACTCACCGTCTTTTGTAAGGTCACCGGGTACGATAATGTAATCCATGCCCTTTTCTTCGGCTCTGACTTTAAATGTTTCGAGTGCGGTGAGGATAATATCTTCACTTTCCTCGTACTGCTTACTGTCATATCTTGATTTTTCAATCCAGACATCTGTCTTGTTTCCGTCTGCATCAACAGTCAGACTCTCGGGATAATAGTGCAAATCGGAAAAAATTCCGAAGCTTATCTCGTTAACAGCCTTGCCGTCGGGGCCTTCAGCCAACACTCCGACAGTAACGGATAAAATAACCATAACCGTTGCCAAAACTACGCTCAAAATTTTCTTTGAAAGTTTCATACAATACCTCCGAAAATATACTTCCATCATTTTACTACTTTAATCCATATTTTTCAAGTGAAAAGTTAATCAATAAATACCGTCGCAACTGACCATGAATCAATCTTCGGTAAGTTTATGATGTAATCTTCGCCGCTTTTCTCAAAATCAAGCTCGCATCTGCCACCGTATTGACTTTCAAATGTGAAATTTTCACCAACGGGGTTTCTGACAGTGAGCTTTATTTCTTCATTTTTGCCGATTGTGCAGTTTACAACAGATACGCTGACGGTTTTTCCTTCCGAATTTTTTCTCGGCAACAAAATCGCCTGAACGCTGTCGTCAATTCTTGCGGGCAATGCATTGCCGCTTATGTAATCCGCTATATCAAGCAATCTGTTTCTGATATAAGTCGGCACAATACCTTTCCACGGACAATAGCACAAAACAGCCCACTTTTTACCCTTGGGAGTTGTCACAATCAAATCTGCAATGCCGACTGTTTTGCCCGACATATCGGAATACACGCTCAGGATTTCTGCGTTGTCCGCCTCACACTCCGCATAACAGATATTCGGTCTGCCTGCAGTAAAGAAGCTTGATTGATACCAATTTCTGTGCGTCGGTTTTGTCGGGTGTCCGAGGAATTTTTGTGTTAATTCAAGAGAATAATCTCCCATAACTTCCGTAATTTCAATTCCCAAGTCGAAGCCTCTGTCTTTGAGCATTTTAACCGTTTCACCATCGGTAATAACATTTTTCTCAAGCAGATATTCGATATCCTCATTCTGCAAACCTCTGACATTTTCGGGGTGCAGAACAATTATTGTATCCTCTTTTTTATCATAGGAAATCGGAACACCGTCACGAATCCACGGCATAAGCTCGCGGTGATTATTCTGTTTTAAATCGTTTATGTTTTCATTCGGCAAAAGCTTTTTTAAACGAGCTTTTTCGGAAGTATAGTATCTGATTCCACCCTGATAAGTGTCTGTATTTATTTGAGATAAACGCTCCCAATATGCCCGTTGTTCCGAAAAGAGCTTGAATGCTCTTTCATAAAAGCTTTTGTCCTCGGGGTTATCCATCAGCATTGAATAGCTCATATCCGTTGCACCGTAAGCAAGGTATAAAGCCGACTCAAAAGCCGTACCGCCCGGTGTTTTCCCGAACGCAGTAAACGGTATGCTTTCAATCTCGGGAGCATTGTGTTTTACATATTCGGGTAGTGTAGCATTCTGTACGGAAATATCGAGTGCCTTACCAAGCATTAAATTCGGATTGTGGTCATTGTATGCACCGCCGCCCGGTCTTGACCACGGGGCTTCACCCGTTACCTCTCTCATCGCATCAAATATATGGTTGAAATCATAAGCATAATATGCCCCGTAAGGTCCGTGCTGATGTCCCATTGCAGTTTCGGGTGAAATTCGCTTGAACATTTCTCCGACCTCAAGCACAATCTCCCTGAATCCCCGACGGACAAAATTCATCCATTTCTCACGCCAATTTAAATCACCGAAAAGAATTTCGTTATATAATTTATCACGGTTAAACGAGGTGTTATTTTCGGCATTAAATTTTGCAATACAGTCATTGCAAAAACAACCGAAGTCAACAGGCGAATGATTCTGCATAGAAAAATCATCGTCAAACCAGAAGCGGTCGGGTTTGATTTCCGCATAAAGAGAAAGTATATCAATAATATATTTTCTGAAATGCTTACCTCTGAAGCAGAAGCAGTATTCTGCAACAGTACCGTCTGCACCAACCATTTTTTCAACGGGTGAGTCCTCATAATTCACACCGTCAAAACCGTAAATATAATGTCTGTGCCCGTGACCGATTATGTTGCTTATCTGCATTGAAACAGCTATACCGTTTGCACGGAATTTTTCAGCAGCTTTTTTCAAAAATTCTGCATATTCTCTGTGAACTTCAAGAGTCGGAAAGCCGTAGGGCGTGCCTAACCAGACCTCGTCGCATGAGCCGGGATTAGATTTGATTATGTCGATATAATCATCGATATACTTGTCATTTCTGACATTCTCAAAAGAACCCAATCTCTGCATCAGCTTCATACAAACACCGCCTTTTCAAAATATTCTAACACCCGAAAATATTGATGTCAACAAAAAAGTACACAAACGCTATTATATAAAGTCCACCCTTAATTCTGCATTAAAAAAGCTGCCCGCAGGCAGCTTTTAATTATATCTCTGTTTTGATTGCAGAATTTGTGTTGTGTGATTCAAACATAGCTTCCATAAGCTTGAATGTGCGTCTGAGCTGATTGTGTGTAATCAACTGTTCTTCCTTGCCTTCAATAGCAGCAAAAACATTGGTGTAAAATTCCGAGAGATCCGATTTAATTTCGGGTAACGGGAATTCCTTGATGCTTCCGTCATCTCTGGGTGCCATTGTCTTTGTAAGACCGACACCTGCGATAACAGGAACCGCGTCTTTGTCTGCCCAGTCCTCAACCATAACCATCTTACCGTCAAGGTGCCAGCCTGTCATTGCAGAACCGTTTTCAGCAAGCATATACCATCTGGGCAACTCAATAAAGTTGTTTGTACCAACCTCAACATGCCATTCCGTTCCGTCATCAAATACTGCAAGAAGCTTGAAGCCGTCATCTACTTCTTCATTTGAAACATTGGTAAGTCTTGTATAAACAGAAATAATCTTTCTGTCGCCCATCATCATAAGCATCTGGTCAACCAGGTGAATACCCCAGTCAAAAACCATTCCGCCGCCGTGAGCTTTTTTATTACGCCAATCTCCCGGGATACCTCTTGAACCGTGAACACGGGACTCAATCTGGAAAACCTTTCCGAGTAAATTGTCATCAAAAATCTTTTTCATTGTAAGGAAGTCGGGGTCCCATCGTCTGTTCTGACCGACTGTGAAAATCTTGCCGTACTTTTCAGCTGCAGCAATCATTTCTTCGAGCTCGGCATAGTTCATTGCAACGGGCTTTTCGCATACAACATTCTTGCCGTGTGCCATTGCATCTATGGCGATTTCTTTGTGGACATCGTTAGGTGTTGCAACAACAACCACATCAATTTTGTCATCGTTTAATAATTCTTCTCTTGAAGCATAAGTCTTGACACCATGCTCTTTCGCATAAGCAACTCTTGCCTCGGCAATATCATAAATACCGATGACTTCAGCATCATCTCTCTGTGAAATCCAGTAGCGATGACAGTTACCCTGTCCGCCGAAACCTATAATACCTATACCGTACTTTTTATCTGCCATTTAGACCAACCACCTTTTACCTTAAAGGAAAACCAAAAATTTAATTTACAATTGGGTGAGGGCGAAGCCCTCCCTTAACATTTGCGTAGCAAATATATCACTTTGCCGAAGGCAAAATATCACTCGCCGTCAGGCGAATATCGCATCGTCGCAAGACGATATATCGCTGCAATTTTATACTAAAATTGCTTATACCCACCACATCTCGGTAAGTCCCTGCTTTACAAGAACTTCCTGCAAGAATGTAACTGCCTTTGAAAGACCTTCGTCCTGACTCATGAGTGAATCTTCGTGCTCAATGCTGATAGCATAATCATAACCAACCATTCTGAGGTTGCTGATGATGTCTTTCCAATAGCAATAATCATTGCCGTAACCAACACTTCTGAAAATCCATGAACGGTTGATTTCGTCTGAATAGGGCTTTGTATCAAGAACGCCGTTAACTGCGTTGTTGTACTTGTCAACCTTTGTGTCTTTTGCGTGGAAGTGGAAAATAGCATCGCCGAGTTTTCTGATGCTTGCAACGGGATCAATGCCCTGCCAGATAAGGTGGCTGGGGTCGAAGTTAGCACCGATTTCGGGACCTACTGCTTCACGCATACGAAGTAATGTTTCAGTGTTGTAAACTGCAAAGCCGGGATGCATTTCAAATGCAATCTTATGAACATTGTGCTCCTTTGCAAATTTAACTGTTTCTTTCCAGTAAGGAATGAGAACTTCGTTCCACTGATAATCTAAAATCTCACCAAAATCGTTCGGCCAGGGACAGGTTACCCAGTTGGGATACTTTGAATTTTCACAGTCGCCGGGGCAACCTGAGAAAGTATTGATAACCTCAACACCGAGCTTTTCAGCAAGTAAGATTGTATTTTTGATTGTTTTGTCGAACTCTGCTGCGATTTCCTTGTTGGGATGAACGGGGTTACCGTGACAGCTGAGTGCACTGATTTCAAGATTATATTTTTTGATTAAAGCCTTGAATTCTTCAAGCTTTTTGTCGTCTGCCAAAAGAACTTCCGGGTCAGCGTGTGACTTTCCGGGGAATCCGCCGCAGCCGATTTCAACCATTTCTATACCTTTTTCGCTGAAATATTTAAGTGCTTCTTCAAGCGGTTTGTCGCCGCATACACAAGTAAATACGCCTAATTTCATTGTATTTTCTCCTTTATAATTGGGTGTGGGTGGAACCCGCCCTTCATTCTGCATTCTGCATTAAAATTGTGCTGTAGGCAATTTTATCCATTCCATTTCTTAAGATACGCAATAGATCTTGCTATATCCTCAAGACCTGTCGGCTCCGGCCAGTCGTTTTCAAGGATAACCCATTCAAGACCGAGTTCTTTTGCAGTATCGAGGCTTTCCTTAACTGTTGCTTCACCCTCACCGAGTGCACAAGGTTTCTCACCGACACCGTCTTTGATATGAATATGAACTATGCGGTCTTTATTATCTCTGAGGAATTTGGGTGTGTCAACACCTGCGTGGAAGCTCCAATATGTATCAACCTCGAGGTCACATACCTTTTTGATTTCATCCATGGGGATAACGCCTTCGATTTCTTCAAATTCCTGCCAATGATTGTGGAAGTAAACACTTACTCCGTACTCCTGAGCCTTATCATAAGCAACCTTCAATCTGCTCAATGCCTTTTCAAGACTTTCCTTATCTCTGATGCCTGCACCGCCGATACCGACTGTCTTACAGTCAAATATCTTGCAGAAATTCATCATATCATCAAAGTTTTCTGTGAAGTTCCTTCTAAGATCAGCATGACGACCTACCATAACAAGACCGATTTCGTCCATCTTTGCTTTAAGTTCTTCATAAGAAAGTCCGTAGAAATCACAGATTTCAACACCGTCAAAACCGATTTCCTTAACTTTTTTCAAAACCTCAATAAAAGATTCAGCATCTTTTATGTCATTTCTTAATGTATATAACTGAACTGCAAATTTCAAAACAAACGCACTCCTTTAGTTAAAATATACCGGCTTACCTGTCTTTGATGATTCGTAGATAGCTTCAAGAATCTGAGTAACTACCGCAGCCTGTTCGGGTTTTGTAGAAACTTCTGTGTCGTTGAGGATTGCATCAATCCATGCACGACATTCCATATCTTCAGCCTTCATAACCTTACCGTCGAAGTAAGCAACGCCGCCTGCATTGAAGTCGGGTTTTTCAGTAACCATTGTATTGTTCTTTACGTAGTTGATTCTGAGACCGTCAACAAAGTCAGCGCCACCCTTGTCACCGCAAAGAGTTGCCTTAGCTTCGCCTGTTTCGAGTATATTAAGAGCCCAACTTGATTCGAGAACGACAACTGCACCGTTTTCCATTACTATGTAACCGAAAGCTGAATCTTCAACCGTGTATTCTTCGGGATTCCAGGGACCGAATACGTTTGCTGTATCTGTCTGGTCTGATAACTTCTTAAATGTGTTACCGACTACCATCTTGGGTTTGTAGTTGTTCATCATCCACAATGTAAGGTCAAGTGCGTGTGTTCCGATATCGATAAGCGGACCGCCGCCCTGTTCTTCTTCATTAAGGAATACGCCCCATGTGGGAACACCGCGTCTTCTTAATGCGTGTGCCTTTGCAAAGTAGATTTCACCAAGTTCGCCATTATCGCAAACCTTCTTGAGGTACTGTGAGTTACCTCTCCATCTTTGCTGATAACCGATTGTAAGCTTTTTGCCTGTGCGTTTAGCTGCTTCACACATAGCCTGTGCTTCTGCATAAGTTTTTGCCATGGGCTTTTCACACATAACATGCTTGCCTGCTTCCATAGCATCTATACTGATGAAACTGTGTTCTCTGTTCGGTGTAAGAACATGAACAACATCAATGCTTTCATCTTTCAATAATTCTTTATAATCTTCATAAATTTTTGCATCTTCAACGCCATATTCTTTAGCTGCTTTTTCAGCTCTTTCAAGAACGATATCGCAGAATGCAACCATTTCTACTTCTTCAATTTTGCTGAGTGCGGGTAAATGCTTACCGTTAGCAATGCCTCCGCAACCGATGATGCCGACTTTTAATTTCTTTGACATATAAACAACTCCTCATGATAATTTTGTTGTTATGTGTATTATGCACTAACTTGCAACAAAATGCAAGGCTATTTCGCAACTTTTTTGATATTTTTTCTAATTTTTTTACTGATTTATCAAATATTCATAAAGTCTTTCGCGTTGATTTTTATCATCATGGATAAAGAAGCTCTCCATTTTGTCCGAATATCCCTTTTCTGCCGTAAAATCTCTTTTTATCAACGCTTTCAATTCCGACAACAGACTTTCTGAATCCAAGGTCAATTTTCCGAATCCGTCCTCCAAAGGTAAATCAAGCTTATTGTAGCCGTGACTTATACCGTTTCTGAAATCGTCGTAGTCGGGCACAAAGTAAATTATCGGTCTTTGAAGATAAACAAAGTCAAAAACTATGCTCGAATAGTCCGTTATCATCACAAGGTAATCGTCCGTCACCGTGTCACCCGAAGAAACTGTTATTCGGTCACTTCCGACCTTGAACAATTCGTTATACCCTGCAAATATCGGGTGATTTTTAAAATCTAAAACCAAATCATTTTCTTCGAGCAATTTATGAAGCTCAGGCGATGACAAAAAGCTCTGTGTTTCTTTGTAAAATTCCGATTGTAAAAACACATCATTCATCAATTCTCGCTTATTGTTTTTATAAGCACCTATGAGGTTGCCTCTCCACGAGGGTGAAAAAAGAATTTTTTGCTTTGCTTTTACATCTTTATCTGCAAAGTCATACCGAGCCATTCCGCAGGGAATTAAATCTTTCTCATTATATCCGTAGTTTTTACAGAAGTTTTTATTTTCAAACTCCGATGAAATTACAACCTTGTCAACGAGTGCATTTTCCTTTGCATACATATCGGGAAGATTTGCGTGTAATACTCCGTGCTGAAGATAAATAAAATCATAATGTGTAAGGTCACAGTAAAACGCTGTCGGGTCTGAGCCGAACGGCGAATATATACTGATACTGTTAAAAGCCGATATGATTTTTTCGCAGGCAAAGAATGTTTTTATATGCTCCTTACTTTTGAAAAGTATCACATTTTCCCGTTCTGACAAATCAAAATACTTTTCACGAATATCCGCACTTGTGAGGTAATATCTTTTAATGCCGTCATTCTTTTTTATATCGTGCAGGAACTGATAATATCCGTTGTCGATGAGATTTTCTCTGTCGCAGTAAAGCCAGATTTTTTCATTTGTATCACGAACCAAAAGACGGTTTAAAAATACTTTCTGATGAGTTTTCAGATAGTGAAGCCCGAGAGAAAATTTAACAGAAAGTTTATCAATTATACTTGCTTTCTTTACAAGCAATCTGTTACCCTTGTACCAAAGCTTATAACCCGATGACAAAATCGCTTTTCGGTCATCGTTTAAAGAGGAAAACTTCTGAAACGAAATCTTTGCGGGAAATTCGATTGTATCTTCGATAGCATCAACCGATATTTCAAAGTTATATCTGCCCGACACAATCGCCGATGCTTTTATGTTTGCAGGAATTTCTTTTCCGCCTCTTTTAAAAACAAGTGCAGCTGAATCCGAAACATTTTCAACATAGCCTTTAATATTCAATTTTGAGTTTTTTACTCTTGTCAAGCCGAGATAAATCTCCATAACCTCACCGCCTTAAAACAGATTATACCAAAAATTTTTTTCAACTGCAATAAATATCAGAAAAACGGCAATACTTTTAGTGAGGGGAGATAACCGTGATACTCATTCCGTCAGGAAACTAATGAGCGTGACTTATACTTATGTGTCACCTGTGCAGACGGATTTTACGGTTATTTCCCTGCGGTTATTTTTAAGTATTGCAAAATTTTTACTTTTGGTGTATAATCTTTTAGCAAGCGACATAATCCATCTATAAGGAGCTATTGATTTTAACGCAAATGAAACGCTTATTTGATATTGTTTTCAGCCTTTTTATGCTGATTATATTGTTACCTGTTTTTCTGATTGTTGCTATTGTTGTTATGATTGATAGCGGCTTTCCTGTTTTTTTCCTTCAGGACAGAGTAGGTAAGGATAATAAGCTTTTTAAAATCATAAAGTTCCGCACAATGAAAAAAGGCACCCGTACTTCTTCAAAAGCAAACCTTTGCGAATCAGATGAGTGCATAACAAAAAGCGGCAAGCTTTTAAGAAAAACAAGCATCGACGAATTACCGCAGCTTTTCAATATCCTCAAAGGTGATATGAGCTTCGTCGGACCCCGTCCGCTTATCCCCGAGGAAGATGAAATCAGAAAGCTCCGTGCAGAGTACGGCGTCTATGCTGTCCGTCCGGGTATGACAGGTTGGGCACAGATTAACGGCAGAGATAATCTTTCAGATGAAGAAAAAGCTCGTTTTGATAAAGAATATGTCGAGAAAAAAAGCCTTGCTTTTGATATAAAAATTCTCTTCAAAACCGTCGGCGTTGTACTTTCCCGCGAAGGCGTGGTTGAAGGAGCAGAAAACAAATAACATCTGCGATGTTATTTGTAATGCAGAATGCAAAGTGCAAAGTGCAGAACGATTGGTGGGCTCCGCAAGATGCCGCGGCACCCTGCGAAATACATACATAAATTAAAACTTCATAAAACTTCGGGACGTGGCTCAGTTTGGTAGAGCGCCTGCTTTGGGCATCATCACCGAAGCGCGTCCGGTGGACGATACAGCGAGGTGATGATGGCGTAGCGGTCAAAGTTTGGCGAAGCGGACAGCGAGCAACAAACTTTGGGCACCGCAAGAGGCGGCGAAGCCGAGGATGCCGCGGCACCCTGCGAAATACATACATAAATTAAAATTTCATAAAACTTCGGGACGTGGCTCAGTTTGGTAGAGCGCC
>JAZQHB010000076.1:0-5902 GCA_045540355.1 Acutalibacteraceae bacterium | reverse complement strand
TAATATAACAAACATCACCTTGGTCTTATGTGACTAAGGTGATGTTGCTTTATTCAAACGATTAATGTATAATAGTTTTATCAAAAGTGCGAGGATGAAACTATGAACAAGAATGCTGCAATTAACTTTGTTGTACAAAACGCACGCCCCCTTGAATTAGCTATCTACAAATATTTCTTTGAAAACGAATCAAACCAAACGGTTGTTAATGAGCTTTTGAAATTTCAAAATTCCGATGGTGGTTTTGGTAATGCTCTTGAACCTGATTTTTTTAACCCCAATTCAAGTCCTATTGCAACAAACGATGCCATAATCACTCTTTGCCGTGTGAATGCACTTAACAAAGACTCAGACATTGTAAAAGAAATTGTCAGATATCTTGAATCTCACGATTCTTTTGATGAAGATAAAAAACGTTGGTTGTTTGCGATAGACAGCAACAAGGATTATCCGCACGCGATATGGTGGCAGAAAAAAGGTGACGGTATCAGCGGATTTAATCCGTCAATATCTTTGGCGGCATTTTTGTTTTGCTACGGTAATCGCACTTCTCTTTCTGAAGAAATCATAAAAGAGGGTTTTGAGTATATTGAAAATACCGAAGAAATAAGCGGAGATTCATTGAAATGTTTTCTGCTTACATATAAGCTTTTGAAATCAAACAACATTAAGGATATAATTGATTTGGAACATTTCAGAGATTTGTTATGCAAAGCTGTTGATAATTCCATTTGTAAAGATATTGAAAAGTACGGAGTTGAATATGTACCGATGCCTTCTGACTTTTTCTCCGGCACATATCTTGAATTTATCACACCTGAAACAAAAATGCTGATAGCCGCAGAAAAAGAAATTTTAGGTAAGCTGCAAATGAAAGACGGCGGATTTGACATCACTTGGAAATGGTATACTCCGTATCCTGAATTTGAGCAAGCAAGAGCTTGGTGGCGTCCTCGTATTACTATAGAAAAGCTTCTTTTTAATGAGGTACAGATATGAATTCCGAGATATTAAAACAAAACGAAAAAAGTTGGAATGTGTTGGCTGAAGATTTCTTCGGTGTTACCGCTTTACCTGTGCTCGGTTGCTCAATTCCGACAGAGGATGAACTGCACCTTTTTCCCGACCTTAACGATAAAGCTGTTTTTGAAATGGGTTGCGGAAGCGGTCATTCGCTCAAATGGTGTGCCGAACACGGTGCAAAAGAGCTTTTCGGTCTTGATATATCCGAAGAACAACTTAAAGCCGCAAAGAAACTGCTGAGCGAAAACGGATATTCCTGCACACTCTTTCACCAGCCTATGGAAGATAACACAAATATTCCGCAGAACTATTTTGATGTTGTGTATTCAATCTATGCAATTGGTTGGACTACTGACCTTAAGAAAACAATAAAGAACGCTGCATCCTATCTGAAACAAGGCGGCACATATATTTTCTCTTGGGACCATCCGCTTCTGCATTGCGTTGATTTAGAAAGCGTTGCTATTTCGGGCGGTAACAGAACCGTTGCAACCGAAGAACGCATAGTTTTCAGCGGCAACTATCTTGAAGAAGACTATTACACTTTTGAGAAATACGGCAACCCTCTTACTCTGCAAAACCGAAAACTTTCTACTTACATAAACACCCTTGCTGATGCAGGTTTTGCTGTTGAAAGAGTGATTGAAGAAACGAGCGAAAAGGTTTTGGAAAAATCAGCAGACTTCAGTTCGGGTTACTATGCCGATTTCAAAGCGAAACACTTTCCGCTGTCAATCGTAATTAAAGCGAGAAAGCTTTGATTTTTGAGGTGTGGATATGTTTGAACTTGAACAAGTTTGTAACGAGAATTTGGTGCATTACAATGAATATGAAAAAACTTATGAAACCGATTTAAAACAATATCAATCAAGAATTTATCCGTCAGAAAGTGCTGAAATTTTGCATTGGTATCACATAAAAGCAGATGGAAAATATATTGGTGCAATTTGGTTGGAAAAGAATCCTGATGAAGATTTCGCTGTTCTTGGTATTTTTATTGCTGATGATATTTACAGAAATAAAGGTATCGGCAAATCTGGGATTGAACAAATAATCAAAACTGATTTACAGTATATGCACACAAATAAAATATTCCTTCGTGTCCGTGAAGAAAACGAAAGAGCAATCAGATGTTATAAATCGGTTGGCTTTAAAGAGAACAAAAGATACCCGAAAGGTAGTCTAAATGTTATTGAAATGATATATGAGGCTTAATTATGATTTACAGAAAATATGAAAGCAGAGATATTTCTGCAATACGAGATATTCTTGAAAACGATTTAGGCTATAGTTGTGAGCTTGAAAAGCTGAATAACCGTATTAACGAAATGATGAATCGGGGCAATTATCAGATTTTTGTTGCCTGCGATGGTGACAAGGTTGTCGGTTACATAGGCTGTGTAAACTACCTTGCGTTTGAACTTGAAAACGAAGGTATGAAGATAATTGCACTTGCAGTTTCAAAGGAGCACAGAAGAAAGGGTATCGGCACCGCATTGCTCAAAACTGCAGAGCAATGGGCGAAAGATAACAAAATTGAAGTTATACTTCTCAACAGTGGTTTACCCAGAGAAGATGCACACGCATTTTATGAATCACAAGGCTATTTCAAAAAGAGTTATGGTTTCATTAAAAAAATCTGACAAAAAGGTGTTGCTTATGCCAAAAGTCATTTTAATCTGTGGCAAAATCTGCTGCGGTAAAACTACATACGCAAATAAAATCTGTGCTGAAAACAATGCCGTTTTGCTTTCCGTTGATGAAATAACGCTTGCTCTTTTCGGTCAGTATTGCGGTGATAAGCACGATAAATATGTGGAAAGAACTGAAAAATATCTGTTAAATAAATCTTTGGAACTAATAGAGAACAATATCAATGTTGTTCTTGATTGGGGTTTTTGGACAAAATTAGAACGATTGGCAGTAAAAGAGTTTTATGAATCCCGCGGGATTGAATATGAGCTTCATTATATTGACGTCAGCGAGGAAACATGGCAATATCGCTTAAAAAAAAGAAACAACGCTGTGCTTGCAGAAGAAACAAGTGCTTACTATGTTGATGATAATCTTGCTGCGAAGTTTGCTTCAATATTTGAGATTCCGGATAAAGATGAAATATCTGTCATTCATAAAACGTAAGGAGTGATACTTGTGATTTATAGAGTTGATAATTTTATGGAAAACAATATAAATCCCATAAACGATTCTGAGTACGATTCATTATGGATGATATTAACTCTTTCATCTGATATTGATACACCTATGCTTGTTGGTGCAAATAACGGTTGTGCATATACCATAAAAATCAACAAGCAGCTTCACGATGATTGGAAAATGGCTGTCGGAGATTTTATTGGATACTGCGATGCAAATAATCTAAATGGCATTTTAGCAATCACGGAAGATGAATATACTGAGGTTCAGACCTGTTATGATGGACATAGTTATAATGAACCAACACTGCGTGACTACGAAACACCAATTTTAATACATAGTACATCAATCGAAAATTGGTATCAGATACAGAAAGACGGAATGCTAAAAAGTTGGAATAACCTCAGCCTTTCAGAAAAAGAACCTATTGGAAAACAACTCGGAGATCCTGATCATTTTAGTAATTACATTATGTTCGGTGGCGGTGTCAGTGGTGAAATCGTTGTTAATTCCAAACAATCAGGCAAAATCATAATGGATATTAATGCTGAATACAAAACAGGAGCAAGGTTATATTTTGATGCCAAGAAGATTGCAAAAGACGGGTTGCTTGTTCGTGACGGTGCACATATGAAAGTTAAGGATTTCTTGCCACTTGAACCATATCTTATTTGGACAGCCACTTGGAATAAAGTAGGATTAGAAAGTCAGATTTCTACACCGAGAATTTTTACAGAACTATCTGATGAAAAATTTGAAAATATTAACCATTACGGTCAATGTCATATATGTGGCAAATACAGCAAATTAACTTTTGAACATATTCCACCTGAAAATGCTATGAATAGTGGTAGTGCAACCATATATACAGGCGATAATGTTATGAAAAGGTATAGAGGAGAAAAAGCTAAATATATTAATCAGCAACAAGGAATGGGAAAACACACGCTCTGCGAAAAATGCAACAATAATACTGGATCGTGGTATGTCCCTACTTATAATAATGTTGCAAAAGATGTAGCAAGTTATTTGTACAAAACGGAACAATTGAATCATGGAGACATTATTTCGTTTAGTTTCAAAAATATTCCTGTGTTATCTTTCGTAAAACAAGTTATTACTATGTTTTGTAGCCTTTTGACTCCATTAGAAGTTAAGCGACTTGGCTTTGATAGATTCTTGCTTCATAAAGAAAACAATGAAATCAACACAAAACTTTTTGACATACATATATACCTTACGTCAAAATCTGTAGGACAATTAATGATTGGACCTGCTACAGCTTTTTTCAAAACCGACAGTGGTATAGATACTCAATTGGTATCAGATTTATGTGTGTACCCTTTTGGTTTCATTTTAAATTTAACACCGGAAAAGCCTATTAAATACGGAACAAGTATAATGCCTTTGTTAGACACTGAATACAATAAAAATTATAATTTTACAATTCCTCTTCAGTACCTTGAAAGAAAAAGCGATTTGCTACCGCTTCCTTTGGTATTCAAGCCTATACCTGAAGGACAATACAAGGAAGAAAAACAATAACAACTTTTTTACTTAATATTCCCGTCCCCGTTGTTGCAGTAACATTGTATCAACGGGGCTTTTTCTTTTTATTCTCCCTTAAAATATTCCGTACTCTTAACATCTTTTACATTTTTGTATAATTTAAATGCAGTTTGACGTGTGTTATTGAATAAATTGTTGTACAAGAGTATAATTTAACAAAACGCTGTTAAAGGGATGTCGCATTAAAAACAATGCTATCAATCGTCTTATAAAACATTGGATACTTTTATGATCATCAAAAAAATTCAATAAAAGAACTAAAAAGGAGAATAAGATATGAATTTAAGAAAATTAAAAATTCAAAAAATAAGAGGAATTGACAGCAAGGAATTTACATTTGATATTCATCCTAATACGCCTACCTTTTTTGTGGCGCCAAATGGCTTTGGTAAAACTTCAATTGCAACAGCGTTTAATTCTTTAGACAGAAATAAATTGAAAATTAGTGACGATGATTTTTATAAAAACGAAGAATCTCAAGAAACGCTTATAGAAATAACTGATGAACAGGGTAACATATATGTTGCTAACAACAATACAAATACGATTTGTGAAAACTTTAGTGTTTGTGTAATTAATAGCCAAGTAAAGCCTAAAGCATCAGTTCAAAACTTTGGAGCATTTCCATCTTCTAAAGCATCATTGGTAGTAGAACCTATCATTCTTTATAATAATATACCTCAAAAAAACGAGCTTAAATATTCTTTTGCCGATACCAAGTTAGAAGTTGGAAGTTCTGCGGGAAAACTATTAAAGAACATGAATCCGCACACATCTGATTTGAAGTTTGTAAAATCGTTATATATAACAAGGAATAATTTTGATAAACTATATCAAGTAAGAAATCAAAAAAAGATAGAAGAATTATTAACTGAGTTAAATACATTCACAGGAACAGCGCAGCAAATTTCTCTAGCGACAGTTAATCTTGCCCCTGTTGAAGAAATGGAACCTATTTGCAATATAGCTAGAACTTTCGATTTCCTTTTTGACGGTCTGAATTCATTGGAGAAAATAGTTAATATTATTCAGTTGGGAATAATTTATTACAAAAATAAATCCGAATTATCAAAAATCATAAAATACTATGAGTTTTTAAACGATAAAAAAGAAATAAATGAATTGTTAAGCTTTTTTAATTGTACATGGAAAAACA
>JAZQHB010000075.1:0-4047 GCA_045540355.1 Acutalibacteraceae bacterium | reverse complement strand
CCGTAACAGATGCTCTTAACTTTCTTGAAAAAAGCGGTGGGTATTATTACAGTATAGAAATCAAAAACAGCGGTGAATTGGGCTTCAAGGCAGCAGATATTCTTTATGATATTTTATCGGATATGAAGCTGGTTGACAGAGTGATTATTGCCTCCTTTGACAAGGAAATTCTTTTATATATTGATGAGAACTATCCTGACCTGACCCGTATTGCCTATAATGTGGAAGCTGCAGGATTGTTCTTTGATGCTCTTCTTGACATTGACAGACCTGAGGGCTATTATAAATTTGATGTTTTGCAGGTGCCGCCCGACAGGTATATTGTAAATATGGGCACATCAAAGCTTGTAAATTTTGCTCATAAGAATAATATCGCAGTTCACTACTGGACAATCAATGATGCAGAAAAAATGAAGCTTTTGCAAAGCATCGGAGCCGACGGTATCATAACAGACATTCCCGATGTTGCCTATGAAGTGCTGAACTCTCAAAACAAAGGATAAACTGTAATATCAAAAGCTAACTCTATAGCTAAGTTTGGAGAAACAATATAAGATGAAAGAAACGATTATTCAATTCGGAAGCGGAAACTTTCTGCGTGGTTTTGCCGACCACTTTATACATATTCTCAATGAAAAAGGCTTATATGACGGCAAGATTGTTATTGTACAGCCAACAAAAGGCGGCAAAACAAGCATCCTAAATGAGCAAAAGGGCAGATATAATCTTTTCCTTCGTGGTATCGAAAACGAAGAAGAAATATGCGAGCATACTGAAATTCTGTCTGTCAGCCGTGGTGTTGACCCTTATGCTGATTATGAAGAATATCTGAAATTAGCAGAAAATCCCGATATAAGATTTATTATCTCCAATACAACGGAAGCAGGCATTGAATTTGATGAAAGCTGTGCTTTTTGTGATAAGCCTGCACTTTCTTTCCCGGGCAAGCTGACACAGCTTTTATATCATCGCTTTGAATTAAAGCTTCCCGGCTTTGTTTTTCTTCCATGCGAGCTCATTGACAGTAACGGCGATGAATTAAAAAAGTGTGTTCTTAAATATGCAGAGCTTTGGAATCTCGGTGCTGATTTTACCCACTGGATAGAAAATGAAAACACCTTCTGTAACACACTTGTTGACCGTATTGTAACGGGATATCCGAAAGATGAAGCGGAAAAGCTTATCGAAAGCATTGGTTATGAGGATAAGCTTCTTAACACTGCTGAGCCTTTTCATCTGTGGGTAATTGAGGGCAATTTTGAAAATGAACTTCCTCTCAAAAAAACAGGCATAAATGTTATATGGACAGATGATGTGTCACCTTACAAAAAAATGAAGGTGCGTATTCTGAACGGCTCTCATACTTCCCTTGTTTTCCCGTCACTTCTTTGCGGCACAGAAACAGTAAAAGACAGTCTTGATAATGAACTGCTGAAGGAGTACCTTAATGCTTGTCTTTTCAATTACATTCTGCCTGCTATTGGTGAGACAGAAGAAAATCTTACTTTTGCAAAGTCTGTTATTGAACGCTTTTCCAATCCTTATATAAAACACTTGTGGAAATCTATATCTCTCAATTCTGTAAGCAAGTTTTCCGTCCGTGTTCTGCCGACAATTCTTGACTATGCAGAAACTAACGGTATTCTGCCGAAACCTTTAGTGTTTTCTCTTGCTTGCATTATTGAATACTACAAAACCAACGAACCGCAGGATAACGAAAAAGCAGTTTCTTTCATCAAAGGAAACAGTATCTCCGATATTCTTTCAAGTGAAGAATTATGGGGTGAAAATCTGAGCCGTATGGCAAAGCTTGTAACCGAAAGCATCGACAGAATACACACCGATGGAATAAGGGAGGCATTAAAATGGGCTATATCTTAATTCATCCCGACGATAATGTCAGGGTAAACCTTGAAAATGGACACAAATATGCCGTAAGAGATATTGCAAAAGGTGAAAAAATAATAAAATACGACTTTCCCATCGGTATTGCAACTGAGGATATTCCTAATGGCGGGCATATACATTCACACAATATGAAAACTGCACTTTCAGGTACACAGGAATACACATATACTCCCGATTTTAGATTCCCTAAAGAAGAAAAGTCACAAATAATAAAAGCCTATATCCGCAAAAACGGTGACATAGGTATAAGAAACGATATATGGATAATTCCTACTGTTGGATGCATAAACAAGGCTGCAGAGAAAATTGCAGGTCTTACAGGTGCTTTTGCCTTCACGCACCCTTACGGTTGCAGTCAGCTTGGCGGTGACCACGAGAGAACGCAGAAAATTCTCTGCGGACTTATTAAACACCCAAATGCCGGCGGTGTACTTGTTTTAGGTCTCGGCTGTGAAAACAACAATATAACTGAGCTGAAAAAGGTGCTCGGTGAATATGATGAAGAACGAATTCGTTTTTTGAATGCACAGGATTATGAGGACGAAATCGCAGAGGGAGTTAAGATTATTGATGAACTCAAAAGAATTGCCGCAAAAGATAAAAGAACAGAGGTACCCGTAAGCAAGCTGAAAATCGGTCTTAAATGCGGCGGCAGTGACGGACTTTCGGGTATCACTGCTAACCCTCTTTGCGGCAGGATAACAGACAGACTTGTTTCTATGGGCGGTACTGCGGTGCTGACAGAGGTTCCCGAAATGTTCGGTGCAGAGCAGATACTTATGAACCGCTGTGTAAACGAAGATGTATTCAATCGGACTGTAAAGCTTATAAACGATTATAAAGAATATTTTCTCTCTCACGGTCAGTCTGTTTCGGAAAATCCCTCACCGGGCAACAAGGAAGGCGGGATAACCACTCTTGAAGAAAAATCCCTCGGTTGCGTACAAAAGGGCGGAACATCACCTGTTACGGCAGTTTTAGATTATGGCGATACAGCAAGAGAAAAAGGACTGAATTTGCTTAACGGCCCCGGTAACGATATGGTCGCAGTAACAAATCTTACAGCGGCAGGCTGTCACCTTATTCTTTTCACAACAGGCAGAGGAACACCTCTGGGTGCTCCCGTACCCACGATTAAAATAGCAACAAATTCTGATCTCAGAGAAAAGAAAAAGCATTGGATTGACTTTGATGCTCAGCAAGGCAAAGAAGAAGAACTGTTCAATCTTATATTGGAAATAGCAAACGGAAAAGAAACAAAAAATGAAGAAAACGGCTACCGTGAGATAGCCATTTTCAAAGACGGTGTAACATTATAAAATTCAGGAGGAATATAAATGCTACCTTACAAATGGGGACAAGGACAGTTATTTGCTTTTTCAGCCCTTGACGGAGAATCTCTTTTTACAGACGATTTTACGGGAACCTTATGCGGTGATAAAATCGGCGTTATATTCAATACACTTTACCGAAGAACTCTTTACTTCGGAGATATGAATAAGTTTATTGCTCCCGAGTTCAAGTGTGTTGCTTCGGATATGCTTATACTCGAAACTCTCATAGGAACCTTCAGTATGGTATTTGCTGAAAGACATCTTGTTATCGGTGAATACAATGATATATCAGGTGTATTCGTAAGCCTTGGCGGTGAATGTAAAACTGTCAGAAAAGGTGATATAGAGATACAAGATAGTAATGACGGTGAATATACGGCTATAATTAAAAGAGACGGTAGATTTGCTTTCGCATACGGTAAAAGTGAAAATGAAGTTATTGGTCTTTGCGAAAAAGGTATGGCAATCGACCTCGAAGAACTGAAAGAGATAAAGAAAAAGCCTTTTGAAAAAGACCTTCAGAATGATGATAAATACGCTGCCTTGTATGCTAAATGTATAAGCGTAATGAGAAGTCAGCTTTATTCTCCTGAAGGCAATATTAAAAGAATATGGTCAACACCTGACCGTCTGCCTCACAGAAATATGTGGCTGTGGGATTCGATTTTTCATGCCATCGGTCACAGACACCTCGATGCGAAACTGGCACAGAATTTAATCCTTGCTTTATTTGATGTACAGCGTGAAGACGGGTTTGTACCGCATATGGCAAGACCTGATTATATTTCAGATATAACACAGCCTC
>JAZQHB010000074.1:0-38217 GCA_045540355.1 Acutalibacteraceae bacterium | reverse complement strand
GGAATACCGTCCGAGAGAAGCATATTACGAAACTCGTTCATTCCGTTGATTAACAGGTTACACTCAAAGTCCGTGAGCTTCAGTTTGGTTTTCTTACTGAACATAAAAATGACCTCCTTGTATTTGGTAATACCATTTTACAAGGAGGTCTGTGTTTTGTCGAATGTGTGGATATTTTAACGTAATAATCTTCCGTCGTAAAACCACTGTTTTATATTTTCTCTTGATATTCCTATTCTTGTTAAAACACAGCAATAAACTAAACAAGCCAATATATGCGTTGTAAATGCAATTTTATGGTCCAAAACTCTATAAGAGCCGTGAGTTATATCATTTCGATATTTCACAAACCTGTCTATATCATCATCTTCAATTACCATAAGTGCTTTATCGGCAATTATCTTCATTTCCTCATCATACCGATGATACAACTCCTTAATCTGATCCGAAGCCGCCATTGACCAATGAGACATACTTGATTCAATTAAACTATACGTTTTTTCTTTGAGTTTATCTTCTGATACTTTGTGTTCATCAATTATAGGCTGTAGCTTTTTTCTTAGTTCCTTGATCTTTTTTCTTTCGTCGTTTGTAATGTCTTTGACAAAGCCAAGTTCACACTCTAATGCTGAACAAACAGATCTCACAATTTGGTTGTTAACAATATTGGCATCGTCATCGTTATCAGGAAAAAATCCGAACGAATAAGATTTTTTCCTCTCTTTAGGTGAGTATAATATTGTTAGCAACTTACCAACTGCATCTCCCAATAGTTCAAATTCCAAATTATGATAAGGTTGTTTTTGCGAATATGTAACTTGTTGCTCTATATAGACTTTTGCTGTTTTTCCTGTTCCCGTTGAGTGGCCTATTGGAATGTCCCTTTGTAATAAATACATTTCTTCAAAGCCAACACATTTTCTATTTGTAAGGAAAGAAAGCAGTTCGCAAATTTTATTATAATGCTTATATATTGAAGATGTAGTTTGCTTTTCATTGAACATCATCCGAAAGTAAACACGGTCATTACGTATTGATTTGCTCGCCAAACTATGATTTTCGTTTGTGTATGATCCGATTTTTATATCACAAATGAAGTCATCTGTTTCAAATGTAATCGTTTGAGCATCATCATTCTTTTCAATATATGTTCGCTTAGTTTTTTCATCATACTTTGTTTGCATTGCACATGGTCGCTTTAGTTTAGTAAGGGTGCCTCCTACAAACTCAATGCCATCGTAATAAGAAAGGTCATAATCAAAAATATTGGATGTTGAAATTATATAACTGGAAAGTCCCATTTTCATTGTATTAACAACAGGGAAATCGTGTTCTCCAATATAGATTAGCATTTTGTGTCCATTGTGAGTATATGCTTGGGCAAAGCCATCGACAGGCTTCATAGTAGATGTAAGGTAAGAATTAACCACTGCATCCAAAAAAATCAAAGAGTAGTTATTTAGATGAAATGAATAGGATTTATTATCGGTTTCTATCACGCCAGTTAAAGGTTCCTTTGAATTAATCATAAAAAACACCTCCGAAAACCTTTATTACATTATACCATACATGTAACATTTACTCAACACAATTTAACCAAGGTGAAATATAAAAGAAAAAAGAGAAGCCGAAACTTCTCACTTTTCTCTTTCCATTCGCAATACTCAGCATTCATATTAAACATAACTTTCCTTAGTAACCTTGCTCATCCCCAACCGAGGATTTTTAATAAATAATCAATATTCCTTGATTGTTTTGGTATTGCGAACACCCAAAGCATCATCCAAATCCGTTGTTGTGAATTCTGTTGCTATACCATTATGGTCATTAACGACAAGTGTTTCAGGATGGTTTTTGTATTTAAAATGCAAGTACCAAGACCACTGGTCTCCACTATCATGCCATGTTACTGTTATTCTATCGTTCAAGTCTCCGTTAACGATTTTCACTTTGTCACAAGTAGTTTCGCCATTACCATCAGTAAAGAAGTAAACATATCCGGCATTAAAATCTATTATCCAATATATATCATAAGAACCACTTTTATTCTTATAAGAGAAAATACCAGTATTACCCTTTTTAGCAGTTTCGTAATCATTAGTCGAATAAAAAACATGATTAGATTTCGTTGGCTCTTCTTTTGGTTCCTCTTTGGTTATATCACTCGATATAGTTGTGTTTGTATTTGCAGTTGTTTTATCGTTTTTGTTTTCCGTTACAATTACATCTTCGTTATTTGGATTAATTTTTATAACTTCATAGGGAACTTTCCAGGAGCCTAATTGTTCAATAGGTTCTTCTGTGATTCTACCTATTATAATATCACCTTTTTTTACATCAAGTTCTACTTCAGAAATAAAGTTTAAATGTTCGCCAGACCAACAATTAATGCCCATACCGGAATATGGTTTATATGCAATAACATCAAAACGAACAATACTTCCCTTAACCTTTTCTCCAGAGTTTAGTGCTCTTTCAAAAGATGCAGCGTTTTCATAATCAATGGTACCTTTAGAAGATGTGTCACTTTCAACCTCGTTAGTTGCTGTATCATAATCGTCCTCAGTCAAATAGTTCTCTTCCATTGAAGCATCGTCATTGGTAGTTGGTACATTAGATGTGCACCCAACAACAGATACAAGCATTAACAACAATAACAACAAAGATATAATTTTTTTCATAGCTACACATCCTTAATGTTTTCTTTATTTAAGTATAGCATATTAAAATGAATAATACAATAAATATCCCTCTGCTGATTTCTCAACAGAGGGATTCGATATTAGATATAGAGTTTTACTTCAATATCACGCCAGCCTCTTACACGCTTTGTTGGGGAGATGGAATATACATATTCCTGTGCATCCTCAATCGTCAGAGTGAACTCAGCGAATTGAGTGTAACTTATTTCCTGCCATCGGCAATAGCTGCCTGAGCTGCTGCGAGGCGAGCGATCGGTACACGGAAGGGTGAGCATGAAACATAGTTGAGGCCAATCTTATGGCAGAATTCAACTGATACGGGGTCGCCGCCGTGTTCACCGCAGATACCGTAGTGGAGTTCTTTGCCGCTTGCCTTACCCTTTGCAACTGCCATTTCCATAAGAGCACCAACGCCGTTCTGGTCAAGCTTTGCGAAGGGATCGTTTTCAAAGATCTTGCTGTCATAGTAAGCTGAAAGGAACTTACCAGCATCGTCACGGCTGAAGCCATAAGTCATCTGAGTAAGGTCGTTTGTACCGAAGCAGAAGAAATCAGCTTCTTTTGCAACTTCGTCAGCTGTCAAGCAAGCTCTCGGGATTTCGATCATTGTACCAACTTCGTACTTGAGTTCTACGCCTGCTGCTGCGATTTCAGCGTCAGCTGTTTCAACAACAACCTTCTTAACGAACTTAAGTTCTTTAACATCACCTACGAGAGGAATCATAATTTCGGGAACAACATTCCAGTCAGCGTGTGCCTTCTGAACATTGATAGCTGCACGGATAACAGCCTTTGTCTGCATTGCAGCGATTTCAGGATATGTTACTGCAAGACGGCATCCACGGTGACCCATCATGGGGTTAAATTCGTGGAGAGAAGCGATGATAGCTTTGATGTCTTCAACAGTTTTGCCCTGTGAATCTGCAAGAAGCTTGATGTCAGCTTCTTCTGTGGGAACGAACTCATGAAGCGGAGGTTCGAGGAAACGGATTGTAACCGGGTTGCCTTCATGTGCTTCATAGAGAGCTTCGAAGTCGCCCTGCTGATAGGGAAGAATCTTATCAAGAGCTGCTTCTCTTTCTTCAACTGTGTCTGCACAGATCATTTCACGGAATGCAGCGATTCTGTCTGCTTCGAAGAACATGTGCTCTGTACGGCAGAGACCGATACCTTCAGCACCGAGTTCGCGAGCTTTCTTAGCATCAGCGGGTGTATCAGCGTTTGTACGAACCTTAAGAGTTCTGTATTTATCAGCCCAATCCATGATTCTGCCGAATTCGCCTGCGATTTCAGCGTCAACTGTCGGAATGATGCCGTCATAGATATTACGTGTTGAACCGTCGATTGAGATGTAATCGCCTTCAACATAAGTCTTACCTGCGAGTTCAAACTTCTTGTTTTCTTCGTCCATTTTGATTTCGCCACAGCCTGATACACAGCAAGTACCCATACCACGAGCAACAACTGCTGCGTGAGATGTCATACCGCCACGAACTGTGAGGATACCCTGAGAAGCCTTCATACCTGTGATGTCTTCGGGTGATGTTTCAAGACGAACAAGAACAACCTTCTCGCCTCTTTCGTTCCATTCAACAGCATCTTCAGCTGTGAATACAACCTTACCGCAAGCAGCACCGGGTGATGCGCCGAGACCCTTACCTGCGGGAGTAGCAGCCTTAAGAGCCTTTACATCGAACTGCGGATGGAGAAGTGTACCAAGGTTACGGGGATCGATCATAGCAACAGCCTGCTTCTCATCGATCATGCCTTCGTCAACGAGGTCACAAGCGATTTTGAGAGCTGCCTTAGCTGTTCTCTTACCGTTTCTTGTCTGGAGCATATAGAGTTTACCTGCTTCAACAGTGAACTCCATATCCTGCATATCTCTGTAGTGATCTTGAAGTGTTGCACAAACTGCCTGGAATTCAGCAAATGCTGCCGGGAACTTGTCAGCCATTTCAGCGATCGGCATGGGAGTACGAACACCAGCAACAACATCTTCGCCCTGTGCGTTAACAAGGAATTCACCCATAAGACCTTTTTCACCTGTTGCGGGGTCACGAGTGAAAGCAACACCTGTACCGCAATCGTCGCCCATGTTACCGAATGCCATCATCTGAACATTAACAGCTGTACCCCATGAATAGGGAATATCGTTGTCACGACGGTAAACATTTGCACGGGGGTTGTCCCATGAACGGAAAACTGCTTCAACAGCACCCATAAGCTGTTCTTTGGGATCTGTCGGGAAGTCCTTACCGATCTTTGATTTGTATTCAGCTTTGAACTGACCTGCAAGCTCTTTAAGATCTTCAGCTGTAAGCTCAACATCCTGTGAAACGCCTTTTTCTTCCTTCATCTTGTCGATGAGTTCTTCGAAATATTTCTTACCGACTTCCATAACAACATCGGAATACATCTGGATAAATCTTCTGTAGCAGTCCCAAGCCCAACGGGGATTGCCTGATTTTGCAGACATAACTTCAACAACATCTTCATTAAGACCGAGGTTGAGGATTGTATCCATCATACCGGGCATAGATGCTCTTGCACCTGAACGAACTGAAACGAGGAGCGGGTTTTCTTTATCACCGAACTTTTTGCCTGTGATTTCTTCCATCTTATCGATGTACTCCATGATTTCAGCCTGGATTGAATCATTGATTTTTCTGCCGTCTTCATAGTACTGTGTGCAAGCTTCTGTTGTGATTGTGAAGCCCTGGGGTACAGGAAGACCGAGTTTAGTCATTTCAGCGAGGTTAGCGCCTTTACCGCCGAGAAGATTTCTCATTGTAGCGTCGCCCTCTTTGAAGAGATAAACAAATTTTGTGCTCATTGAAAATACCTCCAAAATATAATTTTTCAATTTACATATATTATGCCACCCAAAATTATAACAAACCTTTCTGAAAAAGTCTATAGGTTTTATTAACAAAATTAAAGTATATGCAAAAATGTTTCTTGTATTCAAAATTTACCGAAAAAATTGTATATTGTGACTACAAACCGAAGAAAAAAAAGAGAACACAATCCTCATTCGGAATGTGTTCTGCTTGGAAAAACAAAATATTCTTATCTGCCTTATGTCATCGGGTATAATGTCAACGATTGCATAAATTGCGGATATTGCGGGAATGTATCGATAGTCGGTTGTTCCTCTGACAATGCAAGTGTAAAAACAAATTCACTGTATTGAGTTCCGTAATCTGCCGCAACATGGGTTGCGTTCTTCACGAACCATGTTCTGTCTTTATAAAGGCAGGTGCTTGCGTCTATTACTTTGTCGGGACTTATATATTTTTCTTCTGCCTTTTCAAGATATGCACCATCAAGTTCGGTGTTTATATTTGCAACAGTCGCAAAGCCTGAAGTCAATCTTGTTTCAAGAAATCTGTCGCCGTGCTCGATACTGTTTTCATATATCGGAAGTAAGCCTGTGCCATAGTTCGATACAAAAGTCATTTTCACTCCGTCTTTTTCTGCATTTGCCAATGTTTCTTCTGTGGAGAAAACAAACTCTCTGCATCTTGCTATTTTTTCTAAAAGCACGGGACATTCTTCCTCGCAACCGGAAAACATTTTTTCAATTGCCGAGTCATAAAGTGCATCCGGACAAAGTGCCCACAGACCGATATTATTTGCAAAAATATCGCACAAAGCTTCATCATAAATTTTCTCAATATTTTCTTCGGCAAAATCGTTTACAATATCAGCCAAGAAATCATAAACACCCACATATTTCAATGCCTTCAAAAGAAACACAAGAAAAGAATTTCCGTTATCCTTTGCCATAGACACAAAGAAATACTCGAAGCTTTCAGGGATAATTTCTATATTCACATTGAGAGCTTCACCGGCAACACCTGCACCGTTATGTGCAGAACTCAGAAAAGTGCACGAATCCACACTTTTACCGCCGTAATATTTGAGATATGCTGTTGTGACCATGCCGCCCATACTTGCACATATTATTTTAACCTTATCCTTGCCGCTGTTTCGTTTTGCACTTTCGACAAGCTTGTTTAGTTTTTCAGCTAAATCCCACGGAGCACATCGCCAGTCAAAATTCAAAAAATAAACATTTTCCGCACCGACTGTATCAACCGCAGCGTGAAGAACTCCCTCAGCATTTTTGTAAGGACATTCTTCAAGAAATGCCATATTTTCAGACATCGATCCCCAACATTCTTTTGCAACGATATTCGGATTTGCACTGTTACCTTCATTATCACCTGCAAAATTTCCCATTGTGGCCCACAGAAAATCTATCAGATTTTCCGCTAAAGCATCTTCATTTCTGTAAATAATCGAATCAACAAGCACTCCGCCTAAAAAATCAAATAACTCCTTTGTGCTGAAAGAAAAAGCTTTTTCATTGCTGACTTTATCATACATATTGCTGAAATTAAAACCTCTTATCACAATTATCGGATAACCGTCATAATTTTCTATCATATCCGGCTTGTTGTTGATATCGGGTTGTGCCGCAACGGTTACGGTCATTGTAAAAAACAAAATAACAGACAGTAACAAACTTATAATTCTTTTCATCATTTTCCCCCCATAAAGGTGTAAAATGTGAACCGTGGAATTTACCTCGGTTCACATTTTTACGATATTATACTTTTTAAACAAGCAATGCTATTGCAACAGCTCCGCCGAAGTTTATCAGCGTAGTTATGCCGTATGCTTCAAGGAATGAGCCTATCACCATAACAACCGCGGGAATGAAGAAAAAGATTTTTCCGAATATTGAAGATTTATTGCCCTTGCCGTAAATCTTTTCCCACATGTTGATTGCATCTTCCCTCAAAGGAAATACATTTGAAAGAAGAGACAAGCCTATCCAGAGTACAACATAGGTAAGTATTTCTTTTCCGATTGTTGTTTCAAAATCAAGAATAAACATATTGATAATCGGACCGATTATCATTGCAAATCCGATTGAGAAATTAAAATATCCTGAAAGGAAGTTAAACCAGAAGCTTCTTGCCGATGTAGGAAGCAGCTCGTGCCCTACATGACCGCAAAGCTCGTCTGCACGGATATAGTCATTTGATTCAACCGGTGATTTAAAAGCTCTGCAGAATACCTGCTCCCAGAAACCCTTTAACAATGCTCCGGGGATTGTCAAAAACTTCGTAATAATGTATATAATCGTCATCTTAATTCATAATCCCCTTTCAAGAAAATATCTTCGAGAGTCAGTTTTCCGTCTTTGTACTGTTCAAATTCCTCGGGGAATTCGAGAGGTGCTCCCTCTTGTTTGAAATCTGCTTCGATTGATTCGTATGCGGTTTTGTCTACATGATAAGCAACAAGAATGTAAAGATAAACATACTTTGTATAATCATCCTGTGTGCCCATATTGCTTCGGAAAAGCGAATCATAGTCACCAATCATATTGTAAGCAATATCAAAATCACCGTTCAGAATCATTGCAACCATGTTCTGATAATATGTTTCTACTTCATATTTATCATCATCAATCGCAGTTGTGCAAAGGTCTATTACCTCATCATACTTGCCGTCAAGACGCATAAGCAATGCCTCTATAGAGGTTGCGGTGATTGCGGTTGCGGGAGTTTCATTAAGAAGGTTGATAATTTTTTCTGCTTCTTCTTTGTTGCCCTCAAGCATTGCACATTTTGCCTTTATTCTGTTAGCGTTCGTGTTTGTTTTACTGTACTTGAGAATTGCATCTGCAGCTTCCGTTGCTGACTTGTAATCACCTTTTTCCACATACGCATCAAGTAATCCGTTGCCGTCATTGTAAAGCCAGAATTTCTCTGGTGATCTCTTTCTGATTTCTTCACGGTATTTGATTATATCATCAGTATCATAATTAAATCCTGCAACAAATGCCTTGAAGTATGTCACCGTATCTTCGTCATATTTACCTTCGTTTTCTTCGACAAGCTTGTCAATTGCCGCATAAGCTTTTTCCGCGTCGATTGAACCTGTCATCTGATCCATATAATTATAGATTGCCTTTGAACAATCATTTGATGTTTTCATGAAAATATCGTTTCTTTCGATAATGCCCGCAAGCACTTTATCATCTTTTGCAACTTCTGTTCCGACAGTATTTTTGATTATCTCATTAGCATTTGAAGGTCCTTCATTTTTTTCCGTGAGAGTTGCCATCTTTCTTACGAGACCTATGGAAGTACCCATCTCCTCTGAAAGTGTGAGTGCCTTATCGTATGCCGCAAGAGCTTTTTCGTTTTCTCCGTTGAGTTCGCTGATATAGCCGTCCAATGCTCCTGTTCCTGCGATAAAGCCTGTCAGAAGACCCGCAGTCGGAATCGGTGCACTGAGCACTGTTATGAACAAATAAATTACAAATACCAACACCAGAGCAGTTATTCCCATGCCGTTAAAAGGTCTTTTGAGAAGTTTGATTCTGCACTGTGCACAGTATTCGTAATCCTCGGAAATGCTTGTGCAACGGCGACGCTTACCGCAAAGCACACAGCGTTCCTCTTCAGGAATATCCTCTTCGATTTCTTCTTTTATTTCATCAATAATATGGACTTCTTCCTCGACGATTTCAATTTCATCTTTATTCTCCGGCAATACTCCGTCCCAGTCCTGCACAGCATCGGGAAGACTTGATTCCTTTAATCCGGATAAAATTTTTGCCGCTCTGTCCTCGATGCTTTCTTCCTTATCTTCAACCTCTTCAGTCAAGATATCTTCGTTGAGATTTTCCTCAACTTCAGGAGTTAATTCTTCGTTTTTCTTGTTCTCGTCCAAAGCTGATCCTCCTTTTCAGAATTATTCAGTTTATTTTATCACTATTTCAATCATTTTTCAACACAATTCATAAAATTTACTTTTTTCCGTTTATTTCCCGATTATTTATGTTATAATAAACCTACGTAAAAATGAAAGGTGTGAGACACTTTGAACATTGAGAAGAAACGAATGCACTCATTAAGAGCTGCGTATGAAAATTGGTACTATCCGAACAGATTCAAAGACCTTATGGACTTGTTGAAAAAATATCCCTGTAATCTTCAGAGCGTTGCACTTTTTACATCTGCTACACACCCTCCTCTGACGCTTGAAGAAACTGAAATCAGATTGAACATCATAAAGGAAAGGCTTGACGATATCCGAAGCCTCGGTCTTTTTGCGGGAATAAATATTCTCGGCACTATCGGTCATCACGAAGAAGACCTTGACAATCATCTCAAGGGTAATTATACATATATGACTAACAAAACAGGCGATGTCTGTCGTGGCTCATATTGTATGAACGATGAAAAATTTATAAACGAATACGTCATACCCGTCTATACAAAACTCGCAGAAGCTCATCCCGATTTTATATGGATTGATGACGATGTACGTCTGCCTCACATGCCTATAGGTCACGGTTGCTTCTGTCAGAATTGTATTGATAAATTCAACCGCAAAAACAACACCTCCTACACAAGAGAAGAATTAGTTGAAACTATCAGCAGTATAAACCTTGACGTAAGACGTTTATGGCTTGACCATAACAAAGAGAGCATCGTAAATCTTTTTAAAACAATCAGTTCAACGGTATATGCCATTGACGAAAATATCACTCTCGGTTTTATGACCGGTGAAAGATATTTTGAAAGCTATGATTTCAAAGCTTTTGCTGAAGCTTTATCAGACAACGGCAGACATAATATTATGTGGCGACCCGGCGGCGGTGCATATACTGATTACAAATTTACGGAAATTGTTGAAAAGGTATCACAGTGCGGAAGACAGAACGCTTACCTTCCCGACTACGTGACAATTATTCAGACGGAGATTGAAAACTTTCCGTATAATCTCATCAAAAAGACACCGACTTCAACCGCATTGGAATGTGCGTGGAATATGACGGGCGGTTGTACGGGTGCAGCACTCAACATTCTGCCGTCCGAAACCAACGAGCCTATGGAAACAATCATTCCCCACTTAAAAGCAATCAATAATTTTTCCGCTTTTTTCGAATTGCTTTCAGAAAAAACAGGTGGTAAACAACCTTATGGTATCGGTACTGCGTGGCGTCCAGATTGTCAGTTGGCAACCCCCGAAAACAAATTCATCGGTCACTTCGGATCGATGTATTCAGACTTTACAAGTGAATTTTTTGACCTCGGACTTCCTCAATCCTACGCAAGTAAAAATGCTTGCGTAACGCTCGTAAAGGGCCACGCTTGTCTGCATTGGACAGATAACGAAATAAAAGAGCTTCTCTCCTCGGGAATATATATGGACTCCGCTGCACTTGATTTCTTTAACGAAAGAAATTTCGGTGATATGCTCGGATTCAAAACAGATAAAAACATCCCCATCGATGCAAGAGAAGCCTATACCGACCATAATCTGAACGAAGATATTATCGGCGGTATAAGAAACTGCCGTCAGGCATTCAATCAGGGTGACTCTTTCTCGCTTACCGCTACATCGGAAAAATCGCAGAAGCTTGCAAAACTCATCGACTATCACGACAACACTCTTGCCGATTGTTGTCAGGGTCTTTTTGAGAATACCGACGGCGGAAAAATCGCAATCGGCGGTTACTATCCTTTCACATGGATATCCGATTATTATAAATCACACCAACTCAAAAGGCTTATGGTTAAGCTTTCAAACGGCAGACTTCCCTCTTATGTTGAAAGCTATTGCCGTATAAGAAATCATACATTCGTTGATGAAAACGAAACAGTCGTTGCACTTTTTAATCATACAAACGAAGACCTCGAAAATATCAGCGTTGCAGTAAAGACGGATAAAGAAATCGCAACCTGTCACACAACGGATAACAAGACTTATACTCTCAGATCAATAAAAGAAGACAACGGATATAAATTCTTCAACATTAACCAAATTCCTGCGTTCAGAATTATTTTAATTACCGCTTGATGCAAAACGACTGCAATCGTGAGATCGCAGTCGTTCATTTTATTTTGATTTTTTGTTGAGTTTAAAGCCCTGCTGTCTGAAATCCATTATTGTGCCGAGAACGCATACCGCAACAATTGAAACAGCAATGTCAACGAATACAAACGAATTATATCCCAATGAATAAATCAGAACAATCATTGACGAAGAAGTAACACCCAATGATGCACAGATTTTGTCGAGCCACTCACCTGATGCCCATTCGCCCCAGACTACGAAACCGGAAATTACATGGCAGATGTATCTCAGAATACTTGCGATTACCATACCGAGTGATATTCCGACTAACTGATTTTTGATTTTATCTCTGAAAATTCCGACAAGTCCGAAAACGCTGAAAGCGACAAGATAATCAAAAAGTATTACGATTATCACGGCAAAAGCAGTTTTGCAATATGCCACATTGTTAAGACCCAATAAAAGCTGAATTGTTGAGTACACAAAAGCACTCAGCGTACCCCACTTAAAACCGTAACGGTAAGCTACAATTGCCAACGGCATCATAGAGCAGACCGTAACAGTACCGCCCTGCGGCAAAGAAAAAAGCGGTATTATACTTAAAACTGTTGCAACAGCAATCATTATCGCTGTTTCCGTTACCTTTAAAAGATTTTTTGTTTTTTGCATTTTTATCATTCCTTTCTTTTGAATGATATAACAAGTAAAGAAATAAAAAACGCCTCACGGAAACCGTAAGGCGAAATCAACTTTAAACATTTCCTACGCCGGCATTATCCGTATCAGGTTCGAGGGTCAGAGAATAACATCCCCTATCTCAGCCGGTCGCACCAGCACCCCTTGCTAACATTTAGTTTTATCAAATATTTGATGCGATTATTCTATCACTATGCAAAAAATTTGTCAATAAAAATCCAAATATAAAATTTCCTCTTGAAATTTTCATAATATGTGTTACAATTAAATAAACTTTTATGAAGGAGGAAGAACTATCATGGCATACATTATCAATGACGATTGCATTTCTTGCGGCGCTTGTGAAGCAGAATGCCCCGTAGAAGCTATTGCTGAAGGTGACGGAAAGTATGTTATCAACGCTGACCTTTGCACAGAGTGCGGTTGCTGCGCTGAAGCTTGCCCCGTAGGTGCTCCTGTTCAGGAATAATCAAAATCTTAAAAATAAAAAGCTCGCTTTTCAGCGGGCTTTTTGTTTTGTCAAGGTTTAATTATTGTAATTTTCTTATGCAACCTTTCAAAGCGATTTACCGTATATTGTGTTCCCCTTGATTTTCCGTCCCAGAACACAAGTGCCTCATCTGCATATTCTGCTATAAGGTCGTTTCGTTTCAGTGGTGCGACTCGTCCGTATTTTGAATATTCGGGTAAAAATTCCGTCAGTTTTATACCGTTTTTTATCGCATATTCTCTTGCAGAAGTATCAACACCTCTTGCACCACCCGATACAATTTCACTCACATCTTCAGGTATGTAATCTTCTAAATTTTCTACTGTTAAATTTCTCGAACCAATAATTGCAAGTTTCATAAGTACGCCCCTTTTTAAACACATTTTAAACACAATTCGTGCCTATAATAAACATATTACCACAAATTGAAGTTAAAGTAAATACAAATAACATTCATTTTGGAGGCATTATGGCTATAAAAAGTTTATCTATCAGAATTGATGAAGAAATGTTACACAAGCTGCACTTTGTTGCAGATTATGAAGGCAGAAGTGCCAACAGTCAGATTTTGATTCTGATTCGTGATTGTATTGAAGAATACGAAGCAAAGCACGGAAAAATTGAAATCAACTAAAAAAATTCGAGGCAGTCTTCCGACTGCCTCGTTTAATTATGTTTAGCAATTATTTATATAATTCCCTGAGCGAGCATAGCCTCTGCCACTTTCTCGAAGCCTGCAATGTTTGCACCTGCTACGAGGTTGTAACCAAGACCGTACTGTTCAGCTGCTTTTGCTGAATTGTCATGGATATTCTTCATGATACCCTTGAGCTTTTCGTCAACTTCTTCTTCTGACCAGCCGTATCTCATTGAGTTCTGGCTCATTTCAAGAGCTGAAACTGCAACACCGCCTGCGTTAACTGCCTTTGAGGGAGCAACAACCTTGCAGTTTTCCATAAGATATGCAAGAGCTTCGTTTGACGTGGGCATATTTGAAACTTCGATGTAATATGTGAGTCCGTTAGCAACGAGCTGTTCTGCTTCCTTCATGCCGATTTCGTTCTGAGTTGCACAAGGCATAGCGATATCAACCTTAACGCCCCACGGTTTTTCACCTGCGTGGAATTCTACGCCGAACTTGTCAGCATAATCCTGAACCTTGTCACGACCTGATGCTCTCATTTCAAGCATAAAGTTGATCTTTTCTTCTGTGACGATACCGTCTTTATCGTATATATATCCGTCAGGACCGGAAAGTGTAACAACCTTACCGCCGAGTTCAGCAACTTTCTTAGCTGTACCCCAAGCAACATTACCGAAGCCTGAAACTGCAACTGTCTTGCCTTCAAAGCTTTCGCCGAAATGCTTGAGAACTTCTGCTGTATAATAAACTGCACCGAAACCTGTTGCTTCGGGTCTGATAAGTGAACCGCCGTAGGAGATACCCTTACCTGTGAGAACACCGTTTTCAAATGCACCTCTGATGCGTCTGTACTGACCGTAGAGATAACCGATTTCTCTTGCACCAACACCGATGTCACCTGCGGGAACATCAACATCGGGACCGATATGTCTGTAAAGCTCTGTCATGAATGCCTGGCAGAAACGAAGGATTTCTGCATCACTCTTACCTCTGGGGTCAAAGTCAGAACCGCCCTTGCCGCCGCCGATCGGGAGACCTGTAAGGCTGTTTTTGAATGTCTGTTCAAATGCAAGGAATTTCATAATTCCGAGATATACTGAGGGATGGAAACGAAGACCGCCCTTGTAGGGTCCGATTGCTCCGTTGAACTGTACTCTGTAACCTGTGTTTACATTGATTTTGCCGTTGTCGTCCATCCAAGAAACTCTGAAACTGATAACTCTTTCGGGTTCAACCATTCTTTCAAGTAATGCAGCTTTTTCGTATTCGGGGTGCTGCTCAATTACAGGCTTGAGTGATTCAAGAACTTCTGTAACTGTCTGAACGAATTCAGGCTCGTTTACATATTTTTTTGCTGTTGAGTCTATAACTCTCTGTACATAACTCATTTTCTATCGCTCCTAACAATAATATTTGTGTTATATTTTAATACAACAACTTACACAATGCAAGTATTTTTTAATAAATGGGCAAAAAATTTCACATTTTCATAAAAATATATTAAAAACCTGTAATTTTTGAAATATTTTTAATCTATTCTTGCAAATTTGTCATTTCCCACATAAGAATAGCTGCCGCAGTTGCAACATTCAAAGACTCAGTTCTGCCTTTCATCGGTATCCTGAGCTTGTAATCTGCCATATCAGCAGTTTCATCGGTTATTCCGTTACCCTCGTTTCCGACTATACATATTATACTTTCAGATTTCAGAATATGCATATCGCTGTTATCCGTATCAAGCACCGCCGCTACCGTCTTTATCCCTTGCTTTTCAGCATCGGAAATCAAATCTGCAAAGTTTTGAATCTCGATAATATTAAGTCTTTGCAGGCTTCCCATAGCCGCACGGAGTGTTTTGGGATTATATATATCACAACCGCTGTTTATGATAAGTCCGTCCATTCCCATTGCTTCCGCCGTCCTTGCAATCGCACCGACATTCGACGGATTCTGCACATTCTCAAGTGCTATGTATTTTTTACCAACGGTAACTTTCACATTACCCGTTGACTTCTTACAGATACAGAATATTCCCTGCGGTCCTTTTGTATCGCTCAATTTTTCCGCAACTTCGTTTGTTACAAGAAAGGATTTTTCCGCTTTTGACTGTATCTTCCCTGCTTCATCGGAATATTTTTCTATCGCCGCTTCGGTGAAATACGCTTCTGCTATTTCGACATAGTCGGAAACATCTGCACAAAGTCTTGCACCCTCTAAAAAATAAGTTGCAGTTTCATCTCTGTATTTTGCAGATGTTCTGACCTTCACAGCTGTTTTTATTTTTTCATTATTTCTGCTTGATAATTTGTCCATAAATATCAACTCCGAGAAGATTTTAACACAATAAGTTCAACAATACAATAAATCTGAAAAAATTACTTGAATTTATCTTGAAAATTTGTCATAATAGAATAGTATATACTAAAATATAGAGGAGAGATTTCTGATGTCACTTAACTGTACCGTTATTCTTGCCGCAGGTGAAGGCACAAGAATGAAAACTTTAAGTTCAAAGGTTCTCACAAAGGTTGTTTTTAAATCAATGCTCGAACGCACAATTGATGCCGCTTTAAAATCAGGCGTTGAAGATGTCTGTGTTGTAACAGGACACAAGAGTGAAGAAGTCAGAAAAGTTCTTGACGACAAATACGAAACAGTTTTGCAGAGTGAGCTTTTGGGTACAGGTCACGCAGTTATGCAGGCTCGTGATTTTATAGAACGACATGCCGACGGAAATGTTCTTATCTTAAACGGTGATGCACCGCTCATGGACACCGAGACAGTTTCCGGTGCACTCGAGATGCACGCAAATGCTGACAATTCAGCAACAGTAATTTCAGCAAGCGTTGACAATCCTTTCGGCTACGGCAGAATTGTCCGTGACGCTGACGGCAGATTTCTCCGCATAGTTGAGCAGAAGCACGCAAGTGAAGATGAACAGAAAATCTGTGAAATAAATTCAGGTGCATATTGGTTTAAATGTGCGGATTTGATTTCCGCTTTGGACACACTTTTATCTTCTCCCGAAAAATATGCTCACGGTGATAAAAAAGTTGAATACTACCTCCCCGAGGTTTTGGAAATTCTCATGGAAGAAAACAAAAATGTCGGTGCTTTTACGGCAAGTAACCCCGATGTGGTTCTGGGTGCAAATGACAGAGTTCAGTTGTTGGAGCTTAACGAGATTGTAAGAAATAAAATTCTCACTCAGCAGATGCTCAACGGCGTTTCAATTCCCTGCACGGACGGCGTTATTATCGGCGACGATGTTATCATCGGAAAAGATACCGAAATTTTACCCAACACAATTATCAGAGGTAAAACCGTTATCGGCGAAAAATCCGTTATCGGTCCTAACACACTGATTGATGGCAGCACAATCGGCAGTAACACTCACCTCAATAATGTCAAATGTGACTCCGCAACTGTTTGTGATGGAGTTACCGTGGGTCCGTTTGTAAATATCAGACCCAACACGGTAATCAGCGACGGTGTTCATGTCGGCAACTTTGTTGAAATTAAAAATTCAAATATCGGCAACGGCTCAAAGGTACCTCACCTCTCATACATCGGGGATACAGACATGGGCTCAAAATGCAACATCGGCGGCGGCACAATTACAGTAAACTACGACGGCAAGAAAAAGCACCGCACAACTATCGGCGACGATGTTTTTGTCGGTTGCAACACAAAACTCGTTGCTCCCGTAAAGCTCGGTAACCATTCTTATACCGCGGCAGGCTCAACTCTTACGGAAGATGTCCCCGAGGATTCTCTTGCAATCGCAAGGTCAAGACAAACAGTAAAAAAAGACTGGAACAAAAATAAATAAAGGATAAAAAAATGAAACAGAATTTCTTTTCAAAGCACCAAAAATTATCTTATGTCATTGCGGCGGTTTTAATTATCGCCGCTGTCGTATTGCTTCTTTTTGCATGGTTGCCCGGTCCGATTAAAACAGACTTCAATACATACGCAATCACAAATGTTTCTTTCACTCAGCTTGTAAAGGACAAGCAGACTTTGCTTGATTCCGCCGACGATTTCGGCATGACCGCTGACGATGTAAACGCATTGTTGAAAGACAAAAATTTCTGGACAATGTATTCCGTTTTGATTGATGTTGATAATCAGTCAGGCAGAGATGTTGTTTTTGATGGCTATAATTATGAAAATAAAAGCGGTCAGCATTATTTCGTAAAAACCGCATCAGGCGGTGAAACAGGTATTGAAGCTGATGCCAAAGGAAACATTGAAGTCAATGTCCTCATCAACTGCAACGAGCTTGATGACAAAGCTATTGACGAGCTTCTCAGAAACCTCAAAATTGAAGCAAAATATTATTTTGTGGATTCTATTTACGGTGACTATCCCGAAGACCCGAAATACAAAACACTTGACCTTGAGCTTGGAGGAAAATAATTTCTGATGTTAAAATTTTTCAAATCTAAAAAAGAAACGGGACCGTTCGAATATCTTATAGTCGGTCTCGGCAATCCGGGTAAGAAATATGAATTTACCAGACACAACGCGGGGTTTATGTGCCTTGATGTTTTATCGGACAACCTCGGCGTAAAAATCAATAAAGTCAAATTCAAATCGGCTTACTGTGAATGTAAAATAAATTCGCACAGATGCATACTCATGAAACCTCAGACTTATATGAACAGCAGCGGTGAGGCGGTAAGAGAAGCGGTAGATTTTTATAAAATCCCGCCGGAGAATGTCATTATTATCTTTGATGATATTTCTCTCGATGTCGGCAAAATGCGAATCCGCAGAAAAGGCTCTGCAGGAGGTCACAACGGAATCAAGAGTATCATAGCTCACCTCGGAAGTCAGGATTTCCCGAGAATAAAATTAGGTGTCGGTGCAAAACCGCACCCTGATTACAGCCTTATGGATTGGGTTTTATCGTCTTTTTCCAAAGATGATTTAATAAAATTACGCAGTGCGGTGGACGATGCCTGCAATGCACTTGAGCTTATGCTCGACGGTGAATATGAAGCCGCAATGTCAAAATACAACAGTTAAAAAACGAAAGGACTACATCATGATTGAAATCACAACAGCTTTAATGCAAATAACAAATAACCTTCAGCCAATTTTTGAAGAAATCGGATTTGAGTTTGTCATTCCCGAGGGTGTCGGAAAAGGTGAATTACCCGCAACCTTTGACGGTAAAGGTTATTCAATAATCGCAACATCACAGAACGGTTCCGTTAAATTTCTCTGCGGTGAAAACAAATTCAGTGTTCATATATCAGATGAACCTTATTCCGAAGCCGCTTCTTATACCCCTGTTTCAACGCTGCTTCTCGACCCCGAAACAGCTGATGACAAAGACATCAAATTTATCACAAACGAAGTAGAAGACACTATCCGCGGCAAGTTCACAACAAAGAAGCTTGAAACACATTCTTCAAAGAAAATGCCCACTCCTGTTTCAAAAGCAGCGGTTAAAAGCGGTGTTGCAGAATTTGACTCAGTTTCACTTGCTAACCGCCTTACTTTGATTTATACAGACCTTCGTGATGAATACAAGGCAAATGTTGACCGCTACGGTCGTTTCCTTGCAGAAGAATTTTTCTCTGAGCACATTGCCCCTGCGGTTTTAAAAACCATTAAAGAAAACAACCCACAGAAAATGAAAAAGCTCTTCAATCTTCTTAACGAGGTTTATGACAACGGTTCAACTGATGTTCAGGATATGATAGCTGTTACAATTCTCGGTGTTCTGGATAATGACCAGGTTTTACTTGCAAGCTGCATAGACTATATGAGCGACACACTCTGCCCGATTGTTATTCATGTAAACAAATATCTTGCTACTCCTGCAGGTAAAAAGGCTAAAGCACAGCTCAAGAATCCCCCTCTCTACAAACCCCCGAAGGATAAAAAAGTAAAAGTAAGCCTTGCTGACAGAATGATGCAAAATCAATAAAAGGAATATATATTATGAAAAAACTTATAATTTTTGATATGGACGGAGTGCTTGTTGATTCAGAAGAGGCTATTGCTCAGGCTTCAATCGAATCACTTGCCGAGTGGGGAGTCAAAGCAAAGCTTTCCGACTTCAAGCAATTTACAGGCATGGGTGATGATATTTTCATCGGCGGTGTTGCCAACATCTACGGTGTTGAATATGATTTGAAAATGAAAGCCCGTGCTTATGAAATCTATTTTGAAAAAGCAGCAGAAAGAGTTGCTGTTTATCCCTGGTCAAAGGTTATGATTGAGTCCCTTTCGGCTATGGGTTACAAATTGGCAGTCGCTTCTGCTTCAGACAGAGTAAAGGTACTTAAAAACATAGAATGTATCGGTGTTGACACCGAAATCTTTGATGCACTCATCACAGGTACTGATGTAAAAAACAAAAAACCCGACCCCGAAATTTTCTTAAAAGCTGCAGATACCGCGGGCGAAGAACCTGCCGATTGCGTTGTTTTTGAAGATGCACTTTCAGGAGTAAAAGCGGCAAAATCTGCCGGTATGACCTGCATCGCAGTCACAACATCATTCGATGCGGACAAGCTTTATGAAGTCGGTGCGGATAAAGTCGTAACAGACCTCCGTAATTCTCTTGAAGATCTTAAAAAGGAAAGAAGCTGAACAATGAAAATATCTGTTAAATCTCATCAGAATATCACTTCTGTCAATGCTGACGGATTTGATAATCTTTTATCACTTCTGAGGTTTTACGGATATAAAATTAACGCAAGCTGTGACGGTCTCGGCAAATGCGGCAACTGTAAAGTGCTTGCAAACGGAAAGCTTGTTACCGCCTGCAAAACATCACCGAAAGACGGAATGGCGGTTGAGCTTCTGAATGATAACTCTGCTGAGTTTTTCGTTGAAAATTCAGTGGTGAACACTGCTTCTGCCGTAATAGATATCGGTACAACTACCGTCCGTATTGCTTTAGTCAAAGACAAAAAAATTCTTTCTCTTATTTCTGAAAAAAATTCACAGGAAGCTTTCGGTGCAGATGTCATTTCCCGCATTTCAAAGGCTGACGGGGATAGTCTTGCACTTATGCATTCAACTATAATCTCTCAGGTAAATTCCGCACTTAAAAAGCTTTCTCAGAATACTGATATTACTGATGTCAGCATTGTCGGTAACACGGCAATGCTGCATATTTTTTTAAACACCCCCTGCAAGAGCATGGGCGTTTATCCCTATACCCCTGTTTTCCTTAAAGAAAAATCATTTAATTCCGCAAAAGAAGTCGGTCTTGATATTGATGTGCCGCTTTACATTCTGCCTTCGGTTTCAGCGTTTTGCGGTGCAGATATCGTTGCAGACATTTCAGAATTTTATACAGAAAGCAGTGACTATAATCTTCTGATTGACTTCGGCACAAATGCGGAAATCGCACTCTTCAACAAGGACAATTTTTTTGTAACCTCTGCCGCTGCGGGACCTGCTTTTGAATGCGGTAATATTTCCTGCGGTATGCCTGCTTTAAGTGGTGCCGTCTGCAACTATAAAGTCGAAAATTCAATTCCGATAATCAATACAATAAATAAAGAAAATCCAATCGGAATCTGCGGCTCGGGACTTGTTGATGTTATTGCAGAAATGTTAAAAAATAATGTCATTGACAAAACAGGTTATCTTGAAAATGATTTTGAAATCTGTAAAAATGTTACTCTTACTCAAGCCGACATAAGAGAATTTCAGCTTGCAAAAGCTGCCGTAGAAACTGCGGTCAGAATCCTTTTGAAAAAAATTAACAAGCCTATAAAAAGACTTTGTATATGCGGTAATTTCGGCAAGCATCTGAATATAGAAAACACAAAGCTTCTTCGCCTTATTCCGAACAATATCGAAGAAATTACCGTTTCACAGAATTCACCGATTTCTTCTTACGACAAAGAGCTTTTGAGAAATATTGCGGAAAAAGCCGAATATATTGACATTTCATCTGAGGAAGACTTTGAAAAAATATTTGAAGACTGTCTTGATTTTTGAGAATAGTTTTTGAATATAAGCCAAAACTAAATATAACCGTAACACCGTTTTACCCGAGTGTGGTAAAGCGGTTTTTATTTTCAGTTGAAAGGATATAAAATGAAAAAAATCTGTTTTTACGATACCAAAGCCTATGACCGCGAATACTTCGATAAAATCATCAAGTCCTATGATTTTGAAATTGATTATTACGAAACCAAGCTCACTCCTCGTACAACAATTCTTGCCCGTGACCATGATGCGGTAATCGCTTTTGTTAACGATAATCTTTCAAAGCTTACCATTGACCGCCTTTATGATAACGGCATAAGAGTTGTAGCAATGCGATGTGCCGGGTACAATAATATTGACCTCGAAGCAGCTAAAGGTAAAATCAAAGTTCTCCGCGTTCCCGATTATTCCCCCTATGCGGTTGCCGAGCACGCCATTGCACTTATTTTATCACTCAACAGAAAAATTCACAGAGCATATATTCGCACACGAGATTTTAATTTCAGCCTCAATTCTTTTGTCGGCTTTGATATGAAGGGTAAAACCGTCGGCGTTATCGGCACCGGCAAAATCGGCAGAATTTTTATAAATATCTGCAAGGGCTTCGGTATGAAAATCTGTGCCTATGACCCCTATCCCACAGATGACCCCGACATTCAATATATGTCGCTTGAGGAGCTTTGTGAGGTATCAGATATAATATCACTTCATTGTCCGCTCACAAAAGACACGCGGTATATCATCAACGAAAAAACAATTTCACTTATGAAAAAAAGTGCAATTATAGTCAATACCTCTCGCGGTGCTCTGATTGACAGCGATGCTTTGCTCGACGCACTTCTTAATGAAAAAATCCGTGGTGCCTGTCTTGATGTCTATGAAGAAGAAACAGAATTTTTCTATGAAGATATGTCAAATGAAATCCCTAAAGATGACACTCTCGCCCGTTTGATTTATATGCCTAATGTCATTGTAACATCGCATCAGGCGTTTCTCACACACGAAGCTTTGGCGAACATTGCAGAAACAACCTGCAACAATCTTCGGGACTTTTTTAGTGGAAAAAAGCTGAAAAATGAGGTTTTTTCGAACAATTTAGCAAATATCGAAAAATAATTTCTCTATATATTGTGTTTTTATTTCTTGACAACTCCTATATATTGTGCTACAATGTATATACAATGAAAGAGATTCTACGAAAGTCCATTTTTTCGTACTTTGGTTGATATTTTCCCGAACATTTGTCTTGCATTTTTAAAATTTTGTGCTATAATAGTAAATGTAAAGAACAGATGTTCGTTTCAGGAGGTAAATAAAATGACAACATCACAATCACTTTTAATCGCAGTTGAGGTTATAGTCACTTTGTTAATAGTTTGGGGACTTATCCATGAGGACAAGTTAATCGCTTTCGAAAAACGCGTTGCGAGATACTTTTCACTTTTGGCTCGTAAGCACAGAAGAAGAAAGCTTCTTGCCCGTCAAAAAGCTTCTGCACCCAAACCGCTCGACAAGGAAACATACAATCCTATGATAGTTCACGAGTTAACAAGTAACCACAATATAAATGTGGCGTAAAACCTTCTATTAACCCTGACCTATGCTATTGAGTTTCGGCATAGGTCGGGGTATTTTTTTGCATAAAAATATTTTAAAAATATATTCTATTTATTTATTGTATTTCATCTGAAAATTAGTTATAATAAATCTCGGAGTATTTTTAATCGGGGTTTTTATGAAAAAGTTTTTATTTAACAATAATTCACATACATTTCAAACAGAAAAACACAGAAAGAAGCATCAATTACGAGTTTGGATAATATCCATTGTATCGGTTGTTCTGGTCTTCGGTTCCGTTTCTCTTTTTATTCTTTTAAAGAATTACAATTACAATATCACCAATATAGTCGGTGAAAGCACAACCGAAGTAACCGAAGATGCTTCCACCAAGGCACCGCCTGTTGCAACAGGAAGTGCGGATATTCTTCTCACTCTCCATGACGATAACAACAATCTCAAGTTTGCTTGCATTGTCAAGGCAAACGCCGAAACCAAAAATATATCCGTCTGCTCCCTTGACCTTAATTCAAGCTCGGGCAAAGAGCTCGTCAAAGAATTTAAAGCCGCAGACAAAGACCTTATGTTAACCGAATTCAAAACTACGGTCAGCAAAATGTCAGGTATCAGCATTGACCGATATATAAACGCTGATTATAATCAGTTTACCCGCACAATTTCCGTAATGGGCTCCGTTACAATGAAAATCCCCGAAGACATCAGTTACAATAAAGATGACATTGTACTCTCGCTCAAAAAAGGAGAATGGAAGCTTATCGGTGCAAATCTCCTTAACTATCTTATCATCAGCGACCGCTCAACTCAGAATGATATTATAACCGCCGTTTTGCAGGAATACATCACCCGGAAGAATTTTGAAAACGGTGAAAAAATCTATCAAAAGCTTGTAAACATCCTTGATACGGATATCACCGCTTTTGATTTCAATTCAGCACTTCCCGCACTCGAGGCAATTTCTTACGCCGAGGGCAAGCTGAGCTTCACAACTTTCACAATGAAAGGATAATCTATGAAAAACAAACTGATTGCAATTATTATATCTTTGGTAATTATAGCCATAGTCGGCGGCGGAATATATTTTTTAGCTTTCCCCGAATCGGAATATAAAGATGTAAACTGGTCGGACTATGAGCATACCGATGCTTATGACTACCATTACTACCTCGAGCTTGAAGACAAAGAGAAAATTGCCTACGAAAATATCTTGTCGGAATATGCAACCTTCCCCGAAAAAGTTGAAATTCCCATGCTTACCGAGGCAGAGCTGACAAAGGTTTATACTGCGTTACTTTATGACAATCCGCTTCTTTTCTGCTTTGACAGAACCTGCAACATTCTTACAAGCGGTAAAAAAACTTACTTCCGACCTACATACATAATGTCAAAAACAGAGTATGAAGCAAAGCTTGCGGAAATCCGTGCTCTCACGCCCGAAATTCTCAAAAGTCTGCCATCAAATGAATTTGATGTCGAGCTGTATCTTCACGATTATATAATCGACCGTTGCACATATTCTGATACGGAAGCAAAAGCCGAAACAACTCTTTACGGTGCACTCATTGACGGCAAAGCATCATGCGAGGGATATTCTTTTGCCATGAAATATCTCGCTGACCTTTGTCAGATTGATTGCTATGTACTCTTCGGTGCGGCAGAATCCGAATCCGAAGAAAAAGGAAATCACATGTGGAATATCATTACAATAGACGGCGAAAAATACCATCTCGATGTAACATGGAACGATACCGTTGCCGAGGACGATGCCTCCGACGAACACCGATATATGTACTTCAATGTTACCGATGAAGAAATATCAAACACTCACTCCGATTTTGAAATTGAAGATAAGTGCACAGCAACCGCTGCGAATTATTATATCCGACATAACCTTAACTTTGATGCTTTCGGTGAGTCCGAAAAAAAATCTTACGCTAAGATAATCGCTGATGCTGCAAATAACGGTTATTCTTCTCTCGGCATCAGATTTGCAACAGACGAGCTTTTCGGAAAAGCCGAAAAAGAGTTGTTGAGGGAGCAAAAAATCTTTCTGATTTTAGCTGAAGCAGACAGACTTACAAGCAAGAAAATTAAAACAGATAAATTCCGTTATCGTCTTGTTGATGATGTAAAAGTTCTTGAAATAATGTTTAGTGTGGTGTAATTATGGACACAAAGAAAATAGAAAATGCCGTAAGAGATATTCTTATCGCAATCGGTGAAGACCCCGACAGAGAAGGACTTGTCGAAACTCCCGCAAGAGTTGCGAGAATGTACGAGGAAATTTTTGCAGGAATAGCTGATGACCCGACCCGTCACCTCAAAATCTTTGACGAAGAAAAAAATGACGAAATGGTCATCGTCAGAGATATTCCGCTTTATTCGATGTGTGAGCATCATCTGATTCCGTTTATGGGCGTTGCACATATTGCTTACATACCCAAGGACGGCAAGGTTATCGGACTTTCAAAGCTTGCAAGAATTGTTACAAGCTTTGCAAAACGCCCTCAATTGCAGGAAAGACTTACTTCACAGATAGCAGATTTCCTTGCAACTCATCTTAATGCACAGGGTGTTGCAGTTATAATCGAAGCAGAACACCTTTGCATGACAATGCGTGGTGCACGGGCTGCAGGTGCAAAAACACAGACCTCTGCATTACGAGGTACAATGCGTAGCGATGCAAAAACAAGATCAGAAGTTATGTCATTACTGATAAGATAACAGGTGATTTTTTGGATAATAAAACTTACATAATGGGGATACTGAACATCACCCCCGACTCCTTTTCTGACGGCGGCAAATTTTTTGCCGTCGACAATGCTTTAAAGGGTGCGGAAAAAATTGAAAAAGACGGTGCTGATATTTTAGACATCGGTGCACAGTCCACTCGTCCCGGTTCGAAGAAGATTTCACCCGAGGAAGAAATCAGCCGTCTTGAACCGATTTTAAAAAAGATAACAAACAAGGTGAATATTCCCGTTTCGCTCGATACTTTTTATCCCGAGGTTGCTTTCTTCGGACTTCAGAACGGTGTAAAAATTATCAACGACATAAGCGGTGAACAAAATTCCGATATGGCAAAGCTCGTAAAAGAACATAACGCCTACTGGATTGTAACTCACAATTCAGCAGACAGATGCGGTGATATAGTTGAAAGCGTCAGAAAATTCTTTGAGGATTTTCTTGAATTCACAAGGACTTTCGGTATTGAAGACAGAAAAATTATTTTCGATGTCGGCATAGGCTTTAATAAAACCGATGAAGAAAACCTCAAACTGTTGGTTGATTGCGGTAAAACTAAAACCGCCGATATTCCGCTTTTGGTCGGGGCTTCTAACAAGAGAGTTGTCGGCAACAATACAGATGAACCTATCCCCGAAAACCGCTTATACGGCACGATAGCGGCACATACCGAGGCTATAATGTCGGGTGCGGATATTATAAGAGTGCATCAGGTTGCACCCGCGGTTCAGGCGGCAAAAATGGCTGATGCAATGAGGAGAATAAAAAATGGATAAAATTTATATAAACGACCTCAAGGTCTTTGCATACCACGGGGTTAACCCCGAGGAAAAAGAGGACGGACAAAACTTTTATATCGACCTTGAAATTTCGCTTGATATTTCAAAGGCTTGCAAAACAGATGACCTTAATGACACAGTAAGCTATGCAAAAATAATAAAAACCGTCATCAGAGTTATGACGGCTGAAAAATACGATTTACTTGAGCATACCGCACAGGTTGTGGTCGATGCAATTTTTGCGGAATACGAAAAGATTGAAGCAATAAAAATCAAGCTCAAAAAACCCGAGGCACCAATTAAGTCAGACTTTGGTTTCGTTGCGGTTGAATTGGAGCGTACAAGATAATTATGAAGAATGCAGTTATAGGAATGGGTACGAACATCGGCAACAGATCGGAAAATCTCAACAACGCGGTTGACGCAATCAATCTTTTGCCGAACACAAAAGTCATAAAGATTTCCGATTTTTATGAAACCGACCCTGTCGGATATCTTGACCAGGATAAATTTATGAACGCCTGTATCCTCGTTGAAACAGAGCTTTCACCGCACGCACTTTTAGGTGCTTGCCTGGGTATCGAAGCAGGCTTTCACAGAATCCGCACAATAAAAAACGGTCCGAGAATTTTAGACCTCGATTTGCTTTTTTATGAGAATGAAGTCATTGACACACCGGACCTCATTCTTCCTCATCCGAGAATAAAAGAACGCGCATTTGTCCTTGTTCCTTTAAAAGATTTAAAATTAAACTCCACCATCTGTCCGTATAATATCTCCGACCTTCTCAAAGAAATCGGAACAGACGGTGTAAATAAAATTAACAGAGAGATGTAATTTTTTACACCTCTCTGTTTTTTTCTGTAATTTAAATTCGAATTCATAACACATACTTCTGCAGACTATTCATAAATCAATAATTTCCTTTCTTTTAATCTGTTTCCGTACACTTTCCCTATCTCATTTATAGCTTCATCTATATTTTTTATTTTCTCATATTCATCAAACCAGAATTGCTCTGCGGCATATTCCTTATATTTATTTTCATCACTTTTATATTTTATCCATCCTGAAACACTCAACGCGTTAGCTGAACACGAAATACTTATGTATTGTAGTATATCGCTGTCTTCCTTTTCATTCACCCATACACTTTCATTGTTTTCCGTACATGAGTGAAACCCATTTCTTGATAAGATTCCGCTTATACCGTATAAAAAGTTTTCAGAACCGATTGCCGCAAATGATATTACTGACCTTGACATTTTAAATTCCCTCCAAAAACAAAAAATGCGTAGCCGAAGCTACGCACGAAAAATGCTCGCTCGGTTTGTTTGCGAGACAATTTCAGTCCATATAAAAACCATAGACATTTAGAGCATAAGCATTTTTACCAATGTAAAAATATCTATGCCTATATGGACATATTAAAATTATCTCGCACGAATACTATAACATAAATTTAATTTTTTTACAATGCTTTATCTCAAATTTAATATCATCAAAAACAGCCAAAAATTGCAATCTCGTTTAGACTTGATTTGATTAACGACTAAAGACATTATATAAAAAGCACCTGCAATCGCAAGTGCTTCACTCTTGTTTTATTCATCATTCTTTTCATTCAAAAAATATTCTATGGCTTCATTGAGGTCTTGGGGATCTTTGCCTGAAGTGATAGATATGTGATAATACTTTTTCTTGTTTTCCTCATCACCCTGCAATGCATATATTACAGTCAACAATGATGCAGCCTCTACTCCGTTATTTTTAAGTGTTAAAGCTTGTTCGGCATCTTTTATTGCATTATCATATTCTTGTTTTCTGAAATAATAATTCGCACGGTTTACATACGAAATATAACTTTGGGGGTCTGTTTCGATTGATTTGTTATAGTGTTTAAGTGCCGATTCAAAATCACCTTGAGAAACAAACAACGCACCAAGGTTACTGTGTGCCTGAGCATTTTTCGGGTCAACTTTTAATAAATCATAATAAACCTTGATTGCTTCATTCTCAAGACCGGCATCTGTATAGCACAAAGCGATGAACAGATAAACTGGTACAGCATCTCTTTCAAATTCAACTTCATTAAGCAATTGGAAAAGATATTTCAAAGCTTTTCTGTAATTAGATTCATTATATAACCGACAAGCACATAACAGCTTTTTTCTTTTCAACGGACTGTTATTGAAGGCATATCCCAACTCTTGAGCGTATGCTTTTTCATAAAAATCAAGATTATTTCTGCCTTTTCCGTTTATCAATTTTAAAAGAGTTGCCAGAAGTAAAAAGCTGATTGCAATTGTTCTGAATAAGTTTTTTGTAATCGGTGTTCCCACCCATATCACATCATAAAGATAGAATCCAATAATACCTAAAAGCAATAAAACAACTATTATAATTGAAATTATAATTACAATTTTCCTTTTCAAAATAGCCACCACCTTCTGCACATTGTAGCATATAGCAATCATATTCGCAACAAGATTTATTTAATATTTGCAAATAATATACTTATCTTTTAAGATTCCCGACAACTTGTTTCTGATATCTTCCGCACTACCGCCTTCAATAGTCGACTTGTCGACTAAATAAGCTTGAGTTTTGTTCCTGAAGATAAAAAAGTATTTCGAAGTTTCATAAACCATAAATAACATTGAGTATCGGATCTCTGTTTTTTCGTTATATTCTTCGTCCGTAACTATATCAGTAAGTGTTTCATCAGAGAAAAAATATTCATCTCTGAAATTTTTCATCTTTACCATTGAATTATATTGAATCTTCGGAAGACAGTAATATGTCCATAATAAAGATACAAACGAAATAAACACAAAAACAACAAGGCAAAGTAATAGCCATGTAAAAACACTTACGGTTCCATCTGCCGCTTCAAGATACCAAAGAAGTGAAAGTTCAAATACTCCGACAATCAAAAGCACGAGACGAAGCACCGTCAAAAGGATAAATCTTTTCTTCGGATTATACTTTTTGAATGCAACTATATAAGCTAACGCTTTTGCTGTTTCAAAACTATGTTGAACACTTGCCTTAATCTGCATATCATCATCTCCTTTTGTGATTCTAATATAATTCATCAATTGATTCTTACAACAAGGTCACTTTCGGGATAGCAACAGCAAGGGTGTATAAAATTAAACTGCATATCTGCTATACGGCGTTTATCTTCACCTTCAGGGATATAAACCTTACCGCTTATAAGCTTACTTCGGCAAAAACCACATTCGCCTGTGTGACATCTTGCGGGAACTTCTATTCCTGCGCGTTCCAATGCACAAAGCACCGTTTCATTACTGCTTGCTTTAATTACAGATTCATTTCCACGGTTAATAACCGTAATATTGAAATCTCTTGGTTCTTCTTCCGTTTTCTTGCCTGAAGAAAAAACTTCAAAGCGTATATATTTCTTTTCTTTTTTCAGTTTGGGAAGTTCCGATTCAAGATATTTATATAAACCTCCCGGTCCGCAAACAAAAATACTGTAATTGCCTTCGGGAGCATATTTCTTTATGATATCCGCACCCACAAAACCCTTTTCGTAACCGGCTTCATTGCTGTTGCTCAATACATAAATCACATTGATTTTTCCGTTGTTTTCAGAAAGCAAATCAAGCTCTGTTTTAAAAAGAATTTCATCTGAAGTTTTGCAGCCATACAGCAAAGTAAGATTGCAATCCTCATCGCCTTGGTCTATTGCCCTTGCAAGTGAAAGAAACGGTGTGATACCGCTACCGCCTGCAACAGCGACTATATTTTTGGCATCTCTTAACGGACAATATGTCAGATTGCCTTCAGGTGCATAGGCTGTGACTTTATCTCCCAAAGCCCAATTATCAAGAATATAATCGGAAACGAAGCCGTTTTCAATGCGTTTGACCGTAATCTGATATTCTCCGTTCAATGCACTCACCGGCGAAGAAGCTATTGAATATGAGCGGGTAACGACCGCATTACCTATTTCAAATTTAAAGGTCAGGTATTGCCCTGCTTTAAAATATGCAAGAGGTGCGGTTTCACTTTTAAAATAATAACTTTTTGCAATACCTGAATGCTCTTCAATTCTGCTGATAACAAGTCTTTGTTCTTTAGGGTGAATACTTTTAGCAACCTTGTTTACACCAAAATCATCAGTACGAGTTGGTAAAATCGGTTCGGCACTGTCTATAAATTTCTTTCTCTCCGTTAAAAACTTTATTGTATTCACGCTGTCCTTGAAGTTACCGTTCACAGAAAACTTTCTCTTGCCCACTTACTTCGCCTCCTTTTCCATGTAGGATATTGCAGCCTTTGCCGCCAGATTGCCTGTCGCATAGCTGGGCGAATAACCCATGTGTCTTACGGTATAGCCACCGCCGAAATAAAGTCCCGATATGCCTTTATCTAACATATCAAAAATAATTCTTTTAACTATGCCGTCTTCCTTGGTTGCTTCATATCCGTAAATGGTTCCTGCGGGTGCGTCGGTATAACGGGCATAGGTCATCGGTGTTGCAATTTCAATTTCTTCTATGTGGTCTTTAATTGCTACACCTGTTGCTTTTTCAAAATTATTTATCATTTTTTCTGCAAAGGCAAGTTTTGTTTTGTAGTAATCCTTAACAGACACCTCACTCCATGCATCTCCTGCAAAAATAGAAGTCATATAAAGAATACTTGTGCCCTCAGGTGAACAGTCGTCAAAGGCTTTATTAAGGCAGACTGTTGCCTGAACATCATTTGTTTCAATGCTTTTGCTTAATTCGTAGCACTTCCTGTTGTCGTTATTCGGATAAATGAAATAAGTGTGATTATCAAGTCCCAACTCCTCTGCCGAACGGTTAAGACCCAAAAATACCGCAAAACCTTTTGCTCCCAAGGTTTTAGCATTTACCTCTTTTTTGAGCTTCTCGGGAACATCTTTTTCATCTATAAGCTTTGTATATGCGTTATATGGCGATGCGTTACAAATAATCGCCTTCGCGTTTATTTGTGTTCCGTCATCAAGTATAACCCCTGTTGCTTTGCCGTTTTTGATAATTATTTTCTCAACGCTTGTGTTAAACCAAGCCTCACCACCGTTTTCTGTAAATGTCTCAAGCAAAGCAGTGCTTATCTGATGACTTCTGCCCTTGGGAACAACTGCACCGTCAATGATATAGGCGTGAAGCATCGTGAAATAGTGAACTGCATTAAGCTCGTCGGTAGGTTGGCCGAGGTAACACCAATATCCGTTAAGTATATCTCTTGTTTTTTTAGTCACTCCGAATGATTTCAGTACCTCATCAACCGAATAGTTTGCTACTTTGAGAAAATCTGTGTGTTGAGTGAAAATCTCTTTTATCATCGAAAGCTTGAATTCTTCAATAGCTTCTACAAAATCCAAAGTTTTTTCAAGACTCTCAATAAGTTCAAAAATCTTTGTAACTACAACTGCAGAGCCCGGATCATATTCTTCGAGTTTATTTATAAAAGCAGCCTTACCCAAAGGCATAGAATAGTCGCACTTGTCGCTTTCATCCAATGTTATCAATCTGTATGCTTCATCAAGTGATACCCATTCTATTTTATCTGCTGCCCCAATCTCTTCGAATATTTTCTTAATCGGTGCTTTTCCTGTAATAGGACCCATACCGCAAAGCTCATGGAGCGATGCTTCAAATTCAAATCTGCCTCTTACAAAGCTCGTAGCAAAACCACCCGGCAAATTATGACGCTCAATAAGCAATGTCTTTTTCCCTTTCTTGGCAAGACTCGCCGATGCAACAAGTCCGCCATTACCAGCTCCGATAACAACTGCATCATAGTTTTTTATCATCTCTACACTTCTTCCATAATAATATCAGGATAATTATATCATTCAAATTAAGTAAAAATCAATAGAATCTTGCATAAAACAAGAAGTATTAAAGAGGTAACACGGAAAATCCGTATTACCTCTTGTATAATAGTATTATTTTATCTTTTTCTTGCTTTTTTTACAATAACAATCACAACTACCGCAACAACTCCGATAATCGCGATATACGGCGATGATGCAATGAGATTTATTGCAAGCTCGCGGAAGAAATCGCCCAAATCATAGAGGTTGTTCATCAGTTTTTCTTTAATCTCACCAAAAAAGGTATTGTCAACCTCAACAACTCTTTCGACCTCGTTAATATTAAGGTGCACTTCAGAATAAGCAACCATTGCGTCATAGCTTTGCTTCTGTGCTTTCACGCTTTCAAGCTCAGTTCTTACGACCGAAATTCTGTCCTGAAGCTCTATAACATCTGCAAGACTTTGTGCTTTTTCCAAAATCCCGAGCAGCGTTTCTTTCTCCGTTTCAAGTGCCTTAATTCTGCTTTCTACATCAATGTATGAATCTGTAATATCGTCACTTGTAATTGTTTTTGAAGTTATTGTTCCTATTTCAGCAAGTCCGTCAACAAATTCTTCGAAATTTTCGGCAGGAATTTTCACTTCCATATTTGCATCTCTGTCAGTAGTATTGTCGTAATTATATTCCTGACTCTGCTCAATATACCCTTCATACTGCTCAATCTTCTGTTTAAGTTCAGTAATAAATGCATCATAATTCTTTGTATCTATATCAAGTGATGCACTTTTAACAATTTTTCGGTTGGTGGATATTGTAGTGCTCGCATCGGATGAAGATTCTTCCGAAATATTACTGCTGTTGCCTTTATACTCCGAATCAAAAAGCACCTCGTCATCAACGCTGTTTCCGATTGCGTTTCCGCTTTCGGCTTTGAGCATTCCGCCGAATATTCCCGAAAAAGCAATTGTCACTACAACAAAACAGGCGGCAACTGCCGTAATAATTTTCCATACCGGTGTTTTCTTTTTTGCAGGCGGTTTAATAGCTTCTATTCTGTCAAGCAGCCCTTGCGGTGCAGTTATATTATCAACTGCATTGATATAATCTTTTTTATTCATCGTCAAAACCTCCGTCAAGTTCTTTTCTCAAGGCATCACGACCTCGGCTGAGCCATGACAAAACCGTGTTTTCTTTCGCATCAAGAATTTTACCTATTTCCCTGGCGGTATATCCTTCGTAATAATGAAGATAAATTGTATTCCGATAGTTATCAGGCAATGCTTTAACCGCCTCTAAAATATCGGTTTTTTCTTCGTATGATTTATCGGAAGCAAAATGTTCAACAAGGGTTTCACGGCTTAATTTTTTAATTTTGTCACGGCACAGATTTATAGTCACTCTGATAAGCCATGCTTTAAGGTGTTCACCGTCACGGAATGCCTTGTTCGTTTCAAGAAGCTTGATAAAAACCTCTTGTGTTATGTCCTCCGCATCAGAAAAATTTGCGGTGTTATGTATAGCAACTCGGTAAACGGTGTCAGAAAATTGCTTGAAAGCAAACGAGAAAGCGTCCTTTCCCTTAATAAAAACGGTCATAACCATTACTCCTTTCGACTATAACACGATTAAAAACGACGAATTATTGCACCTGTTTTAAAAATTTTTTTACGGAGATTTCAAACACAAGCTCCTTGAAATGAAACTTCAGAACAGAGCTTCTCAATGCAAGTGCTCATTCCTTTTTAGTTAAAGATTCTCTTTTTATTTTTTTGCCTGTTGCCTTTTTAAAAATGCCATACAGAAACAAGCCTGCCCCTGCACCAAGGTAAAGAAATGAAGCCATCATAGTTGGCTCAATATGATTTAATAGCATTTTTGAGAAAGGAACATTTATTGCATAAAGTGCAGCTGCAAGAACAGCATATATTGTCGCAATGTTTTTTGTCTTCATATTGTTTATCCTTAATTATTATTTTTTATCGGGAGCATTATTCTAAATCGGAATTATTGAATTGCAAACTTCTTCGTCAAAGTGTCGTAATCGGGAGACGAATCCACTGATGTTCTGAAAATTAAATTGCCATTATAGTCATAAGCTGAATAAACTGTCTCTGTATAATACCAGATACTGCTGATAGTAGGCGGAGTGTTTTCGTATATTCCGGTATTGTTTTCGGAAACAATCAGATAATAATCTCCGTAATCTATAAATGCTTCCGGAGTTCCTGCGTCAAAGCCTTTCAAAAGAGCATCACCTTTATACACCGGAACACCATCTTTTTCTCCGAGCCTATAATCAAAATAATCTCTGCCGGTTTCTTTTTTCCTTTCGGTTATCTCAAGATTGCCATTCACAGTAATAACCCAATCAACAGGGTGTCCGTTTGAATTTGACTCTGCAAAATCTCCGTCATCTGACTGTGAGCTAATCGACAAAACAAAACAATCATCGGATACTTCTACCGCATTCAAGCTGTCAAAATCCGAACCTGCAATGCATCGGGTTTTCAAAATCTCTCCGTTTTTATCGAGAACAACCATATAAATGTCTGTTTTTGAATGTACTCCTTGGGTTTTCGTTTCAGGGGTCTCGATAGTTCCGAAGAAGTAATATTGTCCGTTTTTTTCGAAACAGTGTTGCAACGCAGCTCCTTCGATCTCGTTAAACACCGTATCAAACTGCAGATTTCCGAAACTGTCACATTTTATTACACGAGAAGCGACACCCTTGTCACTAGCCCATTCATCTTGAGCATAAGCATAGTCCTCAAAACCAAGGACAAACAAAAAGCCTCCGTCATCTGTCGCTGTGAGAGTGGTGACATGATATGCGTCATCCGAACTGCATGTATACACTGCAAGATCTTTGCCGTACAAATCCAACATACGAACCTTCTGAACGACAGTCTTGTTTTTCTCATTCACAGAACAAACTTCAGATTTTAGCAATCTGCCGTCAAAAGCGGTAACTCCTTCAAAGGCATTATTCTTAACAATTTTCTCAAACACACCAGGAGTTTGCCCGACTTGTTCAACTCTTTTCAGTTCATTTTGATGTGCCGCCGAATTCTTATCAGTTTCCAAAATATTACCCGAACACCCCGACAAAACAGAAATACATATTAAAAGAATAAGAAAGCAGAAAAATACAGATTGTTTTTTCATCTTATAAGCATCTCCCTTTTATATTATCGTAAGAGCTAATTAAGCCGCAATTAAAAATATCTTTATATTCTCCGTAAAACAAATCCTCATCTTCAATATACAATGAATCATTTTGCCAATCATTTATACTGTCCACTGATTCTATTTTCTTCAGTTTCGACCCAACGGGCACCTTGCAAAATTGTACTTCTATAAATGCAGAACCTCCGAATTTTCTTCGCTCTTCTTGTGAATTGAAACTGTGGAATAGCCGACGGTAATTGAACACAATATGGTTTTAAGAGAAATCTTTTCGGTTATTCTTCGTCAGAAAATCTTGTAATGCGATAGCTTTACTGCACTTTTCTTCCTTGACTAACACATAAATCTTTCTTCTTAAAACTGCTTGCACCTAAAATTCAAAAGATTCGGTGCATCAATGTATTTCTTCGACGAGGAAATACTTTCGTATTTTGAGGAGAAAAATGCTTTGAGGTGCCGGATATTTTGCATTTTAGGCATATGGGGTTCAATTACCGTCGGCTATATCTCTTACAGTAATAGTATCATATTTTCCCTTATATTTCAATGATGCGATGTTTGCCCCAAAAATTAGTGAAGCGATATCATTTGCCAAAGGCAAACATCATTGAAAAAAGCAGCCCCGAAGAACTGCTTTTTTCTTGTGTTTACAGGACAAAATGACACCCTTGTAAAATATGTTCATTCATGCCGTAATATAAATAATTCATCAGCTTCACAAGGAGTAGTAATTGATTTTAATGCATCATCATCTAAGTTCAAAAATCCGGAATAGATTTCTGTAATTTCTTCTCCCTCATCGTAGCATTTAAAACAATCAACTTCTTTATACAAGGAAATCTCAACAATATCTCCATTGATGTTAGTATATTTATCAATATATGATTCGATATAAGTTTCAGCTTTTTGATACGCGTCATCAAAAGAATCTGCGTTTATTTTTAAAATTTGTTCCTCGTATAACACTTGTGGCTCTTGACTGTGAACAACATATTTATAAACCAATTTAATACCAAACACATCTTTACTCATAAATAACACCTCTTGTAAAGATTATACTCATCGATTTTTCTAAAGTCAAGTTATAGGTTCTGGTCCTACTAATCAAAAAAGGTATCCAAACTGCAAATTCGGATTTTAGGCATAAAAGATTAGCGAAGCGACTTCATTTACCGAAGGCAAACTTCATTGAAAAAAGCAGTTCCGAAGAACTGCTTTTTTCTTGTGTTTACAGGACGAAATGACACCCCTGTAAAATCAGATTTTTTACTTCTTTGTCTTTTAAGGCAAAAATGCGTAGATAATTTTAATTTTTTATTTTAAGTCGAGGATATTAGCTGTTCACAATTAGCTTTTAAATAATCCGGCAAACTGTCAACTAGTTTTTTAGACTCTTCAGGTTTTCCTTCAACAGCACATAAAATAGCCATCACATAGTTTCTTTGAGGATTTTCTGCAGGACTACATTTGCAGGACTTCTCAAGAAACTCCCGTGATTTCTCATAATCGTGACAAGACAAGCATATTGTGCCAATATCATAATATATTTGACCCATATTTTCCAGCTTTACAGTATCAGTCTCATTTTCGGGATATAATTCAAGAGCTTTATTATAATAAATTAAGGCTTTTTTGTTTTCTGATTTTCTTTGTGCAAATTTAGCTGTACGGTAATAGGGATGAAAAGCTATTTTAAACATATAATCTTCATCATATTTCAGCATTTTTTCGTAGTATTTATTCATCAGTCCCTCGTTCTCAAGAAACTCATAACAAAGACCTATAAAATAAAAAATTGCAAAACAATCAAAATCATTAAAACAAAAATCCTCAAGCATCAGTAGTATCTCTAAACCATTAACAAAATCACGCTTCGCTATTTTTATCAGAGCTGCAGTCAGATGAATCTGTGCTTCCGGAGACTCTTCAAAGGCTGATAAAAACACTTTACCAAAAGCATCGCCATGTATTTCACGCCATTTTTTGTAATTCTCATTATCAAGAGTATATTCGTGCAATAAATAGAAAAATTCATTTATATCCATATAATTCACCTCTCATATCGCATTATATCAATCAGCATCATATAAATCAATCCCCATGATATATCGTGATATGAACATCATTACAGAGACAAGGGGGACGGTTCTCTTGTCTCCCAATCTCAAATAAATTAACATGTCACATCTGAAGTATAGCAAAGATTTTAAAACAATTCAATAAAATATGGAATTTTACTAAAACTCGAACCAACGACCTAATCGGTCAGAAATATGCTCCTCTCACTTGCTTGGAGCGCTGCGTGATACTCCTTGTTTCTTCCTGCTCGAATTTAATATAAAAGCATAAAACCAGTCAAAGAGTGGTGATAAATGAATCACTCGCTTCGCTCGTATGATGTTATGCTCCGCATAATGAAGTTACTCCCGTTGGTCGTAATGATGCGATGTTTGCCAAAAAAGTTAGCGAAGCAACATCATTAGCGTCAGCGACATCATTAGTAAAACGACTTCATTTGCCGAAGGCAAACATCATTGAAAAAAGCACTTCGTATGAAGTGCTTTTTTCTTGGCTCCCCCTGCCCCTTCGAACCAACGACGCTATCGGTCAGAAACATTGTCGCGCTGCTCGTTTGGAGCACTTCGCATCGCTCGTGTTTCTTCCTGCTCAGCCTTCGCCTGTATCTGACACTGTCAGCGGCTCGGCTGACCCAGTTAACA
>JAZQHB010000073.1:0-63496 GCA_045540355.1 Acutalibacteraceae bacterium | reverse complement strand
CTCGCCGTACCTCTGTACGCCTTCGGGCAAACAAAATCAAGCCTTACGCCTTGATTTTGCTCGGTTTGTCCGTTCTTCATCTTTTTTTCCTATCCCCTAAAAATGAGCTGTAAAAAAACGAAAGTTTTTTTACAGCTCATTTTTACTTTTAATTTAATCAATTCGATGTAGCTTCCGGGTTATTGACCGATTCAGTAGTAGGGTCTGTTTCGCTCGTCGGTGGGTCAGGAAGCGTTGTATCAGGAACATCGGTTGCTTCAGTCGTAGTTGTTGTCGGGTCGGTATAATAATTGGTTGTGCTATATTCGGTTAAAGGCTGAGTTGTTGTATCGGGCACATAAAATGTAGTGTCTTCCTCATATTGATATGTTGAGGTTTCGTTGATACTTCTGCTTGATAAGAGGTCCTGAGCAGATCGTCTGTCATCACTTATGATGATATTGCTCTTGCCGTAGATTGATTTCTGAAGATTATATGCTGCAACCGGATAGTCAACAACCCAGACTGACTGACCGTTAATCATTGCAGTCCAACCTGTTTCTTGTTGTGTGGGCATTGTCTGCTGAGTTCTGGGATAATTCATCCAACCCTGAGAAAGTGCCTGAGCCGCAAGGGATACGATTTCACTCTTTGTGATATCGGTTGTAACGAAGGGAAGTACCGTATTGAGTGCCTTATTTATCTGAGAAATAGAAGCACCCTTTGTACTATCTATAATAGCCTGAATAACTTGTCTTTGTCTGCGTGTTCTGCTGACATCACCGTCAGAGTCGCTATATCTGATTCTTGAAAAAACAAGAGCTTCGTTACCGCTAAGATTTACGGATTTACCGCTTTCTATTGTATATCTCGTTGTGCGGTTAATGAAGTTCTTCTCATATTCCTGAACTTCAACATTTACACCGCCGAGAGCATCAATAAGCTGTGGGAATGTTCTGAAGTCAACACTTACATAGTTGTCAATTTCAATTTTATAATTATTTTCAATTGTTTCAATAAGTACCTTGGGACCGCCGTAGAAGAATGCTGCATTGAGCTTTGCATAAGTTTCGGTATCGCCATACTTCATATATGTGTAGCTGTCGCGGTAGAAAGAGGTGAGAGTTACTTTTTTTGTTGTTTTGTTAACGGAAACTAAAATCATTGCATCTGAGCGGGCATAAGATTGTTTACCGTCTTTACTGTCAAGACCGAGAAGAAGAATGTTGAGAACATTTCTGCTATGCATCTTTTCACCGCTGTTGGTTGCCCAATCATACATCATCTCGTTGAGTGAATCGGCATTTCCTATGTCATACATCGCTTCAAAGTTCTCGTCTTCGGTGAGTTCTTCGGTGGGAGTGGTGTAATCTTCTCCTTTGTCAACAGTAATTTTGTTGAGCATATTGATATAATATGCTGCAAATACGGCAGCAAAAATTAAAAGAGCCGCAACTATTCCGAGAATAAGGATTTTTAAATTTCTTTTGTTGTTCTTCTTCCAAAAATTACTCTGGTTTTTACCTTTTCTTGGTGCAATTTTGAGAGTAGTTTCCTCTATTTCAATTCTTTTGCTCATATAATTAACTTCCTTCTTTCACAGTTCAGCATCGGTAATCAGATGAAAGCGTTGATAACACCGATGAAAACTCCGCCAAACATCAAAACAGCCATAACGATTGCAATAATTCTGACAACAAGTTTATTGTTCATCATCTTAATTCACATCCAAACAAATTATTGAAGCTTCATAATCTTTTTGAAATCTTCCGTAATCTTGTCAGCGGAAGCTAAAGCTTCATCGCGAGTGTTTCCGCAAGAGGTAACATAGAGCTTGATTTTGGGCTCTGTACCTGACGGACGGACTATCGCGAGATAGTCATTTTCTAAAGTATATGATAACACATTAGATGAGGGTAAGTCAATCTTTGTTTTATTTTGGGTTATTGTGTCGAATTTCTCTCCGATTTTGTAGTCGGAAATCTCAACAACCTTTGCGTCGGCAACGGTTGAGGGAGGATTTGCTCTGAGGTCTGACATTATCTGCTGCATTTTTTCCATACCCTCCATACCTTCAAATACGAAGTTTGAAAGAGTATTGCAATACATACCGTATTTTTTATAAATGCTTTCCATAAAGTCAATAAGAGTCATGCCCTTGAGTTTATAGTATGCTGCCATTTCGCAAATAAGCATTGATGCAACAACCGCGTCCTTATCTCTGTCGTGAGTACCTGCAAGGTATCCGTAGCTTTCTTCCATACCGAGGACAAACCTGTCTTCTTCACCTTTTATTTCAAGGTTGGTGATGAATTCACCGACATATTTAAAGCCTGTAAGAAGATTGTTTACGGTACAACCGTAATTTTCTGCAATCTTATCGATGATTTTTGATGTTACGATACTCTTGAGAATAATCGGTTTTTCGGGAAGTGTACCGAGTTCTTTTCTTCTTGAAAGAACAAAGTCTGCAAGCATAGCACCGATTTCGTTTCCGTTCATAAGCCTGTATTCGCCGTTGTGTAAAACAGCAATACCGACACGGTCGCAGTCAGGGTCGGTTGCAAGTAAAAGGTCGCCGCCGACGGTTTTGCTCAATTCAATAGCTTCCTCGAAAACCTGACGGATTTCGGGATTGGGGTAGGGGCAGGTCGGGAATTTTCCGTCGGGATTTTCCTGCGAAGCAACAACTGCAATGTTGTCAATACCTACCGATTTCAATATATTACGAACGGGCTTGTTACCTGCACCGTTCAAGGGTGTATAAATCACCTTGAGGTCTGCTTTCTTACAATCTTCAAGGCTCAATACACTCTGAAGTCTTACTTTATCATAAAATTCATTTGTAATTTCATCAGAGATGTATTCAACGAGATTTGCTTCAACAGCTTTGTCGAAGTCCATTGTCTTTACATCGCTGAAAATGTCGGTTTTCTGAATAAATTCATAAGTCTTTTTTGCAGCCTCATCGGTCATCTGATAACCGTTGGGGTCATAACATTTATATCCGTTATATTTGGACGGATTATGGCTTGCAGTTATGATGATACCCGATTTGCAGGAAAGTCTGCGTACTGCAAAAGAAAGCATAGGAGTGGGCATAAGCTCTTTGTAGATATATACCTTGATGTTATTAGCTGCAAGGACGCCTGCTGCCGATTTTGCAAAGACATCGGAGTTGATTCTTGAGTCATAGGCAATAGCAACTGACGGATTTTTAAATTCAGAATTGAGGTAGTCTGCAAGACCCTGAGTTGCCTGATTGACGGTGTAGATGTTCATGCGGTTTGTACCTGCACCCAACACACCACGCAAGCCGGCAGTACCGAATTCAAGCGATTTATAAAATCTGTCCTCAATTTCGGATTCATTGCCCTCGATGTCAACTAACTCCTGATAAAGCTCTTTATCACAAGTGGTTTCTTTTTTCCAAAGCTCATATAAATTATGAATATTACTCAATTAGACCAACCTTTCAAGGTAATTAGATTTTAAGACTTATTCCTATTTCAGCAAATTTCTCAATAAGTGAGTTCACATATTCCTGGATTTCCTCACCTGAAAGAGTTCTGTCAAACGAGCAGAAATCAATTCTGACAGTAACACTCTTTTTGTTTTCGAGTGCTTCGCTTTCAAAGATGTCTGCAAGCTTGTATCCCTGAATGAACGGACATTCAAAGTTGTCGATTACATTTGAGATAACCTCAAACTTATCGTTCTTATCAACCAAGAATGAAAGGTCGATTTCAATTCCGGGGAATTTTGAAGGCTGAACATATTTAATATATGACTGTTCGATTGAATAAATGCAATCCATATTAAGTTCAGCACAGATTATTGAAGCTTTTTTATCAATCTTATCCTTGATTTCGGGGTGAAGTGCGGTGAAGTAACCGATTTTTGTTTCACCCATATAAATTTCAGCAGTATTTACGGGGTGTTGCCATGAAAGGTCAACTTGTTCTGCATTTTTGAGAGTGAAGTTGTAATTCTTTGTTGTAACACCGACAGTTTTAACGATGTCTTTAACTGCGAGATACAATTCTTCTTCGCTCTTTTCACGGCTGAAAAGTGTGATGCCGAGCATTTTCTTTTCGTTAGCGTAGCCGTTTTCTTTCTTACCGTCAACAACTCTTGCTATTTCAAAAATACCGAAGGTCGGCTTGAATGTTTTGTTTTCGTTGATAACCGTAAGCTCATTGGGGATAAGTGATTTTCTGATGATGATATTGTCGGGTGAGATTGAGTTGATAAGACGGATATCACCTTCTGCTGTGATGCCGATTTCTTTCTGTTTCTTGGCATCGTTCCAGATGTATGTGTGGATTTCGTGAAGTCCGAATTTATCTGCAAGGAGAGATTTAACCATATAGTCATCGTTTCTTGACGGCAAATCTCTGACAGGTGCCAACGGACTGTTTGTTGTTTTGATTACAAAGTTATCATAACCGTAAATTCTTGTGATTTCTTCGATGATGTCAGCTTTTATTGTGACATCCTTTGTGCTTCTCCATGAAGGAACAACAACGCTGAAGTTATCGTTTTCAAGCTCAACCTTAAAGCCTAAAGCTGTAAGTGTCTCAACTATTTCGTCGTTGGTGATTTCAATACCTGTGTAGCGGTCAACATATCTCTTATCGAAATCCAATGAAATTTCGGGATATTTTACGGGGTAAGAATCTGTCATGGCAGATGTGATTTTTGCACCGCTGTCAAGGTCGAGGAGCAATTTTACATATCTTTCAGCAGCAAGCATACAAAGCTCAGGATCAAGCATTTTTTCGTAACGCATACTTGCATCTGTTCTGTGACCCATTCTGCTTGTTGATTTTCTTACGCAAACACCGTCAAAGTTAGCAGATTCCAAAAGGAGAGTGGTTGTATCGTCATTGATTTCCGATTTCAAACCGCCCATAATACCTGCAATAGCAACGGGTTCATCATTTGAGCAGATCATAAGAGTATTTTCATCAATATCTCTTTCAACCTGGTCGAGAGTTTCAAATTTGAATTTATTATCAAAACGCTTGACTTCAACTTTGTTAACCTCACGCATATCAAAAGCGTGCATGGGCTGACCGAGCTCAAGCATAATGTAGTTTGTGATGTCTGCAAGGAAGTTGATAGCTCTGCTTCCGCAGTAGAAAAGTCTGATTCTCATATCGACGGGGCTTACTTTTCTTGTAACATTTTCAGCTTTTGTGCCGATGTATCTGTAACAATGTTCTGTGTCCTGAATGTCGATTTCAACCTCGGGAAGATTTGCATAATCCTCGTGGTTTACTTTATCAACGGGTTTTAAGGGACGCTTTGTGATAGCTGCAAATTCTCTTGCGATTCCGTAATGACCCCAGAGGTCAGGACGGTTTGTGAGAGATTTGTTATCAACTTCAAATACTATATCGTCAATTGCATAGAGGTCTTTGATATTTGTGCCGAGCTTTGTGTCTTCGGGCAAAATCATAAGACCTGAATGGTCATCGCTGATTCCCAATTCACTTTCGGAGCAGCACATACCGTATGATTTATAGCCTGCGATTTCTGCTTCCTTGATGTCCATACCGCCGACACTTCCGCCCATAGGAACGAAGGGCACGATGATACCTTCTGCAACATTGGGAGCACCGCAGACAACATCATAAACCTTGTCACCGGCATCTACTTTGAGAAGATGGAGCTTCTTTGATTTCGGGTGATTTTCAACTGAAAGAATTTTAGCGGCTACAACACCGATAACATCTTCACCCTTATGATAAATTTCTTCAACTTCAGCAGTTGCGAGTGTGAATTTTGAAATGAGTGCGTCCAAATCAAGTCCGCTTAAATCTACAAATTCACCGATCCAATTCATTGAAATTAACATATTATGCCCACCTCCTTAAATATTTCTTGTATCGAACTGGGTAAGAGCTTTGAGGTTACCCGAGTTGAAAATTCTGATGTCTTTAATTCCGTATTCCATCATAGCAAGTCTTGTAAGACCGAGACCGAATGCGAAGCCTGTGTATTCTTCGGGGTCAATTCCGCCTTCTTTGAGTACATTGGGGTGAATCATGCCGCAGGGGCAGAGTTCAATCCAACCTGACTGCTTGCAGGTCGGACAACCTTCACCGCCACAGATTGCACAGTTGATGTCCAATTCAAATCCGGGTTCAACGAAGGGGAAGAAGCCGGGACGAAGACGAACTTTAACATCTCTTTTCAAAACCTCTGAAAGGAGAGTTTTCATAAAGTAGATGAGGTTGGAGATTGAAATATCTTTATCAATCATAATACCTTCCATCTGGAAGAATGTATTTTCATGACTTGCATCTATTGATTCATTTCTGAAGCAACGGCTAGGGAAGATAACACGAAGCGGAGCACCGTATTTCTTCATAATAGCATTCTGTGCCGCAGAAGTATGTGTTTTTAAAAGCTGACCGTTGTCAAGATAATATGTATCCTGCATATCTCTTGCGGGGTGGTGCTTCGGAATATTAAGAGCTTCGAAGTTGCTGTAATCGTCAACAATTTCAGAGAAATCCTCGATTGTAAAGCCCATTGATACGAAAACCTTTTCAACCTCTCTCTGAACGAGTGAAATGGGGTGGAGCGTACCGAGGTTTAATTCATCGGGTGCAGTAATGTCATAGCATTTTGCACTCTTTAATTTTGCTTCCTGTTCAGCTTTCTTAAGCTCTGTTTGCTTTTCCTCAATTGATTTAGCAACAAAGCCTTTAAGTATATTAACATCTTTACCGACTTCTTTTTTCTCCTCAACGCTTACATCTTTAAGACCTTTGAGCAATTCGGTAATAAGACCCTTTTTGCCTAAAAAGGCAATTCTTAAATTTTCAATTTCTTCACTTGTTGTTACTTTTGCAAGGTCAGTTTCAAACTGTAATCTTGCAGCTTCGATTTTTGATTTCATACGCTTTAATAATGCCCTGAGACCAATTCGGGCATAAGCTCCTCTCTTTGTAAAAATCAACACTTTCCAACATAAAATTATAACATCTATATAGTTCGTTGTCAAACATAAATTAACCGATTTTGTCAGTTTTTGCACAGAAAAAGATAAAAGAAAAAGTCCTGCCGAAGCAAGACTTTTATTTATTAAAGAACATAGATTGTTACTTCTCTCAAGCCCCAATTGCAAGCTTCCTTGTATGTCCAGAAGAAAAGGTCTACGAGATAATCTGTGCTGTAAACAAATCCGCCTGTATCAGCTGCGATTGCATAGCCGTACACATATCCGTTAGGACCGACAATCCAAAGCTCTGAGCCGTAGGGTATTTCTCTCGGGTCAACCGCTACATGACCGGGTTTAACCTTTCTGCCTGATGCGGTATATGCACCGGGTTTTGCGTTATAAGCAGTTGCTTTACCTGTGAACTTCTTTTTGTAAGAAGTGGGAATATTTTTGCTTGTAAGCATAAGGTCTTCGGGAACTGTCAGCTCTGATGTCGCAGCGACATTCTTTGCATACTTTACACCTTTTCCGCTGGTTATTATTGCCGCGGGTTTATTGGTGGTTGTAGGTTTTTTAGTTGTAGAAGGCTTCTTAGTTGTTGCGACCGCCTTTGTACCAACGAGAACGATTTCATCAACAGGCTCTTTTACAACTCTTTCAAGAATTAACTCTGATGAAACAATTTTGCCGTTTTCATAAGTGTCGATATATCTGCACTTTTTCTCTCCGGCTACACCTTTTTTAGAAACCTTTGTTGTGCCCTTTTCAAGTGAATCAGTATATTTCTTTGTTGTTTCATAATCGATTTCTTCAATTTCAACTCTCTGGCGAGTGTTTACATCTGTGATTTCGATTGTTCCGTAAGGTCTGAGAGTTGCAGTAAGTTTGTGGTTGATTCGCTGATTATCCGTAAGCTCGATCTTGGCTTTTTCAAGAGCATCAGCTACTGTGCCGCCTGTCATCTTTACTGTTTTAACTTCGTCACCTTTAATAATGGTGATGGTGAATGCTCGTGTAATTTCAATTTTCATGCCTTCAGCAAGTTTCTCGTCAGGCTTGAAATTGATTTCATCTTCAGGCTGAGTTGAAACGCCTGCTTTTTTGAGTGCATCTGCTACTGTGCCCGATGCCAAAATATTAATCGGCTTATTCTTGCCGTCAACAACAGTTACATTGCAGTTGCTTTTTACTACAATCTTGCTGTCCTGCCACGGAACAAAAGCGCTTGAATCAACGATGTCATTTGAATCAACCTCAACATTTGCCTGCTCCAAAATTGAAGCAACAGTTGATCTGAGAGTTGTTATTGATGTTGTTTCACCGTCAACAATGACATCTACCTTGTATGCTATACTTGCGGTTGCCGCTACTGAGGACACACATACCGCTATGACTATAATCATTGCTATCAGATTTCTTCGAATTTTTTTTGTGCGGCCGAGGAAATCTTTAAAATTGTTACTCATTTGTAAATACTCCTTTGTTGCTGATATCTGTTTGTAATTTTTGTAATTTTTTGCTTAACAGATATCTGTTTTTTGCATCAACGGTGTAAATTATAGCTTGTTTTTAGTCTTCTGTCAAATTTTCAAAAACATAACTTTTGTGCAAGATGACATTGTTTTGCATATTATTATTCCGCATTAGAATTATTACCCTGTGTCGCTTGTTGATTTTTGTATAATCTATCAGATAACTTGTGCAAGTTGCTGAAAGTTACAAACGGTTACAAAGTTGTTACATTCGTTTAGTAAATCATATTCACAAATCAGGATTTTGTCACCTGCTGAGCAATAATTGATTATCATGTCAAATATTGTATTTCGCATAAATTATGTTATAATGTTTTATAAAGTTTTCGGAGGTGTAATTTTGGAAATTCTGACTAATTTAGATTTGGTATCAGTTTCACACTTTGCTGACCACTCAAACGGCGGCAATTCTGTTTTCAGCAAATCATTTTCTTTCACTTTTGTACCCGACAAAAAGCCGGATACTGCAACTGTCATCGAATTTATGGCTCATGCAGATGGCAAGGCGAGCTTCAGATATTTTCTGAAAGCAGGTGATGAGCTGATTTATGACTCAATGGAATATAGCTTTAAAAATGAAAAAATCCCCACTCTTTCTCAGTGGAGGATACCGCCTTTCATCGGTGGTGCAGACAGGCTTATTATTGAGATTACTATTGAAGGCTCACTTCACATCAGCTCGCTTGAATACAAAACAGATATTCCCAAACCGGAATGGGCACAAGGAGATATCCGATTGAATGCACACCTCGGCTTCTGGGGTATTGCACCGAACAACACTATGCCTGCATTTGAGCTTGCGGCAATCTGCGGTTATCCCGCTTGCATTGTTGTACCTAAGACCACAAAAGACGGTAAGCTTGTTTGTATTCACGATGATACAATAAATAAAACTGCACGAGACAAAGACGGAAATCAACCTACAGAACCGATTTATGTGTGGGACCTTACTCTTGATGAACTGCGTGAATACGAATACGGCAGTTACAAGCACAGAATTTGGAAAGGCACGGAAATTCCGTTGCTTGAAGATTTTTTCAAATTGTGTGCAAAAACAGGTATGCGTCCGATGTTCAGTACGCACCCCGGTCTTTCAAGAGAAAAATGGCTTGAAGTAAAAGCTATGCTTACCAAATACGGAATTCTTGAAAAATTCCATATTAAGTCATTTGAAACAGATGTTCTGAAACTTGCATACGAAGTTTTCGGTACAGAGATAGAAGGCTATACATACGATATACGAGCAAAAAAAGCCGAAGATGTTATACCCGCTGTTGCAGAGATTGATGAAATCGGTTTTGACCTTGATAAAGTTCGCGTCGGTCTTGAAATACCCTCTTATTCAATGACTCCCGAAAAAGCAGCCTATATTATCAGTAAGGGTTATTTCTCATCTGTTTGGAAAGTCCTTAATATGCCGTCAGATGAATACAACAAGCTCATAGAAATGGGTGTTACGGAATTTACAGACGACTACAACTGTTCATACGGGTTAAAGTGGAGGTAAGAAAAACTCTTTTATCGTATCTATAAAATATATTTGGGTGTGGTTGAAACCCACAATTATTAAAAGAAGGACTGCTTTCACAGTCCTTCTTTTTGTTATATTTGATATTAGTATGTCTGCCAGATGTATCCTTCGCCAAACATTACAACGCTTAACAAGAGTTCCACATCAAGTTCATCAACGAAGTAGTCCTGATTTACATCAGCTGCGATGCAGTAGGGGTCAAATTCGTCATATTCAACTGTACCGTCAGCGATTGCTTTGAGTGCTCTTACGTCTGAAATATCCATCCAGCCGTCACCGTTGATGTCGCCGAAAATTACAATGTTGTATGCCTTAAAGAGTTCATCATTGAAATAAACTTCAACCTTTGAACCTGTACCGAAACCGTTCGAAGTTTCAACATACTTGATTTCAACACCTTCAACTCTGTCGATTCTCTCATCGATATCTGTTACACCTTCTTCAAGGTTGTAGATAGCATTGTAATAAAAATCAATTTCGATTTTTGCATCAAGCATGGGAGCGATAAGCTCAACCTTTTTAATCTGAGCTTCAAGGTTATCCATAGCAGCTCTGATTGTGGGAATATAAGCATCAACTGTTGCCTGGTCATCAATTGTCAAATCCCAGTTAACTCTAAGGATTGCAACCTCAACTCTGTTCATAGCAGCCTGAATGATAAGAATTGAATGAATTGATTTAATTGCTTCTTTTCTTGCATAGTATTCATCAATGATTTTGTTAACCTCTGAGTAGTCAGCTGGTGTAGGCTTAACTTCAAGCTTTGAAACTGCTTCTGAAATCTTTGCAGCAAATCCGTTAACAATTTCCTGGTCGCTTATCTTAAGACCGTAAACAACTGCTGCAACTGCATCTTCAACTGCTTTGATTGTTTCTTCTGTATATGTACCGTGAAGATTTTCGGGGATAGATGCGATAGCTTCTTCAACCAAAGTGTAGTCAGCCGGAAGTTCTTCTTCGATGAAGTCGATAGTTATTGATAAGTCAGCATAGCTGAGAATGTATTCCATACCGGTTGTTGTTGTTAAGCTGGAAGCTTTTGAATCGGGTTTGTAGTAGCAATATACATTCTTAGCAACATTAACTGAATCTTCACTTACAAAGATTCTTGCGTGTGTATCCTGAGAAATATCATCTCTTACTTTAAGCTGGAATGAGAAGACAGTATCTGAATATGAGAACATCGGAAGATTTTCAGCTGTTGCATAGGGTGAGAACTTAACGATTACCATACCGTACTGAGCTTTCATTTCGTCAGTAAATGTTGACGGATACTGAGAAGCCGGGTTTGTTGTTGAGCAAGTGATTGAACCTGCACTTGTGAGTGCATCACAAACTGTGATAGCAGATTTACCTGAGCCGATAATGTCAAACTGAGTTTTATCATAGAAAACTACGAACTGGCTCATGCCGATGTAATATGTTGTGCTGAGCTTAACATCAACAGTAACAATATCATCAATACCTGCAGATGCCACATTCGTTGAGAGAGAAATTGATGCATAGCAAGCAGGTACCAAAAGTCTGATAGCCTGTTCAATTGACTGTGCATAGATATCAACTCTGTACTGGTCGAGGATTGTGAGATTATCGGGAGTTGATTCGAGAATATTGTTGAGGTATGCAACAGAGTCATCTGTATACATCTCAAGATTTGCGGGAATCTTAGCTTTAGCTGCATTAACTGCTGTGTAATCAGCCGGAAGCGGAATCAAAGCAGCGATAGCTTCTCTGATTGTTTTTGCATAACCGTCAACGATTGACTGTTCGTTAGCCATCAAATCCCAGTTGATTTCTTCGATAACCTTATCAAGATATGCGAAATCATAATAGTTTTCTCTGTTAAGTGCATAAACCTCTGCTCTTGCAGCGATTACATCACTATAATCAGCAGGACCGATTTCAAGGTTTTTAACTGCATCAAGGATAGCCTGTGTCCAAGCATCAACCTGAGCCTGTTTGTCTGAAGAGAGATTATAATTGATTGAATCAAGAACTGCCTGCAAAGCTGCAACGCTGTCTGTTGTATAAACACTTAAATCAGCGGGAATCTTTGTCTTAGCAAGTTCAAGCTGTGTGTAATCAGCCAAAGCGTCGGGAACAACGATTGCTTCCTCGTCTTTAACCAAAACTTCTGATTTTTCTTCAGCAATAACACCGTTTGTCTCGGGAACATCTGCACCATTGTCAGAGAATCCGAAGAACGGAAGTGATGTTAATGCCATAATGAGAGCCATTATCATTGAGATAATTTTCATGTGCAATAACCCCTTTCTACTGGTTAATAATCCGAAATTATGTTATCACAAACACATATTATTGTCAAGAAAAATAATGTATTTTTATAAAAAACATCAAAAATTTTTTCAATTTACTCTTTTTGTGCAAAAAAGTTTCGATTTATAGTTAATCGGAAGCTTTACAAAATCAATTTAATGTGGTACTCTTAATGGTAAGTATATTGTATGGGAGGCTTTCGTTATGGCAAAACGAGACGGATATATTTCTTGGGACGAATATTTTATGGGATTGGCTTTACTTTCCGCATATCGCAGTAAGGATCCCTCCACTCAGGTTGGTGCCTGTATCGTCAATGACAACAACAGAATCATGTCTGTCGGCTACAACGGATTTCCCAAAGGTTGCGATGACGACGAATTTCCGTGGGACCGTGAAGGTGACGAATACGACACGAAATATCCTTATGTGTGCCACGCAGAGCTCAATGCAATTTTAAACAGCGGCGGAAACAATCTTCAGGGTTGCAGAATTTATGTCGCACTTTTCCCTTGCAATGAATGTGCAAAAGCTATCATTCAAAGCGGCATAAGAGAAGTAATCTATATTTCCGACAAGTATAACGGAACTCCCGGTAACCGTGCTTCAAAGAGAATGTTTGATGCTGCGGGCATCAAATACACAAAGCTCACCTCATTACCCGATGAGATTCTTATCAATTTCAGAGAGGATGACATCTAATTGAAAATCGGAGTATTCGGCGGTACATTCGACCCTCCTCATAACGGTCATCTTCATCTTGCAAAAAGTATTGCTGACGAATTGAACCTTGATAAAATAATCGTTATTCCGACTTTTGTTGCACCTCATAAGACTGAATATAATTCATCTGATGCGGCAAGCCGTTTTGAAATGTGCAACTTGGCTTTTGATTCCGATTTATATGAGGTCAGCGATATTGAGATAAAACGAGGCGGCAAAAGCTATACCTATGATACTCTGACTTCGCTCAAAGAAAAACACTCTAATGATTCTCTTTTCCTTATAATAGGCTCCGATATGCTTGAGTATTTTTCAAAATGGTATCGCTATAAAGATATTTTAGAGCTCTGCACACTCTGTTGTGTCGGCAGAGAGAACAAAGAACTGACTCTCCCGGATTTTTTCACGAATGACGACCAAGTTTATCTTTCATCGGCAAAGCCGATTGAAATGAGTTCAACCTTTATAAGACAAGCTGTTGCAGACCACGCTGACATCAATGATTATCTGCCTCAAAAAGTTGCAGACTATATAAAGGAAAGGAAGCTTTATCTTGACTGACTATCTTAAACTTGCCGAAAAAATGGAAAGTCCGAAAAGATTTGCCCATTCGGTGAATGTTGCAAAAACCGCAGTTGAGCTTGCAAAAATATACGGGGCTGATGTTGATAAGGCTTACCTTTGCGGAATTTTACATGATATAATGAAAGACAGAAGCGGAAAAGAGCAGCTGCAGACAATACTTTCTGCAGATATAGTCATGACCCATGTAGAATACGCTAACCCCAAATTATGGCACTCCATTGCAGGATATGCTTATCTCAAAACAAAGCTCGGTATAACAGACCTTGACACACTCAATGCGGTAAGATATCACACAACCGCAAGGGCAGATATGAGTGTGCTCGAAAAAGTAATATATATTGCTGACTACATCTCAGAAGAACGGGATTATAACGGAGTTGAAGAAATGCGTGAAGCGGCAAAAGTCAGCCTTGAGCAAGCAATGTTTATCGCATTACAATTTACAATCTCCGATTTATCACAGAATAAAAGGGTGATTTCACCCAACAGTTTAGATGCATATAATCAACTTAATGTTGATTACTATATGAAAGGAAAGATAGTATGACACCAAAAGAATTAGCTTTAGCAGCAGTAAAAATTCTCGATGGAAAAAAGGCTATGGATATTTCTGCAATTGCCATTGAGGAGCTTACTATTGTTGCAGATTACTTTGTTCTTGCAACCGCAACTTCAAACACACATGTCAGAGCACTTGTTGATGATGTTGAGTTTCATCTTCAGGAACAAGGCATCGAGCCCTTGAGAATTCAGGGCCGTTCAACAGGCTGGACTTTGCTTGACTACGGCAGTGTTGTAGTCCATATTTTCCAGAAAGAAAGCAGAGAATTATATAATCTTGAACGCTTGTGGGCAGATGCTCCCGTTTTGGATTTAAGTGATATATTAACAGATTAAAGGATGATAGAAAATGAACTACGATTTTAAAACCACAGAACAAAAGTGGCAGAAAAAATGGGAAGAAGCCAAGGTTTTTGAGGCTCAGGATAATTCCGAAAAGCCCAAATTCTACGGACTTGTTGAATTCCCCTATCCGTCAGGTGCAGGTATGCATGTCGGTCACATCAAGGCTTACAGCGGCCTTGAGGTAGTATCAAGAAAAAGAAGACTTCAGGGCTACAATGTGTTGTTCCCGATTGGCTTTGACGCTTACGGTCTTCCGACAGAGAACTATGCAATCAAGACAGGTATTCACCCGAGAAAAGTTACTGACATGAACATCGAAAAGTTCACAAGTCAGTTGAAGAGAGTCGGTTTTTCATTTGACTATTCAAGAGTAATTGATACAACCGATGAAAAATATTACAAATGGACACAGTGGATTTTCCTCAAGATGTTTGAAAACGGACTTGCTTTCCGTGATAAGACTCTTGTTAACTACTGCCCGTCTTGTAAGGTTGTTCTTTCAAACGAGGACTCTCAGGGCGGTAAGTGCGACATCTGCCACAGCGATGTTGTTCAGAAGTCCAAGGATGTTTGGTATTTAAGAATTACCGAGTATGCAGACAAGCTTCTTGAAGGTCTTAACGATGTTGATTATCTTCCGAACATCAAGCTTCAGCAGGTTAACTGGATCGGTAAATCCCGTGGTGCATTCGTAAACTTCAGCCTTAATGAAATTTCAGAAGAACTCAGGATATACACAACTCGTCCTGATACTCTTTTCGGTGTAACATTTATGGTTATGGCTCCCGAGCATCCGATTATTGATAAATACGCTGACAAGATTTCCAATATGGACGAAATTCTTGCATACAGAGCAGAATGTGCAAAGAAAACAGAATTTGAACGCACTCAGCTTGTAAAAGATAAGACAGGTATCAAGATTGCAGGTATCACTGCAAAGAATCCCGTAAACGGCAAGGATATCCCCATTTACATATCTGACTATGTTATGATGGGTTACGGTACAGGTGCTATTATGGCAGTACCGGCACATGATGACCGTGACTACGATTTTGCAAAGAAGTTCGGCATTGACATCATCGAAGTTATCAAGGGCGGCAACATTGAAGAAGCTGCTTACACAGGCGACGGTGAAATGGTTAACTCCGATTTCCTCAACGGTCTTGATAATAAGAAAGACTCAATCGCAAAGATGATTGAAGTTTTACAGGAAAAAGGCATCGGTGAAGGCGGCGTTCAGTATAAGATGAAAGACTGGGCGTTCAACCGTCAAAGATATTGGGGTGAACCGATTCCGATTGTTCATTGTGACAAGTGCGGTATGGTCGCTGTTCCTTATGAAGAGCTTCCGTTAAGACTTCCCGAGGTTGAAAACTTCGAACCCGGTACAGACGGCGAAAGTCCGCTTGCAAAGATTGATTCTTATGTTAACTGCAAGTGTCCCAAGTGTGGTGCTGATGCAAAGAGAGAAACTGATACAATGCCTCAGTGGGCAGGTTCATCATGGTATTTCTTAAGATACATCGACCCGCATAATGACGAGTGTCTTGCTGATCAGGACAAGCTCAATTACTGGCTTCCCGTTGACTGGTACAACGGCGGTATGGAACACGTTACACGTCATCTTATCTATTCACGTTTCTGGCATAAGTTCCTTTATGATATCGGTGCAACACCCTATGCAGAACCGTATGCAAAGAGAACTGCTCAGGGACTTATCTTAGGTCCCGATGGTGTTAAGATGAGTAAGTCACGCGGTAATGTTATCGACCCGAATGAAGTTGTTGATGTATTCGGTGCAGATGTTCTTCGTACTTATGTACTCTTTATGGGTGACTATGAACAGGCAGCTCCCTGGTCAGAAAACTCGGTTAAGGGCTGTAAGAGATTCATCGACAGAATCTGGAACTTGCAGGAAATCCTTGTTGACGGCGACGAATTTTCAAAAGAACTTTCTTCATCAATGCATAAAACAATAAAGAAAGTTACAGAAGATATCGAAACTCTCAAATACAACACAGCTATCGCAGCTTTGATGACACTTCTCAACGCAATCTATGCAAAGGGAGCAATCAATAAGGCCGAACTCAAAGCACTTCTTTTACTTGTTAACCCCTTCGCTCCTCATGTTTCAGAGGAAATGTGGGAAGTATGCGGTTTCGGTAAGATGATGGCAGCTGACGGCGAATGGCCGACTTATGACGAGGCAAAATGTGTTGACGAAGCAATCGAAATCGTTGTTCAGATCAACGGCAAAGTCCGTTCCCGTATAACTGTTCCCACAGACATCAGCTCCGACGATGCAATCGACCTTGCTCACAAGGATCCCAAAATTGCAGAAGCAATGAACGGTATGAATGTTGTAAAAGAGCTCTATGTTAAAGGCAAACTTGTTAACATTGTTTTAAAACCGTAAAAAATCTCGTAAAAGCACTTGACAAACCAATGTGATTTTAGTATAGTATTTCATAAGGTCGGTAAATTTCCGGTCGCAAAATTAAGTAAATTGTCCCTGCAATAAGCGGAGGGAGGGAATAGAATGAGTCAGGTAAAAGTTAAGGAAAACGAATCTTTGGATAGCGCTCTCAGAAGATTTAAAAGACAGACTTCCAGAGACGGTGTTATTCAGGAAGTTCGTAAAAGAGAACACTATGAAAAGCCTTCCGTAAGACGCAAGAAAAAGTCTGAAGCTGCTCGTAAGCGTAAGTATAAATAAGCAGTACGGAAAAAAGCATTTTAAAGCCTTGCAGAATTTAACTGCAAGGCTTTTTGTTTAAGTCTTAAGACACTAACAAAAAACGGTAATCTCGCAAATTGAGATTACCGTTTTGTTATGTTTTAGTGTTTTATTAGCCAAGTACGCGGACTTTGATAACTCCGTCGATACCGTCAAGAGAAACTGCTTCAGCCATATCAGCAACCGTGTAGGAATAATCTCCTCTGGAGTTAGTTGTGATGCTGTCAGCATTCTTGAGAGCCTCTGTAACAGCTGAAAGAGCGTCTTTCTTATGAATTACGCATACTCTCTTTGCAGCAAACTTCGGAAGTGTTACGCAGGGCATATTAACTGAATTGATGATTGAACCGTTTTCAAGATATGCTCTGATTTCTTCAGCAGCCATAATTGCACAGTTGTCTTCAGACTCAGGAGTAGAAGCACCAAGGTGGGGAATAGCAATAACGCCTTTTGCACCGATGATGCCGTCTGTCGGGAAGTCAACAACATAAGAAGCAACCTTGCCGCTGTCGAGTGCTTCAATGATGTCAGCTGTGTCAACAAGCTCGCCTCTTGCAAAGTTGAGGATACGAACGCCGTCTTTCATTGTAGCGATTGTGTCTTTGTTTACAAGACCTCTTGTCTGGTCATTAAGCGGAACATGGACTGAGATGTAATCACAGTTTGCAAAGATTTCAGCCATATCGGAAACGATTTCAACTTTTGCGTTGAGAGCGTGAGCACCCTTAACTGAAAGGAAGGGGTCATAACCGATTACGCTCATACCAAGGTCGATAGCTGCATTAGCAACCAAAAGGCCGATAGCACCGAGACCGATAACACCTAATGTCTTACCTTTGATTTCGGGACCTGCATAAGCAGACTTACCTTTTTCAACTGTCTTTGCAACACCTGTTTCGCCTGCAAGAGTTTTGCACCAATCAATAGCGTCAACAACTTTTCTTGAAGCTAAAAGCATACCGAGGATAACAAGCTCTTTAACTGCGTTTGCGTTAGCACCGGGAGTATTGAAAACTACGATACCCTGTTCAGCACACTTGTCAAGCGGAATGTTGTTAACACCTGCACCTGCACGGGCGATAGCCAATGTAGAAGCTGAAAGCTCCATATCGTGCATAACTGCAGAACGAACCATTATAGCGTCGGGATTCTGAATATCGTCGCCGCAAACATAATCAGCGGAGAACTTATCAAGACCGATTTTTGCAATTTTATTAAGAGTTAAAACCTGATACATATTTAACACCCTTTCGGTAAAACTATTATGAATTTTCTTCTTCGAACTTCTTCATGAAGTCAACCAAAGCAACGACACCTTCTGTGGGCATTGCGTTGTAGATGGAAGCACGCATACCGCCAACACTTCTGTGACCCTTGAGGTTTACGAAGCCTGCTTCTGTTGCAGCTTTAACGAATTTAGCATCGAGTTCATCGTTACCTGTGATGAAGGGAACATTCATGAGTGAACGGTCTTCGGGAACAACTGTACCCTTGAACATCTTGCTGTTATCAAGGAAATCGTAGAGAATCTTTGCTTTGTTGCGGTTTCTTTCAGCGATAGCGTCGATGCCGCCGATTGATTTGATCCATTCAAGAACGAGCTTGCAGATGTAGATTGTGTAGCAAGGCGGTGTATTGTAAAGAGATTCAGCATCAGCGTGAATCTTGTAGTCAAGCATTGTGGGTGTGATGTCGCGAGCATTACCGAGTAAATCTTCACGGATAATGCAAACTGTGAGACCTGCGGGAGCAACATTCTTCTGTGCACCAAAGTAGAGCATACCGAACTTTGAAACATCGAGAGGCTCTGAAAGTACGCATGATGAAATATCAGCGATAAGCGGAACATCACCTGTGTCGGGGAGTTCTTTATAAACTGTGCCGTAGATTGTGTTGTTCATGCAGATGTAGAAATAGTCTGCGTCGGGTCTGAAAGTTGATTTGTCGAGCTTCGGAATGTAGGAGAAAGTCTTGTCTTCCGATGAAGCGATGATTTTAACATCACCGTACTTCTGAGCTTCTTTAGCAGCTTTCTTTGCCCACTGACCTGTGATAACATAGTCAGCCTTACCTGAACCGTTCATGAAGTTCAAGGGGATAGCTGAAAACTGTGTTGAAGCACCACCCTGTAAGAAAAGAACCTTGTAGTTTGAGGGGATACCCATAATTTCGCGAAGCAATGCTTCTGCATCTTTGATGATCTTGTCATAAGTCTTTGAACGGTGAGACATTTCCATTACGGACTGTCCTGAACCCTCGTAGTCAAGCATTTCGTCTGCAGCCTTGTTAAGGACTGATTCGGGAAGAATTGACGGACCTGCTGAAAAATTATAAACTCTTGCCATTTCTCATAACCTCCACATAAATATGTCACCCATGGTGACACTTTAAATTTTTACGGATTTAATTATAAACCTATTAAATTGTCAAGTCAAGAAAAACTAAATATTATTATTTGACTTTGTCACAATGACAAAAAATTAACAATGCACTTTTCTTTAATTGTGTGTATTGACAGTTGAAATGCCCCTTGAATTATGATAAACTGTTTGTGGCATAAAATGGTATAATAAAACAAACGATAAAAATAAAAAAGGAAGGTAAAAAATCTATGAATCAGCTCAACAAAAAGACATTGCAGGATATAGAAGTAAGCGGCAAAAAAGTATTGGTCCGCTGTGACTTCAATGTTCCGATCGAAGACGGCAAAATCACAAGCGACAAGAGAATTGTTGCATCTCTTGACACTATCAAATATCTGATAGAAAAGAATGCAAAGGTTATTCTTTGCTCACACCTCGGCAGACCGAAGGGTGAAGTAAATCCTCAGTTCTCAATGGCCCCCGTAGCTAAGAAGCTTTCTGAGCTTCTCGGTCAGGAAGTAAAGCTTGCTGAAGATGTTGTCGGTGACAGTGCAAAAGCATTGGCAGCAGACCTCAAGGAAGGCGAAGTAATGCTTCTTGAGAATGTTCGTTTTGAAAAGCTTGAAACAAAGAACGACCCCGAATTATCACAGAAATTTGCTTCTCTTGCAGAAGTATTTATCAACGATGCATTCGGTACAGCTCACCGTGCACAGTGCTCAACTGCAGGTGTTGCTGCATATCTTCCCTCAGCTTGCGGTTTCCTTATCCAGAAAGAAATCGAATTTATGGGCGGAGCACTTGCTAATCCCAAGAGACCCTTGGTTGCTATCTTAGGCGGTGCTAAGGTTTCAGACAAAATCGGTGTTATCACAAACCTTCTTGACAAGGTTGATACACTTATCATCGGCGGCGGTATGGCATACACATTCATGGCATCTCTCGGTTATTCAATCGGTACATCAATCTGCGAAGAAGACAGAATTGAAGATGCTAAGAAGATGATGGCTGATGCAAAAGCAAAGGGTGTTAAGTTCCTTATCCCCGTTGACAATATTGTTGCAACAGAATATAAGGCTGATTCAGAGCATAAGCTTGTTGATTCAGACAACATTCCCGACGGTTGGATGGGTCTTGATATCGGTCCCAAGTCAAGAGAATTATTCCAGGAAGCTATCAAGGGAAGCGGAACAATCATCTGGAACGGACCTATGGGTGTTTCTGAATGGGAAAACTTTGCAGGCGGTACAATCGCAGTTGCAACAGCAGTTGCTGATTCAGGTGCTATTTCAATCATCGGCGGCGGTGACTCCGTTGCTGCAGTTCAGAAGTTAGGCTTTGCTGACAAGATGTCACACATCTCAACAGGCGGCGGTGCTTCTCTTGAATTCCTTGAGGGCAAAGACTTACCCGGTATTTCAGCTTTGAACGATAAATAATTGAAAGGACTTGACACATAATGAATAAGACACTCCGTCGTGCAGTTATCGCAGGTAACTGGAAAATGAACAAGACTCCTGCAGAAGCAGAAGCTCTTATTAACGAAATCAAACCCCTTGTTAAAGATGCTGATTGTGATGTAGTATGTTGCGTACCTTACATCGATTTGCAGACAGCTCTTGATGCAACAAAGGGCAGCAATATCAAAGTAGGTGCAGAAAACTGCTATTGGGAAGAATCAGGTGCATTCACAGGTGAGATTTCAGCAAAAATGTTGAAGACAATCGGTGTTGAATATGTAATCATCGGACATTCCGAAAGAAGAACATTCTTCGGTGATACAGATGAAACTGTTGCAAAGAGAACAAGAGGTGCTCTTGATGCAGGTCTTAAGGTTATCCTTTGTGTAGGTGAATACCTTGAGCAGAGAGATCTCGGTATCACAATGGAAGTTGTAAGAATGCAGACAAAGATTGCTTTGAACGGTGTTTCAGCTGATGAGCTCAAGAACATCATCATAGCTTACGAACCCGTATGGGCTATCGGTACAGGCAGAACTGCTACACCCGACCAGGCTCAGGAAGTTAACCACGCTATCAGAGAAGTTCTCACAGAGCTCTACGGCAAAGATGTAGCTGACACAATCACAGTTCAGTACGGCGGTTCAATGAACGCAGGTAATGCTGAAGAACTCCTTGCACAGGAAGATATCGACGGCGGTCTTATCGGCGGTGCTTCACTCAAGGCTGCAGATTTCGCTACTATAGTTGCAGCTGCTTCAAAATAAGTTTAAAAAGATACAATAATATTATTCCCGTTCTGTTTTCAGAGCGGGAATAAATTTGGAAAACAGATAGAATAATAAAAACACGATTTATCAGTTTTGCACCCGACGGTGCAGGAAGGAATGTTTAAAATGAAAAAACCGGTTGTTTTATGTATAATGGACGGTTTCGGAAAAAATGACAGAGACTACGGTAACGCAGTAGTTGCAGCAAAAACTCCGAGACTTGATAAAATAATGGCTGAAAATCCGATGACTTATATCGGTGCATCAGGTATGGATGTAGGTCTCCCTGACGGACAGATGGGCAACAGTGAGGTAGGTCACACCAATATCGGTGCAGGCAGAGTTGTTTATCAGGAGCTTACAAGAATTACAAAGTCAATCGCTGACGGCGATTTCTTTGAAAATGAAGCACTTATGGGTGCGGTTGAAAACTGCAAAAAGAACGGCTCGGCATTGCATCTCATGGGACTTTTATCCGACGGTGGTGTTCACAGTCACAACACACACCTCTACGGACTTCTCGATTTGGCAAAGAAGAACGGACTTGAGGAAGTTTTTATTCATTGCTTCATGGACGGTCGTGATGTTCCTCCGTCATCAGGTGCAGATTTTATCAAAGAGCTTTATGAAACAACAAAAGAAAAGGGCATAGGTAAGATTGCTTCCGTCATGGGAAGATACTATGCAATGGACAGAGAAAAAAGATTTGAACGAGTTGAAAAGGCTTATGATGCAATTGTCAAGAGCGAAGGCGTTAAATTTACCTGTCCCTACGATATGATGCAGGAATCATACAAGAACGAAGTAACAGACGAATTTATCGTACCCGCTGCAAGCGAGAGCTACAACGGCATGAAAGACGGCGATTCCGTTATCTTCTTTAACTTCCGTCCCGACAGAGCAAGAGAAATCACAAGAGCTTTTGTTGATGCTGATTTTGACGGTTTCAACAGAGAAAAACAGCTCGATGTCTACTATGTATGCATGACACAGTACGATGCTGAAATGCCCAATGTTGAGGTTGCTTACAAACCCCAGAGCATTGATATGCCTCTCGGTGCGGTTATCAGCGAAAACAACCTCAAGCAGTTGAGAATTGCTGAATATACAAAATATGCTCATGTTACATTCTTCCTCAACGGCGGTGAAGAAACAGTATACGAAGGCGAAGACAGAATTCTTATCGATTCCCCCGATGTTCCGACTTATGACCTCAAGCCTGAAATGAGCGCTTACGAGGTTGCGGATAAGGTTGTTGAAAATATCGAAAATGATAAATATGATGTTATAGTTGTAAACTTTGCAAACTGCGATATGGTCGGTCATACAGGCGTATTTGATGCGGCAGTTGCGGCAGTTGAAGCAGTTGACGAATGTGTCGGAAAGGTCTACGATGCAGTTGAAGCTAAAGGCGGCGTAATGGTTATTACTGCTGACCACGGTAATGCTGACAAGATGTATGAGCCCGACGGCTCACCCTTTACAGCCCATACAACTTTCCCCGTTCCGTTTATAGTAACAGGCTATGATTGTGAACTCAAAGACGGCGGAAAGCTTTGTGATATTTCTCCTTCTCTCCTTGAGATAATGGGACTTGAGAAGCCTGTTCAGATGACAGGCGAAAGTCTTTTGAAATAATGGGAATGTTAAAAACACGCAGACCGCATAAAACAAAGTATTGTTCATTCTGCTCATTTTTTCCTATTCCCTAAAGGAAATTTGTTACATTTACTTTAGGCAAAATAAACAAACATTTTTCGAGCTTTATCACGCACTTTGTTCTACAATCCAAATCTTTTCAAAATGGTCATTTTGTGTTGATTTTATGATTGACGAGAACAAGTTTTGTGATATAATATGTAGTATGAAACAGAAGAAAATGTGTGTGGGAGATATATATTATGTATGTTAAAGATGTAAAGGTTCAGAACCAGGTTGGTTTGCACGCTCGTCCGGCAACTTTCTTTATTCAGAAGGCTAATGAATTCAAGTCATCTATCTGGGTTGAGAAGGAAGAACGCAGAGTTAATGCCAAGAGCTTGCTCGGAGTTTTGTCACTTGGTATTATGGGTGGCACAGACATTCGTATCATCGCAGGTGGTGCAGATGAAGAAACCGCAGTTGATGAGCTTGTCAAGCTTGTTGAATCCGGTTTTAGCGAATAATTACACCGAAACACGGCATATCGCAATGCGATGTGCCGATTTTTTTTAGGATAGAGGTGATAACTTGTCAAACGAAAGACTCAAAAAATTGCGAGCAGAAGCAATGCGACTTCCGCTGACCCCCGGAGTATATCTGATGAAGGACAGCACAGGTAAAATTATATATGTAGGAAAAGCAAAGGCACTCAAAAACAGAGTAAGTCAGTATTTCGGCTCGGACAAAAACCATGGGATAAAAGTCCGCAAAATGGTCGAAAAGGTCGCAAATTTTGATTATATATTATGTGACAGCGAGTTTGAGGCACTGGTGCTTGAATGTAGTCTGATAAAACAATACAATCCGAAGTACAATATTCTTTTAAAAGATGACAAGGGTTATCACTATATAGAAATTACAAAACCGCCTTACAGGAAAATCAGAGAGGCGAAAAAAATTCTTGATAACGGCTCTGATTATATCGGACCTTATACAAGTTCTTATGCGGTAAAAAATACGGTAGATGAAACACAGAATATCTTTAAGCTTCCCAAGTGCAACAAATCCTTTCCCAGGGATATAGGTAAGGGCAGACCTTGCCTTAATTACTTCATTTCTCTCTGCTCTGCACCTTGTGCAAGAAAAATCACCGAAAAGGAATACAATGAATCAATTGAAGCGGCAATAGATTTTATCAAGGGCGGAAGCGACAAGGCGATTTCTCAGCTAAAAGCAAAGATGGAGGAATATGCTGAGAACTTGGAATACGAAAAAGCCGCAAAAATGCGTGACAGAATAAATGCAATCGGAAAGCTCAACGAGAAGCAAAAGGTTGTATCAAACGAGGTAAAGCATCAGGATGTTTTTGCTGTGGCTTCGGGTCCGGAAAAGGCTTGCATTAAAGTCCTTCGTTTTGAAGACGGCAGACTTTGCGACAGTGAAGATTTCATCATTGACGGCGTAAAAGACCTTGAGCAGACACGCTCTGAGATTATCACAAGATACTACGAAATGAGGGACAATATTCCTGCAAGAATTGCTGTTGACGGTGAAGTTGCTGATAAGGAGCTTTTAGAAGAATGGCTTACCAAAAAAAGAGGCAGAAAAGTCACTATTACCGTACCGCAGAGAGGTGAGCAGGCAAAGCTTGTTTCAATGTGCTCTGCAAACGCGGCTGAAAAGCTTGCACAGAGCGAGGGTCTCAAAGGTAATCAGGCGGCACAGTCCGATGAGCTTGCAAAGCTATTGGGACTTAAAAAAGTCCCGGTATACATCGAGGCTTATGACATTTCCCATACAGGCGGAAGTGATGTCGTTGCGGGTATGGTGGTGTTCAAAAATGCTCTGCCGTACACAAAAGGCTATAAAAAATTTGCGATAAAAGGTTTCACGGGTCAGGACGATTACGCATCAATGGCGGAGGTGCTTGACAGACGCTTTGCGAGATACAAAGACGGCGACGAAAGCTTTTTGCAACTGCCTGATTTAATACTTCTTGACGGTGGTGAGGGTCAGGTAAATGCAGTCTTGCCGATAATGAGAAAATATAAGCTTGATATTCCTGTTTTCGGTATGGTCAAGGACGACCGACACAGAACAAGAGCAATCACGGCAAACGGTGAAATTATTGCAATCAACTCAAAAAGACAGGTTTTTACTCTTGTCTCAAACATTCAGGAGGAAGTACACCGCTTTGCTTACGGTTATCACAGAAAGAAGCATACCAAAGCCGCACTTTCAAGCTCCTTGACACAAATTGAAGGCGTAGGTGAAAAAATAGCCAAGGATTTATTAAAGCATTTCAAAACGATTACTGCAATAAAAAATGCAAGCATAGAGGAATTATGTAAGGTCAAAGGTATATCTGAAAAAAAAGCAGAGTCGATTATAAACTTTTTTAGTCGAAAAGATTGACAAATGGTATAAGAAAGTGCGATAATATATGCGTGTATAACATAGGAGAAGAGTATATGCGTGTAATAACAGGTACGGCAAGAGGCAGAACTCTTGCAACACTTGAGGGCGAAGATGTCAGACCGACCGCCGAAAGAGTAAAAGAAGCTATTTTCAGTATGCTTCAGTTTGAAATCGAGGGCAGAACCGTGCTTGATTTGTTTGCGGGTTCGGGACAGTTAGGTATTGAAGCATTGAGCAGAGGAGCCCAAAAGGCAGTTTTTGTTGATGCTGATAAAAACGCAATCAAGGTAATAAAATCAAATATTGAAAAAACAGGTTTTACGGACAAGTCATCTGTATTTAACAGCGATGCACTTTCATATTTGCGTTTCAGCGGTGAAAAATTTCATATTGCATTTTTGGATCCGCCGTATTCAAAGGGATTGCTTGAAAAAGCATTGCCCGAGGTTGCAAAGAAAATGCATACAAGCGGTGTTATAGTATGCGAATTACCCGTCAGGGATACTGAGCCTGAGGGTGCAGAGGGTTTTGAGCTTTACAGAACATATAAATACGGAAAAATCAAAATTGCCGTTTACCGTTTTGCAAAGGAGATGACCGAGTGAAAATAGCAGTTTGTCCGGGTAGCTTTGACCCCGTAACATTAGGTCATTTAGATGTTGTCAGCAGAGCGTCAAGGCTTTTTGACAAAGTAATTGTTGTGGTTATGACAAATCCGTCAAAAAGCAGCAGCACTTTCACCGTTGAGGAGAGAGTTGAGCTTATCCAAAAGAGCATAAAGGGCATGGCTAATGTCGAGGTTGATTCCTATTGCGGTCTTTTGGCTGAATATGCAAAAGAGAAAGGTGCAGTAGCAATCGTTAAGGGTTTGAGAGCGTTGTCGGATTTTGAGTATGAATTCCAGCAATCACTTATCAACAGACAATTAAACCCTGATATGGATACGATGTTTTTATCGGCAAAGCACGAAAATATGTTTTTAAGCTCAAGCCTTGTAAGAAATGTTTGTTCGCTTGGTGGCGATATTTCGGGAATGGTTCCGAAGGAAATTGAAAAAGAAATAATTAGCAGAATAAATGGAAAGGAAGAATAATGCTATGAATATTGAACAATTATTGGGAAGAATTGAGGATGTTCTTGATGACGGTACTAATATTGCTTTTACAAGCAAAATGCTCGTAAATGTTGAGGAAATCCGTACACTTATCGGTGAAATCCGTAAGAATATCCCGAATGAAATCGACCAGGCAAGAGCTATTGTTTCAGAAAGAAACTCCATTATCGACGAAGCTAAAGCAAGTGCTTCTTCTATGGTTGAAAAAGCAGAAACAAGAGTTAAAGAGCTCGTTTCTCAGGCACAGGATATTGCAAAGAAAACAATCGACGATGCAGACGAAAAGGCTGCAGGAATCATCAAGACTGCAGAAGATAAGGCAGATATAATGGTTCAGGCAAGCGAGGTTGCAAAGAAGGCACAGGAATACAGCGAAAACCTTATGGCACAATCCCGTCAGGAATCAGAGGATATTCTTGAAGCTACAAAGGAAAAGGCTGCTGAAATCTTCAACGAAGCAACAAGAAATGCTGAAGAGCTTACAGAATCTTCACAGAGAAAAGCTGATGAAATGATCGAAAAGGCTAACAGATGGTCAATGGAATTGCGTAATGCAACTACAACATTCATCGAAGACGCAATGAAGAATGCTGATGATGTACTTGTAAGCAATGTTAACGAAATCAGAAAAGTTCGTCAGAGCTTACGAGATGCAGTTCGCAGCTCAAAAATGTAATTTTAAATCAGGACAAGCAGTTGCAGTCAAGCGACTGCTTGTTTTTTTGATGAAAAAGAAATAAAATCTCTTGACTTAATCTCTGTTTTTATGTAAAATTGTATTATCAAAAAAAAGAGAGGAAAAAAATATGAAAAACATGAAGAGGCTCACAAGCATAATTCTTTCGGTTTTGTTGGTGATTTCAGCAACATTTATCCCTGCGTTTGCAGAAGACACAACAGCTGATATCACAAGAACAACTGTCACTGTTAACGGTGATACCGCGACAACAAGAGGTTTCACATGGTACACGAAGACAGAATCAAAGAACAGAATTCAGATTGCGGCAACAGACGGAACTGAATTAGCAGTAAAAATTAAAGATTCCGTATGTGAAGAATTTGAAGGCAACTATATGCATCAGATGGTTGTTACAAATCTTTTGCCCGGCAAGACCTACACATATAAAGTAGGCGATGGCAAAAACTGGAGTGAAGAAGGAACATTCACAACAGACGACGGCGATGATAAGGTTAATTTTATCGCAATTGCTGATGTTCAGGCAGGTTCCTTGAGAAGATTCCAAAATGGTGCTAAGGTTTTAGAAACAGCTTACAGCATGATGCCCAACGCTGATTTCTACACAAATCTCGGTGACTTTACAGATGATTCCGATAATGAAGAGTGGGATTACTATGCACAGGCTTTTGACGGCCTTAACCGTCAGAATACACTTGTACCTGTATCAGGTAACCATGATGGTTTCGGAGTATGGCATTGGTTTGAAAATATGTTTGCACTTGATAAGTCTGAAAGCGTTCAGAATCTCAATGGTGTAAACTATTCCTACGACTATGGCAATGCTCATTTTGCAGTATTGAATACAAACGATATGGGTGCGATTTCTCAGGCTCAGCTTGATTGGGTACAGAATGACCTCAATTCAACCGATAAGGATTGGAAAATAGTATTTATGCACAAATCTCCTTACTCACTCGGTAAGGATGCAAAATGGCCTGATGCACTTTCACTTCAGGATAAGCTTGCAAAAGTATATGATGAATGTAATGTTGACATTGTTTTCTCAGGTCATGACCACATGTATCTCCGTACAAAGACTATTTACGGAAATGAATACAATGAAGACGGAACAACTTATGTTTTAGCAGGTACCGCAGGTTCAAAGAGATACGAGTTCCGTAAATTCCTTGCTGATAACTATATGCCGACAAGCCTTATTGAGGTTGCAGTTTCTCAGGAAGACGGTTATTACTGGAACGGAAAAGATTTCAGCAGCTGTTCAACAAAGAACATCGGTGGTTGCTTCAACTGCATCTCAATAGACGGCGGCAAGCTTACACTTGATGCATATATCCTTTCTGATGATGTTGACGAAAACGGAGAACAGAATGTTAAGCATATCGATTCTTACACAATCACAAAAGAAACAGGTAAGAACGAGGCTACTTTCAATGACGACAACACAACATCAACCTTTGACTACATAGCAAGCCTTGGTGATACAATCGTAAACCTTGTTTCTTACACATTGAAAACCTGGTTGCCCACATTCATCAAGATTATCCCCGATATGATTTATTCATATATTGTATATCATGTTTTCTGATTGAATAGTTTAACAAGAAGTCGCCCATACTTTTTCAAGTAAGGGCGGCTTTTTTCTGCCCCAATACATAAAAGGGGACTAACATTTATGAAAAAATTAAAACTCAAAACCATCGAAATTATCTTTTTAGCGATTGTGCTTGTTACCGCAATCGTGTCGTCGACCGTAAGCTTTGCACAGACCTGCGATGAAATAAGGTCTGATGTTCTGCGATTACACATTCTTGCAAATTCCGATTCGGAAGAAGACCAGGCGTTGAAACTCAAAGTCCGAGATGCCGTATTAAAAGAGGGTGCGGATATTTTTGAAGGCAGTTCAGATGTAAATGAAGCCATAAAAGCAATTACACCGCAGAAAGAAAGGTTGAAAAGCATTGCAGAAAAAGTCATATTCGACCATGGAAAAGACTATCCCGTTACAGTTTTGCTCGAAACGGAATATTTTGAAACCCGAACCTATGAAGATGTAACCTTACCGGCAGGTGAATATCTTGCGGTAAGAATATTGATAGGAGAGGGCAAGGGTCATAATTGGTGGTGTGTGATGTTTCCGCCATTGTGTCTGCCTGCCGCAGAGGGTGAAACGGTTGATGCTTATATGAATGATGATGAAGTGAAGCTTGTTAAATCACAACCGAGGTATGAGCCGAGATTTAAAATAGTTGAGTGGTGTCAGATGATTTTTGCTTAAACAATGAACAGAATTTGAATATTTTATTGACATTTTTTATTCATGTAGTATAATTAGGGTAGAGTATTGTGGTACATTGTACCGATTTTTCTAAAGGTGATTAAAATGATTAACATTATCGCACACAGGGGTGCCAACCATGTTGCACCGCAGAATACTATACCCGCATTTCTTGCTGCACTTGATATGAATGTCAATGGTTTTGAAAACGATGTTCATCTCACAAGTGACGGTGAGGTTGTTGTATGTCATAATGACACGATAGATGCAACTTCAAACGGCAAGGGAAGAATTTCCGATTATACATTGGACGAGCTTCTGAAATTTGATTTCGGCTCATCTTTCAGCGAAAAGTTCAAGGGAACAAAAATTCCCAAGCTCAATGAATTTCTCGATGTATCACGAGATGACCGCATTGAAATTATGAATATAGAAATCAAATCGCAGAAGGAACGCAATTCCTCGATAGTTGAAAAGGTTATCAAGCAGTCAAAAGATTTGGGCGTTTTTGAAAAGCTGATTATCTCGAGCTTTGATGAAGATGTTTTGCTTGCTGCAAAAGAGTTTGAAAAGAATGTAAAGACAGCATTGCTTTTCACACCGTTCCATAAAATTACCGACCAGATAATTGCAGATATCAGACCTGTTGTAAAACAGTTTAAGCTCGATGCACTCCATCCGATGCTCATAATGATTGACGAAAAAATGATGGAAATTGCAAATGAAATCGGTATCATGGTAAACGCATGGACGGTTAATTACCAGGATGCTCTTGAACACATGAAGAAGCTTGCAGTTCACTCGATAATTACAGATGTACCTGATTTGGCAAGTGAGATTTTGAGAAAATGAGAAAGATAATATCCGTAATTTTGTGTTGTCTGCTCGTTTGTCTGCCATTGACGGCATCGGCAAAGACGGAAACCGAAACATCAAGAGATATGATTACAGAGTATTTTGAAAATAAGTGGAATGTGAAAACAAGTGAGCTTCATACTGAGCTTCGTTTTATCGGTAATGCGGCAAGATTGGTTTTACCTAATTTCACAAAAGGATTTTTTAAGTTTGCAAACTTTTTCCTTGATAATTTCGGACAGATTGTAAAACCGTCTTCAAAGACCGTAAAAACTGAAGTGAAATACATAGACAGAGAAGACGGAACAAAGCTCAGATTGTGTGTTTATTCACCAAACGGACAAACTGAAAATCTCCCCGGACTTTTATGGATTCACGGCGGCGGTTATGCAATAGGAATACCCGAGCAGGATTTGGCTTTTATAAAATGCTTTATGGAAGCATCGCCCTGTGTAATAGTTGCACCGGATTATATCAACTCAACAGATGCACCGTATCCCGCGGCATTTAATGATTGCTACAACTCCCTTTTGTGGCTTGAAGAGAATGCTGATGTGCTCCGAATAAAAACAAATCAGATTTTCGTCGGCGGTAACAGTGCGGGCGGCGGACTTTGTGCGGCGGTAACCCTCAAAGCAAGAGATACCGAAGATGTGAATGTCGCATTTCAGATGCCGATATATCCGATGCTTGACGACAGAATGATAACTGAATCATCGCAGAATAATGACGCACCGATATGGAATACAAAGTCAAACGAAATTGCGTGGCAGATGTACCTCGGTGACGATTATCAGACGGACAAAGTTTCCAAATATGCTGCACCTGCGAGAGAAAATGACTACTCCGATTTACCCCCGACACTTACATATATAGGAACGATTGAGCCGTTTTACGATGAAACGGTCGAGTATGTGAATAATCTTGAAAAATCAGGTGTTGATGTAAAATTCAAAACCTTTGACGGTTGCTTCCATGCTTTTGATTTGTTGTCATGGACAACACCTGCAAAGGAAGCGAGAGCATTTCTTGCAGACGGTTTTAAATATGCAACTGAAAATTATTATGCAGAACAGAAAGGTTGACGGATGTCAGCCTTTTTTGTTTTAAACGGTTGAAATATACTTTGTTTTATGATATTATTTTTCGAGCACAAAGAGATTTAAGAGGTAATAAAAATGGAAGCTAAAAATTTTAAGAGGACAAAGCTTGCTTGTTATACCGCATATTTCACAATGTCGTCGGTGTTCAGCTTACCGCCGATATTGTTTGCGGTTCATCAGGATATGTATAATATATCTTATACTTTGTTAGGTTCATTGGTCTTGGTGAATTTCATAACACAGCTTGTTATCGACCTGATATTTACCGCATTTCCCAAGTATTTCAATGTAAAAAAAGTTGTAAGAGTTATGCCGCTTATAACATCGCTCGGTTTATTTATCTTTGCTTTAGTGCCTATGCTTTTTCCGCAGTATGCGTATTCGGGACTACTTGTGGGAACCGTGCTTTTTTCAATCTCGGCAGGCTTGTCTGAAGTTCTTTTAAGTCCTGTTATAGCGGCAATTCCGTCTGATAATCCGCAAAAGGATATGAGTATGCTTCACTCGCTTTATGCATTCGGAGTATTTACAGTTGTAGTAATCAGTACATTGTTTTTAAGATTTTTCGGAAATGAAAACTGGATGTACCTCACTTTCTTCTGGGCTGTTTTGCCCGCTGTTTCAGCCGTGTTGTTTGCAATTTCACCGATGCCTGAAATGGATATGTCGGTAAGTGGTTCAGATGGCACAAAAGGTACAAAACGCAGGGCGTTGACAATGGCACTTTGTGTCGGTGTAATCTTCTTCGGCAGCTGTGCGGAAAATACAATGTCAAGCTGGATTTCAAGCTTTATGGAAAATTCTCTCGGCATCGACAAAACACTCGGAGATATCCTCGGAATGGCAATGTTTGCGATTTTACTCGGTATAACAAGAATTTCTTATGCAAAGTACGGCAAAAATATTTTCAGAATGTTGCTTGTCGGTATGGCAGGTGCAGCAGTTTGCTACATTGTGGTAGGCTTTTCGTTTAATGTTACAGCAGTTTTTATTGCTTGTATTCTGGTCGGTATATTTACATCAATGCTTTGGCCGGGTGCACTTATTCTCATGGAGGAAGAAGTACCGGGAGTAGGAGTTGCGGCGTATGCACTTATGGCGGCAGGCGGCGACCTCGGTGCGGGTATAGCACCTCAGCTTTTAGGTGCGGTGGTTGATAAGGTTTCCGTAACAGATTTTGCGGTAAATCTTAGTCAAACGATCGGTTTATCGACAGAGCAGATTGGACTCAAAGCAGGAATGCTTGTTACTGCAATATTCCCCTTAATCGGAACGGCAATATTGATATTCGTATTTTTCAAAAGAAGAAAGGCGTGAGTTCATGCAGAGTTTTTTGACCAAAGCGGTAGCAATAATCACGGCGATTTTTACGATGCTTAATCTGATTTTTTGTCCTGCAGATGATTTTGCGGGAGTATATGACCCTGTGACGGAAAAAGAAGAAAAAACTGTCTATGATGAGGGAGAGTTTTCTATGAATGAATATGATCTGATTGTATCACCGGACGGCAATGATGAAAATGCGGGTACGGTTAAAGAGCCTTTAAAGACTCTCGCGGAAGCAAAAAACAGATTGAAAAATATAAATTATGATAAAGACATAACGGTATGGTTCAGAGGCGGAGAGTATCAGTTTGATAAATCAGTTGTTTTTTATGCTGAAGATAAGTCAAATGTAACTTACCGCTCATATCCGAATGAGGAAGTTATCTTTAGCGGCGGCAGAGCTATTGATAAATGGGAAGATACAACTATAAACGGTGTGTCCGCTTTGGCGGCTGATGTTGATGTTGAAAAGGACGGATATTTCAAATCACTTTTTAAAGGCGAAAAACGTTTACCGCTTTCACAATGGCCGAAAGAGGACGCATTCAAAATCAAAGCAGTCGATGAAAAAGACATAATCAATACGGTTGATGTCTGGAATAACTTTGTGGCTTTTTATGCGGATAAAACCGAAGTCATGAATTTTGAAAATTTAAGCGATGTAAGAGTCAAAGTTCAGCACTATTGGTATGATGAAATGCTTCCGATAGCAAACATCGATACAGACTCGGGCAGAATTGAACTGACAAAACCGTCGAGTCTTAATCTGAGAGAAGATGATAATTTTGTCTTTGAAAATGTCCGTGAAAAACTCTCTTTACCGGGAGAATGGTATCTTGACAGAGCAGAAGAAAAACTTTATTACATACCTGAAGTCGGAGATACCGCAGAAAACACGGTTTTATACACAGGTGCAACAGAAAAACTGATAGAACTTTCGGGTGTGAATGATATAAGTTTTCAAGGTATAAAGTTCACTAAAACGGATTGGTCCGTTGCAGACGGAACATGGATAGGAACACCCGGAGCTTTTGTGCCCGAAGAAAACGAGAGTTTTGATAATATAAAATATACACCGAATTTTCCGCAGGCGGCATATGACCAACCCGCGGCGATTGAAGTCAGAAATGCGAAGAATATAAATTTCGTTAACTGTACATTCACTAACCTTTCAAATGCGGGTCTTATGTTGGGCTCAAATGTAACGGATTCTTCAGTCGAAACCTGTAAGTTTGAAAACATAGGTGCAAATGCGGTTTACATCAAGGGCGATTACAGTATCCCGGCAACAACAAAAAACATCAGGGTTTATGATTGTAATATCAGCAAGTACGGGCGTATCTTCAACGGTGCAATCGGAGTTATTGTTGTTCACGCTTCAGATTGTGAAATAGAACACAACGAAATCCATGACGGTTGGTACACAGGTATTTCTGTCGGTTGGATGTGGGGATATGCAGAAAATCCGACAAACGCGATAAAGGTCAGAAATAACCTTATTTATAACATCGGCAACGGATGGCTTTCTGATATGGGCGGTATCTATACGCTCGGTATTCAGCCTGATACGGTGTTAAGCGGAAATGTTATCTATAATGTCGGTTGTTACGGCGGTAATTACGGTTACGGCGGTTGGGGTATATATCTCGATGAAGGCTCAAGCGGTATTCTTGTAGAAAACAACCTGGCTTATGATTGTTCATCACAATGCTTCCATCAGCACTACGGAAAAGATAATATGATCAGAAATAATATCTTCGCTTTCGGCGGTGAAGGAATAATGAGAATTTCCAGACGTGAAGAACACAATTCGCTTTATTTCCAAAACAATATCCTCTACGGTGAAAATGTACCGATGTATTTCAACACAACAAAAGAGGGTTGGTTTGTTGACGACGGAAACATTTATTGGGATACAAAACATAAAGGCAATGTCTACTCTGATACCTCGACAAAAATCGGTGAAAGATATAATATTGTGACAATGGTGTCGAGAGGTTATTATAATAACGCAACATTTGCCGATCCGGGATTTATGGATGCGGATAACAGAAACTTTATCATCGCAAAAAATTCTCCCGTACGGGAAACAGGTTTCAAGCCTTTTGAAATTGATGCGGGAACAAAAACTTTATTTAGTTAAACAAAACTGTCGGTCGTTATTGGTGACCGACAGTTTTTTTCTTACTTGCAATAATTGATGTTTTATGATAAAATATCAATTGTCAAGAGGGGTGATTTAATGGAAAATAAAAAACCCAATAATGAGTATCAAAGACCCAACCTGTTTTTTTACAGAACAGCACAGGCAATTTCAAATCTCGTAGCGACCTTTGTTTTTAAACGCAAGGTTGTCCGCAATGAGATAAAAGATAAAAAAGGTCCTTTTATTGTTATTGCAAATCATCAGGCGGCGTATGATTTTGTTACTTTGATAGGTATTTGCAAAAGAACGATGACTTTTGTCATCAGCAATTCTTTCTATCAAAGCTTGCCTATTAAAGGTGTATTGGACAAGCTTTGCGTTTTGCCCAAACAACAGTTTCAGACAAGCATATCTGACATGAAAAAAATCCGTGCGGTAATTGATGCGGGTGAGCCGATAGCGATTTATCCCGCAGGTCTTATGTGCGAGGACGGTTTATCAACACCCATTCCTGCAGCAACCTGCAAGCTTTTAAAGTGGCTCGGTGTAGATGTGTATATGGCAAAAATCTCAGGTACATATTTCGCAATGCCCAAGTGGTCATCGGGCTTCAGACCGGGCAAAACGGTTTTAGATGTCTACAAGCTTTTTGACAAAGATGAGCTTGCAGATATGGACTTGGAAACCATAAAGGAAAAGACCGAAGAAGCACTGTTGTTTGATGCTTACAGAGAGCAGGAAGAGCTTCAGGTGAAATATAAAAAAGGCAACAATGTCAGAGGACTTGAAAATGTTCTCTATGTCTGTCCGAATTGCGGAAAAGAGTTCACAATCGCAGTCGGCGGAAATGAAGATACATTGTATTGTACGGAATGTGGCTTTTCACAGACTTCCGACGAATATGGCTTCTTATATAAAAACGGAGATGTCGGTGAAGAAATCAGATATGTCTCCGATTGGAGTAAGCTGATATACAACAGCTTCAAGGAAAAGCTTTCCAAAGGCGAGGAAACAACCGTTTCAGCCAAAACCGATATTCACATGGTTGACCCAGAGAAAAACAAGTATATAAAAGTCGGTCATGGCACACTCACTCTTAATCCCGAAAAGTTTTTGATTGAGGGAGAATTGAAAGGTGAGGAAGTTTCACTTTCAATTCCTATATCCAAATTCCCGACCTTGCCTTTCTCACCCGGCAAGCATCTTGAAATTCAGGACGGACAGACAATTTACCGCTGTGTATTCGAAGACGGTAAACTCGTAATGAAGTTTATCAATATGGTAAAGATATTCTTTGAGCTAAAGGCGAAGTAGAAATAGGAGTTATGATGAAATCAAAAGATAAGATAGAATGGGTTTATGTCAATAATCAAGATAACAGTATCAGATATGTTTTAGGTACGAAGGGAAAGAAAACGCTTTTTTGTTTTGGCATAAATCCAAGTACTGCTACTCCGGATAAATTAGACCCAACACTCAAAAAGGTTGAATGTATTGCTACACATAATGGTTATGATAGTTTTATTATGTTTAATGTATACCCTAAACGCGATACTGTGTTCGATGACTTGGAAGAATGTGTTAATGATTCTGAACATCTTAAAAATATAGAGATAATAATTCAAACTGTATCAGAATATTCGCAGCTTGATATTTGGGCGGCTTTCGGAAATCATATTTACGATAGAGAGTATTTGCCGATTTGTTTTAAGGATATATATAATAAATTGCCACAAGAAAATATCAGGTGGTTTGCAACAGCTGTTAATAAAAGTGGTGCTCCTAAACATCCCTTATATCAAAAGAAAACCGCTACATTAGTTGATTTCGATATGGCATCATACATCAAAACACTTTGAGAAAATATGTTTTATAACCTGTCGGGAAACCGGCAGGTTGTTTTTTATGTGTTTTGATATCATGATATCAAAACAGCGATATACAAACTGTGTTTGTGCGATATATTTGTTACACAAATGCGATATATACTTCGTATGCGATATGATATAAAACTCTTTTCTCGTCGCGTGAGCGACATATCACATTTTTTAAAATATATCGCGTTCTTTGAACATATCGCAAAACTCGTCAGAGTTTTATATCGCGTAAAATTTTATTTCACTTTACTCGCCCGGCACAGTGGCACTTTTGTGTTTTAGACAAATATAAAAATTATTAAAATTGTTCAAAAAAAGTGCTTGACATCGCACTTGACATGGTGTATAATGCGAAGATGTATTATAATGGCTAATTTCGTCATCTGATATTTTTCGTTTGGTGAAAAAAGCCTTAAAATGAAGCTTTTTCAGTTTCAAAAAATGTTCCGATTCAGGGAAATTCTCTTGTCTTACGGAAGAAAAAAATGAACGGAGTGATTAGAGCCTATGGTAAACGTAAAAGAGGTAAAACACGGTAAAACGACCCGTATGAGTTTCGGCAAAATCAATGAGGTTATGGAAATGCCCAACCTTATCGAGATTCAGAAGGACTCATATAAATGGTTCCTCGAGAAAGGCCTCAAAGAAGTTTTCCGCGACATCGCTGAAATCAAGGACTACACAGGCAACTGGGTACTCGACTTTATTGATTACAGCATGGACGACAAGCCGAAGTACAGTGTTGAAGAGTGCAAGGAAAGGGAGACCAGCTATGCTGCTCCCATGAGAGTTGTTGCAAGACTTCTCAACAAAGAAACAGGCGAAATTAAAGAGAGTGAAGTCTATATGGGTGATTTCCCCATTATGACTGAAAGCGGTACCTTTGTTATCAACGGTGCTGAGCGTGTTATTGTTTCACAGCTTGTTCGTTCACCCGGTGCATACTACGATATGACCCATGATAAGACCGGTAAAGAGCTTTTTACATCTACTGTTATTCCCAACAGAGGTGCATGGCTTGAATATGAAACAGATGCAAATGACATTTATTATGTCCGTATAGACAAAAATCGTAAAATTTATATAACAACATTCATCAGAGCTATGGGCTTGAGCTCTAATGAAGAAATCCGTGATTTCTTCGGTGATGATGATCGTATCAATGCAACTCTTGAAAAGGATGATACACTTAACACAGAAGAAGCTCTCATGGAGGTTTACAGAAAATTCCGTCCCGGCGAGCCTGCAACACTTGAAACATCACAGGCACACATTAACGGTTTATTCTTTGACCCCCACAGATATGACATATCCAGAGTCGGAAGATACAAATATAATAAAAAGCTTGCTATTTCCCAGCGTCTTGCAGGTCAGACATTGGCAGAAGTAATCGTTGACCCCACAACAGGTGAGATTCTTGCTGAGCCTGATGAAATCATTACTGCTGAAAAGGCAAAGGAAATTGAGCAGGCAGGCGTAATGTTTGCTGATGTTAAGGTTGGCGACAGAGTTGTAAGAATCGTATCAAGCGGTATGGTTGATTTCCGTCCCTATCTTGATATGTTCACAGAAGATGAGCTTGACGAAATCGGCATCAATGAAAATGTCAGCTTTAAAATATTAAGAGAAATCCTCGACAATTGCGGAGAAGATAAGGAAGCACTTTATGCTGAGCTTGCAGCTCGTTGCGATGACCTTATTCCGAAGCATATTGTTATTGATGATATCTTCGCATCAATCAACTACCTCAACTGTCTTGCAAACGGCATCGGTACACTCGACGATATCGACCACTTGGGCAACCGTCGTATCCGTTGCGTTGGTGAGCTTTTGCAGAACCAGTTCCGTATCGGTCTTACGAGAATGGAAAAGGTTGTCCGTGAAAGAATGACACTTCAGGCACAGGACGAAGAGGGCAAGATCACACCGCAGTCACTTATCAATATAAGACCCGTTTTGATGGCAATCAAGGAGTTCTTCGGTTCTTCACCGTTGTCACAGTTCATGGATCAGACAAACCCCTTGGCAGAGCTTACACATAAGCGTCGTCTGTCAGCACTCGGTCCCGGCGGTCTTTCAAGAGACAGAGCAGGTTTCGAAGTTCGAGATGTTCACTACAGCCACTACGGTCGTATGTGTCCGATTGAAACTCCCGAAGGTCCCAACATCGGTTTGATTTCCTACCTTGCAACATTTGCAAGAATAAATAAATATGGTTTTATCGAAGCACCTTTCCGTCGTATCGACAAGGAAACAGGCAGAGTTCTCAACGAAGTTGACTATATGACAGCTGATGTTGAAGATAACTTTGTAGTTGCTCAGGCTAACGAGCCTCTTGATGATAACGGTTTCTTCAAGAATGCAAGAGTTGTTGCCCGTCATCGTGACGAATTCCTTGAAATTGAAAACAACAAGGCTGACTACATGGATGTTTCACCGAAGATGGTTGTTTCAGTTGCTACTGCAATGATTCCCTTCCTTGAAAACGACGATGCTAACAGAGCCTTGATGGGTTCGAACATGCAGCGACAGGCAGTTCCGCTTCTTAAAACAAGTGCACCGATAGTCGGTACAGGTATGGAATACAAAGCAGCAGTCGATTCAGGTGTTGCAGTACTCGCAAAGCGTCCCGGTAAGGTTGTTCATGTAAGTGCAAACAAAATTGAAATTGCAGCTGATGACGGACACCTTGATACCTATGAGCTTATTAAGTTCATGCGTTCTAACCAGGGTACTTGTATCAACCAGAGACCTGTTGTTGAAATCGGTCAGAGAGTTGTAGCTAAAGAAGTTATCGCTGACGGTCCCGCAACAGATATGGGCGAAATCAGCTTAGGTAAGAATGCACTTATCGGATTTATGACCTGGGAAGGTTATAACTACGAAGATGCTGTTTTGATTAACGAAAAGTTAGTAAGAGATGATGTTTATACATCAATCCACATTGAAAAATACGAGATTGAAGCTCGTGATACAAAACTCGGACCCGAAGAAATTACAAGGGATATCCCCAATGTCGGTGATGATGCACTTGCAGATTTGGATGATGAAGGTATCATCAGAGTCGGTGCAGAAGTTCATTCAGGAGATATCCTTGTAGGTAAGGTTACACCCAAGGGTGAAACTGAGCTTACTGCAGAAGAACGCTTGCTTCGTGCAATCTTCGGTGAAAAGGCAAAAGAAGTAAGAGATACTTCATTGAGAGTACCTCACGGTGAATACGGTATCGTTGTTAAGGTTGAAGTTTACACAAGAGAAAACTCTGATGAACTCAGCCCCGGCGTAAACAAGACAGTCCGTTGCTACATCGCTCAGAAACGAAAGTTGTCTGTCGGTGATAAGATGGCAGGTCGTCACGGTAACAAGGGTGTTGTTTCCCGTATTCTTCCTCAGGAAGATATGCCGTTCCTTGAGGACGGTACTCCGCTTGATATCGTGCTTAATCCCCTCGGTGTTCCTTCCCGAATGAACATCGGTCAGGTACTTGAAGTACACTTGGGATTTGCAGCAAGACATTTAGGCTGGAAAGTTATGACTCCCGTATTCGACGGTGCTCATGAGAATGACATCAGAGATGCACTCAGAGAGGCAGGTCTTGACGAAAGCGGTAAGTCAGTATTGATTGACGGTCGTACAGGTGAGAGATTTGACAACAAGGTAACAGTCGGTGTTATGTACTTCCTCAAACTTCTCCACTTGGTTGATGATAAGATCCACGCTCGTTCCACAGGCCCCTATTCATTGGTAACACAGCAGCCGTTGGGTGGTAAAGCACAGTTCGGCGGTCAGCGTTTCGGTGAAATGGAAGTTTGGGCACTTGAAGCTTACGGTGCGGCTTATACATTGCAGGAAATCCTCACAGTTAAGTCGGACGATGTTGTCGGACGCGTTAAGACTTATGAAGCAATAGTAAAGGGTAAGAATGTTCCTCAGTCGGGCGTTCCGGAATCCTTCAAAGTTCTTGTTAAAGAGCTTCAGTCACTCGGACTTGATGTCCGTGTCTACAACGATCAGCAGGAAGAAATCGACCTTCGTCAGACATTCGAAAATGATGAAACAGGTCTTGAAATTGCTGATGCAGAAGCTTTCAGAGAAGTTAACGATGCTGAAGGTGCAGCAGGTTATTCTGTTGAAACTGTAGACGAAGACGAGCTTTTCGATGTAGGACTTGATGAGTTCGGTGACGATGAGTTTGAAGACGAAGCAGATGATGCTTTTGACAACGAAGACGAGCTTGAGTAATCAAACCCGCAAGAATAATTATAAGGGGATTTGAATATATGGAAAACATTACCTTTGAATCTATAAAAATCGGTTTAGCTTCACCCGACCAGATCAGAGAATGGTCTTACGGTGAAGTTAAAAAGCCCGAAACTATAAATTACCGCACATTAAAGCCTGAAAGAGACGGACTTTTCTGCGAAAGAATTTTCGGACCCACAAAGGACTGGGAATGTCATTGCGGAAAGTATAAAAGAATCCGTTACAAGGGCAAAATATGCGAACGCTGCGGAGTTGAAATTACAAAGGCTAAGGTGCGTCGTGAACGCATGGGTCATATTGAACTCGCAGCACCCGTATCACACATCTGGTACTTCAAGGGTATCTCACCCAAGATGAGCTTACTCCTTGATATGTCACTCCGTGACCTTGAAAAAGTACTTTACTTTGCTATGTATGTAGTAGTAGATCCCGGTGATACACCCTTACAGAAATTCCAGACCTTGAACGAAAAAGATTACAGAGATATGCGTGAAAGGTATGAGGACGAATTCAAGGCAGGCATGGGTGCAGAAGCAGTTAAAGAATTGCTTTGCAGCCTTGACCTTGATGCTATGAGCGAAGCACTCCGTGAAGAAATCGAAACATCAACAGGTCAGAAGAGAACAAAGGCTCTCAAAAGACTTGAAGTTGTTGAAGCATTCAGAACATCAGGCAACAAGCCTGAATGGATGATTCTTGATGTTCTTCCGGTTATTCCGCCTGATATCAGACCTATGGTACAGCTTGACGGTGGTCGTTTCGCAACATCAGACTTAAATGATTTATACAGACGCGTTATCAACAGAAACAACCGTCTTAATAAGCTTTTAGAGCTCGGTGCTCCTGAAATTATCGTTCGTAATGAAAAGAGAATGTTACAGGAAGCAGTCGATGCTTTGATAGATAACGGACGCAGAGGTCGTGCAGTTACAGGCCCCAACAACAGAGCGTTGAAATCACTTTCAGAAATGCTCAAAGGTAAGCAGGGTCGTTTCCGTCAGAACCTCCTCGGTAAACGAGTTGACTATTCGGGTCGTTCGGTTATCGTTGTTGGTCCCGAACTCAGACTTTATCAGTGCGGTCTTCCTAAGGAAATGGCACTTGAACTTTTCAAGCCCTTCGTTATGAAGAGACTTGTTGAAACAGGTGTTGCAGGCAATATTAAGACTGCAAGAAAGATGGTAGAAAGAGTACGCACAGAAGTATGGGATGCACTCGAGGTTGTTATCAAGGATCACCCCGTAATGCTTAACCGTGCTCCTACTTTGCACAGACTCGGTATCCAGGCATTTGAACCCGTATTGGTAGAAGGCAGAGCTATCAAGCTTCATCCGTTGGTATGTACGGCTTTCAACGCTGACTTCGACGGTGACCAGATGGCAGTTCATGTACCTCTCTCAGCAGAGGCACAGGCAGAAGCAAGATTCCTCATGCTTGCTGCAAACAACCTTTTGAAACCTTCAGACGGTCGTCCGGTTGCAGTTCCGACACAGGATATGGTCTTGGGTTCATACTACCTCACACTTGAAAAACCCGGTGAAAAGGGTGAAGGCAATGTTTACAGAGATGTAGACGAAGCAATGATGGCTTACGGCGAGGGAGATCTCGGCCTTCACGCTAAGATTAAAATCAGAATGACAAAGGAAGTCAACGGCGAAAATGTTACAAAGCTTGTTGAAACAACACTCGGTCGAATCATCTTCAACAATCCCATTCCGCAGGATTTAGGATTTGTTGACAGAACAGACCCCGAAAATGCTTTCAAGCTTGAAGCTGATTTCCTTGTAAATAAAAAGATGCTTGGTAAGATTGTTGACAAATGTATCCGTGTTCACGGTACTGCAGTCACAGCCGATGTACTTGATAAAATCAAGGCTCAGGGATATAAGTATTCAACACGAAGCGGTATTACTGTTGCTGTTTGTGATGCTACAATCCCCGAAAAGAAAGCAGACCTTATTGCAGAAGCTGAAGCTAAGATTGATGTTATCAATCAGAACTATCAGTTCGGTCTTATCAGTAATGAAGAAAGAAGCGACAAAGTTATCGAAGCTTGGGAAGAATGTACCAAGAGAGTTGCTGAAGAACTCAAGAAAGGCTTTGACCGCTACAACCCCATCAATATGATGCTCGACTCCGGTGCTCGTGGTAACGATAGCCAGTTGAGACAGCTTGCAGGTATGCGTGGTCTTATCGCAAATACCGCAGGTAAAACAATCGAGGTTCCCATCAGAGCTAACTACCGTGAAGGTCTTAATATTCTCGAATATTTCATTTCTTCCCGTGGTGCTCGTAAAGGTCTTGCAGATACCGCTTTGCGTACTGCTGACTCAGGTTACCTTACAAGACGACTTGTTGATGTTTCTCAGGAAGTTATTATTCATTCGGAAGATTGCGGCTGCACAGAGGGTATCGATGTTTATGATATCTTTGACGGTGACCGTAAGATTGTTAAACTTGCTGAAAGACTGACAGGCAGATTCCTTTTAGAGGATTATGTTGACAGAAATACAGGCGAACTCATCATGAGCAAAGATAAGATGATGAGTGAGCTTGATGCAGAAAAAGTTGCAGGTCTTGTTGAAAAATATCATCAGGAAGATGTTGAAGCAGGCAAGGTATCGGAAGACGAAATCGCAAGAATCAAGATTCGTTCACTTCTTACCTGTAATGCAGAGCACGGCGTATGTATCAAGTGCTACGGTTCAAACCTTGCAACAGGTGATCCTGTTACAGTCGGTGAAGCAGTTGGTATCATCGCTGCTCAGTCAATCGGTGAGCCCGGTACTCAGCTTACAATGAGAACATTCCATACCGGTGGTGCTAAAGACCAGAGCGATATCACAGAGGGTCTTCCGAGAATCGAAGAACTCTTCGAAGCAAGAAAGCCCAAGACACTCGCAATCATGGCAGAAATCGGCGGCGTGGTTTCATTCAGAGAAATCAAGAAGAGCAAGCATGTTGTTATCACTTCTGAAGAAGACGCAGATGAGAGAACATATCTCATTCCTTACGGCTTCAGACTCAAAGTTAATGAAGGTGATATTGTTAAGAAAGGTGACCTTCTTACAGAGGGTGCTCTTAACCCGCATGATGTTCTCGAAATCCTCGGCGTACACGCAGTACACGATTACCTTATCAGAGAAGTTCAGAAGACATACCGTATCCAGGGTGTTGATATCAACGATAAGCATATCGAAGTTATTGTTCGTCAGATGATGAGAAAAGTTAAGGTTGATGAACCCGGTCATACACATCTCTTACCTGGTGCAACAATCGAATATCGTGAGCTCCAGAAGGAAAATGAAAGAGTTAAGGCTCGCATGGAAGAAACAGGCGAAATCCTCACTCTTGCAACACACAAACCCGTTCTTTTGGGTATCACAAAGGCATCACTTGCAACAGATTCATTCCTCTCAGCAGCATCATTCCAGGAAACAACAAGAGTTCTTACAGATGCAGCTATCAAGGGCAAGAGCGATCCGCTTATGGGTCTTAAGGAAAATGTTATCATCGGTAAGCTTCTGCCTTCAGGTACGGGTATGAAATGCTACTCAGATGTTAAGGTTGAGAAGGCTTTTGTAGAGTCAGAGGAAGAATTTGACGAAGATTATGCAAGAGATATGTTAAAAGCATTGACAAATAAGAACATTTAATGTTATAATAAGTCTGTTTGGGGGTTGGAAGACCCGACCCCCTGACATATATTATTTTTGAAGAAAGGAGATGTTGTTCTTGCCAACCTTTAACCAGTTAGTTCGTAACGGTAGAGAAACGCTTGAAAAGAAAGCAAAGGCTCCCGCATTGTTGAAGGGTCTCAACTCTAAGAAGAATGTTCTTACAGATAATGATTCACCTCAGAAGCGCGGCGTTTGCACAGCTGTTAAAACAGCTACTCCCAAGAAGCCCAACTCAGCATTAAGAAAAATTGCCAGAGTTCGTCTTACAAACGGAATCGAAGTTTCAGCTTACATTCCCGGCGTAGGTCACAACCTTCAGGAGCATAGCGTTGTTCTCATTCGTGGTGGTCGTGTTAAGGACCTCCCCGGTGTTCGTTATCACATTATCCGTGGTACATTGGACACACAGGGTGTTGACGGAAGAATGCAGAGCCGTTCAAAGTACGGTGCAAAGCGTCCGAAAGCAGCCAAAAAGTAAACCCAAACGGGAATTTGAGACAATTCTTCTTGCAGGCTTGCGAGAAATCGCAACCAATTGTAAGTCATTATATATAAATAAATGGCTTTTATTGGTGCCACGGGAAGTAGTCACTCGAGTACCTATGATATCATTATTATGAAGGAGGGAAGCGAAGTGCCAAGAAGAGGCCAGATAGCAAAACGCGATGTTTTGCCGGATCCGCTTTACAATTCAAAGCTCGTAACACGTCTTATCAATAATGTAATGTATGATGGTAAGAAGGGTGTTGCACAGAAAATCGTTTATGATGCATTTGACATCATAAAAGTGCAGACTGGTAAAGAACCCCTTGAGGTTTTTGAAGCTGCAATGGAAAATGTTATGCCTGTATTGGAGGTTAAAGCTCGCCGTGTAGGTGGTGCAACCTATCAGGTACCGATGGAAGTGCGTGCAGAAAGACGCCAGACATTGGGTCTTCGTTGGATTACTCTTTACAGCCGTCAGCGTTCAGAAAGAACAATGAAGGAAAGACTTGCTAACGAAATCATGGATGCTGTTAACTCAACAGGTGCAGCATTCAAGAAGCGTGAAGATACACACAAAATGGCAGAAGCAAACAAAGCTTTCGCACATTTCAGATGGTAATTTGCGCATAATACAATTTGAGGCAATATGCAGTTATAATTCAATAATTGCATAGCAAATAGCGAAAATGGAGGGTAATATGCCAAGGCAGGTACCACTTGAATTAACCAGAAATATAGGAATTATGGCTCACATCGATGCCGGTAAGACTACAACCAGTGAAAGAATTTTGTTCTACACAGGTAAAACACACAAAATCGGTGAAACACATGACGGCGACGCTGTTATGGACTGGATGGAGCAAGAGCAGGAAAGAGGTATTACAATTACTTCTGCTGCTACAACTTGTTTCTGGAAAGACCACAGAATCAATATAATCGACACTCCCGGTCATGTTGACTTCACAGTTGAGGTTGAGCGTTCCCTGAGAGTACTTGACGGTGCAGTAACAGTTCTCTGTGCCAAGGGCGGTGTTGAGCCGCAGTCTGAAACCGTTTGGCGTCAGGCGGACAAGTACAAGGTTCCGAGATTAGCTTATGTTAATAAGATGGACATCATGGGCGCAGACTTCTACAATGTTGTCAATATGATGAAAGAGCGTCTTAAATGTAACGCAGTGCCGATTCAGTTACCGATAGGTGCTGAGGCAGACTTCAAAGGCATCATCGACCTTGTTAATATGAATGCAGTAATGTATTATGATGATAAGGGTCTTGATGTAAGAGTTGAAGAAATCCCTGCTGACATGAAGGAAAAAGCAGAGCAGTATCGTGCAGAGCTTTTAGAGCATGTTGCAGAGCAGGACGAAGAACTTTTGATGAAATACATCGAAGGTGAAGAGTTAACTGTTGATGAAATCAAGTCGTGCATCCGTAAGTCAACTTTGGCTAACGAGATGGTACCCGTAGTTTGCGGTACTTCTTACCGTAACAAGGGTGTTCAGATGTTATTGGATGCAGTTATTGATTTCATGCCCGCACCGACAGATGTTGAAGCAATCACAGGTGTTAACCCTGATACTGATGAAGAAGAAGTCCGTCATTCTTCAGATGACGAGCCGTTCTCAGGATTGGCATTCAAGATTGCAACAGACCCCTATGTCGGTAAGCTTTGCTTCTTCAGAGTTTACTCAGGAAGCATTGATACAGGCAGCACAGTATATAACTCAGTTAAAGGCTCGAACGAAAGATTCGGCCGCATCATGCAGATGCACTCCAACCACAGACAGGATATCGAAACTTGCTATGCAGGTGATATCGCAGCTGCTGTTGGTTTGAAGAATACAACAACGGGTGATACACTTTGTGACCAGAAGCACCCGGTTATCCTTGAGTCAATGGAGTTCCCGGAACCTGTTATCAGAGTTGCGATTGAACCCAAGACCAAGGCAGGTCAGGAAAAGATGGGTATTGCTATTCAGAAGCTTGCTGAAGAAGATCCCACTTTCAAATGCTACACTGATGAAGAAACAGGTCAGACAATTATCGCAGGTATGGGTGAGCTTCACCTTGAAATCATCGTTGACAGAATGTTGAGAGAATTCAGAGTTGAAGCTAATGTAGGTAAACCTCAGGTTGCTTACAGAGAAACAATTACCAAGGCTGCAACAGTTGATACCAAGTATTCTCGTCAGTCAGGCGGTCATGGTCAGTACGGTCATGTTAAGATTACTATTGAACCCAATCCCGGCAAGGGCTTTGAGTTTGTTAACAACATCACAGGCGGTGTTATTCCGAAGGAATATTTCAACGCTATCGAAGCAGGTCTCAAGGGTGCAATGCTCTCAGGTGTACTTGCAGGATTTAATGTTGTTGATGTAAAGGTAACACTTTTCGACGGTTCTTATCATGAAGTTGACTCATCAGAAATGGCCTTCAAGATTGCAGCATCAATGGCATTCAAGGATGCTATGGCAAAGGCAGCACCGGTATTGATGGAGCCCATCATGAAGGTTGCTATCATAGTACCCGACGAATATATGGGTGATGTAATCGGTGATGTTAACGCAAGACGCGGTATGATTCAGGGTACTGAATCACGCACTGGCTCTGTTCAGGTTAACGCAAATATCCCGCTTTCGTCAATGTTCGGTTATGCAACAGCGTTGCGTTCAAAGACACAGGGTAGAGGTCAGTATGCAATGGAACCCAGCCATTATGAGCAGGTTCCGAAGTCAATTGCAGAAACAGTTGTTAAAGAGAAAAGCAACTAATTTTTAAAAAACACTTGCTTTTTTTAGCAAGACTTGTTAGAATAAAACCATGCTATTATGCATGAAATTGAAATTATGTATAAAGGAGACGATTCCAATGGCAAAACAGAAATTCGAAAGAAGTAAGCCTCATGTAAACATCGGTACCATCGGTCACGTTGACCATGGTAAAACAACATTGACAGCAGCTATCACAAAGACCCTCGCTATGAAGGGTGGCCCAGACTTCATTGACTACGCTAATATCGATAAGGCTCCCGAAGAGAGAGAACGCGGTATCACAATCAACACAGCTCATGTTGAGTATGAAACAGATACAAGACACTACGCTCATGTTGACTGCCCCGGCCATGCTGACTATATCAAGAACATGATCACAGGTGCTGCACAGATGGACGGTGCTATCCTTGTTATCGCTGCAACAGACGGTCCTATGGCTCAGACAAAGGAACACTTGCTCCTCGCTCGTCAGGTTGGCGTTCCGTATATCATCGTATTCATGAACAAGTGCGACCAGGTTGACGATCCCGAACTCCTCGAGCTCGTTGAAATGGAAATCCGTGAAACTCTTAGCGAGTATGAATTCCCCGGCGATGATACACCCATCATTAAGGGTTCTGCTCTTAAGGCTCTTGAATATGCAGGTGGCGACACATCTGATGAATCACTTGCACCCATCTGGGAGCTCATGGAAGCTGTTGACTCTTACATTCCTACTCCTGACCGTAAGGCTGACCTTCCCTTCATCATGCCCGTTGAAGACGTATTCACAATCACAGGTCGTGGTACAGTTGCAACAGGTAGAGTTGAGCGTGGTCAGTTAAAGACAGGCGAAGAAGTTGAAATCGTTGGTCTTACAGACGAAAAGAGAAAGACAGTATGTACAGGTATCGAAATGTTCAGAAAGATCCTCGACTATGCAGAGGCAGGCGATAACATCGGTGCTCTCCTTCGTGGTATCCAGAGAACAGAAATCGAGCGTGGACAGGTTCTTGCTAAACCCGGTTCAATCCAGCCTCACACAAAGTTCCGTGGACAGGTTTATGTATTGAGCAAGGATGAAGGCGGCCGTCATACTCCTTTCTTCAACAACTATCGTCCTCAGTTCTATTTCAGAACAACAGACGTTACAGGTGTTATCTCTCTTCCCGAAGGCGTAGAGATGTGCATGCCTGGTGATAATGTTGAAATGGATGTTGAACTCATCACTCCCATCGCTATCGAAGAAGGACTTCGTTTCGCTATTCGTGAAGGTGGACGTACAGTTGGTTCAGGCGTGGTTACAGCTATCAACGAATAATTACCAATTTAATTAAACCAAATGACCGCACCGAGCAATCGGTGCGGTTTTCACATACATAAGTATGTGAAAACAATGCAGAATTCAGAATGCAAAATGCAGAATGAAGGGTGGGCAAAGCCCACACCCGATAAAAATGTTAGGAAAATCTAAAATGCACTTTATATTTCCCTAAAAAATGAGCAGACATTCTTGTGAGTGTCTGCTCATTTTGCAACTTGTTGGGTTATTTGATTTTTTTGCACGAGATAATTTTAGAACCTGAACACTGCAATTCAACTTCATCATTTACATCAAGCAAGAGCATTTCTTCGTGTTCCGAAGCTTTAGCTTTAAAGATGTTTTCGTTCTTATCTATAAGATAAATATATGTGTTACCGTTAATATCAATGTATTTGATTGAGGCGATTTTTATTTGAAGTGTTTCGACTTCGTCTTTTTCTTCATCGGCGTCTTCCACACCGAGAAGTGCTTTGTATTTTGTGATACATTCAGCTTGTGTTGTTGCAGTTGTAACAAGATTATACTGTTCAACATTTACTGTGGCATAGAGCTTCACAAGACCGCCCGAATCTTTAAGTACCATAATATAAGTAGGATGTCCGTTTATATTGATAAGTGAGGGGAAAGAGGCTTGGTAGTTTTTCTCCTGAACTTCACCCTCTGCTGCAATCATCGCAGATTTTTCGTCTGCACCCGCAACTGCATAATAACGGCTTTCGCCTGTGCGTTCATTAGAGAGTAAGAAGCCGATATTTGAACTGTCGCCGTTTACTGAAGTAATACCTGTATATATCCAGATATCACCGTCTTTGGCTACATAACCGTAATCAGAAGTGGGTGCTTCGTCGCCTTCATCTTCATCAGAGGAATAATAAGTGGTCACTTGTTTGCAGTCTTTTTTTCCGAATATGCTGTTTAAATAGCCGTTGCTATACATTCCGTACCAATTATACTGACAGCATATAAGGTCACCATTGAAAACAACATCAATCCATTTCGGTATATCAGCAAGATTATATCTGACAACTTCGCCCGATACCGGGTCAAGAACAAGACAACCGCTTACGGTTTCACCGCTGAAAAGCCCGATTGTATGTTCAACAATAGAAGCTACATAATAGGGTTTTCCGCTTTCATCAATTTCAAAGTGAAGATTGTCTAACATAAGAGTGGGATATTTTATTCTGATGTGCCTGAGTGCATCTTCCGAAAAATATGCAGAGGGAACATATTTCATTCCGCTTGAACGGTTGAATGTAGCAGACATAGAAACAGGGTCTACGCTGACATAACCTCTGATTCCTTTATCTCGGTTATTTATCCATTTGAAAAACCCTGCATAATCCAGTGGTGAAACTTTTATAGGTTTGCCCTTGTAGTCAATCTGCGTGTATTCGTACGAAACATCAAACTGACTTACGACATCAGAAAGACTGCCGATTTCTCTGTCACCGAGCATCTGTGCTGATGCGGTGTCCATAAGAGCAATAGAATCAGTACCCAAGGATTCCGATAAATCTGTAGCAAAATCAGATTCTGTTACTTTTATAATTTCTGAATAAGTTGTTGCATTAAATAAGGTGCTTTCGCCAATTCCAATTAAAAACATAAGAACTAAAATTAGAATCGGAACCAAATAGTATTTAACTGAGAATTTAAATTCGGTATATCTTTTTTTCTTGCCTTTTGAACCTGTTTTTTTCTCGACTGTTACTAAGCCAAAGTCTTTACAACCTCTGATGAGTCGCTCTGTAACGATGAAAACTAAAATAACGACATCAACAAGAAGCCACAATCCTAAGTTGTGAATGTTTATTGCAGGGCAGAAAATATATAGCCCTAAAAAAGCAACAAGAAGGCTTATAAGACTTGCGATAATATACGGTAAAGCTTTGTTCTTTTTCATTGTTTTCTCCTTTAGTGTATTTCTCCGCCGTTTGCAATGATTTTTGCCTGTACTGCGGAGATGTCGACTGTATGTGCATTGGTGTTGGTGTTGATTGCTTCTGCTGCGGCGATACCTGCCGCCTCACCAAGGCAAGCACAGATAGGCAATATGCGAACTGCCGAATGTGCTTCGTGAGTTGCCGAGAGGCAACGACCTGTAACCAAGAGATTATCTGTTTCCTTGGGAAGGAGTGAGCGATAGGGGATTCTGTAATACTGACCGGGTTCAAATGTGTAAATATATGTACCTGTGCCCGAGGGGTTATGAATATCAATATCATAATTGCCGAGTGCGATTGAATCTTCAAAATCAACACAGTTTTTGAGTTCATCAGCAGTAAGAATGTGAACACCCTTGAGCTTACGGCTTTCCCTTACGCCGATTTCTGTTGCAACTGAAATAAGAGTTGCATTTTTGCAAGCCTCACAATTTTCACGGAGAAAATTATACATTTCCAAAACCTGCTTACGAGCAATGATTTCAGCTTTGCTCAATTCAACGGTGTTTGTCGGGTCGTGCTTGATAACTCTTGTCGTGTTGAAATGTACGATGTCTTTACCGATACCTGTAAAGCGAAGAATGTTCTCTCTCGGATTTGTGATTTCACCCGATTCCTGTTTTTGTGTATAAAGCTCCTGAAGACGGTTACGGTCTTCGTTGAAGGCATCAATATCAATATTGCTCATACGGAAGCAAGTTGTCATCGGCTGACAGAGGTTATCTTCCTCTCTGCCGAGTTGATATTCACAGCCCGCATAAGCCATCAGATCACCGTCACCCGAAGCGTCGATGAAGAAGTCTGCCTCGACCTCAAAAAGACCTTCCTTGCCCGCTAAAAGCACAGATTTAAGGTTCCTGTTGTCAACCTCAACATCTGCAAGCTGGGTGTGGAAAAGCACATCAACATCAGCCTCTGTAACCATTTCGTCAAGCATAAATTTAAAAATTTCGGGTTGCCAGCCGATGTCTGTACCGCCCATTTTCTTGTGTCGTTCAACCATTTCGGCGAAAATTCCTGCACTTAAAGTGCGGATAAAATTTTTATTTTCATCCCTCAGACGGTATTTCATAAACGGATATACAAATGAGTTTGACATAGCACCGCCAAGACTTCCGCTTCGTTCAACGAGCAAAACGGAAACACTCTGTCTTGATGCTGCGACTGCCGCTGCTACACCTGACAGACCTCCGCCGATAACTACGACATCATATTTTTTCATGCTGACACCGCCTTAATTATAGTTTACCGCAAAGCCGAAAAGAAGAGTTGCAGAAGTTAAAATCAAATTGCAAACTTGAAATTTCCACGACCATTTTACCCATTTACCGTAGCTTATACCGGCAAGACCTAAGCTTATGAGCAAAACGGGATTTGTGATGTAAAATACATTTGAAAAACCGTCACCGAAAGCGTAAGCCATAACGCAAAGCTGACGGGAAATTCCGCATATATCCGCAATCGGTACGACTAACGGCATGAGCAAAAATGCCTTTGCCGAGCCTGATGAAATAAAGAAATTCATCACCAAAGCGATAAGATAAATAAAGAGGATTACTGACCAGGTCGGAAGAGCTGATGTCATATCCATAGCTTTGAAAAGAAGTGTGTCAAGCACCTTTGACTCTGCAAGAATATATTTTATCGAACTTGCCATTAAAATCATGATAACCGCAGGAGCAATGCTCAAAGCACCGTTGCCGAAATGTGAAAGCAAAGCCTTTACTTTAAGTCCCGATACCAAAGTTGCAACAGTACCTGCAATCAGAAACATTACAGCAATAACAGGCATTGTTATATCACGCATAAATGGGATAAAGCTTGACGAAAGAACAAGCAGAATACCGAGTGCGATTATTGATACGAACCAAACTATACCTCTGTCCATCTGCTTGTTTTGCACAAAAACAGTTTCATGTGCTTGCATTACAAAATCGTCTTTTTTCTCAAGGCGTTTTATATGGAAAAACAAAAATGCAAGGAGTAATGCGTAAATAAAAACGAAAGCAACTGCTCTTAACCAAATGCCCGAAAGCATTTCAAGCCCTGCAATCTCCTGCGCAACACCGACGGTAAAGGGATTACTTACACCGGCGGCAAAACCGCAACCTGTCGCAAGCAAGCTCATTGCTACGCCTGTAATGGCATCCCAGCCGAAAGAAACTGATAATGCAACTACCAACGGCACCAGGGGTACACATTCTTCAAACGAGCCGATAAAAGTACCGAGGCACATGAAGAAAAGGGAAACCACAGCAACAAGTCTGTAACGGGCAGAACGGAATTTATGAACAATTTTATTGAGCATATATTGAATAAGTCCGCATTTATCGAGTGCATTGAAAATACCGCCGATGACGAGTAAAAATATAATTACGGCGATAATTGTACCCGAATCGGACGAGCCTAACAGAAGTATCGGTGACCCCAACCATTTTAAAAATGAAATACCACCGTCAACTTCCGCATAGGTGCCGGGAACGATAACCTCTCGTCCGTCCTGTAATGCTCGTTGAAATTCACCTGACGGAATGATAAAGGTAAGTCCGTATGTCAATATCATAAGTACCAAAAGCACAAGAATGGAAGTGATAAAAGATTTTGCACTTATATTAAGTCCCTTGGACTGCTTTTTCTCGCTCATAATCCCAACTCCTAAATATATTCAAGTCATTATACTACAAACGGATAAAAAAATAAAGGGAATACCAAACAAAAAATCCCAAACAAACGAAGTGTTTGGGAGATAAGATTAAAGCTGTTCTTTATTGGCTTCTGCAAGCAGAATTTCTTTGATTTCGGAACAATCGTCGAGCAGAGATTCGCCCTCTGATTCTCTTATGTATTCGGATATTGTCAGAAGCTTTATCCAATATTCCGTCTCGGCAATTGCCTGAAGGCTTTCGGAAAAGTCGGGGCTGTCCGTTCTGAAAAATGCTTTTGCGGCAGATGTTCCGATTAAAGTTGCACTTTTGAGAATCTGCTCAGATATCATCTGCTCGTGTTTTTCTTCAATCAGAAATTTGTTGAGCCTGATAACTCTCAAAGCAAAATGAAGTGTTTTACTTGATAAAGTTTTGTTGTCACTCATAACGATACCCCCAATTTCAAAAATTATATCATAATTTGCAGAAATAAGCAATGCTTAGGTTAAGATATATAAATTTTTAAAGAAATTTAAAAAAAATGCTTCTTTACGCTTGACATACTTGGAAGCTTGTGATAAAATATCATTCGTCACGAAAACGCGGGTGTAGTTCAATGGTAGAATCCCAGCCTTCCAAGCTGGTCGTGTGGGTTCGATTCCCATCACCCGCTCCAATTTTTATACGCGCTTGTAGCTCAGGTGGATAGAGCAACTGCCTTCTAAGCAGTGGGTCAGGAGTTCGAGTCTCTTCAAGCGCGACATATGGTGGATGTAGCTTAGTTGGTTAAAGCGCCAGTTTGTGGCACTGGAGATCGTGGGTTCGAATCCCATCTTCCACCCCACATTTCAGCAAAGCTTTTTAGCTTTGCTATTTTTATAAAAGTACATCATAATGGGGTGTAGCCAAGGGGTAAGGCAACGGACTTTGACTCCGTCATCCGCTGGTTCAAATCCAGCCATCCCAGCCACGAAAAAAGTCACTTTTGTCTACCGACAAAGGTGACTTTTTCGTAATTGGTAATATTTTGTTGACTTTAAAAAGATTGATGTGTTACACTTGTGTCATTGAGAGGTGCATAATTTTGGAAAAAAGAAAATTGAGATTTAATAAAGACGGAAAATTTAAAATAATGGTTGTCGGTGATACTCACATAAAATTTACCGACGAAGTTAAAATGGGTGACTATCTCAGAATGATGGACAAGTTTGTTGAGGATTTAAAACCCGACCTTGCGGTTTTTATGGGTGATCTTATTTCTTTTAAGCATTATAAAGACGGAAAAACGATTGATGCAACCGATGAACAGAAACGCCACGAAATGGATTGTCTTGTTTCTGCTTGCGTTAAGAACAATATACCTTTTGCGGCAGTATTGGGTAATCATGACCACGATCTCGGTGAGTGGCAACCTAAAGAGCTTTTTGCTCGAATGAGTAAATATGAAAACTTCATTTGCACCGATGAAGCAGGTGTTACGGGTATCGGCAATTGCAATGTAACTGTAAAACACAGCAATTCTGAAAAAGATGCGCTTAATTTATGGTTTATAGATTCTAATTGTCAATCGCCTTTAAATGACGGTTATGCAAGCGTTGAAGCTGACCAGATAGCCTGGTACGAAAAAACTTGCGATGAATTGACTGAAAAGAATGGGGGAGTTGTACCTGCATTTCTATTTCAGCATATACCCGTTGTGGAGGAATATCATTTTCTCAAAGAAACAAATAAATGGGATCCTTATGCCGTTAAAGGCACCGTAAAAACTTTTAAGAAATATTACAAGCTTGATAAAAGAACAGGTGTCAAGGGCAATATGGGTGAAGCACCGTGCACACCGAATATCAGCAGCGGTGAATTTTACAGCTGGAAGAAAAAAGGTGATGTCAAAGCAGCATTTTTCGGTCATGACCACCTGAATGACTTCGAAGGAGAAGTTGACGGAATAAGGCTTTTACAAAATAAATCGGCAGGTTTCCACATGTACGGTGACGGTGTCAGACAGAGCGTAAGACTTGTGACCGTAGATGAAAACTGCCCCGAAAGATTCGAAACAAGAATGGTACGATACAGCGATTATTTCGGAAAGAAATGCGATTCTATCAAGGGCTTTGACTTAATCCCCGACAGACAGAGAATGGTTTTACGAAGAGCCATTATGATAATAACGACAATTTTAAGTATCGGGATATTGAGCTATCCCGTCTGGAAAATCGTAGAAAAATATATCTAAATATTTCTTTTGATTTGTTTTAATGCACTTTTTTCAATGCGACTGACTTGTGCCTGCGAAATACCGACCTCATCGGCGACCTCCATTTGTGTTTTGCCTTGCATAAAGCGGAGCGAAAGAATTTTCTTTTCTCTGTCGGAAAGCCTTGAAATCTCTTCTTTTAACAGGATTTCATCAATCCAGCCGTTGTCGTCATTTCTGTCGCCGACCTGATCCATTATATATATTGTATCGCCGCCGTCGGAGTAGACAGGCTCAAAAAGAGAAACAGGCTCAACTATAGCTTCGAGTGCTAAAACGACATCTTCCTTTTTTAAATCAAGATGCTTTGCAATTTCCTCAACCGTCGGCTCACGGTCTAATTTGTTTGTTAGCTCTTCCTTTGCCTGCATAGCGTGGTATGCGGTGTCACGCATTGAACGGCTGACTCTTACAGAATTGTTATCACGCAGATACCGTCTGATTTCACCGATTATCATAGGCACGGCATAGGTGGAAAAACGGACATTCTGCGTCATATCAAAATTATCAATGGATTTTATAAGTCCTATGCAACCGACCTGAAAAAGGTCGTCGGGATTTTCACCACGGTTGGTAAATCGCTGAATAACTCTTAATACAAGTCGCAGATTGCCGTTTATCAGCTCATCTCTTGCAGATGAATCGCCCTGATGCATTCTTTTGAGAAGCTCCATTTTTTCAGTTTCTTTCAATACCTTCAATTGAGAAGTATTGACCCCGCAGATTTCAACTTTTGTATATTGCATAACATTCCCCCATTCATTAAGATTATTGCCGAGGAGAGTGTTTGTAATTCAAATTTAAAATATAAAATTATGCTTTACTTTCACAACTTAATGTGTTAAACTGTTAAAGAAGGTGAGGTGTTATCCTTGAATAATGCATTAAAAGGTGACAATGTGGATTTTCTTATGAAAGCAATATTGAGCCTTGAAACAATGGACGAATGTTACAGCTTTTTTGAGGACCTTTGCACAGTTACAGAAATAAAGACAATGGCACAGAGAATTGCTGTTGCAAAGATGCTCAGCGAAAAAAGAGTGTACGGTGATATCGTTAAAGAAACAGGTGCCAGCACAGCTACAATCAGCAGAGTAAACAGATCTCTCAACTATGGCTGTGAGGGTTATGATGTTGTGTTCAAAAGGTTAGAAAAATGACGGAATATGATATTTTTTCAAGGTTCTATGATGAACTGACGGAAAATGTTGAGTATAGAAAAAGAGCAGAATATGTCAATGAGCTTATAAAGAAAAACTGTGTCGGTGCTCAAACGGTAGTAGATTTAGCCTGCGGTACGGGAAGTCTTACTATCGAATTAGCCGATATGGGTTATGAGATGATAGGTGTTGACTGTTCTGTTCAAATGTTATCTGAGGCTCAGAACAAGGCTTATGACAGCGGCAGTAATATAATGTTTCTGTGTCAGAGAATGCAGGACCTTGACTTGTACGGCACGGTCGATGCGGTCGTATGTATGCTTGACAGTATAAATCACATTACCGAAGAATCGGAAGTGCTTGAAGTTTTCAGAAAAGTTTCTCTTTTTATGAACAGGGGCGGTGTGTTTGTGTTTGATGTAAATACACCGTATAAGCATAAAGAAATTTTAGGCAATAACACTTTTGTCTATGAAACAGATGATGTGTTCTGCGTATGGCAGAATGAGCTTGAAGCTGATAACAAAACTGTAAATATAACACTTAATTTCTTTGAAAAAGACGAAGATGTCTATTTGAGGGAAGAAGAAAGCTTTTCGGAAAAAGCTTATGAGCTTGAAAAGCTTCAGGATATGTTAAATATAAGCGGAATGACAGTTGTCGGAATGTATGATGAAATGACCGACAATATTCCGAATGAAAAATCAGAAAGAATTTTTATTGTAGCAAAGAAGGATTAAAAAATGGGTAAGCTTACAAGATGTATTTCAACAGACGGAACTTTGATTGCAATGGCGGCAGATACAACTGACATCGTTGCACAGTCTGCAAGAATACACAGAACAACTCATGTTGCATCTGCGGCACTCGGAAGATTGCTTACGGCAGGTGTCTTTATGGGTGCATCTTTAAAGGGTAAAGATGACAGCGTGACTTTAAGAATGAACGGTGGCGGTGAGTTAGGCTCTGCAATAGCGGTTGCAGATTCATCGGGTAATGTCAGAGGATATGTAACAAATCCGGGTGTTGATATTCCGTTAAAAGCTAACGGCAAGCTTGATGTCGGCGGTGCAATGGGTACAAACGGATTTTTAACTGTTATCAAAGATCTCAACTTAAAAGAACCCTATATCGGGCAAACTCCCCTTGTATCGGGCGAGGTTGCAGAGGATATTACCGCGTATTATGCACAGAGTGAACAGACCCCCACAGTATGTGCATTGGGTGTGCTTTGTCATAATAATATGATAATCAAAGCCGGTGGCTTTATTATCCAGCTTTTACCGACGGCATTGGACAGTACAATAGATGAAGTTGAAAAATGCATACAGACCGTTGAGCCTATAACAAAAATGCTCACCGACGGACTTACTCCCGAAGAAATTTGCAAAAAGGTACTTTATTCCTTTGATCTTGAAGTGCTTGATGAATCAGAGGTTGAATACCGTTGCAACTGCTCTGCTGAAAGGGTTAAAAAAGCCCTTATCACAACGGGTGAAGAAGAACTCCGGGCAATGGCAGAGGACGAAACAACAGAGGTTGTTTGTCATTTCTGCAATAAGGTTCATAAATTTACAAGCCAAGATATATTGAATATATTAGAGGAAGCAAAGGGTGTGTAACAAATGAGCAACTACTTTAAAACAAAGGTTTTCAGTTCGCTTGCAAAAGTTTTTCCCAACGAAGAACCTAAAAATGTTGAGATAAGCAGATTACAGATTCTGAAAAACGAAAAAGAGTCTTTTCAGGTTTCGTACTGTGCGAAGTTTGAACCTGACAACTTTCGTCCTGACCTTCAGAAAATTGAGGTTGAGTCAGCGTTATCCGATTATATAAAAATATACAGGGTAGAGCCTGTTCATTCAAATCTTCCCATATATGTATATAATGACGGTGATATGTTAACAACAACTCCGGCTGCTATCCCGGACTTACTTTATCCCTTAAATGAAATCAACAGATCTTTGTTGGATTGCTGGCAGACATATTGGTTTGAGCTTGATACAAAAGGTGAGGTTGAAGCAGGCGAGTACGAAGTAAAAGTTAAGTTTATTGCCAATGACCAAACACTACTCGGTGAAGCAAGTCTTACTGTTGAAGTTATCAATGCAGAATTACCCGAGCAGGAATTGATTATAACAGATTGGTTCCATAGTGACTGTCTTGCAACATGGTACAGAACCGATGTTTTCAGTGATGAATATTGGAGAATCGTCGAAAACTTTATCAAGACTTATGTAGAACATGGTATGAATATGATGTTAACACCGATATTCACACCTGCACTTGATACAGCGGTTGGTTCTGAAAGACCGACAGTTCAGCTTGTTGATGTATATATGAACAACGGCGAATACACATTCGGTTTTGAAAATTTTGAAAAATGGATTAAACTCTGTCAGAAATATTCAATCAAATATTTCGAAATGGCACATCTTTTCACACAGTGGGGTGCAAAGTATTGCCCGAAGGTAATGGCAACTGTTGACGGCGAATATAAAAAAATATTCGGTTGGGAAACAGAGGGTGCAAGTGATGAATATGTAGCATTTTTGGCAGCCTTTTCAAAGGCAATCAAGGCTGAAACAGATAAGCTCGGTATTACAGAGAAGTGCTACTTCCATGTATCGGACGAACCCAACGAAAACTGCATCGAAGATTATGCGAAAGCAAGTAAGATTACAAGAGAATATTTTTCAGATTATAAAATCATTGACGCTTTGTCGCATGTTGAATATTATGATAAGGGATTGATTACATTACCGATTCCGATAACTGAAAGAATAGATGACTTTACAGGAAAAGTTCCCGAGCTCTGGACATATTATTGCTGCGGACCGCATCAGGATTTCTCCAACAGATTCATGGCAATGCCGTCCAGAAGAAACAGAATAATAGGAATACAGCTTTATAAGTACGGCGTAGAGGGCTTCTTACATTGGGGTTATAACTTCTGGTACTCAAAACTTTCAGTAAGACCGATAAACCCGTTTGGAGTAAGTGACGCAAATGATGCATTCCCTTCAGGTGATGCTTACACAGTATATCCCGACTTTGACGGTAATGCTTTGGTGTCACTCAGATTAAAAGTATTCAACTATGCAATTCAGGATATAAGTGCCTGCAAGTTATTGGAGCAGTATATCGGCAAGGATAAGGTTGTGGAATTGTTGGAAGAAGGTCTTGACTCAGAGCTTAAGTTCAACACTAATCCTCGTTCAGAAGAATGGCAGCTGAATATCAGAAACAAAATAAATGCTTTGATTAAAGAATATTCAGCAAAATAAAATAAATTTTAATCTTGTTTCCGGGCATTGTTTTTTGCGAAATTCAGTGTCCGGAAAGGGATAAAAAAATAAAATAAAAAAATTTAAAAAAAGTTGAAAAAAAGTATTGACAAATGATTTCATTTGTAGTATAGTATAAAGCGTCGTCAGCGATGGCGACGGCATAAATGGGAGCATAGCTCAGCTGGGAGAGCACTTGCCTTACAAGCAAGGGGTCACAGGTTCGAGCCCTGTTGTTCCCACCAATGGCCCGGTAGTTCAGTTGGTTAGAACGCTAGCCTGTCACGCTAGAGGTCGACGGTTCGAGCCCGTTCCGGGTCGCCATTATGCCTCTGTAGCTCAGTTGGTAGAGCAGTGGACTGAAAATCCACGTGTCGCTGGTTCGATTCCGGCCGGAGGCACCAATTAGCCGGTAGGCGGTTTTCAGTTTGCACCGCCTGCTGTGTTATCCGGGAAAAGGGAATATGCGGATGTAGCTCATCTGGTAGAGCGCCACCTTGCCAAGGTGGAGGTAGCGAGTTCGAGCCTCGTCATCCGCTCCAAAGGACGCTTAAATTGAATTTAAGCGTTCGTATTTTCTAAAAGTAAATACGGCGCCATAGCCAAGTGGTAAGGCAGAGGTCTGCAAAACCTTTATTCCCCAGTTCAAGTCTGGGTGGCGCCTCCAAAGCCCCAAGGACGATAAGTTCTTGGGGCTTACTTCTTACCTATTACCTCTTCACTCTTACCTCAAAAGTCCTTGGGGCTTTGGGAAGTAATAAGTAAGAAGTAAGAGGTAATAAGTATTGCGGCTTCGCCGCTTTTATGCTATAATACACCCAAGGCGGTGACGATATGAGCAAAAAGAAGATAGTATTGATAGTTGTATCAGCAGTTTTAACTTTATTTATTATTTTATGTGGATTGTTAGCGTACTATATTTTTGGCGAAAGAGATAAAGTAAGTTACGATATAAATGAGTGGAGCAATCTTGAAAAAACATTTACCTATCTTCCGTCTATTGAGGAAATGGGCGAGTATAGTGATTTGAAATCCAAATACCAGCATAGAGATTATTTTATTTTTCAATCAGATGCTTATATTTTGCGGGCTACATATTCAAAAGATATATTCGATAGGCAAAAAGACAGCATTTTAAACAAGTATTCTTTTCAAAAAACAGTCGTAGATTATGGTGAAGAAACAATTGAAAAAGAAGCCAATTTTGACTTTGATGCTTTTAAATTTCAAATGTTGTCATTAAAAGAATATAATCTTTATTATCCAAAACAAATTGTTTTTGTTGGCATTTCCAAGAAAAATAATGAAATTGCTTTTGTTTTCTTTGATGATATTGATTTAGATTATATTAGCGATTCCTTTGAAGAATTTCTTGTAGAGGAATGTGGATGGGAATAATATAGAAAATTAGGTTTTCAGGCACATTTTATTCGTGTCATTAAGTTCAAAACACCCAAAAAAATCGACTTGTTTCGACAAGTCGATTTTTCATTTATGTCCGCAGGACATAACTTCATTACGAGCGAAGCGAGGACTTCGTTTGACAGCTTGCTGTCAATATCATTCCGCTTGCGGACACAAAACGAAGTTGCTAAAAGCAAATGAAGTGCTTACGCAATGAAGTGTGCTAACGGCACAATGAAGTTGCCCTTCGGGCAAACGCAATGGGCGAGACACCCGCACCCGGTTGTAATTTCATATTATGTGTGATATAATCTGTTAGATAAATAAGAATTTGTAGGTGAGATAATGATTATTTTAATTACAGGAGCATCGCATACAGGCAAAACTGCACTTGCCCAAAAATTGCTCGAAAAATATAAATATCCATACCTGTCAATAGACCATCTAAAGATGGGCTTAATCCGTAGTGGTAATACAGAACTTACCCCTATGGACGATGCGGATTTAGTCGAATATCTGTGGCCGATTGTTCGTGAAATGATTAAAACCGCCATTGAGAACAAGCAAAACTTAATTGTCGAAGGTTGCTATATTCCTTTCGATTGGCAAAAAGACTTTGAGCAGGAATATCTTGAACATATTAAATACTATTGTTTGGTGATGAGTGAGAACTATATAAGAAATCATTTTGCAGACATAAAGGGATATGCAAATATCATTGAGAATCGTTCGGATGATGAATGGTGCACAATGGAGAGTGTGTTGGCAGATAATGCAGAAGTGTTATCCCTTGCCAAAAAGTATAATGTGAACTATATACTCATTGAAGACAAATACGAAATAAGCATTGAATTATAACGACTAATTCCAATTTGAGGGAGGATGTGCTATGGAATGGTTTCATATCGAAAAGATTGATAATGAAACATTTGCAATAAGTGAATATGGGCACTGGGAAGAACCACATTGCTATTTATTGCTCGGCACAGAACGCGCCGTTTTAATAGATACCGGTTTAGGCGTG
>JAZQHB010000072.1:0-129864 GCA_045540355.1 Acutalibacteraceae bacterium | reverse complement strand
CGAGAGGCGAGGTTTGTTCGTAGCATAAAACACAAAATTTTTAATATTTTCCGTTTTTTAGATTGTTTCAAGGGGGCTTACAAGCATCAGACTTGTAAGCCCCCTTGATTTATCTTGTTTTATGCGGTCTTCGCTTTTTTTACATCCCCATTTTGTTACGCTACAGTATATTTTGCTATTGTGGTTGTATTGATTTTGATATATATTACAGTACCTTTTACTATCTTGTTATCACTAAGATTTGTGTATTCAATCTTCGCCGTACCCTTAAGTGTGATATAATCACTCAGTAACGCACTCTGCGTTGTATTTTGAGGTATTCCCGTTACCTTCTGATTATTATCATCAAAGACTATGTCCGAGTTTTCATTTGCCTCAAAGCCGCCTGACAGTGCAAGTCCGCAAATTGCATTTCTGAGAGTTTTTGCTGCTTCATCAACCTTTGATTGCTCGGTTTTCTGAAGATATCTGTTTAAATTCTCCGCTTGCGTCATTGCCTTTTCAAAAGCCGATTTTGTATTTACTGTATATACGGATAAATCTTTAGGTGCAATTTTAATCAGCTCATCTAACTCCGTATAATCCGCACAATTTGCCGAGGGCTTTTGATTATATCCCATCTTGCTTATATAAGCAGGAATATTCTTGTAGCACTTGTTGAGGTCAACATATACAGATATACCTTTAACGGAGCCGTATTGTGAGTACTGCCACATTTCAAACTTACCCTCATAAGTCGGAGCCGATGCATACTGTGCCAACCAAAATGTATATCTTGAAAGAGAACTTGCCACCAGAGCCGTTGTTGCCCAACTGAGATTGCAGTAAATACCGGGAAAATAATTTTCTTCAATCATTGCTTCACAAAAGGTATTTGCCAGCTTGTTGCAAGCAGTTCTGCCAAGTGCATACTGTTTGTCGGATTCCATATCAATATATACCGGCATTTTTAGCTCACAATCATATTTTTTGAGCGTATCAATTACAAACTTGGCTTCCTCTTTTACTGCTGTAACAGAAAGTGCAGCACTAAAGAAATACACGCCTACCGGTATACCCGCTGCTACTGCGTTTTTATAATGAGTAAAGAATTTCTCATCTTCGCAGATTTTTAAATCACCTGTTGTTCTGTATCCGATTCTTAGAATTACTGCATCAACTTCATTTTTCAGCTGAGACCAGTTGACATCAGGTTGCCACTGAGAAATGTCAATTACCTTCCAGTTAACATTCTGCATCTCATCTCCGACCGTTCCGTTGGGAATTCCTACTACAAAATCCTTTGTAAGCAAAACCTTGTTCTGAACAAGCTTGTCACTGGCAGTTATTTTATAGATATAATTACTTTCTTTCAATGAGCCGAATGTTATGTATGGGTCCATATCTGACAAATAATATGTTCTCGTATTAGGTGCCTGAGTTTTAGTTATTACCGCTGTACCGGTGCTTTTGTTATAGACACCAACTGTTACAGATGTAATGGCTGAATTAGATGTTATTGTTCCGCCAATTGAAAAAGACATTCCTTTGTCAAGAAAAGTCGGATAGGTTGCATCGCTTATTTCTAAGGTAGATTCAACTGCATAAGCCGACAGACTGAATGCTGAAAGAATCAAGAGAAGAGATAAAACCAGCGATATAATTCGTTTCATTTTACACCTCCGAAAAATTCAAATTTTATATTATAATTTTTATTATTATAGCAATTCTATCTACTTTTGTCTATAGATAGATAAAATTTAACAATATTATCCATCTGTCTTATTTCAAACATTACGCAATGAATATCATTGCTGCACTTTAGCTTGTAAAGCATATATAATTAAACTTTTTTGTGTGTACGATTTGTGAATTTTTATACAAAATTTAATAGAACACATTGCAATTTCAAGGAAAAAATGTTAGAATGAACATAATAATATAGCAAGGAATGATTTTATGCGAAAATTACTCACAATCGTTATTACCTTTATCATGCTGATTACTTTAGGTGTGTCAGCCTCTGCTGTTACTCACGCCCGGTACGGACTTGAAGCACAAGTTACTCCGAATTTATATTCAGACGGTGTTGACTTCGGCATAAGTGTTGAGAACATAAGCAACACAGATATCGAGTCGGTTACCGTTGAAGCTTCTTTCCCTCAAGGCCTTTCGCCGTCTTCATCAACAAAAAATGATTTCGGCACACTTGAGCCTAAGGAAACTGCAAATTTTGCGGTTAATGCAAAATTATCATCAAATCCTCTTACTTTGACTATCGGCGGAGAATCACACGGTGTTTCCGTTGTGAGCATTACCGTTTCCACCGTTGCGGTTATTGCAGTTCTTGTACTGTTTATCCTTGTACTTAAAAATAAAAAATTAAAAAAGATTTTCGCTTTATTTCTTTGCATAACCCTTGCGATTCCCGGAATTGGTGTTATCTCAGCATCAGCCAAAGAAGAAGGCAATAGTTTTGTTGTTAAAGAAACTGTTACTCTCAGGGGTACAGATTATGTTGTCAGCTTTAAATTCACTGTAGCCGACAGTTATATCGCTTCATATCTGAGTTGCGAAAATGAAAAAACCGTTGAAGATGCAACTCAGGATATCACGGGTACGATTGTATCAGATGAAGAAATTGTTTCCGTTGACTATGAAGTTTATTCCGAAATTGATAAAGGAGACATTTCTTTCAGCGGAACTGCTGATATCAACGGCGGACATTACATAATTACCGATACAGTTTTAAAACCTGATAACAACGAAATTAAGATTACTGCTAAAACCAAAAGCGGTAAAAATATAACAGATATTTTTAATATTGATTACGACAGCTCATCAATTTATAAAGAAAATGAAGCTGATATTTCAACTGATTCCGACAGCGGAAAAAGATACATCAACTCAATCATCAATGTTCTTTTTACTGCTGACACAACAGATACCGATAAAAACTCCGTTGTCAAGGAGTTAAACGGTGAAAAGGTCGGTTACATAAACGGTGCTAATATGTGGCAGATAAAGGTTGAAAAATCGGAGCTTTCTGAACTTGAGACTATCTGTGAAAACTTGAGTAAAAAATCTTTTATTGCATCTGCTTATGTTGATTTCCTTGACATATCCCCCAATGCTATTCCCGATGACCCTTGGAAGAATACGGATTGGCCGAATGTAACCTGGAATGAAGATTCTCCGTCAGATAACAATTGGAATGTTGAAATGGTCAAAGCTCTCTCTGCGTGGGATTATGATGATTATTTTAACGACATAAACCTCGGCTTTGTTGACAGCGGTTGCGATTACGACCACGAAGACCTTGACGGAAAAGTATATTTCACTTCTACGGAAAACCAAGCAGGTTGTGACGATAAAGCTCACGGTACACATGTCGCAGGTATTATGGGTGCAACACCCAATAATAAATTAGGCATTGCAGGTATTATGTGGAACGGTAAAGTCTATGCACATGATGCAAGCCCCAATAACGCTTCAACTATGTCTACAACAGATTGCTATAATGGTATTGTCCAAAATATTGAAGCAGGAGCAAAGGTTGTAAATATGTCTCTCGGTCTTTCAACCCTTGAACCTACTCTTACAGAAGAACAAATTTCAAATTTTTCTGTCGGTGCATCTTCCTATGTTGCATATCTCCTCAATCAGGGCTACGATTTCATTATCTGTCAATCATCAGGCAACGGGGGTCCGAGCGGTACTGCGGTTGATACAAGAATGAACGGTATGTTCTGTTGTATTGACCAGGACGAAACAGGTCAGAGTGCCGCAATGGCTAAAAAAATTGCCGACAGAATAATGGTCGTCGGTTCAATGAATTCAGGCGGTTCTCAGGCATCATCATCAAACTACGGTGCTCATGTTGACCTTGCCGCACCCGGTGTAAGTGTTTACAGTACTGTTCTCAGCACTTATGATGAAATGTCAGGTACTGTTATCGGCAACTACGGAAAAATGTCAGGCACATCAATGGCTTCTCCTTTGGTTGCTGCTATACTCGGTGTTGTATGGTCGGTCAATCCTGAGCTTACAGGTGCAGAGGTTGCAGATATTGTAAAAACAACTGCAGCTTCTTACAGATCCGCTTATCCCACTGTAACAGGACAAACCGCATTGCCTGTTCCCAATTTCTATACTGCGGTAAAAGCGGCTATTGCAACGCTCCCGTCAACCGATTTTACTGAATTGGATAACGCTATCGCTTCAGTTCCCGCGGATTTAACTTATTATGATGATACTTCGGTAAGTACACTTAATACTGCACTTTCTGCTGCAGAGAGTATTGACCGTAAGACTGCACCGCAAAAACAGGTAAACGAAGTTACCCAGAATTTACTTGATGCTGTCTATTCTTTGAAGGTTTCTTTAGCTTCACCTGCTCAGATTACAACACCGAAAACTCTTACTGTTGGCAGCTACGGCTCTTCGGAAATAGAATTCACTTGTCCCGGTGCAACAGATATAGAAATCTCATTCAGCAACGAGGCAATTGTAACTCAAAAACAGTCAGGCACCACAGATTCTGCGACCGTGACCGTTTCGGGAAGTCAGCTTACAACAGATGATATCGGTACCGTTACCTGTACGGCAACCTTTACCTATGACGGAGTAACACACACTCTCAAGCGTTATATCGAAGTTATTGACACCATATTTGCATATCAACCGCTTGTTGATACTTCCATCGCAAGAACCGGCGGTTCTTGGTTATCGGGATATAATCCGAGTCTTTATAACATTGCAACAATAAACGGTACTACAAAGGCAATTAATCCGATAGCTGATGCTTCAAACGGTTATTTCGATTTCGATACAAACACCTTTGTCTGTGATGAAGACACCGCAACCGGAACACACTGGGGTGGCTATCAGCTTTCAGGCAAAGATGAAACCAACCTCATGGACGACAGATTTTCGCCTAAAGGATATCTTTATGTCAACCCGGACGAGTATTCACAGTTATCAGAAATCCCGAATTTAGAACTATATATCTATCAGTATAAGAAATGCACAAGAGCTTCAGGCGGATCAAAGGTTTTGAGCATTACCACAGATAACGACAATTACACTGTCAATGTTGAGAATACTGTGCTGGGCACATCTGCAAATTCGGTTGGCGGTAGTCAGTCATATAAAATAAACGGACCTGTTCCAAACAAAACAACAACCATTCGTTTTTATATTCAGACTCAATCCACTATTTCCTCCAAAGCCATCACAACTACCTCACAGGTATTCCTTGACCTTGTGATTGTTCCGCAAAATAAAGCTCCGTTGGAATCACTTCTTAACAAGCTTTATTCCGCAAATCATCAGGCACTTTTCTATACGAGCGATAGTTTTGAGAAATATTCAGATGCTCTTGAAATCGCTTCAATCGTCTGTAACAATCCGTATTCTGAACAAGAAGACATTGATGAGGCATACAACGACCTTTCAGCTGCATTTTTAGACTTAGAATTTGATTCATTGGCTGATTATACAAAACTTGAAACTGCACTTTCTAAAGCAGGAAAAATAGATGTTGACCTATATACCGACTATTCTCTTGAACTCTTTAACGAAATTTATCACAGTGCATCAACAATTGAAGATAATTATTTCAAATCCTATCAAGCCTATATTGATTCAAAAGCTGAAGAATTACTCGACGGCCTGAATTCACTTCTCCTCTGCGGTGATTTGAACGCCGACGGTCTTGTCGACGGTAACGACTCGTTTATAATATCGTGTATTCTTTCAGGCACGATTACAGAGGAAGATTTGGGCGAATATAAATATTCCGCCGCAGATGCAAATAAGGATTCTATTGTCAACAATTCTGATTACACCATGATTTTCAACAAAGGTTTATATCAATAAAATTCTACCGCTTACTGAAAAAACTCAGTAAGCGGTATTTCTTTAAACTTGTGTAAAGATAAATTCGTCGTCAATATAGTCGCATTTATATTTATTACCTGCAACTATATTACCCATAAGCATTTCCTCGGACATTTTATCTTCAATCTTTGATTGTATCGCTCGTCTTAAAGGTCTTGCACCGTAGACGGGGTCAAATCCTTCATCGGCAATTCTTTCTGCTACTGCCTTTGTAAACTCAACTTCTATATCAATATTTGCAGTTCGTTTTTTGAGGTTATCAAGCATACGGACTGCGATTTGTGTTATATCTTCCTTTTTGAGCTGATGGAAAACAATAATATCGTCAACTCTGTTTAAAAATTCGGGTCTGAATGTGCGTTTTAACTCGCCCATTACGGACTCTTTTATTTTTTCATCCGTCATTCCCGAGCCGTTGACATCGGTTGAAAAACCGAGTGAGCCTGTTTCTCTTGTAATAAGCTTTGCACCGACATTAGAAGTCATTATGATAACAGAGTTTTTAAAATCAACTCGTCTGCCCTGAGAATCCGTCAGTATGCCGTCCTCCAAAATCTGCAAAAGCATATTGAACACATCGGGGTGAGCTTTTTCGATTTCATCAAAAAGCACTACGCTATAAGGTCTGCGGCGGATTTTCTCGGTAAGCTGACCACCTTCGTCATAACCGACATATCCGGGAGGTGAACCGACAAGCTTTGATACGGTATGCTTTTCCATAAACTCTGACATATCAAGTCGTATCATCGCATTTTCATCGCCGAACATCGAAGCAGCAAGCGTTTTGCAAAGCTCAGTTTTACCGACACCTGTAGGACCCAGGAATATAAACGAGCCGACAGGTCTGTTTGGATCCTTGAGACCCACTCTGCCCCTGCGGATTGCCTTGGAAACGGCTCTCACAGCCTCATCCTGCCCGACAATTCTTTCATGCAACTCTTTTTCCATATTGAGCAATCGTTTGCTCTCCTCGAGCGTGAGCTGTTGTACGGGGATTCCCGTCCAGCCCGATACAATTTCCGCTATATCAATATCGGTAATTTCACCCGAATTATGTGCGTTTTTCTCTTTCCAGCTGTTTCTTTCTTCCTCAAGCTTAGCCGTCAATTCTCTTTCTTCGTCGCGAAGCTTTGCCGCGCGTTCAAACTCCTGGGAATTAACCGCTTCTTGCTTTTCGTTTGACAGCTCCTTTAATTTATCCTCAATATCCTTCAAATCAGGCGGTGCGGTTACAGCTTTAAGTCTTGCTTTTGATGAAGCCTCATCTATTAAATCAATAGCCTTATCAGGTAAAAATCTGTCGCCGATATATCTTACAGACATCTCAACCGCCGCTTCTATTGCGGAATCCGTTATTGTGATTTTGTGGTGTGCTTCGTACTTATTTCTCAGACCTTTGAGAATTTCAACCGCTTCTTCGTGTGACGGCTCACCGACAACAATCGGCTGGAAGCGTCTTTCAAGAGCAGCATCCTTTTCAATGTGCTTGCGGTATTCTTCGAGTGTTGTTGCACCGATTACCTGCATTTCACCTCTTGCCAGCATGGGTTTTAATATATTCGCGGCATCTACCGCACCCTCAGCGGCACCTGCACCGATAAGTGTGTGAACTTCATCAATAAATAAAATTACATCCTTTGATTTGATAACTTCGTCAAGTGCATTTTTGATTCTTTCCTCAAAGTCACCTCTGTATTTTGTGCCTGCCACCATTCCCGTTAAATCGAGTGAAATAATTTTCTTATCCTTGAGAATTTCAGGCACCTCACCTGTTGAAATCTTGAGTGCAAGACCCTCGGCGATTGCAGTTTTACCGACGCCCGGTTCACCGATAAGACAAGGATTGTTCTTTGTTCTTCTGCTTAAAATCTGAATAACTCTGTCGATTTCCTTCTGTCTGCCGATTACGGGGTCGATTTTATTGTTTTTTGCAAGCTCCGTTAAATCTCTGCCGTATTGGTCAAGAGTCTTATTTTTGCTTTTTTTATTCTTGGAATTGTCGCTCTGATTGTGATTTCCGCCAAGACTTTTTTCGAGGTCATTTTCTATTTCAGACGCCGCAACATCAAGTTGATTTAAAATATTTGCAGCACAGCTGTCGGTTTCACTCAAAACCGCCTGAAGCAAATTTTCAGTGCCCGTATAAGACTGCCCCATTTCTCTTGCAATTGCTATTGCATTTTCAATGATATGCTTGAATCTCGGCGTAAAATTTGCCGTTGTAAGTCTTGTCGGCATTCCGCTTCCTACAATACTTTTTACAAGCTGAGTGACTTTTTCCTCCGTAATATTTCTGTTGTGCATAGTCATTGCTGCTACGCTCGTGGGGTCACTTAAAAGTCCTATTAGCAAATGCTCACTTCCGACATAAGTGTGCCCCATTGTTTCGGCTGATTGTATAGCGTAATTCAACGCTATATTCGCCTTTTGTGTAAAACCGTTGAATTTATACATCAGTTTCTCTCTCCTTTAAAAAGTTATATAGTTTCTCGTACTATCTGTGCTCTCAGCATATCTCTTTTTTCAGGCGGTAGTTGTTCGCCTTTCATAACGCTGAGTGTTGCCGCCTGCATATTAACTATCAGCTCGCTGATTTTTTCACGACTTATATCAATTATATTATTGACAGCACCAAGTCTTACTATTGAAATAAGGCTCATAAATTCATCTGTGCTTAAAAGTCTTGCATTCTTTAAAACTCCGTAAGCTCTGAAAATTTTATCCTGAACCTCGGGATTTTTAATCATTTCCTTTGCCGCAGCTCTTTCCTGTGCGATAATCTGCAAGGTTATCGAGGTCAGATTTTTTATCGCCAACTGTTCGGATATTCCCAATGATACCTGATTGCTCAGCTGATATATATCACCCTTTGAGGTGCTTCCTTCTCCAAATACACCTCTGATTGTGAGACCTAATTTACTTACGGTGTTTGCAAGTCGGGATATCTGTGAGCAGCTTGCAAGTGCCGGCAAATGAAGCATTACGGAGGCTCTCATTGCGGTGCCTAAATTGGTCGGACATTGTGTTAAGTAGCCAAGTCTGTTATCAAATGCGTAGTTTAAATTTGAATTGAGGTGGTTATCAAGCTTGTCAGCCTTTTTGTATGCTTCTTCAAGGCACAAACCTGCACCCATAACCTGAAGTCGTATATGATCTTCTTCACAAAGCATCAGTGCCACTTCTTCGTCTTCTGTTATAAGCAAAGATCTGCCTTCCGTATTTTCCGCAAATTCAGGACTTATAAGATGTCGCTCTGCCAAAGAAATTGCGTGTTCTTTGGGCAGTTGCTCCATATCAAGATACATGAACTTTTCGCCGCTTGTATCAACCGCTTTTTTTATTTCTGAGCTTACTTCATGCATCTGCTGACGGTTTAATTTATTGGGGAAGGGATATTCTCTGAGATTTCTTGCAAGTCTGATTCTTGAGCTTATTACAATATCGCCCTGATTACCGCTTACGGTGTACCATTTTTTCATTTTGTTCCCTCCTCAAGTCTTTTGATTTTATCACGGATTTCTGCTGCTTTTTCAAAATTTTCACCCTCGACTGCGGTCTTCATTTCAACTCTTAATCTTTCAACCTCATCAGCCGGGTCTGCTTCAGTTTCAATTATCGCGTCATTTACTGTTTTGCCGTTGTGTGCGGTCTTACCGTGGATTCTCTGTATTGTGGGCAAAAGCTCCTCATAAAAAGTTTCATAACAACTCGCACAACCGAGCTTTCCGCTTTTTGAAATATCGGCGTAAGAGCTTGAGCATTGTTCACATCTTTTGATTGCAGATGCTTTGCCCTTTATACCCTCACCTAATACCGATGCAAAAAAATCACCGAAATTCATTCCGAAATCGGAAAATACATCGTTGTAACCTAACTGTGCGGCACAGCTTGAACAGAGATACATCTGTGCTGTTTCCCCGTTAACCACTCTTTTTATATGTGTGGTTGCTTCTCTTTTACTGCAATTCTGACATAACATTTTCTTCTCCGTCCTTTCATTCCATTGTGTTGAGTAAGACCTGTTTAAAAATATTCGCTCTTGTTCTGTTTCTTAACCTACTGTCAGGTAAGTGCCTGTAACAGTTTTCCGATGTGAGTGCTATAAGAAGCTTTGTCGTTTTTTCATCAATTAAATCCTGATAGCTCAGATTATATATATTCGCTCTGCAGGTTCTTTCATCAATACTGTCACCTATTGAATTAACAAGATGCATCAGCATTGCTCCTTTGTCAAGCTTTGCACGGGTTATGCGGATATATCCGCCGCCGCCTCGTCTGCTTTCAACTATATATCCCTGCTCAGGAGTAAATCTTGAGGATATAACATAATTTATCTGGCTCGGCACACAGCCTAAGCTTTCGGCAAATTCATTTCTCTGAATTTCAATAAAGCCTTCATCAGATAGCATATCCATTATTATTTTTGTAATTTCACTACTTATGCTCATCTTAACCATCCCTTCTGATTATTAAGCCTTCAAGAAAATCATACAAAGCACCGCCCCGAGTGATAAGAAATAGTGCTATGGGCATTTTGTTTATTTTTGACTTTGACTTTCCTTGACCTTGTTTTTATTATATAATATTTTTTATTTTCGTCAAAGGTCAAATAAAGTCAAAAATACTTCGATTTTCACTATTATCTTTAATTTACTTCTGTTTTCTCGTCTTTTCTCTTGTTTTCTGATTTTTTAAGATTTGTAACCTTTTTTTATTTTCACCATAATATGATGATGAAAGCAAGAAAGGAGGGAATCAGTAATGGGATGCAACTTTTTTGGTGGTAACAACTGTTCTTGGATTATCATTCTCATCATAATCCTTGTATTCTGCGGCGATTGCGGTTCTAACAACAACTGCGTAAACGACCGTTCATGTGGCTGCGGCTGCTAATGTCTAAATAACAAAGACCGCACAACGGCAAAAGTCGGTGTGCGGTCGATTTTTATGAACACTTTAGTCTTAAACGAAGCTTATCACTTATCATCGCAATGAACTCAGAATTGGTCGGCTTGCCTCTGCTGTTCTGAATAGTATAGCCGAAGTATGAGCTGAGAACATCAAGGTCTCCCCTGTCCCATGCAACTTCAATAGCGTGTCTTATTGCTCTTTCTACTCTTGAAGATGTAGTTTTATAAGTCTTCGCAACTGTAGGATAAAGAACCTTTGTGACGCTGCTCATAATTTCCGGGTCATCTATTGATAAAATTATCGCTTCTCTCAAATACTGATAACCCTTAATATGTGCAGGTACACCTATCTGATGCATGATATCTGATACTATTACCTGCAAATCAGGTGTGCGGTTGGTGTCTGTATCCATTTTTATATTTCTTGCATTACCCCAACCTGTCAACTGAGTTATTCTCTCTGCCATCACATCTACATTAAACGGCTTCAAAAAATAATAATCAGCTCCCATTGATAATGCTTCCTGCTCCAAATTCTGATTGTCAACGCTGGACATCAGCATTATCAGCGGCTTCTTTTCAAAGTTGATATTTTTCATTTCTTTCATAACGCCCAATGCATCTACTCTTTGCATAAATGTGTCCATCAAAAGTACATCGGGTGTGTTCTTTACGATTCTGTTGATTACCTCTGTGCCGTCTTTGGGAACTAATGTTACATCATATCCGTATGACCTTAAAGCACCCGCACAGCTTGTTCCGAATTCATTGCCTTCTTCCGCTAACATAATTTTCAAATATTTATCCATAGTTTTTCCTCCTTTTTTAATATGCTTATGAATATTATCACATTCGTGATAATTTGTCAATATTTTATTTGGAAAAACAAGGATTTATTTTAAGTTATTTTAATTCACATATTATGCAGCGACATTTTCTGAGTTTTTATCTGCTTTTTCGTCAATTTTCTTCAACATATTCTCAGCGAACACCGCATAGCCTTGCAGCGGGTCGTCTACATATACATGGGTTACCGCACCGACAAGCATGCCGTTTTGAATTATCGGACTGCCTGACATACCCTGAACTATACCGCCGGTCTTTTCAATCAAATCGGAATCTGTTATTTTTATAGACATATTCTTTTGCTGAGAATCCTTTGAAGAATAAATCTTTGTTATTTCCACATCATAATATTGAGTTTTATTTTTATCTACAGTTGAAATAATTTGTGCCTTGCCTTCTTTTACTTCCTGCTTCTGTGCCACAGGTACCACTTCTCTGTTTTTATCGTAGTTTTTTAAAACTCCGAAGATACCGGATTCACAGTTAATATTAAGTGTACCTAAGCTTTTACCGGTAAAAACACCGCAAAGCTCACCCGGAGAGCCGCTGTTTCCTTTATAACAACTGCTTATCTCTGCCGACACCGCTTCACCGCCCGAGAGTGGCATAATCTGTCCTGTATCTACATCGCATACTGCGTGACCGAGACCACCAAAACTTCCTGTGTCTCTGTCGTAGAAGGTTATTGTACCGATACCCGCACAACTATCCCTTACCCAAAGTCCGAGACGATATGATTTATCGTCTGAATCCATTACGGGTGTCAGCTCAAGCTTTTTTTCTTTATCATTTCTTTTGATTATAAATTTTAATGCTTTTCCTTTACTCTGTCTTATAATTTCTTCTAATCTTGAATTTTCACTTATCTGCTCTGAGTTTACGGAAACTATCGTATCGCCTACTTCTATCCCCGCTTCTTTGCCCGGACTTACGGTTCCTGACTGTGTTTTTACATCTCCTATTTTTGTAACAATCAGACCTTGAGTATATAGTTTTATACCGAATATATCACCACCGGGTACAACATACCTTCTTTTGCTGACGGTGATCTTGGCCTCCTTTGCGGGAAAAAGTCCGAAAACCTTTATCTCTGCATCATAAGCTTCATCGTTACTATTTCTTACGGTTTTGACCGCATCTTTTAATTCAGCTGAATAAATACCCGACAACCTGATATCTTCCGCTTTTTCCGATACAAAGACATCATCGACTTCAATCTGAGCATATCCGACAAAAGAAAAAACAATAAATGAGAAAAGCAGACCTATAACTGATAAACATTTAAAAATCTTTCCCATTCTCTCACCTTTTTACAGAGTTTTACCCTGCAACTTCCTTTCATCTTATTTCTTTTTTTCTACTCCTTTCTTTTTATTACGGTTTTACCGCACTAATATTTTCGCTCATTTCTTATCGTTTATTAGCGGAAAATAAATTTGTCTGTGGATTATTTTAGCAAATATAAATTGAAAAAAGTGTCAAAAAAAAACTCCTCAGAAGAGAAGTTTTTCTTTATTTATGTCGTTATTTGTAATTGATATAGATTACGCTTTCACCAGTTCGCTCAAATTTATAGTTTTTAAAATCTTTTTTTGTTTCGTACAAAGTTATTTTTCCGCCTTTACATTCCGTGGGCTCTCTGCCGTTTGCAAAACTTAAGTAAAACGGCATATTTTTCTCAGGTGACATCTCATCAACCTTGGTCAAATCAATTTTTATACAGTCTTTTTCTTCAGTTATAACCGCATACGCACGGTAAAGCTCCTGATAATGTGCAAATTCAATATCCCTTGAAATTATCATGCCAAATACCTCAGCCTGACGGTCAAAAAACGATTTCCAATCATCAACTCTTTCAATACTCTTTTTGTGATTAAATCTGAGGAAGTTCGGCCAATGACTTCCGAGTATACCAGCTTTGTCAGGGTCGTAAGTCGGCAATTCAAGGGGATCAAGGTCATAGACAAACCAAGGGCAAACCTCAATTGCTTTGGGGTTGAGAATAATACCTGCCTGAACACTGCTGCCTCTTATTACATTGTTGTGCCAGAATTTCACACCGTAATCTTTCAGTATATTTGCAAATTCGTCTGTCTTCCACGCATCTCCTATATTGCCCGGTGATGCGAATGTACGAAGCTGCTGCGTAAAGCCCCAATCGTCATATATTTCCATAAACACATCAAACTGTGCTCTTGTGACAGCTTCGGGTACTAATTCACGAGGATTGCCAACCTTGAAGTCTTTAGGCACCATAAACTCCTGAGTGCAGAGAAGCTCGCCATTCTCAGACCATGCACCGTGCAACAAACCATGAAAACCGAGCTCGATATATTCGCAGGAATTCAGATAATCGCGGATTTTTTCCGCTTCTTCCCGTACACACCAAAATGAGCCATTCCAATCAAGACCGCTTTTACTGCAGTGAGGAACACGGCGAAGTGCGTTGTGTCTGTCCCACTCGCCTATGACCAGCATAGCGTTTATTTTTTGATTTATAGCTCTTCCGATTTCGTTTATAACAATATAATCTTCAAGGAAATGCCTTCTCGGGATTCCTGTTCTTGACGGCAGACCGTCTTCTCGCTCATCGCGACCCCAAAACCAACCTATGTCATCTATAACGAGCTGGATCGCTGCGGGGATTCTTACATCTGAAGTTTTCATGCTGCACCTCCTCGGTCACTATGTTGACATTATATCATCTAAAGAAAAAAACTGCAAACAAAAAACTTCCCCGAAAGGAAGTTTTTATCGTTTATGAATTGCCTTTAGTTAATAATTTTTCACCGTCAAAGATTATTATACCTTTTCCGAAGCCAAACTCACCTTTTTCAGAAAGGCGTTTTTTGTACGCTCTTCTCAAAGATGTATCTTCGGGCAGTTCTTCCAAAGGTGTTTCATTAGGTTTGTTGAAAACTCTCCAGCTGTCGTGGAATTCTTCATCAGATGCTGATGCGAAAATTTCAAAATCATCAGCAAAATCTATGATGTTAGAATTTTCGGGATAAAATTCTTTGTTACCGGGATATAAAAGCCATGAGCCGCATACAAACGCAATAAGATTACCCTTGCGATGCTTTTTGTAAAACTCATAAGCTCTCTTGTATGAATCAAGACGGATATCAAAGGAAAAAGGCTCACCTGACGGAATATGTATGTTGATTACCGTATCTCCGTTTTTAAGTTCTATTCCGTGCTTTTTGTATTCGTCAAGCTCAAACTTGACTTCTTCATACTCAAGACGACCAATTTTGAAGCGTTCGAGCTTGAAAAATCCGACAAACCAACCGCCGACAAATGTTCCCCAAATATCGTAAACATTCTTACACTCAAAAAGCTTTGCTCTTAAATCGCTCATCGAATCCCAATATATATCCATTGATATTCCGTTTTCTTCGTAAAGCTTCATGAGGTGCTGAGATAAGCCGATAAAATAAATCATGTAAAGCTTTTCTTCAGGGATTGAGATTTCCTCTGCGATTTCTTCAAGTCTTTTGCGATTTTCCTTGTTTTTATAATTCTTATAATCAGCTTCATACTCCTCATAAAAAGCTTCAAACTCTTTATAATAATCGGTTTTTGCAAATTCTTCTCTTGTTTTCAGAAGGTCAGCTTTTGCTTCCTCTGGGAAGTTGAGCGTATCCATAAAGAGTTTAAAATGTTCAAGTCTTGTATCCATATTGTGCTCCAATCAAAAATTACCACTTAAAGTCTGTGTATGTTGCAATACTTACGATATCTTTAACTGTAAATGCTTTATTAGGCTTGCTCTTATTAACCTCAGCATCAACATGAGAGCCCATCTTCATATAAGTAAGTCTGCCTGTAGCAATATCAATCTCTGCTGTAAGGAAACCACCGTAATACTGCATTGTAATATCACTGATAAGACCTATGCTTGTTTTTCTTACTTCTTCGGGTGTCATGATATCCATAGATCTGCCGTATTTACTGTTAAGATCAGCAGGATTTGTTTCTTTGCCAAATTTGTAGTTGATTACATATTTACCGTTTTTGATATCCATCTTGATGCTTTCAAGGTCAGATACCTTTGTTGCTACATAACCGTCAACGCCGAAACTGGTTTTATCAGCTTCGCCTTTTTTATATGTCTTTGTTTTATCTTCCTCAAACAAGCCAAAGAGTGAGTTATAGAATCCCGGAACCTGACTACGGTCGCCTTCAAGCTTCTGATACTTATGCTTTGTGTATCCGGGAGATTCTTTCTTAGCCTTGTTTATAGCATCTGTGCAAATCTTAACGATTTCAGCTTTTGAATATTCTTTTTCCTGTTTCTTTGTTGTGGTTTTATCCTCTTTTTTAGTTGTAGTTTCTTTTTTAGTTGTCTTCTCTTCTTTAGTTGTTTTTTCGGTATTCTTTTTGGTTGTCTTGTCTTCTTTATCAGTCTTATCTTCTTCAGACTTATCGTCTTCAGTTACTTCGTTTTCTTCAGTTTTTTCATCTTCTGTTGTTTCATCATCTTCAACAGTAACGATTTCAGTTTCGCCGTCTTCGTTTGTTATGACTTCTGTCTGAGCTGCATCTGCAGCTTTTTCGGTTGTAGTTGTGTCATCTTTGTTATCGCCGCAAGCTGCGAAAGAGAAAAGTGTTACAATCGCTGTAAGTAAAGAGATTACCTTAATAACTTTGTTTTTCATTGTTTTTTACCTTCCTTTTTATATAATATTTTTTAAAATAGTGCTATGGGCAATTTCAGCCAAATTATAAAACTTTCTGCAAGTTTTTGAAACTGATTTCCAATGCGTCAAACGGATCCAATTCATAGCAAAGATCCTGTTCAACCATACAATATTGAATATCCGCTTTGTTGCAAGCAGCAATAATATCATCAAAATCAAGATTGCCTTCCATGACAGGAGCCATTTTGAAATTATTTTCCTTGTCGGGAACTATGTCTTTAAAATGGCAAACTTCAACTCTGCCTTTAAGACTTTCCAAAACCTTTGCGGGATTTTTGCCTGCAACCTGCAACCAGTATACATCGGGAATAAAGTGCAGCTCTTCAAAATTCTCCACTAAATAATCAAATACTCTTACTCCGTCAAATGGAACAAATTCAAATGCGTGGTTATGATACGCAAGTGTCATACCGTTGTCGATGATTTTCTGTGCAGCGGGTTTATAATCAGCAATAAATTGCTTAACACCCTCAATACTTCCCTGATATCTTCCGGGCATTGAGCCGATGCCTATCTGATTACAATTATAAATTTTATGCTCTGCAATCAGTGCATCCGTATCATTCAAAATTCTGTCCTGATTTGAATGTGTGTTACAAATCTTAACATCGCTTTCGAGAGCAATATCGCGAAGCTCTTCAGGCTCTATCGGACCGATAGCTGAAACCTGTGCATATTTGTAACCGATTTCTGCAACTTTTTTAAAAGTATTCCTTATATCTTCGGGTGTTTGAGTATACTTTCTTACAGTAAAAAGTTGTGCACCTGCGTACATAAAAATCCCTCCTATATATTAAAAAATTTCATAGCTATATTAAAGTAAACAAATATAATTGCAGCATCCGCGACGGTTGTAATCATCGGTGATGCCATGATTGCCGGGTCTAATTTGCACATTTTTGCGAACATCGGCAAAACACATCCGACGAATTTCGCAATAATAACTGCACAAATTATAGAAAGTGAAACGACTGCCGCCAAAATCAGCGGAGATGTATTCGTTGCCGCTAAGGACTCGGAATTATAATACATGAGGAATATTCTCAGTCCGTTTACGATTGCTAAGATTAAACTGACTATCAAGGAAATTCTGAATTCCTTGAACATAACTCTGAAAAAATCCCTCGTGCTGATTTCACCAAGTGCAAAGCCTCGGATAATCATTGTAGATGTCTGGGAGCCGCAGTTGCCGCCCGTATCCATGAGCATCGGTATGAATGATATCAATATAGGCAATGCTGCAAATGCGGTTTCATACTTCGTTATAAGCAATCCCGTAAAAGTTGCCGATATCATCAAAACAAGAAGCCAGAGCACTCTTTTTCTTGCGTGCTTGAAAACAGATGTTTTGAAGTAAGAATCTTCAATAGGCATCATAGCTGCCATTTTTTCAAAATCCTCGGTATTTTCTTCCTGCAAAACTTCAATAGCATCGTCGAATGTTACTATTCCGACGAGTCTGTCCTCGTTGTCAACTACAGGCATTGCAGCGATGTCATATTTATCAAACATTCTTGCAACATTTTCCTGATCTTCATGGGTACTGACTTTGATAATATTGGTATCCATTATCTCTGTGACAAGCGTATCCTCATCGTTCGTCAAAAGCTCAAGCGGTGAAATCTGACCCAAAAGCTTTCTGCTTTTTGTTACAAAGCAAGTGTTGATAGTTTCCTTGGTAACACCAACCTGACGGATTTTCCGAAAAGCCTCTCTGACCGTCATACCCTCGTCAAGATACAAAAATTCCGTTGTCATAATACTGCCTGCGGAATCCTTGGGGTATTTTAAAATATCATTGATTATTTTTCTTGTTTCGCTGTCAGTATTTTTCAAAATTCTTGTGACAACATTTGCAGGCATTTCTTCGATAATATCAACGGTATCGTCAATGAACATATTATCGGTAATTTCTCTGAGCTCAACATCACTGAATGAATCTATCAGTTGGACCTGCTTATCCGATTCAAGATAAGAGAATGTTTCCGCTGCAAGCTCTTTTGGTAAAAATCTGAAAACAAGCGGAATATCCTTACCCTTTAAACCCTCAAAAAGCAATGCTATATCCGCCGGATTCATTTCCTGCAAAAGCTCCTTGAGTTTGGTGAATTTCCTGTTTTCAAGAAATTCGAAAACATCATTAAAAATCAAAGTTTGTTCGTTCATGATTGCCTCCTTTGAAAAAAATCGCAGGAAGTACAAAAAAGCTATAACGAACTACTTAAGATGCGTGAGATTACTCAAGATGTCCGTATAGTATTTTTTGTTTGCGGTATTACTTTGTCCGCCACTCCCGTCATACATCTTTTTCACCTCTTATTTTTCGTAAAATTCATAGGCATAAACCAATATACCCACAAACATTATCATACATCTTTTATCGTATTTTGTCAATTAAAAAATTGTTTTCATATACTTAACAATTAGTCGGTTGACTTTAGGGATTTTTTGGCGTAAAATATATTCATACTTCAACGAAAGGAGCTTCAATTTTGGCACACTTAATTGATGTTCGTAATGTCTACAAAATATATAATCCCGGTGAAAATGAAGTCCGTGCATTGGACGGTGTCAGTCTTACAATTGACCATGGTGAGTTTGTCGCAATAATCGGTCAATCCGGTTCGGGTAAATCTACTTTAATGAATATGCTCGGACTGTTAGATGTCTGCACTTCCGGTGAATACTATATGGACGGCGTCGATGTTTCAAAGATGACAGATGACGAATTATCTGAAATCAGAAATAAAAAAATCGGCTTTATTTTCCAAGGTTTCAACCTTATAACAAACCTTGATGCAAGAGCGAATGTTGAGCTTCCCCTCACCTACAGAGGTATGAAAAGAGACGAAAGACACAAGCTTTCAAGCGAAGCACTTGAAATGGTCGGACTCTCTAAAAGAATACACCACCGCCCTGCACAGATGTCAGGCGGTCAGCAACAGAGAGTTGCAATTGCCCGTGCGATTGCCGCAAAACCGCCGATAATTCTTGCTGACGAACCTACAGGTAATCTCGACTCCTCATCCGGTCGTGAGGTTATGAAAATACTTCACAAGCTTCACGAGGACGGCAGAACTGTCATTCTTATTACCCACGATAACGACATCGCCGCGGAAGCACAGAGAGTTATCCGCATACAGGATGGTAAAATTGTCGAAGACAAAAGAAACTGAACAAAATTCATTGAAGCTGTATTAAACCCACTTGTTTAATACAGCTTCAGTTTTAATTGCTATAAATCCTTCCGAAGGTTCGGTCGCAATCCTTATTTGATACCCTCTTCAGTCGTTTTATCCGAAAGATGTCCGTCATATCCTATACTCAACCAATTCACCGAGCCGTCCGCATATTCCGCCACCGTTATCGAGCTGTTCGGTACATGCGGTATTTCTTTGATTCTTTCAATCGGTAAACCATTCCACGCAACCCGCAGAGCACGGACAACACCGCCGTGAGTGCCTACAAGAACAGTTTTTCCCTCGTTTTCTGCTGCAATCTTTTCAAAAGCCGGCACTATGCGGTGCATCAAATCCGCATACCCCTCACCGCCTTCAAAACGAAAAAGTCCCGGATTATCTCTGTAAAATGCAAAGCTGTCGGGATATTCTTTTTTTATATCCTCAATGAGTTTGCCCTGCCAAATCCCCACATCTGCTTCCCGCAAATCTTTGCATTCGGATATTTCCAGACCCAATGCCTCGGCAACAGGTTTTACCGTTTCATACGCACGCGATAAATCACTGGAATAAATACTGTCAACCTGAAAATTCTTCAATATGTAGTCTGCGGTTGATATTGCTTGTGAACGACCAACCTCATCTAACGGAACATTCATTTGCCCCGAAAATCGTTTTTCTTTATTTCCCACGCTGTATCCGTGCCGTATAATAATAAATGTTACCATTTATCACATAACCTCCTGAACCTTAATTATAACACGGGGTGTTCGTTTCCCCGGTCATATCAGATTATCTTTTATTAAATCACCCTGTTTAAAATATCACAGCAATATTTATTTTCAAGGCAAAAAACAATTATGCTGCATAAAAATTTTTCAAGGCACCGATTTCTCGGTGCCTGTTTTTCATATAAATCAGATTGTTGAGATATCTGTTACATTTACTACATCATCACGAACGATGTAAGAGCTTTCCATGAGAGCCTTTGCAGCATCAAGTGATGTGAGTGACGGTGTGCCTGCTTCAACTGCGATTCTTCTTAATTTGAAGCCGTCACGACTTTCAACACGACCGTGTGTGGGTGTGTTGATGATAAGTGAAACATCGCCGTCGTTGAGCATATCAAGGATATTCGGTGATTCGCCTGAAATCTTGTTGATGGGTTCAACCTCAATTCCTGCCTCAAGCATTGCTTTTCTCGTGCCGGGTGTTGCATAGAACTTGAACTGAGTTTCACCGAGTGACTTGATGATATCACATACTTCAGTCTTATCCTTGTCGCTTACGGTTACGATAATCTTACCGTCCTTGGGAAGGTAGATTCCGCCGCCTTCGAAAGCCTTGACAAGTGCTTCATTGTAATCCTTTGAGATACCTAAAACTTCACCTGTTGATTTCATTTCGGGTCCGAGTGCTGTGTCAGCACCGATAATCTTTTCAAATGAGAATACGGGAAGCTTGATTGCATAATAACCGCTGCTCTTATAAAGACCTGTGCCGTAGCCCATATCTTCAATCTTTTCGCCGAGCATTGCTCTTGTTGCAAGCTCAATTGCGGGTACACCCGTTACCTTACTGATATAAGGAACGGTTCTTGATGAACGCGGGTTAACCTCGATGATATATACCTGCTCGTCCATTACGATGAACTGAATATTCATCATACCTACAACCTGAAGTGCTGATGCAAGTCGTTGAGTATAATCAACCATTGTATCCTGAACTTCCTGGCTGATTGTCAATGCGGGATATACTGAAATCGAGTCGCCTGAATGAACACCTGCTCTGTCAATGTGTTCCATGATGCCGGGGATAAGAATATCGCTGCCGTCGCAGATTGCGTCAACCTCAACCTCACGACCCATAATATATTTATCAACAAGTACGGGGTGTTCCTGTACTGTTCTTGTGATGATAGCCATAAATTCGCGGATATCGTCATCACATACAGCAATCTGCATACCCTGACCGCCGAGAACATAGCTGGGTCTTACGAGTACGGGATAGCCGAGTGAATGAGCTGCGATAAGTGCTTCTTCTGTTGTGAAGATTGTCTGTCCCTTGGGTCTTGCGATATCACAGTTTTCAAGGATTTCGTCAAAGCGTTCTCTGTCTTCAGCAGCATCAACATGGTCAGCATCTGTACCGAGGATAGTAACGCCCATGTCATTCAATGCTTTTGTAAGCTTGATAGCTGTCTGACCGCCGAACTGTACGATTGCACCGTCGGGTTTTTCAGCTTCAACAATATTTGCAACATATTCGGGAGTGAGGGGCTCGAAATAGAGCTTGTCCGCTACATCGAAGTCTGTTGAAACTGTTTCGGGATTGTTGTTTACGATGATTGTTTCGCAACCTGCTTTTCTCAATGCCCATACACTCTGAACCGAGCAGTAGTCAAATTCAACACCCTGTCCGATTCTGATGGGACCTGAACCGAGAACGAGAACTTTCTTTCTGTCAGACTTGAATTCGCCCTGATTTTCAGGACCGAAGTCTGAATAATAGTACGGAGTCTGTCCGCCTGAACCTGTTGCACAAGCATCAACGATTAAGAATGAGGGGTTGATATCCCACATCTTTCTCATATTTTTAACTGCGGCCTGTGTAATTCCGACATCCTTTGCAATCATGTTGTCGGTAAAGCCCATCTGCTTTGCCTTTGTGATTGTTTCTTTATCGCAAACACCGCTCTGAAGGCGTTTTTCCATATCAACGATGTCCTTGATTTTGTTAAGGAACCATCTGTTGATTTTTGTGATTTCATAAATTTCTTCGATTGAAATACCCTTGTAGATAGATACTGCGATTGTATAAAGTCTTTCGTTATCTACACGATGAAGTCTTTCTCTTAATTCTTCAACATCTTTCTTCATAATGCGTTCATCAAGGAGACTTTCTCTGCCTTCTTCGAGTGAATGAACTGCTTTATGAAGTGCAGATTCAAATGTGCAAGCGATTGACATAACCTCGCCTGTTGCCTTCATCTGTGTGCCGAGTGTTCTCTTTGCAGTAACGAACTTATCAAACGGCCACTTCGGAATTTTAAGTACACAGTAGTCAACTGCGGGTTCAAAGTTCGCGAAGCTTTCGCCTGTTGCAACATTTCTGATTTCGTCAAAACCGAGACCGAGTGCGATTTTAGCTGCAAGGCGTGCAATCGGATAACCTGTTGCCTTTGATGCCAATGCTGACGAACGGGAAACTCTGGGGTTAACTTCGATAACAGCATATTCTGCAGTATCGGGGTGAAGTGCAAACTGAACATTACATCCGCCTTCAATTCCGAGTGCTGTGATGATGTTCAAAGCTGCAGTTCTGAGCATATCAAGATGCTCCTGCGGAAGTGTCTGACAAGGAGCTACAACTATGGAGTCACCTGTATGAACACCGACGGGGTCAACATTTTCCATATTACATACAACTACACAATGACCCTTACTGTCACGCATAACTTCATATTCAATTTCTTTCCAGCCGGAAATGCATTTTTCAATCAAAACCTGATTAACTCTTGAAAGTCTGATACCGTTTGATGCGATTTCCTCAAGTTCTTTTGCATCGTTTGCAATACCGCCGCCTGTTCCGCCCAATGTATAAGCGGGACGAACGATTACGGGGTAGCCGATTCTGTTGGAAAACTCAAGTGCATCTTCAACCGTTTCAACAACAAGTGATTCGATACAAGGCTCATTGATGCTTTCCATTGTATCTTTGAATTCCTGTCTGTCTTCAGCCATCTTGATAGCATCTGAAGAAATACCGATAAGCTTAACATTATTCTTGTTTAAAACACCGATTTCTTCAAGCTCCATTGCAAGGTTAAGACCTGTCTGACCGCCGAGTGTCGGCAAGATAGCATCGGGCTTTTCAATCTCAATAATTTTTGTTACCGTATCAACAGTAAGAGGCTCGATATATACCTTATTGGCAATATCCTTATCTGTCATAATTGTAGCAGGGTTTGAGTTAACAAGAACAACCTCGATGCCCTCTTCTGAAAGTGAGCGGCAAGCCTGTGTTCCTGCGTAGTCAAACTCTGCAGCCTGTCCGATAATAATAGGACCTGAACCGATAACCAGAACTTTTTTAATGCTTGAATCAATCATAATACGAACCTCCTGCATATATTAAACTTAATTGCTTACAAAAAAATAATGCCTTTGGAGATGATACTACCTAAAATAAAGAGGCAAAAACAGTATCAACATCACAAAGACAATAACAACGATTTGAAATTTCGGAAAAATGCGTACTCAACGGGAACGAGATTACTGCCCCCTGACTTGTGGGGTCAGCAAAAGACAGTTCGTGGACTGAATAGGTCATCTTTTTAAAATCTCTGTAATACTTCAAACAATCCACATCCTTTCACACATATTCCTTCTAACCAAGTAGTATATCACAAGATATTATTTTTTTCAAGTAAAAATATATAAAAACTCATAATAAAATTTCAGGCAAATTTCTTAAAATAATTGTTAACTTTTTATAAGAAGTATGATATAATGTGTGTTTAGGGTGGTGTTATACTATGAATACTGTTTTTTTAATAACCATAATTATATTGCTTATTGTGCTTATCGGACTTGTTATTATACTCCTCACAAGGAAGAATGATAACTCTCAGATTGAAAGCAAGCTGTCTGTCATTCAGAACAGTCAGGATAACTCATCAAGGATGATTGCCGATGAATTCGGCAGGAGCAGAAACGATACTGCTTCATATCAGCAGGCTTTGAGAGAAGAAACTTCAGCAAAGCTTAAAGAGGTTTCCGATATTCTCCGTGAAATGACAAAAACAAACTTTGAACAAAATGAGAAACAAAACAGAGTTGTTGCTTCTGCAATCGCTTCAATTCAGGAGAGTAATGAGAAAAAGCTTGATGAGATGCGTCAGACCGTTGACGAAAAGCTTACAACAACTCTCAACAACCGACTTGATTCATCTTTCAAGACCGTTTCCGACCAATTAGAAAATGTTTATAAATCTTTAGGTGAGGTCAAAGAGCTTTCAAGCGGTGTTACAACCAATGTTTCCGCTTTGAACCGAGTGCTCACAAATGTCAAGGCAAGAGGTACTTGGGCAGAAGTTCAGCTTGAGAGTATACTTGACCAGACAATTCCCAATATGTATGTCAAGAATTATTCCCCTACTTCATCAGGTGAAGTAGTTGAATTTGCAATCAAGATTCCTTCGGGTGAGGTCGGCGGAGAAACCGTTTATCTTCCGGTTGACTCAAAATTCCCGATGGAGGATTATATCCGTATTTGTGACGCTGCTGATGCATCAGACCCCGAAGCTTTAGCTGAAGCAAGAAAGGCACTCGAAAAGAGAATACTTGCGGAAGGTAAAAATGTTGCGAAGTACATACATATTCCCCACACCACACCTTTTGCCATTATGTATCTTGCAACAGAGGGACTTTACGCTGAAATCGCATCATCTCGTTCGGGCATTACGGAAAGATTGCAAAACGACCACAACATACTTGTAGCCGGTCCGTCGACAATTATGGCTTTACTCACATCTCTTTCAATGGGCTTCAAGGTCGTTGCAATAAATGAAAAAGCAAACGAAGTCCGTCGTCTGCTTGCAGCTGCAAAAACGCAGTATGATAAGTTCGGCGGCATACTTGAAAAAGCCCGCAAAAAGATTTCCGAAGCAGGAAAAACTCTTGATGAAGCACAAAACAGAAACAACATCATTCAGAAAAAGCTTAAGAATGTCGAAGCGATAGATTCCGCTTCTGCCGAAAATATACTTGAACTGAATATACACAATATTGAGGAGGACGAAAATGAAGAATAAAGAAATAATTTCAAAAATGACACTTGAAGATAAAGCAACACTCTGCTCCGGTAGTGATTATTGGCATACTGTCGGTTTTGAAAAATACGGCATACCCTCAATTACCGTTTCCGACGGTCCTCACGGACTCCGCAAACAGAAAGATAAAAACAAGGGTCTTAATCCTATGGGCAAAAGTCACCCTGCCACCTGTTATCCGACAGCGGCAACGGTTGCGTGCTCCTGGGACAGAGATTTAATTTTTGAAATGGGTCAGGCATTAGGCTCCGAATGTGTTGACCAGGGCGTTGATATTCTCTTGGGACCCGGTGTCAATATGAAGCGTTCTCCCCTCTGCGGAAGAAACTTTGAATATTATTCAGAAGACCCCTGCCTCGCAGGTCAGCTTGCCGAAAATTTCATAAACGGTGTTCAATCCTGCGGTGTCGGTACATCATTAAAGCATTTTGCCTGTAACTCTCAGGAAAGCAGAAGAATGACAATCGACGAGGTTGTTGACGAACGAGCTTTGAGAGAAATATATCTCCCCGCATTTGAAAACGCGGTCAAAAAGGCTCAGCCCTACACCGTTATGAATTCATACAACAAAATCAACGGTGTTCACGGTGCAGAAAATCACTATCTCCAGACTCAGATTTTGCGTAATGAATGGGGATTTAAAGGCTTTGTTGTAAGTGACTGGGGTGCGGTTAATGACAGAGTTGCGGGTATTCTTGCAGGCAATGACCTTGAAATGCCCAATTCAGGCGGTTACAACACAGAAAAAATAATCAATGCTGTCAAAGACGGAAAAATCAAGGAAGAAGACCTCGACTTGTGTGTTGACCGTCTTCTGACAATTATATTCAAGACACAGAATGATATTAAAAAATCGGTTAAATGTGATATGGATAAAAACCATCTGACCGCAAGAAAAATTGCAGGTCAGTCGATGGTATTGCTTAAAAATGACAATAATACTTTGCCGCTTAAGGCTGACTCAAAAATCGGCGTTATCGGCTCAATGGCTAAAACTCCCCGTTATCAGGGCGAGGGCAGCTCACTCATCAACCCGACAAAAATTGATTCTGCGGTTGAGGAATTGGAAAAGCTCGGTTTTACGGTTTCCTATGCAGACGGCTATGACCGCAAGACCTGCAAGGTTACGGATAAGCTTTTGAATGAAGCTTTAACTGTTGCAAAAGAAAACGAAACAGTCATTCTTTTCATAGGTCTCCCCGAGTCCTTTGAAGCGGAATCCTATGACAGAAAACATATAAATCTCCCCGATGAATTCAATATGCTTGTTGATAAAATTTCAGAAGTTAACAGCAATCTCACGGTTGTGCTCTTTGGCGGTGCACCGTCTGCTTTGCCGTGGTTTGAAAAAGTACCGGCAGTTTTAAACGCTTATCTCGGCGGTCAGGCAACTGCGGGTGCGGTGGTTGACATTCTTTCGGGTAAGGTAAATCCCTCCGGTAAGCTTGCGGAAACATATCCTCTTTGCACGGAAGATAATCCCTCATACAATTACTACATCGGCGGCAGTAATTCGGTTGTTCACAAAGAAAGCATTTATATCGGTTACCGCTATTATAATACCTTCAACAAAGAAGTAAGATTCCCCTTCGGTTACGGACTTTCATACTCAAGCTTTGAGTATTCCGATATCAGTGTATCCTCCGATAATATTAAAGATACGGATACTGTAACAGTAAAATGTAAGGTCACAAACACATCAGATATCCCCGGTGCGGAAATTGTTCAGCTTTATATATCTGATATTGAATCTGATATTTTCCGTCCGAGTGAAGAACTCAAAGATTTCTGCAAGGTTTATCTTGATGCTCATGAAACAAAGGAAGTTTCATTTACATTATCCAAACGCGCATTTGCATATTATAATGTTGACATCAGCGACTGGCATGTTCAGACAGGAGAATTTAATATTCTTATAGGAAGCAATTCAAGAAATCTTCCGCTTTGTGCAAAAATCAATGTAACATCCTCTGACGAAAGCGTAGTCGTTCCTGATTTAAGAAACACTCTCCCCTCATACTACGACGGCAATATTCATAATATTTCTGACGAAGAATACGAAATGCTTTTAGGTCGTAAGTTACCTCCGAGAGATTTGCCGTCTGATTTAACACTCACAATATCAAACTGCATTGAAGACGCTCACGGCAACAAGACAGGCAGAAAGGTTATCAAGCTCATTGAATTCCTCACTAAGTCTGGTGACAACGATTTTGCCGCAAGCATTGCAAAGCAGACCCCTATCCGTAATTTCATCAGTATGAGCATGGGTGTATTCAGCGTTAAAATGGCAGACGGCCTGCTTATGATTTTAAGCGGCAACAAGCCTTTCAAAGGCATTTTAAAAATCTTAAGCGGTATCGGAAACGCAATCAAGAAGCTTCCGCATCTTTTGAGATCGATTTAATTATTTGACATTTTACAAACTTACATAGTATAATAAACTTTATCTTGAAAGCGAGGAAGAAAATGTCACGACAGGCTTATTGGATATGGTTGCAGAAAGGTGTCGGCATCGGTAACAACACCGCAAGAATTATTTGTGAGATTCCCGACATTGAATTTTTCTATGATAACGGACCCGAATATTGGGCGGCTACAGGTTTGTTTTCACCAAAACAGTTAGACCGTCTTTGTGCTTATGACATTGACAAAGCACAGGAGGTTGTCGATTTTTGCACCGACAAAGGCTGGTCTGTCGTTACACCCGATATGGAGTCCTTTCCCTTTCAGCTTTTACAGATTATGAATTGCCCGTTGGTCTTATATACAGACGGCGACATAGATATATTCAATGACAGATTAGCATTGGCTTTTGTCGGTACACGCTCTGCGAGTGCCAACGGTATTGATATCACTGCAAGGTTGTCCGCCGCATTAGCAAAAGCCGATATTGTTATTGTCAGCGGCGGTGCGATGGGTATTGATTCAGCCGCACACAAAGGTGCCTTAACGGTAGGCGGCAAAACCGCACTCGTTCTCGGTTGCGGTCTTAATGTCGATTATTTGAGAATCAACAAAAAGCTTCGTTCTGAAGTTTCTGAAAAAGGTGTTCTCATAACCGAATTCCCTCCTGACTACCCTGCAAGACCTGAAAATTTTCTTGTAAGAAACAGAATAATATCCGCACTTTCAATGGGTGTTACAGTTATGGAGCCCGCTGAAAAAAGCGGTTCCCTGAATACTGCCGCACACGCTTTCAGACAGGGTCGCAAGGTTTTTGTTGTCCCGGGAAATATTCTTGATTCCGACCAGGCTGGTCTTAAAAAGCTGATTGATTCAGGTGCAATAATGGCTTTTTCGCCGACGGATTTTGTTGCTCCTTTCCTTGATGAATACGAAAATATGATAGATAAGGAAAATTTGAGCAATAATATTTTAAAACCCGTTCTCGACCCGTTTGATATCCCCACTAAGCTGAACAGGTCTAATCATATTTCAACTACATCTCCCGACTATGTTGCTGAAGAAAAAACAGTCGAAGCTCCGAAAACCATTGATAAATCGCAACTCAGCGAAAATGAAATCAAGGTTGTTGATGCCATCGGTAACGATATAAAATCTACTGACGATATTATTGAGCTCACAGGCTTAATTTTACCTCAATTGAGTCCCCTGCTTTTAAGGTTACAGCTTGTTGGAATAATTTCAAAAACTACAGATAATAAATTCAAATTAAAATAACAATTAGGTGGAATGTAACAAATGTCAAAATTAGTAATCGTTGAGTCGCCTGCAAAGGCAAAAACAATTAAAAAATATTTGGGTTCTGACTATAATGTTACGGCATCGATGGGTCATGTCCGCGACCTCCCTGCCGCAAAATTAAGTGTCGACATCAAAAATGATTTTGCACCCAAATATACCACCATAAAAGGTAAGGAACAACTTGTAAAAGATTTGAAGAAGCAAGTTGAAGAATGTGATTTTGTATACCTCGCAACCGACCCCGACCGTGAAGGAGAAGCTATATCATGGCACCTTGCAACTGTACTCAAGCTTGATACTCAGTCATTAAACCGTGTCACTTTCAACGAAATCACAAAGACGGGTGTTAAAAACGGTATGGATAATCCCCGTCAGATTGATATGGACCTTGTTAACGCTCAACAAGCTCGCCGTATTCTTGACAGACTTGTTGGTTATAAATTGAGCCCCTTTGTATCACAAAAAATCCGCAGAGGTCTTTCAGCGGGTCGTGTTCAGAGTGTTGCGGTAAGCCTTATTGTCGACAGAGAAAACGAAATCAACGCATTTGTACCTGAAGAATACTGGACACTCGATGCAAAATTTACTTCTCCCTCAAGAAGAACTTTCAACGCTTCTTTCACAGGTGACGAAACAGGCAATGTCAAAATCACATCGAAAGAGCAATCAGATTACTATTTAGACAGATTGGAAAATGCGGAATACTCCGTTAAAAACATAAAAAAAGGTACGCGTAAGAAAAATCCCGCACCGCCCTTTATTACATCTACGCTTCAACAGGATGCATCCCGTCGTTTAGGCTTCCAGGCACAGAGAACAATGCGTTGTGCACAGGAATTGTACGAGGGTGTCAATGTCGAAGGCTTCGGCACAATGGGTCTTATCACCTATATGAGAACTGACTCTTTGAGAATTTCCGAAGAAGCTCGTGCAGCAGCAAATTCATTTATCAAAGAAACTTACGGGGACAAATATCTTCCCGAAAAGCCCCGCTATTATAAATCAAAATCCAACGCCCAGGACGGTCATGAAGCTATCCGTCCCACAACCCCCTCACTCACTCCCGACCAAGTTAAAGCTTCTCTCACTCCCGACCAGTTCAAGCTTTACGATTTAATTTGGAAACGTTTTATGGCAAGTCTTATGTCTTCTTGCGTTCATAATACAGTCGCAGCCACCATTGAAGGCGGTAAGGCTGAAGATCTCGCAAACGGTAAGTATTGCACCTTTAACGCAAGCGGTTATGAGGTTAAATTTAACGGCTACACGGTGCTTTATCAGGAGATGAGCGAAGACAGCGAAAAAGAAACACATCTTCCCGAATTGAATATTGATGATAAGTTAAAGCTTAAAGACCTTGTCGGCAATCAGCACTTCACTCAACCGCCCGCAAGATATACGGAGGCTTCACTTATCAAGGCTCTTGAAGAAAACGGCGTAGGTCGTCCCAGCACTTATGCTACAATTATCACTACAATTATCAAAAGAGAATATGTCAAGCGTAACTCAAAACAACTCTGCCCGACAGAGCTCGGTTGTGCTATTACAAAATTGTTGAAAGAAAAATTCCCGAAAATAGTCAGCACTAAATTCACCGCACAGATGGAAACTTCTCTTGACGAAATCGACAACGGTGATGTTGATTATATTCAGGTTCTTCACAGCTTCTATGACGACTTTGACAAAACACTCCAGAAGGTCAAGGAAGAAATGAAGGATGTAAAAATCAAGCTTGAGGAAGACCAGACAGATATTCCTTGTGAAAAATGCGGTCGCATGATGATAATAAAAACAGGTCGTTTCGGTCGTTTCCTCGCCTGCCCCGGATATCCCGAATGTAAAAACACAAAGCCTCTTGTTGCTGAAACAGAGGGTAACTGCCCCGTATGCGGCAAGAAGGTTATTGAGAAAAAATCCAAAAAGGGTTATGTTTTCTACGGTTGTGAGGGTTGGCCCGAATGCAACTTTATGACTTGGGATAAGCCCACAGCAGAAAAATGCCCGAATTGCGGAAAGACATTATTCAAACGCAAAGGCGGCATCACAGTCTGCCTTGATGAAAAATGCGGCTTTGAAAAGAAAACCGAGAGAGCAAAAAAAGGAAAAAAAGATGAGTAAAATCACAGTAATCGGTGCAGGTCTTGCAGGTGTTGAAGCGGCTTGGCAGGCTTCAAAGGAGTTTGAAGTTGACCTCTATGAAATGAAACCGAAAAAATTCTCACCTGCCCATTCCTCTGAAAATTTTGCAGAATTGGTCTGTTCAAATTCATTGAAAGCTCTCCGCAAAGGGTCTGCCGCAGGTATGCTCAAGGCAGAAATGCAGATGCTTTCATCTCTGACGGTTGAGTGTGCTTTGGAAACTGCCGTCCCCGCAGGCGGTGCTTTGGCAGTTGATCGCAATCTTTTTTCAGAAATGGTCACCGAAAAAATCAAATCAAACAAAAACATCAATATTATAAATGAAGAAGTAACAGAAATACCCGATAACGGTGTTGTCATCATTGCGGCAGGTCCGCTTGCATCAGATGCATTAGCCGAAAGTATTTCCTCGCTCTGTGGCGGTAACCTCAGTTTTTTTGATGCCGCCGCACCTATTGTAACAGCCGACAGTATTGATATGACTCGTGCTTTCACCCAATCAAGATATGACCGCGGCGGTGAAAGCGACTACATTAACTGTCCTATGAACAAAGAGGAATACGAAGCTTTTTACGAAGCCTTGGTAAATGCCGAAAGTGCCGAGCTTCATTCATTTGATGTCCGCAAGGATGTTTATGAAGGTTGTATGCCCATTGAAGCAATGGCAAAAAGAGGTGCAGATACAATGCGTTTCGGCCCGCTTCGCCCCGTCGGTCTTACTGACCCGAATACAGGTCACCGTCCGTGGGCAGTTTTGCAGTTAAGACGAGAAAACAAAGACGGCACTCTTTTAAACCTCGTCGGGTTTCAGACGAATTTAAAATTTGCTGAACAGAAAAGAGTTTTCTCTCTTATCCCCGCTTTAAAAAATGCGGAATTTATGCGTTACGGTGTGATGCACAGAAACACTTTCATTGAATCCCCGAAGCTGCTTAATAAAGATTTCAGTTTCAAAAACCGTCCCGGTCTTTTCTTCGCAGGACAGATTACAGGGGTTGAGGGATATATGGAATCAGCTTCTTCAGGTATTCTTGCAGGAATAAATGCAGTTAGATTTTTGAAAGGACAGGCACCTCTCACCTTGCCCGTAACAACAATGATGGGTGCATTGTCGGATTACATAAGCGATACAACGGTTACAAACTTCCAACCGATGGGTGCTAATTTCGGAATACTCCCACCTCTTGATACTAAAATCAGAGATAAAAAGCTCAGATACGAGGCTCTTGCTCAAAGAGGTCTCGACGAATTATCAGATATTGTGAAAGGGTGCTGACTATGAAAATAATTGTTGATGCTTTCGGCGGAGATAACGCTCCTCTTGAAATATTGAAAGGCTCTGCTGATGCAGTTAAAGAATACGGTGTTGAAATTCTTCTTGTCGGTTCAGAAGAGAAAATCAATGAATGTGCCAAAGAGAACAATATTTCTCTCGACAACATGGAAATTATGAATGTTGAAAAGGTATTTCTTATGGAATATGACCCGGCAACAGTTATAAAGAAAAATTCCGACACCACTTTGGCAATGGGTCTTAAAGCTTTATCCGAGGGTAAAGGTGATGCATTCGTAAGTGCAGGCAGTACAGGTGCTTTGGTAGTCGGTGCAACCTTTATCACAAAACGCATAAAGGGCATTAAAAGAGGTGCACTTGCTACGCTTATGCCCTCAACCGAAAAACCCATTATGATGCTTGATGTCGGTGCAAACACCGAATGTAAGCCTGAATATCTGCACCAGTTTGCAGTTATGGGCGATATCTACATGAACAAAATTATGGGTTATGATTCACCCAAGGTGGCTCTTGCAAACATCGGCACAGAAGAAAACAAGGGTACCGAATTGCAGTTGGAAGCTTACAAGCTTATGTCTGATACAAACTACAATTTTGTCGGTAACATTGAAGCCCGCGATATTCCTTTCGGCAAAGCTGATGTCATAGTCTGTGACGGTTTTACAGGCAATATGATTCTTAAAATGTACGAGGGTGTTGCCCTTGCTATGGCTAAGAGAGTCAAAGCTCTTTTCAAGAGAAACTTCTTATCTATTCTTGCCGCACTTCTTGTTAAATCGGGTCTTGATGATTTCAAAAAACAGATGGACTACAAAGAATTCGGAGGTGCACCAATTCTCGGTGTTACCAAGCCCGTAATCAAAGCTCACGGCTCATCTGATGCAAAAGCTTTCAAAAATGCTATCAGACAAGCTATCACATTCATTGAAAAAGATGTTATCAATGAAATAATCGCAAATATTAAATAAGCAAAGGTGAAACAAAATGCATTTAGCTGAATTTGAAAACAAAATAGGTTACACCTTTAATGATAAAAATTTACTTTTAAACGCACTCACACACTCATCGTATGCAAATGAACACTCCGTTCCCGAAATGTGTAACGAAAGACTTGAATTTTTAGGTGATTCTGTTTTAGGCTTTATCACCGCAGAATATTATTACCTCTTCTTTTCCCACAGACCCGAGGGTGAGTTGACAAAATTAAGAGCTCAAACAGTTTGTGAAAAGTCATTATTCGTATTCGCAAAACAAATTGACCTTGGTACATATCTTCGTCTCGGCAAAGGTGAAGCTTCAACCGGCGGTGCGAAAAGACCCTCGATATTATCAGATGCCTTTGAAGCACTGATAGCTGCAATATATCTCGACGGTGGAATTGAATGTGCAAAAAAATTCGTACTTGAATTTATAAAAAATGCTTCAAATATAACTAAAAAAGCAACGGACTATAAAACTGTTTTACAGGAAATTGTTCAGAAAAACCCCGGCGAAATCCTTTCCTATGTTCATACAGGCGAAACAGGACCCGACCACGACAAACGATTTGAGGTTGAAGTTCATCTCAACAGTAATGTTATCGGCAAGGGTATAGGCAAAAGCAAAAAAGCCGCAGAACAATCTGCTGCAAAAGAGGCTTTAAGCCTTATGGGATTATGAAGCATATAAATGTAGCGGTTTTTGTACCGCACTGCGGATGCCCGAATCAATGCACATTCTGCAACCAACGGGCAATTTCCGGCACAACCTCACCCACCACTCCCGATGATGTTATCAGAGCGGTTAAAATTGCCATGCCGAAAGCTGATAAGGAAACTTCCGAAATTGCTTTTTTCGGCGGCAGCTTTACGGCAATAGACAGAGAATATATGATTTCTCTGCTTGAAGCGGCTTATCCGTATATAAAAAACGGTCACTTCAAAGGTATCAGAATTTCAACAAGACCCGATTGCATTGACGAAGCAACTCTTGATATTCTTAAAGCATACGGTGTTACTTCCATCGAGCTCGGTGCACAGAGTATGAACGACATCGTTCTGACTGCTAATAAACGCGGACACACCTCTGATGATGTTGTAAAAGCATCAGGGCTTATTTCTGATTTCGGATTTGAGTTAGGACTTCAGATGATGACGGGGATGTATATGTCCTCTGATGCCGATGACATAGCAACCGCGGAAAAAATCATCGAATTAAAACCGCAAACAGTGAGAATTTATCCGACGGTTGTTTTAAAGGGTACCGAATTGGAAAATCTCTACCTAAAAAAACAATACTACCCTCCCTCGTTAGAAAACTCTGTAAATCTTTGTGCGAAGCTTCTCAAAATGTTTCATGATAACGGTGTAAAAGTTATCCGCCTCGGGCTTCACTCAGGCGGCGGTGTCGACGAAAACTTTGTTGCAGGAATATTCCACCCTGCATTCAGAGAGCTTTGTGAAAGCAAGATTTATTATGATACAGTAATTGAAAACTTAAAAGACAAAGGCAAGTATGACATATTTGTCAAAGCTTCTGAACTTTCAAAAATGATCGGTCAGAAGAAATCCAACATCACAAAACTTCTGTCTTGTGGCTTTGATATTTCCGTTAAAGCCGATGACAGTCTACCTATATATAAGATAAGGTGTGTAAACAATGATTCTTAAATCACTTGAAATGCAAGGCTTCAAATCCTTTCCGGACAAGACAGTCCTCGAATTCAACAAGGGAATAACCTGCGTTGTCGGACCTAACGGAAGCGGTAAGAGTAATATCTCTGATGCTGTTCGTTGGGTACTTGGTGAGCAATCAACCAAGAGCTTACGAGGTTCAAAAATGGAAGATGTTATCTTCGGCGGTACAAACATCCGTCGAGCTTTGGGCTTTGCTGAAGTATCTCTGAAGCTTGATAACTCCGACAGAAAATTAAACTATGACAACGATACTGTCAAGGTCACCCGCCGCTATTACCGTTCGGGTGAAAGTGAGTATCTCATAAACAATGAAAATGTCCGTCTTCGTGATGTCAACGAATTATTTATGGATACAGGTCTCGGTCGAGACGGTTATTCCATGGTAAGTCAGGGCAGAATTGCCGACCTTGTATCACAGAAATCTTCAAACCGCCGTGATATGCTTGAAGAAGCGGCAGGTATCTCCCACTACCGTTATCGCCGTTCAGACGCAACAAAAAAGCTTAATCAGGCTGAGGAAAACATGATAAGACTTCGCGACATTCTTGCGGAGTTGGAAAGCCGTGTCGGTCCTTTGAAGACACAGAGCGAAAAAGCACAGAAATTCTTGGTTTATGCCGAAGAAAAGAAAGAGCTTGAAATCGGTATCTGGATAAACAATATTGATACTGCAAAGAAAAAGCTTGTTGAACAGGAAGAAAAAATCAAGCTTGCCGCAATTCAATATCAGGAAACTCAGGAAGCTCTTGACAAAATCGCTCTGGACATTGACAGATACATCACGGAAAATCAGGAAATTACGGTCGAGATTGATAATATCCGCCGTGACTCCTCAACAGTTGAGGAAGAAGCAATCCGCCTTGATGCTGATATTTCCGTACATAAAAATACAATTCAGCACAATTTAGAAACGATTGAACGCTTCAGGTCAGATATGCAGTCAGCAACTGACGATGAACAGAACATCAACAAGCAGATTGAGGATACTGAAAAAGAGATTGAAGTATTAAAGAAAAAATCTGCTGACAAATATGCAGAGCTTGCAAACACGGCAAAAGCAATGGAGGAATTCCGTGAAGAATCCGCTGCTTTGGTCGAAGAATCTTCGAGACTTTCCGAAGAATTGACAAGGCTCACAATGGCACTTGCTGACAGCAGAGTTGAGGTTTCTACCTCTACTTCTTCAATCGAAGAAATTGTAAACAGAATTTCTGCCATTGATGAGATAATCGCTTCTCGTGACGAGATTATTTCAAAGCTCAACGAAAATGTTTCTGTTTGCAAAAAAGACCTTGAGGGTAAATACGAGCAGAAAAAATCATTGGAAAATGCAATTTCAGGCTACACAATGCGTGTAAACTCCCGTGCTGAAAAGGTTGCCGCATTGAAAACCGAGATTGATGCCGATGAACTTGAAATACACAGAATAAACTCAAGAATTAAAATCCTCGATGACCTTGAGAAGAACATGGAAGGTTATTCAGGCAGCGTAAAATCTGTTATGAGAGAGAAAAAACGCGGTACATTAAGAGGTATCCATGCTCCCCTTTCGCAGATTATCACCGTTGATGACAAATATGCACTTGCCATCGAAACCGCTTTAGGTGCAGCATTGCAGTTTATTGTTACCGATACGGAAAACGATGCAAAACGCGCCATCAACTTCCTTAAAGATAATAAGGGCGGTCGTGCAACATTCCTGCCTATCGCCGCTATTAAAGGTAAATACCTCAAAGAAGATAATCTCGATGAGTGCTTCGGTTTTGTAAGTATTGCATCTGACCTTATCGCTTGCGATGAAAAGTATTCGGAAATCATACTTTCACAGCTCGGTAAGATTGTTGTTTCCGAGGATATGGACACCGCCATTTCTATGGCTAAAAAATATTCCTACCGTTTCAAGATAGTAACACTTGACGGTCAGGTTATCCATGCAGGCGGTTCAATGACAGGTGGTTCGAGAACACAGAATTCAGGTATACTCACCCGTTCAATTGAGATTGAGAACTTGCTTTCAAAGAGTAAAAAGCTTCAGAAAAAATATAACGAAAACAGCGAAAGATACACAGAATTATCACAGGAATTATCTGCCGCACAAGCAGAACTTAGCGGTGCTAACGCCGAGCTTTCACAGCTTCAGGAGCAGATTATCCGCCGTGAAAGCGACTTGCACTTGGTTGCAGGACAGCTTGATACTGCTAATGCCGCTGTTAATGAATTAAACGAAGAAAAGCGACTTGCTTCCGAACGAATCACAACTCTTGAAGAAGCTTGCAAGGCTGCACAGAATACAGTTAACAAGCTGACACAGGACAAAAATACACTTCAGGCTAAAATTGACGAAATGACCGTCGGTCGCGAGGAAATGAGCCAGAAGAAGGAAGCAATTTTAGAAAATGAATCAAAGATAAACATTGAAATTACATCAATTCAGAAGGATGTCGAGGCAAAGCAGGAGATTATCGCTTCACTCAGAAATCGCCTTGAAACTCACGGCAGCCGTCTTGATATTCTCAATTCCGAGATTGATGCAATTTTAGAAAAGAACAAGCAGATTGAAAATACAATCCTTGACATTCAGAACAACGCACACGAGCTTCGTCTTAAGAATGAAGAGGCTGCAAACAAGGTAAACGAACTCATTTCAAAGAGGAATGATGTTGATGCAAAAGCTGCTTCTCTCCGTTCCGACGAAAGAGCAAAATCTCTTGACCGTGAGAAATTAAGCGGTGAGCTTGCAAGACTTGAAGAACGCCGTGACACTATGGAAAAAGACCTTGATACAACTATCAACAAGCTCTTTGACGAATATCAGCTCACTCGCAGAGAAGCTGATGAACTCGGCATCGTAATCGAAGATTATTCCGCAGCCCGTACAAGACTTAACGAGCTTAAGGGTAAAATCCGTGCTTTGGGTAGTGTAAATGTCGGTGCTATTGAAGAATATAAAGAAGTAAACGAAAGATACATCTTTATGTCCGAGCAGTTGGGCGATATTGAAAAATCACGGGCAGAGCTTGATAAGCTTATAACAGAGCTTACCCATAAAATGGCTGAGCAGTTCCGTGAACAGTTTGCAAGAATCAGCAAATATTTCGGTGAAACCTTTGTTGAGCTTTTCAATGGCGGTAAGGCTGAATTGCGACTTGAAAACCCGCTTGATATCCTTGAATCTCCCATAGAAATCAAGGTACAGCCGCCCGGAAAAAATGTTCAGAACATTGACCTTTTATCAGGTGGTGAAAAGGGTCTTGCGGCTATCGCTTTACTCTTTGCCGTGCTTAAAGTAACACCCGCTCCCTTCTGTATTTTCGACGAGGTTGAAGCGGCACTTGATGATGTCAATGTTACCCGTTATGCACAGTATGTACGAAATATGACAAACAACACGCAGTTCATCCTCATAAGCCACCGTCGCGGTACTATGGAAGAAGCAGATGTTCTCTACGGTGTTACAATGCAGGAAAAGGGCGTTTCAAAATTGCTTGAGCTCAAGACTGCAGAAATGGCACGAAAGCTGGGATTGTCATGAGGTTATACTACGACTTACATATACATTCCTGTCTTTCACCGTGCGGTGATGACGATATGACACCCAATAACATTGTCGGAATGGCAAAGCTCTGCGGTTATGATATTATCGCACTTACAGACCACAACACCTGCAAAAACTGCCCCGCTACGGTTGAGGTCGGAAAAAATAACGGTCTGACCGTAGTCCCGGGAATGGAGCTGTGCACATCGGAGGAAATTCATGTTGTATGCCTTTTCCCCACTGTTGATGATGCAATGCGTTTTTCCGATTATGTGGAAAAAAATTCACCGCCCGTTGAAAACAGACCCGAGATTTTCGGAAATCAGTTGATTATGGACGATAAAGATAACATTATAGGCAAAGTTGATAATCTTTTGACGCTCGCATCATATATCAGCGTTGACGATGCTTATGAGGTCGTAAGCAGTTTCGGCGGTATCTGCTATCCCGCACATCTCAACAGAGATTCTTACAGTATAATTTCCGTACTCGGTGACTTTACTAACGATAACGAATATCCCGCCGCAGAATTCAGCGACTTATCTGTACTTAATGAATATAAAGAGCGTTTCCCTGCATTAAAGGATAAAGAGATTATAAAAAGCTCTGATGCACATTATCTTGAAAATATGGTTGATGCAGAACATCAGCTTGACCTGACAGAAAATTCCGCACAAGCTTTGATTGATTATTTCAGGAGGAAAATATAATGAGTGAATTATCACCTAAAGTTTTAAAAGCAAGAGAATACTTTTTAGAAGGCTACAACTGCTCACAATCTGTTTTTGCAGCATTCCATGAAGATATCGGAATGGACGAAGAAACTGCACTCAAAGCCTCATGCGGACTTGGTGGCGGTATTGGCAGACTTCGTGAGGTCTGCGGTGCAGTTTGCGGCGCGGCAATGCTCTGCGGTTTTACGGAAAGTGCCGATGATAAAGCTGCCGTATATAAAAAAGTACAGGAAATTGCGGAAGAGTTTAAAAAGAACAACGACACATATATTTGCCGTGAATTGCTTGAGCTTAAAAAAGGTGCACCCACTCCCCACACTCCCGATGAAAGAACGGCGGAATATTATAAATCCCGCCCTTGCCTCAGATTAGTTGAGGAAGTAGCGGAAATTGTTGAAAATATGCTTTTTACCAAATAAGAAAACGTTTATAACATATCATCATAACCCTCGGCAGTTGCCGAGGGTTATGATTTTTAAGACAGGAACGAGTTGTCTTTTTAACTATTTAATTAATACCAAGCCCAGCCCCAAAGGAGAATCCAGATGATCCATTGCCACCAATTGAACTTGACTACTACACCGCAGGTATCTTTGACTTCGTTGCCGAATTCGTCAGTTACAGTACAATAGATTGTTGCTATACCTCTGCCCTTGGTTGTGACATTACCATCTTTGTCAACTGTTACAACCTCAGGGTTTGATGATGTATATGTAATTTCATACTCAACACCCTCGCCAGCTTCCACCTTGGGTGTCAGCTTATAGGGTTCTTTGTATTTTACAACAAAATCATCTATGGTTACCTTTACATATTCAGGTCTCGTATGTGTGACTCTTTGAATAGCTTGACACACAGAACATTCTTTTATTTCAACGTATTTATCCTCCGCCGATACTTCCCATTCTCCCCATGTATGGTCTACTACAGGAATTTCTTCCGTATATGTATCACCGCAGGAACAAGTGTATATCCTGACACCTTTTTCAACGCAGGTAGGTTCTTTGGTTACGGTTGAAATATAGGAATGGGTGTGATCAGGGTCATAATTATAATGTATGGTTGCATTTAATAAAAAATTGTTTCCGCCCTCAATTTCAATTGCATTCCATTGCGCTTGTGTACCTTTATAATAAACATCTGTAAGGCTGCTGCACCATCCAAACGTATAAGCTCCTATGCTTGTGACAGATTTGCCGATTGTGACATCTGTAAGGCTGTTGCAATTTGAAAACGCACTATGTCCTATGTTTGTGACGGAATCGGGGATTGTATACTCTGTTTCTGTGTTTCCGATAGGATATCGAATTAAAGTTGTTTTATCCTTATTGAACAACACTCCATATTCATCATTCGAATAATATTTATTATTTGTATCTACCTCAATTTTTGTAAGACTGTCGCAACTATAAAACGCATTATGTCCTATACTTGTAACAGAATCGGGAATTATTATGCTTGTAAGGCTGTCGCAATCAAAAAACGCATCTTCGCCTATGCTTGTGACGGAATTACCGATTGTGACGCTTGTCAGGCTGTTGCAATAAGCAAACGCATCATCGCCTATGCTTGTGACGGAATCAGGGATTACTACGCTTGTCAGGCTGTCGCACCAATAAAATGCCTCGTTTCCTATGCTTGTGACAGAATTACCGATTGTTATACTATTAAGACTGTTGCAATATCTAAACGCGGCATTGCCTATGCTTGTGACGGAATCAGGGATTGTTATGCTTGTAAGACTTTTACAATTATAAAACGTATCATCGCTTATGCTTGTGACAGAATCCGGGATTGTTATACTTGTAAGATTAGGGCAATATCTAAACGCAGCCTTACCTATGCTTGTGACGGACTCCGGGATTGTTACGCTTGTAAGGTTGTGACAACCGGCAAGCACATAAGCTCCTATGCTTGTGACAGATTTGCCGATTGTGACATCTGTAAGACTGCCGCAACTATAAAACGCATTATATCCTATGCCTGTGACGGAATCAGGGATTGTGTACTTTGCTCTTGTGTTTCCGATAGGATATTGAATTAAAGTTTTTTTATCCTTATTGAACAATACTCCATATTCATCATTCGAATAATATTTATTATTTGTATCTACCTCAATTTTTGTAAGACTGTCGCAAACAGTAAACGCATAAGCTCCTATGCTTGTAACAGAATCCGGGATTGTTATACTTGTAAGGTTGCCGCAATAAGTAAATGCATAAGCTCCTATACTTGTGACAGATTTGCCGATTGTTACGCTTGTAAGACTATTGTGATAATAAAACGCACGATCGCCTATGCTTGTGACGGAATTGCCGATGTTAACCGATTTGATGTATATACGGTAAGAATACCAAGGTGCAGAAGAGTTTTGCCAGTTTGTCATATCACCTGTACCTGTAATATCAAGCACGCCTGTTTCGGTATCAAGTGTCCATGTGAGGTTATCGCCACAAGTGCCGGAGTATGATACTGCAGAGGCTTCAATTTTGAATAAATCAAAAAGCCACGGGATTTCGATACCGACAAAACCGCTTACCGGTGCAGCGGTTATTATCATAACCACGCACAATAATGATGCTAAGATTTTTGTAAGTTTTCTTTTCATAATCATAAATCACCTTTCAACTGTCATTTTTTGCTTCTTTACTTATTACACGAAAAAATCGCTAAAAACTCACACTTAAATTTATTTTTTTTTGCAAATAAAAGAAATTTACAATTTAGTCAGAAAAATAAGAAAAGGTTTGTTGGTTAAGACCGACAAAATACGACGGATTGTTTTGTAAGCAATCCGTCGATTTTTATCTTTACTTCTTTTTCTTTATAACAAGATACGCTGCCACACCGGCAACAGCGAGTACCGCAAGCGATGCAACACTTAAAATAATTTTGAGCGTGGCTCCTGTTTTGGGATTATCATTATTAAATACTTTGTTGATAGTCTGCTTTGCGGTTTCTGTTATTTGGGCGATTGTATTCTTCTCTGTTTCGCTTTGTGCAGTGGTTGAATCAGTTGCATTTTTCGTTGTACCGCTTGTATTAGTCGGTTTGGTTGTTTTCGGCACTTCTTTATCCGTCATTGTAATTGTAAATACATCTATCGCTCCGCAATCTGCCACAGCTGTAACCTTGACACTTTTTCCTGCTGAGCCTGAGCCTGTAATTTTTCCGCCAAACGACAGATGAATTTTTATACTATAATAACTTTTTTCAGGGAAATACCAAACTCGCGGAGCATCGGAGTTTTCAGGATAGTGTTTAGCCTTAATTTGGAAACTCTTTTTTAACGGAACCTGTAACAAAACATCGTCAACCACTATTTTTGTTGCAGGATTCTTCGTTCTTGGGTTCTTCCACACTTCTTTAGTGTACTCGTACACTTCGTGTCCGACTTCTTCAAATTTTTCAAAACCTTTTGCACCCGGTTTATGATAAATTTTCCACGGATGAAGTAAATGTGCAACTGTTTCAAATCCGGTAACAATCTCGCAAAATGACCTGTCTGTTGCATTTAATGCATTTCCCGTATAGTAAATTTCTCTTTTACCCCAGTCTTCAAATTCTCCGTATCCCGTACCCCATAATGTAAAAAGATTGTGCGATACTAAATCAACAATCGGGTCACTTTGAAAAACGATCCTTTTAATATTAGGTGAAAGTGCATAAGGCTTGATTTCTTTCAGTGTTTTCGGAAAGATTAACTCATCAAGAAATTCACCACCATCAGTGCCTTGCGATTCCAAATCCATAAATGCCGAGCGGTGAATTACCTCAAGACCTTCATTAAGATTGATTTTGCATGACGGAACTTTGCTGAAATTCAGACCTCTATAGAAGATATCCTTGATATATTTACTGTAATTCACCTCGAACAAATACGGCGATTCAGACCTACCGTTTATCGCACCTACTATTCTGTGACCGTCAATTTCTTCAGGAATATTCAGAACTTTCAAATTCTTTTCAAAGGCATGGGAAAAATATGCTTCTCCTGTTTTTTCATTGAGAACATAACCGTATTTTCCGTCTTTAGATTTAATTTCTTCTGAAAATTCATATCCTAAATCTTCGTCCCTGTATTTTCCGTGTTCCTCTATCCATTCATCATAAGGAGAAGCAAACAGATCTTCATAAGAGGTTGTTTCTTCCTCTGCGTTGGCAGTAAAAACAAAAACTTGCGGTAAAATTAAAAGTACCGTTAATAAAGCGATGACTTTTTTCATATAAAAACCTCCTTAAGTATTTTACTATCTATATATAAAACGAAAGAAACACTAAAAACCTCACACTTATTTTTAAATTTTTCCTCAAATTAAAAGTATATTTGTCAATATAAATACAGAAAAAAGCAAATCCCGAGTATCAAACGATACTCGGGAAAACTTATTAAAGTAAATTATAGCGTAAGCGGTCTACGCATTTTAAACATCTCTATGATTATCTCTTACCCTTATTGCGGATTATTTCATCAAGAACATCGTAGAAACGGTCGTCGTCAACACCGTACTTTTTCTTTGCGGGTGCTGCAGGTTTTTCTTCAACTGCGGGAGCTGCTTCTTCAACAACTGCTTCTTCTGCCTTTTCTTCTACGGGAGCTGCTTCAACTACGGGAGCCGGAGCAGGCTTTTCTTCTCTTACTCTTGCGTTGAGAGGACGGAGATCGGAATCATCTTCGGGGAAAGCAGGACCTTCACCGAAACCTGTTGCAACAACAGTAATAACCATTTCATCGTTGAGGCTGGGATCGAAAGCAACACCCCAGGAGATGTTTGCTGACGGATCAGCTGCATCGCTGATGATTGTAGCTGCTGCATCAACTTCGTCAAGACCGATGTCTTCTGAAGATGTGATGCTGATGATAACACCGTGTGCAGCGCTGATTTCTGTTTCAAGCAACGGACTTGAGATAGCCATGTTTGCAGCTGCCTCAGCCTTGTCCTTACCGCTTGCACGACCAACGCCCATGTGAGCAAGGCCTGCATCCTTCATGATGCTTGTAACATCAGCGAAGTCAAGGTTGATATAACCGGGAATCTTAATAAGCTCGGAGATACTCTTAACACCCTGAAGAAGAACATCGTCAGCAAGTGCGAATGCTTCTGCAAGAGTTCTGCACTGAGTTGAGATAAGCTTCAATCTGTCGTTGGGGATAACAATAAGGCTGTCAACGCTCTCGTTGAGCTTTTCAATACCTTTTTCAGCCTGACGCAAACGGTTCTTACCTTCAAATTTGAAGGGCTTTGTTACAACACCGATTGTAAGGATACCGAGTTCTTTTGCAATCTGAGCAACTACGGGAGCAGCACCTGTACCTGTTCCGCCGCCCATACCTGCTGTAATAAATACCATATCTGTGCCCTTGAGAGCATCAGCTATAAGGTCACGGCTTTCTTCAGCAGCTTTTTCGCCGATTTCAGGCTTACCGCCTGCACCCTGACCTCTTGTTATTTTTTCACCGATCTGAATCTTATGTGTTGCCTGTGACTGGAGAAGAATCTGCTTGTCAGTATTAACTGAAACAAACTCTGCACCGAGTACATTAGCACGGATCATTCTGTTAACAGCGTTTCCCCCGCCGCCACCAACACCGATTACTTTAATCTGAGTGGTAACATCAAATTCATTATCAATTTCAAATGCCATTTTAAACTTCCTCCCATATTTCAAGTCTTACTTGTATATACTATTAAACACTTTATATACTAACATATAATTGTTAAAAATACAAGAACTTTTTTTAAATTTATTCCTCCGCAGCTGAAAAAACCGCTTCCTTGTTGACAACCCTCAAATCGAGTGTTCCCTTTTGATCAAAGCTGATATTATTTTCCTTTTCCAATGCTTTTACTGCAAGCTTTGCTTTGCTTTCAAGCTTATCAACAGAGCCGAATTTAAGAACAATTCTGTTTTGATAATTCATCGTGATATTGTTCTTTTTGGTCATGTTTATTTCGACAATATCCTTAAGCCCCGTTGTGTTGATTACATTTAATATTTTTTCAAATGTTTCTGCAGTTTCTCTTTTATCGTCCTTTTCATCGGAGAATTGAAGCGTTTTCTCTCCGGGTGTTGCATTCTTCAATGCCGCACCCGTAATCACAAGTGTTTTGCCTTTGATTTTTGCTTTATCCGTTATACCGAGCACTTTTCCGTCATCGCCCAAAACTGCATATTTTTCGCCGTATGCCATGACATACTGTGCTTTTGCCGCAGTCACGCTGACCGATACCTTGCCTGAAATTTTTCTTGTAATTTCTGCCTTTTCGATATACGGCAAGCTTTCGGTTATCCTTTTTTCAGCCTTGTCGGTACTGAACAAATACAGTTGGTCACCGACTTCAAGTCCCGAAGCCTCAATTATTTCTTCTCTTGTATAATTGGTTTTGCCCGAAATATTTATCTGACCTATTCTCAAGAAAACCGTAAACGCCAGAATTGTAAAAATCACAAGCAAAATGAATATTATAACGCAGTATGCAAGAATCCTTCTTCTGCGTTTTACTGCCCTTTGTCTTTCCATGTGCTCACGGCGTAACTCATTTTTTGATTTAGCCACCTGATTTTTATTGAGCTCCGGCATTTTATTCATCCTTTCTGTTAATAAGTGCACCTACCGTGCGAAGATTATTTTCAAAGCTTTCGCAACCTCTGTCTATATGTGACACACCGCTGATTTCAGTTCTGCCCTCAGCGGCTAATGCAGCAATTACCAAGGCTGCACCGCCTCTTAAATCAGGAGCACTTACATTCGCACCTGAGAGTCTTTCAACACCTTCCACTATCGCAACTCTGCCCTCTACCTTTATTTTTGCACCCATGACATTAAGTTGTGAAACATGCTTGAATCTGCTTTCAAAAATATTTTCAACGAAAATACTTGTTGAGTCTGCAACGGATGCCATAGCCATAATCGGAGCCTGTGCATCTGTCGGAAAACCCGGATAAGGCATTGTTCTGACAGTCGGCAGACCTGACAGTCTGTTTGGTGAAGTTATCGTGATTCTGTGATTTTCCGTTTTAATTTTGCAACCGGCCGCTTCAAATAACGGTATTATGGAAGCAATAAGCGTCGGATCTGCTTTATTTATTGATATGTTGCCACCTGTTATAGCCGCCGCAGATAAATATGTAGCTTCCATTATTCTGTCGGGGATAACAGTATGTATTGCTGAATTTAGCTTTTTCTTGCCGTTTATGACAATCGTGCTCTCACCCGCACCCTTGATGTCTGCTCCGCAGGAATTCAGAAACATCGCAAGGTCAACTATTTCAGGCTCTCTTGCAGCATTGGTGATTATCGTTGTACCCTTCGCAAGAGAAGCAGCAATTATTATATTCTCTGTTGCACCAACACTCGGAAAAGAGAGGTTTATTGTTTCCCCCGACAAGCATCTGTCGCATTTACATATAAGCTTGCCGTGTTTTTCATCAATATGCACTCCCATTTTTCTGAGTGCATACAAATGAATGTCTATTGGTCTCAATCCGATTTCACACCCACCCGGAGTGTAGAGTATCGCTTCACCGCATCTTGCCAGCAAGGGTGCCAAAAAAATTATTGACGACCGCATTTCCCGCATGAGATTTTCGGGTATATCAAAACGATTTATACCCTCAGCGTTCACTATAACGGTATGGTCATTTTTTTGCACCTTACAACCTAAATATTCAAGTATTTTTATTGCCGCGTCAATGTCTGTCAATAGCGGACAGTTATGTATTATGCACTCGCCTTTTATCAACACACTCGCCGCTAAAATCGGCAATGCACTATTCTTTGCACCTTGAATATCAATTTCACCGCAGAGCTTTTTTCCGCCGTCAATAATCAATTTTTCCACTATTGCACACCCCTTTTATCATCTGATTTCATATTATGCGGTGTGCTGAATATAGGTTACCGTATTATTTCGCCGATTACATTGATGATTCTGTCTGTTGCATCTGTTATTGCCATTTCCTTGGCATTTGCACCAATCTGAGATAAACGCTTATTATCGAATATTAAATCTTTGATTGCCTTTGTCAACGCTTCTCCCGTTAAATCTTTTTCCTCGATTATCACTGCAGCATCGTTATTTACCAACGCCATTGCGTTGTGGTATTGATGATTTTCCGCAACATTGGGTGACGGAATAAGTATTGAAGGTTTACCCATAACCTGAAATTCACTCAATGAGCTTGCACCTGCTCGGCAAATAACCAAATCTGCGGCAGAAAGGCATCTTGCCATATCGTCAATATATTCTCTTATCATAATATGCTTTTCCGCACTAAGGTCAACGCCTTTTTCTTTAAGCTTCTCAGGTACCCATTTGCCATACTGTCCGTACGCATGGAGGAAGTAGCAGTTTTCATCTTTGTGCATTGCCGAAATTGCCTCAACAATCGCTTCGTTTACTGCCCTTGCACCGAGTGAACCGCCCATTGACAAAACAAGCGGTCTGTTGTCGAGCTTTAACTCCGCCCTGCTTAAATCTCTGTCAGCTTCAATCAACTCGCCCCTGACAGGAAGACCTGTATATACGGGTTCATTTTTAGGCTCCATGTGTTTTTTTGCATCCATGACTGTAAGCATTACTCTGTCAACCGTTTTTGCCAATGCCTTGTTGGTAACGCCCGGATATGCATTCTGTTCGTGAATAGCTGTGGGGATACCCATTTTGCAAGCCATTCTGAGTACGGGTCCGCTGACATAACCACCAAATCCGACAACAACATCAGGTTTGAAATCTTCGATTATCTTTTTGACCTGTGATGAGGATTTCAGCAAAAGACCTACTGTTTTCAAGTTAGCCTTTATAGCGGACGGAGAAAATGACCGTTTGAATCCTCTTATTTCTATTGTTGTGAAATCAAAACCTGCGTTAGGCACAAGCTTAGCTTCCATTCTGTCTGCCGTACCGACAAATATAATTGTTGCGTCGGGGCAACGCTTGCGTATTTCTGAGGCGACCGCCAATGCGGGGTTGATGTGTCCGCCTGTGCCGCCTGCCGCAATCATAATTCTTTTTGAGTTAAACATTCCTATCCCTCAAATCTATAGTAACTTTTTAATATTTGATCTTCTCGATACCGCTAAAACCATACCCATTTCAGCAAGCAGTATTATAAGCGATGTTCCGCCGTAGCTGAAAAACGGCAAACTGATACCGGTGTTCGGTAATACATCTGTTACAACTCCGATATTAAGTGCGGTCTGCAAACCGACCTGGAACATGATTCCGGTTACTAAAAGTGTACCGAATGTGTCTTTTGCGTGTCGAGCTATTGCAATACCTCTCAGAATCAAAAGGATAAAGAGAATTACTATTCCGAGTGCTCTGATAAAACCGAGCTCTTCGCATACTACCGAAAAAACAAAGTCGTTCTGCGGTTCGGGAAGATATAAATATTTTTGCTTTGAATTACCTATTCCCGCACCGAAAAGTCCGCCTGAGCCTATTGCATAGAGCGATTGGTTGGTCTGCCAACGGGCTCCCTGAGGGTCATAATCCTTGTTGAGCCAGCCCTCAAGTCTTTCGTTGATGTAATCGGGAAGTATACCGCTTTCAACAAGCGATTCTCTGTTTGCAATTATTATAAACGCCGCTACTGCACCTACGGCTATAATCAGTATAAACGGTTTTGGACTTGTTCCGCCCATGAAGGTCATCGCCGTACCGATAGCCAACATAAGAATTGTAGCCGAAAGGTGGTTTTCAAGCACAATAAGGAAGCAAACTGCTCCGACTACCGCCATAAAAGGAATGATGCTCATTACGGGGTGTTCACTGATTTGTTTGCGGAATTTTATTATCGCCCATGACAAGAATATAATCAACGCTATCTTGGCAATTTCCGACGGTTGGAATGTTATTCCTATTTTCAGCCATCTCTTATGACTTTCCTTGCCTTCAACCTCTGCAGGCATTATAAGGACAAGTATCAGCAGAATCACCGCTATTGCCATTAAAATAACAGCAAATTTTTCATAATATCTGTATTCAAACTTTGAAACAGCATACATGATTGCAAGTCCGATAACTGCGAATATCGCTTGTCTTCTGAAATATGAAAAGCTGTCGCCGTTGTTTTCCGCATAGGAATAGGCATAGCTCGCAGAAAACATCATCATTACACCTATTATCAATATTACAAAAACCAACAAAAGGAAAAGAACATCCATTCTGCCGTCTTTAATTACAAAGAGGGAAATAAATTCCGAAAATTTAGATTTTTTCTTTCGCTGCGGTGCTTTTGCATCTGCACTCATATTCCTTTCCTCCTTTGTGGAAAATTAACCGAATTTGAAAAGTAATACACCGATTATGCAACCGATAACATTGATTGCACAGAATACTGCAACGATTTTCTTTTCGCTCCAGCCTGACATTTCAAAATGGTGGTGTATGGGAGCCATTTTGAAAATTCTCTTACCGTGAGTAGCTTTGAAATAACCTATCTGAATAACATCGGATAATGCTTCAATTACATAAATAATACCGACGGGTAATAAGATAAGCGGACAGTCAACCGCATAAGCGAGTGCTACCACCATACCGCCGAGGAACATTGAGCCCGTATCACCCATGAATACCTTTGCGGGATTTCTGTTCCATAAGTAAAATCCGAGACAAGCTCCTGCCAACGCACAAGCTGCAATACCGAAGCCTGCAAACTCTTTCAAAAGTGAGATTACAACGAACGCAATCGCTGTCGTGAATGTAACACTTGAGCAAAGACCGTCGATGCCGTCTGTGAAGTTAACAGCATTGATTGCACCGTAGATTACACAGAAACCTAAAATCCAATAGAAAAAGCCGATTTCAATATTTCCTACAAAAGGAATAAACATGTGCGGTTTGCCGCCCTGTGCCATATATATACTTCCCAGATAACCGACGGTAATAAGTATCTGTGCAACAGTTTTCTGTGCAATTGTAAGTCCGAGATTTCTCTTTTTTACAACCTTGATGTAGTCATCTAAAAATCCTACTGCACCGAAAGCAAGTGCCATTATTAAGCCTGCCCAGAGCTTCGTTCTCAATTCAGCGGGTACGAGCGATTCACCTACAGTAATATCACCGCCCATGAGCTTATCTGTAACAATTGTTACCACGATAGCGGCAACCGTTCCGACTATAAACATTATACCGCCCATAGTGGGTGTACCTTGTTTATTTTTGTGCCAATTAGGACCGATATCAAGAATTGTCTGTCCGAATTTTAATTTGTGTAACCAAGGGATAATTACAAATCCTAAAAGTGCAGTAATCGCTAAACCGATTACCCCCGACATCACTAATGCACCGACTGTACTCATTTATATGTCCATTCCTTTCAACTTAAAACTTCTCGTAAAGTGCGTGTAAAACTTCCTCTAATTTCATACCTCTGCTTGCCTTGAAAAGTATGCAGTCATTTTCTTTAACCGTCTTCAAAAGCAAGTCTGTAAGCTCAACTTTGTTATCAAAGCTGTAAGCGGTAACACCGTTTTCTTTTGCCGTTTCCGCCATAAGCTTTGACATCTCGCCGAATGTAAAGAGTAAATCAACATTATTATCGGCAACCGCTTTTCCGATATCTCTGTGTGATTCTTCTGCTATATCACCAAGCTCGAGCATATCACCTAAAACAGCGATTTTACGGCAATCCATATTGCTCAAAATTTTAAGTGAAGCTTTCATTGAATCGGGATTTGCGTTATAGCAATCTTCAATAACAGTAAGTCCGCTGCGGACATTTACTCTCTGTCTCATACCGGCAGGTTTGTATTCACTCAAAGCTTCTGCAGCTGATTTTGCATCAACCCCCATAAGCATACCGGCAGTAAATGCGGCAAGTGCATTATAGACATTGTGAATACCTACCGTAGGTAATATAACATCAGTCTTTTCGCCTTCGTAAATAACAGTAAAGCTTGTTTTAAGCTTATCTTCTTTAATGTTAACGGCTTTGACTGCACAATCTTCGTTTTCAATTCCGTAATAATATACGGGGTGCTCGGATATCTTTGCTCCTGATAAGAATTTATCATCACCGTTTAAAATAACCGGTGCATTTTCCGTCAGACCTTCGAGGATTTCAAGCTTTGCTTTGAGAATATTTTCCTGCGAGCCCAAATTTTCAAGATGTGCAACACCGATATTACTCATTATCGCCATTGTCGGTTTCGCCGCACGGGAAAGTCTTGAAATTTCGCCGAAATGATTCATTCCCATTTCCAAAACAGCTGCTTCAAATGTTTCATCAAGATTAAAAACGGTTATCGGAAGACCGACTTCATTATTAAGGTTTTCAAAATTTTTGAGTGTTTTATATTTCTTCGAAATAACATCATAAGTCATTTCTTTTGTTGTTGTTTTACCTACACTGCCCGTGAGTGCAATCAAGGGAATATCAAAAAGTCTTCTGTAATAACCCGCAAGGTCTAATAATGCGGCTCTTGTATCAAATACATTGATTACAGTACAGTCACATTCCACTCTTCTGTGGCAAACGATTGCTGCCGCACCGAGCTCTGCAGCTTTCTGTGCAAAATCATGTCCGTCGAAATTTTCACCCACCAAGGCAAAAAAGAGACATCCTTCCGTTATCTTTCTTGTATCCGTGCAAATTGATGTGATTTCCGCATTTTTACCTGTCACGGTGCCTGAAACGGCAACTGCGATTTCGTCTGTCGTTAACTTTCTCATCATCAAGCCTCCTCAAGAATTTCCGCTATAACTTCTCGTTCATCGAAATGTATTTTGCCTGTGTTTAATATCTGATAGGTTTCGTGACCCTTGCCTGCAAGTAAAATTATATCTTTTTCCTTCGCTATTGACATTGCCTTTCTTATCGCGTCCTTGCGGTTTTCAATTGTATAAGTTGTCTTTCTGCGTTTGATACCCGTAAGAATTTCTTCAATTATTGACATTGGCTCTTCAGAACGCGGATTATCCGATGTAACAATAACAACATCTGATTTTTCACTTGCAACCTTTCCCATCTGCGGTCTTTTGCTTCTGTCTCTGTCACCGCCGCAACCGAATACCGTTATTATTCTGCCCTCGCAGAAGCCCGCTATCGTTGAAAGAATATTTTCCAACGCATCCGGAGTGTGTGCATAATCCAATATTATTGTATACGGTTTGTCAGTCTTTACAACTTCACATCTGCCCGGCACACCGCTTGTTTCCTTGAGTGCGTTGATAATTTTTTCAAGCTCTATTCCCAATGTCATACAACATACTGCGGCTGACATCGAATTATAAACCGTAAAAAGTCCCGGGATATAAGTCTGTACTCTTCCGATAATTGAGTTTCCGACCAGTTCGTATGAAACACCATCGTTTCTGAGTTTTATATTCTTCGCAGTATAATCTGCGTTGTCGAAATCCTTCGAGAATGTTACTATTTTGCAGTTTTCGGCATCTGCCATATCAAGTGCGTTTTTGTCATCAATATTTAAAACTGCAGTTTTGCACTGTCTGAAAAGAATCTTCTTTGCTTCCTTATAGTTTTCCATGGTCAGATGATAATCCATGTGGTCTTGTGTAAGATTCGTAAATATCGCAGTATCAAAATTCATTGAATAAACTCTGCCCTGCTCCAACGCCATTGACGAAACTTCCATTATGCAGTATTCGCAACCTGCATCAACCATTTTTCTGAACAACTCCTGCATTTCCATTGCATCGGGAGTTGTCAGCTTTGCCGGATACTCCTTGTCACCAATCATGTTCTTGACTGTACCCAACATTCCCGTTTTATATCCGAGATTATCAAGTATGGATTTTATTAAAAATGTTGTTGTCGTTTTTCCGTTTGTACCGGTAACACCGATAAGCTTGAGCTCTTTGTGAGGATTACCGAAAAACTGTGAACACATATAGGTATAAGCATTTCTTGTATTTTCAACGATAACCTGCCTATCAAGACCCAAATCCCGTTCAACAATTACAACTGATGCACCGTCTGCCAATGCCTGCTCAGCGGCGGTGTGTCCGTCGAATTTTGAGCCCGCAATGCACACAAATGCACAATCCTCAGTAATTTTTCTTGAGTCATCGGTAATTGCTTTTACCTCGACATCCTCGCACATATTTTTAACATTCAATCCATCTGTCAATTTTGAAAGTTTCATTTTTTCCTCCCATGGAAATCAGCCGTCTGTTACTCCGCTTAAGCTCTTGAAGTATACCGTAACGGTTTCTCCGTATTTTATTGTAGCACCTGATTCGATGCTTTGCATATATGCCGTTACCGAACTGTCCGCCGATGAACTGCCCGATACTCTGATATTTATTCCGTATTGTGCTGCTGTTCTTGCTGCCTGAAGTATCGTCATGCCCTTAAAGCTCGGGACTGTTGCTTTATTATTTTTAACATCAGACTCGGTATATATTACTACCGTACCGCCGTTAGGAATTGAATGATTATAAGCCGGTGTCTGTGAAACGACCTTATCTCCCGAACCCATAACCTTGACTATGAATCCTGCATCTTCAAGCTCTTTAGAAGCAACTGCAGTAGTTTTACCCACAACGCTCGGTGCTCTTGTGTCGAGTGTTGCCGCTTCTTCTTTTGTATATTGAGGCTCAACTCCGAGATATTTCAATGTTTTTTCAAACACCTCACCAACTACCGGTGCAGCAACAGCACCACCGCCATGCTCACCTTTCGGGTCGACTATTGTAACAATAACTGTTATTTCGGGGTCATTCGACGGTGCAAAGCCTGCAAATGAAGCGACATATTTTTCTCTTTTTTCTGTCGATGTTGCATTATCGCTGAGTGTTTCCGAGGTACCTGTTTTTCCGGCTACTCTGTAACCCGGAACATAAGCATTTTTACCTGTACCGCTTGAAACAACCTCTTCCATCATCGCCGCAACTCTCGATGCAGTTGATTCTGATATTACCTGTCGTTTAACAACGGGGTCTGTCTGTGAAACAGTATTGCCGTTTTCATCAATAAGTCTTGATACGATGTAGGGCTTCATAAGCTTTCCGCCATTTGCGATTGTATTTACCGCAGCAGCGATCTGTATCTGACTTAATTCAATTGACTGACCGAATGAGGTTGATGCCAGCTGAACAGGACCTCTGTCTTCTTTTGCGTGGTATGTAAGTCCTGCCGCAGGTGAAGCTTCACCCGGCAAATCTATTCCTGTTTTTTCTGTAAATCCGAATGCCTCAAAGTACTGATAGAATTTATCAACACCGAGCTTCTGTCCTGCCGTTATAAAGAAGGGGTTGCATGAGTTCTGTAAGCCTTGAATAAAGTTCTGTGTTCCGTGTCCGTCCGTCTTATGGCAATGGTAAGTTCTGTCCGAAACCTTTATGCTGCCCGTACAGGTCAAAGAAGTATCTTCCGATACGACATTTTCCTCGAGTGCCGCCGCTGCGGTTACGACCTTAAAAACCGAACCCGGCTCATAGGTCTTCGAAATCGCCGAGTTGCTCCATTGCTCAACAACAGCATCGCTCATGGCTTTTGCTTTTTCTTTTTTATCTTCAATTTCATTAAGACTTTCAAGCAACACCTTATTAACAATCTTTTCAGGTGTGTTGAGGTCGTAATCAGGCATATTTGACATTGCGAGTATTGCACCTGTTTTTACATCCATTACAATACCGCTGATGCTTTCAGCCTTTGTATTGTTCATCGCATTTCTTATTGCCGTTTCAAGATATCTCTGAATTGTGGAATCAACTGTAAGCACAAGGCTTGTTCCCTGCTTTGCATCATAAACCGTTTCATACTGCAAATCGAGGTCTTCGCTTGAAACTCCGCCGTCTTGTGCGGTAACTATTCTTCCCGGGATTCCCGTCAGAACAGAATCATACTGATATTCAAGTCCGTATCTTCCGATATCACCCGTACCGGTAAAACCCAATACGGTCGATACGAATGTTGAGTACGGATAATATCTCTTAACATCAGTTTCCACACCAATGTAATAACCGTAATCTCTGAGCTCTCCGTTAGAATCCTTGAATGTTTCTTTCATGAAAGCATCGACTTTTTCTTTTTCGGCTTGTTCAACCTTATTTTTGATTGCATAGTACTTATAATCCGTTGTCTTTGCTTTCTTTATGATTTCTTTGTAATCAACACCAAGAATTTCCGAGAGGGTTTTTGCAATTTTCTCTCTTACTTCTGCATTATCCCCGATTCTTACGGGACGAATATAAACCTTCCATGCAGACGCACTCTGTGCAAGAGGTTTCATGTTTGCGTCATATATAACACCTCGTTGTGCGGCAATTTCCGTATCCTGCAATTGGTTCTCTTCCGCAAGCTGTCTGTAATGGTCACCCTTTATAAGCATTACATTTACAAGTCCGCTGACAGCCAAACCGAAAAAGCCGAGTATTAAAATACCCGTTAGAATTACCGCTCTATTTCTTGTTACTTGTTTCAAACGATTCAACAAGGCTATATCCTCCCAAATTTATTCAACATCGAAAAACCGTGTTTTCGACTTAAATCTCCCAAAAAATCAAATAACGGGAGTCTGTCCCGACATGACCCCCGTCGGCCTTTTTATTTGTATGAAAGATTCAGCCTGTACTATTACTGATTAAGAACAACACTGTCGCCTTCAGACAAATCAAAAAAGCTTACTTGATAGTTTTCTCTTTGTACCATTCCGAGTTTTGTTTCCGCAAGCTCGGAAATTTTTTCAGGTGCAATCATTTCATTTAACTTCATCTGCAACCTGACATTCTCACTTTCCGCAATTTCGTAGCGTCTTTCCTGTTCCTTGTAAAGTGCGGAAATTTCATTAAATCTTAGATTTGCAAAAATCTGCATACCTATTATAGTGAAAAGTATCAAGGATACAAAAGCTACCCTTGCAACAATTCTTGCATCCCTTGCCCTTTCCTGCTTTATTTCATTTTGCGTTTTTCTTTTTGGTTCAACTACCTTGAACTCGCGTCTTTTTTCCTCAGCTCTTTTTTCAGCTGCCGACATATCAAATAAGGATAAATCATACGCCTGACTATTATAATTTGCCATAGCTTTCTCCCATTACATCTTACTTTATTTTCTCTATCGCCCTTAATTTTGCACTCCTGCTTCTGTGATTGTTTTCAAGCTCGTCCTTTTTTGCTGTCTTGTGCTTGAAAACAAGCTTTCCTTTCGGTGTGTTCCCGCATATACAAATCGGAAACTCCGGAGGGCAAGTGCAACCCTCGCAAAAAGCTGAAAAACATTTCTTTATACATCTGTCTTCAAGAGAATGGAAGCTGATTATTGCCAATCTTCCGCCTGTCTCTAAAGAATTGAACATTGTGTTGACAGATTCTTCGAGTATATCCAACTCTCCGTTTACCGCAATTCTTAATGCCTGAAATGTTTTTCTCGCCGGATGACCGTCTCGCCTTACTTTCATGGGTACTGAGTTTTTTATAATCTCGGCCAACTCCGTGGTTGTTTCTATTTCTTTTGTTTCTCTGTATTTTACTATATTTCTTGCAATTGACATTGCATATTTTTCTTCACCGTAATCCGAAATAATCTTACAAAGCTCGCCGACTGACATTGTGTTAACCAAAAATGCCGCCGTCACGCCCTCTTTGCTCATTCTCATATCAAGCGGTGCTTCGTAATGAAAAGAAAAACCCCTGTCTGCAGTATCAAGCTGATGCGAACTTACTCCCAAATCAGCAAGAATACCCGCAACAGAATCAATATTTAAACTCTTTAAAATATTTTTAAGATTTGAAAAGTTATCATGGACAACTATTACATTATTATTATCTTTAAACCGTTTTTTTAGAACTTCAACAGCTTCGGGGTCTTGGTCTATCGCAATAAGCTTGCCTGTTGTAAGCTTTTCTGCAATCGCTGAGCTGTGTCCGCCGCCGCCTGCCGTGCAATCTACATAAATTTTATCCTCGGCTATATTCAAGGCATCTATTGATTCATTGAACAAAACCGGTATGTGGACAAAATTCATTGCTTCAGCCATTCCTTTCAGTTCTTTTTAAAAATGATAGTCAAGTTCTTCATCATCTTCAAGATTTTCAATCTTAGCCATTTCTTCTTCGAATACTTCGGGATTCCAGATTTCAATTCGTCTGCCTGCACCGATAAAAAGAACCTTTTCTATATCTTCCAAATCAACCTTTGTGCAGAGAAATTCGGGAATTGTCACACGACCCTGCTTATCGGTTGAAACTATCTTTGAGTTTGCACCGAGTGCTCTTTGGTGTCTTCTTGCATTTGCAGTAGAGCTTTTCTCACTGACTTCCTCAAGCAGCTGACCCCAATACTCCGATGTATAGGCAAAAAGGCATTTCTCAGAAACAGCGGGTTTGCTGATAATGAAAGTTTCACCCAGTATCGCACGAAGTTCAATCGGAACCGATGCTCTGTGCTGCTTACTGTCAAATTTTACATCATATCTGCCTGCAAAACTTCTGCCCGACATCACTTCACCTCCACCTTTTATTGCCTAAAAGCCACTTTCATCACCTTGTGTCAACTATTATATAACAAAGCTTTAAAAATTGCAATAGGTTTTAACTATTTAATTCAAATTTTTTTCAGTTGATTTTCAGGACAAAAATCCTTGATAAATAAGGATTTTTCGTATAAAAAAGTTACAACTAATTACAAAGTAAATACAATACTCACATAAAATTTGACAAACGCCCTTTATTTTTGGTATTATTTAGCTTGATATATACTATGAATGTGTTTCGTGTTATCAATTTTTCAAAACGAAACCTATCCTCGTCAGACTGCAACGAGGAGTAATTCAATGTTCATCGCAGTCGGAAAGGCAATGGAAATTATTATGATAAATACTGATGACCTTTGTATGAGTTGTATGAAAGAAATCGGTCCTGCTGAAGAATGTCCGTTTTGCGGCTTCAACAGTAACTCCAAACAGATAGCTCCGTATCTTCCGATTCGTTCGGTTGTCGGATACAGATATCTCGTCGGAAAGCTTCTTGAGTATAACGGTGACGGTGCAACCTACATGGCATGGGACATGGGCAAAAAAGCTCCTGTTCTTCTCCGTGAATTCTTTCCTGACGCTATTGCAACGCGTCGTGACAAGGAATTAAAAATAACCGTGTTGCTCGGGTCAGAAAGTCTTTTTGATGACTGTTTACAGAGCTTTCTTGAGATGTGGAATCAGCTTATGCGTTTAAGAGGTCTTTCCTCACTCATCTCCGTAATTGATGTTGTAGAAGATAATAATACCGCTTATGCCGTCTATGAAAATCCCGGCACAACAACATTGAGAGATTATCTTCTTACAATTCCTACCGGATATATACCTTGGGAAAAAGCACGCAGTTTGTTTATGCCCGTTCTTTCGACATTGGGCACTCTTCATTCGTCAGGCATTATCCACAGAGCAATTTCTCCGACAAACTTAATCATGGGCAATGACGGCAAGCTGAGAATCACCGGTTTCAGCATCAGTCAGATAAGAACCTCTAACAGTGAACTTACACCCCAGCTGTTCCCCGGCTATTCTGCTTTGGAGCAGTACGCGTCTGACCAACGGCAAGGCACATGGACTGATGTGTATTCTTTCTCCGCAGTGCTTTACCGTTCACTTATAGGAAGCGACCCGATTGAAGCTCCGACCAGAGCATCGAACGACAGACTTATGGTGCCCGGTAAATTTGCCGAACAGTTGCCGGCTTATGTAATAAACGGTCTTGTCAACGGTTTGCAGATTCTTCCCGGCGACAGAACGCATACGGTTGACCAGCTTCGTGCAGAGCTTTCAGCTTCTCCGGTTGCAGCAGCAGCCTCCTCTCCCGTTACAGTTGCAGAACGCATCCCCGAGGAAACCATTTCAATCCCTTCCGAAAGAATGGTAACAAGAAAACGCAAAGGTTTGCGTTCGTGGCAGGTCACATTGATTTCCTTCGTTGTCTGCGTTATTGTTTCTTTAGGTACCGTACTCTTCCTTTTCGGTGACGATTGGGGACTTATCGAGCCGAAAATTCAAAATGAAGACAACACCTCCTCTACCGAACTCGAACCCGTTATCGTTCCCAACTTCAGAAGTGATAATGTTACATTGGATCGTGCTAAGAAAATTCTCGGCGATTCTCTCAAAATCAAGACCATAAATGAAGTTAACGAAAATGTCGCCAAAGGTTATGTTTTTGACCAGGACCTTGAACCCGGCTCAACGGTAGAACACGGTTCAACCATTACACTTACCATAAGCTTAGGTAAGCCCACCGTAATTCTTGAAAATGTTGTCGGCATGAAAATAAACGATGCCGAGAAGCTTCTTACAAAATTCAACTGCCATATCAAATACATTCCCAACCACGGCGAATATGTACCCAATACAGTAGCAGAGCTTAACCTCACACCCGGTAACACTTATGAGGTTGGTCAGGATCTCTGGATAAAGGTTTATTCAGTTGTTACAACAACCACTCTCCCAAGCACAACAACTCCCGAGCCTTCAACAGAAGACCCGACAGGAACATCTGAAGAATCTCTCACTTCAGATAATCAGTCAACAACATCCGGCACAGGTGTTGTAACTCAATAAAAGATTTAACAGGCTGTAAAAAACATCAAAGTTTTTTACAGCCTGTTTTCTGTTTTCCATTATTTATTCATTGCACAAATACCATCTGCGTAATAATATAGTAATATAACCGATGATAATCGGCTACGGCATACTGCACTTGAGGGAGGGACCATTTTGAACATTGAAGCTATTGAGAACAATCAAATCATCGTTGACCTTAGCTCAAAGGATATGACAGAGCTCGATATAACCTTTGAGGATATGGATTATTCCAACATTGAAACACGCAGAGTTATTCACATAATACTTGATAAAGCTCGCGACGCACTTCACAAGGATATTGACCCAACCTCGCGACTGATAGTTGAAGCTATACCCAAATTATCAGGCGGTTGTCTTTTATTTTTCACCATAATGGATCCCGCCTCGACCCAAAAGCTTTTACAGATTAAAAAGGAAAATCGTGAGCTTACATACGAGTTCGAGAATATCGACTGTCTTTTCGACCTTGCAAACGCATTGAATAACAAGATACCGTTTTCATCACAGCTTTATTCACTTGATAAAAAATACAGACTTGTAGTACAACCGACCTTCGGATTCTCCGAAGTCAAGCAGCTTTTGTCACAATACAGCTTTGCTGTCGGTGAAAATGAGCTTTTTGCCGCCCATACAAAAGAGCATTGGAAACTCCTGATTCCCGACTCCGCCATTCAAAGATTATCCCCCGGCAAGCTTTCTTAGTTTTGCAATCATTTCCGCAGGGTCTTCGGCATTAAAAACAGCACTTCCTGCTACAAATACATTAGCACCGGCCTTCGCCGCTTTTTCAATGGTATTCTCGGCAATTCCGCCGTCAACCTGAATATCAATATCAAGATTCCGTCTTTCGATTTCCTCCTTGATTTTTTTGACTTTAGGCATCATATCTTCCATAAAGCTCTGACCGCCGAAGCCCGGTTCAACCGTCATAACAAGTACCATATCAATTTTATCAAGATACGGAAAAATTTCTTCAGCTTGCGTATTGGGTTTTATGCTTATACCAACCTTTGTACCGCTTTCTTTAATAACGCCGATTGTTTCATTCACATCACTTTGTGACTCAAGATGAAACACAATAATATCAGCTCCTGCTTTTATGAAGTCAGGGGCATATTTTTTAGGGTCATTTATCATAAGATGCACATCAAATGTAAGATCGGTCCATCTTCTTATTGCTTTCACTATAGGTGCACCGAGGCTGATATTGGGTACAAAATTACCGTCCATAACATCAATATGAATATAGTCCGCACCGCAGTCTGTCATTCGTTTTACTTCCTCACCCAATATCGAAAAATCACTTGCAAGAATTGAGGGTGCAATCTTAATCATCATAAAACCTCCCGATAACATATTCATTTAATTTTACCAATTTATTTTTAAAAGGTCAAGCATTAAAAAGTTGACACAATACGCCTTTATATTTATAATATCTGTTATAAGGAGTGATTATTTTGTCGAGCAATTTTTTCGCTATGCTTTCAAGAATGAAATACATAAACCGTTGGGCACTTATGCGTAATACACACAAGGAAAATCTATCCGAACACAGTCTTGAGGTCGCCATGATAGCCCACGCTCTGGCAACCATTCACAATCGCAGATTCGGTGGTGATATAAATGCAGAAAAGGTTGCTCTTATGGCGATTTATCACGATGTACCCGAAATTCTTACCGGTGATATGCCGACACCCGTCAAATATTTCAACGAAGATGTTAAGGCTGCTTATGATAAGGTTGAAGACGCTGCTTGCAAGCGTTTGATTGAACTTTTACCCGACTATCTCAAAGAGGATTACAAGGACTTATTCTTCCACAAGGATACAGACAAAGAGCTATGGAAATTCGTAAAAGCAGCTGATAAAATTTCCGCACTTATCAAGTGTATTGAGGAACAAAAAGCAGGTAATTCAGATTTCAGCACCGCAGCAGAAAGTACAGAAAATCTTATACATTCATTAAATATGCCAGAGGCCGAAGTTTTTCTGGAAGATTTCATCGAGGGCTACTCTCTCACGCTTGACCAATTAAGATAACAAGGACTGATTATTATTTTTACCAAAGTAAACAGTATAGGTCTTTCGGGGCTTAAATCATTTGAAGTAACGGTTGAAGCCAATACATCTCGCGGCTTGCCGAGATTTGATATCGTAGGTTTACCCGATGCATCTGTCAGCGAAGCAAAAGAAAGAATTCATGCTGCATTGGTCAACTGTCTTTTCAAATTTCCTGTTTGTAGAATCACTCTGAACCTCGCCCCTGCCGACATTCGCAAGGAAGGCTCGCACTATGATTTGCCGATGATTGTTGCACTTTTAAAAGCAAGTGAACAATTACACTGTGATTTGTCAGATTCCGCTTTTATCGGTGAATTATCACTTGACGGCACCGTCCGTAGGGTCAACGGTGTTCTGCCTATGGTTATAAAGGCCCGTGACCTCAATATCAGAAAAATCTACATTCCGGCGGAAAACGCACTCGAAGCATCAGTTGTTAACGAAATTGAGATTTATCCTGTCAGCCATGTTTCTCAGCTTGTTGACCACCTTACGGGCTTTGCACCGCTTGATGTAATTGCACACAATACAACACCGATTGACAATATCGATGAGGATCTCCCCGACTTTTCAGATGTTCAGGGACAGTATGCCGCTAAACGAGCTCTTGAAATTGCCGCAGCGGGCGGTCATAATATTCTGATGATCGGTCCTCCCGGCTCAGGTAAAAGTATGCTTGCCAAAAGACTTCCGTCGATTCTCCCCTCGATGTCATTTGAGGAATCCTTGGAAACTACAATGATATATTCGGTTGCGGGACTTTTGAGGTCAGACACCCCTTTGATAACCAAACGACCCTTCCGTTCACCGCACCACAACATTTCAAACATAGGTCTCTCGGGCGGCGGTGCAATTCCGAAGCCCGGTGAAATCTCACTTGCACACAACGGCGTCTTGTTCCTTGATGAACTGCCCGAATTCACAAGACTTGCGATGGAAACACTCCGTCAACCGATTGAAGATAATGAAATCACCATAAGCCGTGCACTCGGCACCTTTACATATCCGAGCTCATTTATGCTCGTTTGTGCAATGAATCCTTGTCCGTGCGGATATTTCGGTCACCCCACCAAACAATGTATATGCACCAAACACTCCGCATCCCGTTATCTTTCAAAGGTTTCAGGTCCGTTGCTTGACAGAATTGACATTCACATAGAAGTGCCTGCGGTAAGTTTTCAGGACATGAACAGCAAGCGTTCTTCGGGTGAAAAATCTGCTGTGATTCGTGAGAGAGTCAATGCAGCAAGACAGATTCAGCTTGAACGCTATAAAGGTACCGGTGTCACCTGTAACGCGAAGCTGACACCTGCACTGACAAGACAATTCTGCAACCCTGACAGAGAAGCGATTTTACTCTTGGAAAGGGTATTCGAAACCCTCGGACTTTCAGCAAGAGCACACGATAAAATCCTCCGCACAGCAAGAACAATTGCAGACCTTGCAGGTTCAGAGCAAATAACCTCTGAACATATCAGCGAAGCGGTTATGTATAGAATTCTTGACCAGAATTATTGGGGATTGTAATAAACTAAAGAAGCCTGCCGGTTTTATCCGACAGGCTTGTTTTTATTTGCTATACCAAACAATATCGCTTTTGATTAAAACAGCTCTTGTGATTGCACCGTCAAGACCCGAGTTTTTCATTGGCAGTGCTACAAGGAAGTATCTTCCGTCCTCTGCTTCGTCGAGCTTCAAGCCCTCCAAGATGCTGATATTTTCAGATAAAAATGCTCTGTGAGGTCTTGTCTGTGCACCGTGAGTACCGACGGACAAATTATCAGTACCTATAAGCTTATATCCGAGTGCCGCAGCTGCATAAGCACCGTCATCGGTGAAATATGCTTTACCCTCACTTTTTAGCAAAAGGCGTTCACATTCGGGGAAATTGTTATCGACATACTCGCCCGTTATCGCACCCTTGCGAACCGTCAACACGGTACATTCGCCGATAAAATTCTCCAACGGCAGTTTTTCCGCCGTAATTCCGTCTTCAATAAAGTGGTACGGTGCATCAGTATGTGTGCCGTTATGCACGCAAGCAAAAATCGTTGACAGATTGCAAGTTGCTCCGTCTTCGATTTTTGACACAAATTCATATTCCGGCTCGGGGTCTGAGGGGTATATCGGTGCTTCAAATAAATCGTAAGTAATGTCGATTATTTCCAAGCTGCTCACTCCTTGCTTGCATTCTGTTTGAGGTAAGCATTGATAAATCCGTCAAGCTCACCGTCCATTACCGCCTGAATGTTACCTACTTCAAAGCCTGTTCTGTGGTCCTTTGCAAGTGTATAGGGCATAAATACATAAGAACGAATCTGACTACCCCAACCGATTTCTTTCTGATCACCCTTGATATCTTCAATCTTATCAAGATGTTCTCTTTCTTTAATTTCGATGAGCTTTGATTTAAGCATTCTCATCGCAACTTCTCTGTTCTGGTGCTGACTTCTTTCAACCTGACAAGAAACTACGATACCTGTCGGCAAGTGTGTGATTCTGATAGCAGATGAAGTCTTATTAACCTTCTGTCCGCCTGCACCTGATGCTCTGTATGCATCAACCTTTAAGTCATCGGGACTGATTTCAACTTCGATACTGTCATCGATTTCGGGCATAACTTCAAGCGATGCGAAAGATGTGTGTCTTCTTCCCGACGAATCAAAAGGAGATACACGAACAAGTCTGTGAACACCCATTTCACTCTTCAGGAAACCGTAGGCATTTTCACCCTCTACAAGCAAGGTTGCCGATTTAAGACCGGCTTCATCACCGTCTAAAAAGTCGAGCGTGCTGACCTTGTAATCGTGTTGTTCACCCCAACGGGTATACATTCTGACAAGCATCTCATTCCAATCCTGTGCTTCTGTTCCGCCTGCACCTGCATGGAAAGTCAGAATCGCATTCTTTGAGTCATACTCACCCGATAAAAGTGTAGACAATGTGAGCTTTTCAAGCTGTGCTTCAAAATCCTTTACACCCGTCTGACATTCCTCGAGCATATCAAGGTCACCCTCCTCATCGGAGAGCTCAATCATCGTCAACATATCATCAAAGCTTGTGTTGAGGTTATTGTACGAAGCAACCTTGTTTTTCATTGAGCTGATCTTCTTCAATACCTTCTGTGAGTTTTCAAGGTCACCCCAGAAGCTTTCATCAGCCGTCTGTTCTTCCAAGTTTGCTATATCCTTCTCAAGCTCCTCGATTTTCATCGCATCTTTGAGATTTTTAAGACTTTCTTCGTGATTTAATAACTCAAGTCTTAATTCTTCAAACTGTATCAATATCATCACCGCTTCTAAAATATTATTAAATTCAATTATACAATAAATTCCGCTTTATGTAAAGTGATTTTATATATCAAATCATTTGATTTGGTTAAAATAATATTATCAAAGCATATTATCTACAATTTTCACAAAATTTTTTATCAGATTATTTGTAATTTAATGTAAGTTTTGTTTTATAAAATCTTGAAAATTCAAGATAATATTGCTATAATATTCGGGTGATAAAAAATAATGGGTAATATTTTTGTATTACCCCTAATACTCGGACTGATAAGTCCGTTTGGAGGATGATATCATGGAAAGAAAAGTCGGTACGGTTTCACGAGGCATTCGTTGTCCCATCATCAGAGAAGGTGACAATCTTCCTAAGATTGTTGCAAACTCCGTTATTGAAGCAGCCGCAAGTGAAAATTTTGAACTGCGTGACAAGGATGTTGTAGCAGTTACCGAATCAATCGTTGCAAGAAGCCAGGGCAATTACGCTGATATCAACGCAATCGCAAAAGATGTTAAAGCAAAGCTCGGCGGTGAAACAATCGGTGTTATTTTCCCGATTCTCTCGCGTAACCGTTTTGCTATCTGCCTCAAGGGTATTGCAATGGGTGCTAAAAAAGTTGTTCTTATGCTCAGCTATCCCAGTGATGAAGTCGGAAATACTCTTGTTTCTTTGGATAAAATTGACGAAACAGATGTTAACCCCTATTCAGATGTACTCACACTTGAAGATTACAGACGCCTCTTCGGTGAAAACAAGCATGAGTTCACAGGTGTTGACTATGTTGAATACTACGGCGACATCATCAAAGAAGCAGGTGCAGAGGTTGAAATCATATTTGCTAACCAGCCGACAGCTATTTTAAAATACACCGACTGTGTTCTTAACTGTGATATTCATACAAGAGCAAGAACTGCAAGAATCCTCAAAAAAGCAGGTGCCAAGGTCGTTTGCAGTCTTGACGGTATTCTCAATGCTCCCGTTGACGGAAGCGGTTATAACGAAAACTTCGGTCTTTTAGGCTCAAACAAGTCAACAGAAGATACAATAAAACTCTTCCCTCGCGACTGCAAGAGCTTTGTTGACGAAACACAAAAGCTCCTCATTGAAGCAACAGGTAAGAAAATCGAAGTTATGATTTACGGCGACGGTGCTTTCAAAGATCCTCAGGGTAAAATTTGGGAACTCGCAGACCCCTGCGTATCTCCCGCTTATACCGACGGTCTTGCGGGTACACCCAATGAACTCAAATTAAAATATCTTGCTGACAACGACTTTAAAGACTTAAGCGGTGACGAGCTTAAGAAGGCTATCGAAGAAAGCATCAAGTCGAAGCAGTCAAACCTTGTCGGTAATATGGCATCACAGGGTACAACTCCCAGACAGATTCCCGACCTTTTAGGTTCACTTTGTGACCTTACAAGCGGCTCGGGCGACAAGGGTACTCCCGTAATTCTCGTACAGGGATACTTTGATAACTACACAAACTGATAAACGGGAGGATAAAAATATGGATTCAAATGTAAGACCCGAAAGCATGGTAAGAATCACCACACCTGAACTTGCAAATGCTTTCATAGACGAACAGGTCAAAGCTATCCGCGAGCAGGTCGGCGACAAAAAAGTTCTCCTTGCTCTTTCAGGCGGTGTTGACTCATCTGTTGTTGCCGCACTCCTTATCAAGGCTATCGGCAAACAGCTTATCAATGTGCATGTAAACCATGGTCTTATGCGTAAAGGTGAAAGCGAGCAGGTTATCGAGGTTTTCGGAAAAAATCTTGACGCTAACCTTGTTTATGTTGATGCAACAGACCGTTTCTTGAACCTTCTTGCCGGTGTCAGCGACCCGGAAAAGAAGCGTAAAATTATCGGCGGCGAATTCATCAAGGTATTTGATGAAGAAGCTGCAAAGCTTGAAGGTATTTCTTTCCTTGCTCAGGGTACAATCTATCCTGACATTCTCGAAAGTGACGGAGTTAAGGCTCACCACAATGTCGGTGGCCTTCCCGAAGACATGGAAATGGAGCTTGTCGAACCCGTTAAACTTCTCTATAAAGACGAAGTAAGAGTTGTCGGTGACGCTCTCGGTCTTCCCCACAATATGGTTTATCGTCAGCCGTTCCCGGGTCCCGGACTCGGTGTCCGTTGCCTCGGTGCAATCACTCGTGACAGACTCCACGCTCTCAGAGAAGCAGATGCAATTCTCCGTGAAGAATTTGATAAAAACGGACTTGCAGGTAAGGTATGGCAGTATTTCATCGCTGTCCCCGATACAAAGAGTGTCGGTGTTAAAGACGGCAAGAGATATGAAGGTTGGCCGGCAATCATTCGTGCAGTTAATACAACCGATGCAATGAGTGCCACAATCGAAGAAATCCCCTACCCGCTTCTCCACCACATTACTGACAGAATTACTCACGAGGTTGACGGCATCAACCGTGTTCTCCTCGACCTCACTCCCAAGCCGATCGGCACAATTGAGTGGGAATAATACCAAAAACGCTGAAAACCCGCATAAACACTGGGCTTTCGAGGTTAGAAAAAGCCTCATGACAACGTTTTGACAACAATTTCAGATTATTCATAAATAAAGAGCTAACAGATTTTTGTTACAAAGTCTGTTAGCTCTTTTTGTTTTTTATGGTATAGCAATTACATCAAGATTTGAATTTAAAGATTTCGTTTGCTTTCTTTGCGAATTTGTCTGCACCTGACCACAACTGTCCGGGATAGTAACCGCCGAGATTTATAAGTTTTCCTCCGTGTTTTGTGAATTAGCTTCAATCAACATATCACTAATTTTCTGAGAAGGTATCTTCACCCAACGCTGAGTTGTATCAAATTCAGGATAGCGATAACGCCAACGATCATATTCCTCTTTGCTGATTTCGCCGTTACGATACTTCTCTGCTTCTTTCTGCCAAGCAGAAAAAAGTTCAAGCAGAGAAATGTAAGATGTTCCTCTGTTCTTATCAAGGCGGATACAAATCTCGTCATTAAGCTTGTCAATTTTTAAGCCGTAAATGTCCTCTAATGCAAAGAGGGTATGCATAAAGCCAAGATCTGTATCAATATCAGGAACATTTAATGCCATAGTAGAAACACCTAAAGCATCTGCGAGTGCTTCGGTTAAATCTGATTTAGGTGTTCTTGTGCCGGACTCATATTGAGCCAAACGGACATCGGCAGTTTTCTCCGGAAAACCAACTTTTACACCAAGAAACTTTTGTGTCATACCTTTTAGGTTGCGAAAAAATCTTATTCTTTCACCAATTGCCATAGTAATTCACTCCTTGCCTATGTGCTTTGCATGAGTATAACACAAATGTTTAAGTGCTGTCAAGATAATATAAACAAAAAAGTTTAACATTCTCTTGAAAAACGCTTGACTTAACTAAATTTGTTTAGTATAATACACTTAACTTAAACAAATAGTGTTAAGTGTTTCACATAATATCAAATCAAACAAAACGACAAAACAAGAAAGGAGGTGCTACTATGTTTGAAGATTATTATATGACCGCAGACGATGTTGCAAAGGCACTCAGGATTTCCAAATCATTCGCCTATAAGGTGATTCGGAAAATGAACGCCGAACTGGAAGAGCAAGGATTTTTCACACTGTCAGGTAAAATAAACAGACAATTCTTTTTAGATAAAACCTGCTACGATCCAGCCAAAATTAAGGAAAGGAAGTGATAAACATGGCTGTTTACAAAGACAAGAAAAGAAACACCTGGATGGTTTCCTATCGAGTAACCGATTGGAACGGAGAACGAAAGCAAAGTACAAAGAGAGGATTCCAAACAAAGCGTGATGCACTCGCTTGGGAGCGTGAGTTCTTGAATAAGAGTCAAGCAGACCTCAGTATGACTTTTTCAAGCTTCATTGACAGTTATACGATTGATATGAAAAACCGCATTAAAGAAAATACTTGGCACACAAAAGAGCATATTATCCGCACAAAGTTCTTACCATACTTCGGGAAACGCAAAATCAACGAAATTCTGCCAAGAGATATTATTGCTTGGCAGAACGAAATGATTAAAAGTTGCGACAAAAACGGCAAAAAATATTCTCCCGTGTACCTTAAAACGCTTCACAATCAGCTCAGTGCCATTTTCAATCACGCTGTTAAGTTCTATGGCTTGAGAGAAAATCCAGCCGCAAAGGTTGGTAATATGGGCAAATCAAAAAGTCGTGAAATGCTCTTCTGGACTCAGGAAGAATATCAGAAGTTTGCATTTGCGGTGATGGACAAACCCGTATCCTATTACGCATTTGAAATGCTGTATTGGTGCGGTATCCGTGAGGGTGAGTTATTAGCCTTGACCGCAGCTGACTTTGATTTTGAGCGAGGCACGGTAACAATCAATAAGTCCTATCAACGTATTGACGGCAGAGATGTTATTACCGATCCAAAAACTCCTAAAAGCAACAGAGTGATAAAGATGCCCGATTTTCTTGTAGATGAAATAAAAGAATACCTTGCTAAAATCTACGGTCTGCAAAAGAATGACCGAGTGTTTAATATCACAAAGAACTATCTGCACCGTGAAATGACAAGGGGCGCAGATGATGCAGGGGTTAAACGCATCCGCATCCACGATCTGCGACACAGCCACATTTCCCTCTTAATTGAAATGGGATATTCGGCGGTTGCAATTGCCGAGCGTGTAGGACACGAAAGTATCAATATCACTTATAACTACGCTCATCTGTTCCCGTCAACACAGACAGATATGGCAGACAAGCTGAACAACTTCCGAAAGGAGGAATCACAAAATGTCAGCTAAGAATTTAGATAAACATGATCGCTTCAGATGTATCACCATAGGGTTTCGTGTATCACCCGAAGAAAACGAAACGATAAATCGCATCGTATCACTATCGGGACTCACCAAGCAGGAATACTGCTACCGCAAGTGCACTAATCGTGAGATTATCGTGGAAGGTAATCCAAGAGTGTATAAAGCTCTCAAATTGGAACTCGCCGCCGTGCTTGACGAACTTAAGCGTATTGAAAACGGTGGTAAGGTCAGTTATGACTTACTTGAAATCATCAACCAAATAAACAAAACATTATATGGATTAAAAGGGGGAATCTGAGTGAGCAATAAAACAGAAAAGACTGCCCCTAATGTATCTGTTGGCGCAGATACGGAGCAGCCTTCCCAAAAAAGCATTGTTGATATTATAACCCCTGAAGATGAAAATATCAAGAGTTTTGAGCAAATTCAACTTGAAATGTTAAGAATGATGGATCCATCCTATCTCAAAACAATAACAATGACAGAACTATACGATACAGTTTATCAAAGCAAGCCGCCGTTAATTGACGGCTTGCTCTATCCGGGAACATATATCTTTGCAGGAGCTCCCAAGGTCGGCAAAAGTTTCCTTATGGCACAATTGGCATATCACATCAGTACCGGAACACCAATATGGAACTATACTACCCGAAAAGGAACCGTATTGTACCTCGCCCTTGAAGACGATTACCGCCGTCTGCAGGAACGCTTGTATAGAATGTTTGGAACAGATAGTGCAGACAATCTGCACTTCTCTGTCTCAGCAAGTCATATTGGTAAGGGACTTGATGAACAGTTGCAAGGTTTCATTACCGAATACCCTGATACAAAACTCATAATCATAGACACACTCCAAAAAGTGCGTGAGATTGGCAGAGATAATTACTGTTACGCTAACGATTATGAAATTATTAACCGCATCAAAAATTTTACCGACCATTACGGCATTTGTGTTTTAATCGTTCACCACACCCGAAAGCAAGCTGCCAATGATAAGTTCGATATGATTTCCGGAACAACAGCACTGCTCGGTGCGGCAGACGGAGGCTTTATTCTGCAGAAAGAGAAACGCACAAGCAACAACGCCACACTTGAGGTCTCGGGCAGAGACCAACCCGACCAAAAGCTACACCTTATCCGTAATACACAAACGCTTCTATGGGAATTGGAGCAAGTTGAAACGGAACTTTGGAAAGAGCCACCCGAACCCTTACTTGAAAAGGTGGCGGCATTTATCACCGCAGACAACGCAGAGTGGTATGGCTCACCATCAGAGCTCGTCAAGGTGCTCGGCGTTGATATGAAAGCCAACGCTTTGTCGATGAAACTGAATATCAATGCAGGGCGTTTGTTCAATGAGTACGGCATCTGTTATGAGAACAAACGCTGTCACGATGGCCGCAAGGTGCACCTATATTTTGAGCAAGCGTGACGATGCGTGTCGGTCGTGACGGTGTTTTAGACGGTACCAAAAACATCGTCACCATCGTCACAGACCGACACGGATAAGTTTAATCGAGAGTGCAGAGAGCACCTTTTTAAAGATTGCTCTTTGCCCCTCGGAGAGCGCAACAGCACCTTTTGATATACAAGGTGTGTCAAAAGTGCTTTTGCGTTACTCTTGACAAGAGTAACAGAACTTTTTATAAGGTTTGTAGATTATAAAAATAAAAGGAAAGGTGATTATATAAGACGAACAATAAGTATTATGGTAGGAAAAGGTTCGGTGAATCATAACAGCAGAGAGTTCAATGCAAAGAACACAGACCCCGAAAGAACTCATCTTAACACCGAATACTGCAATGAAAAAATAAAAGATGTGTACCACGAATTATTCAATGACGCACTTCAAAGATACAACCAAAAACAAAAACGTGCTGACAGAAAAATCGAAAACTACTACGAAAAAATCCGTTCAGGTAAACAGGAAAAGACCTTTCACGAGATCATAATTCAGGTCGGTAACTGCGAAAATATGAATTCAAAATCTCCTGACGGTGAACTTGCTGAGAGAATACTTGATGAGTATTATCAGGATTTTCAGAAACGAAATCCGTACTTAAAAGTTTTCTCTGCTCATCTTCACATGGACGAAGCAACACCTCACCTACACATTGATTTTGTTCCATTTACCACAAACAGCAAGCGTGGACTTGACACAAGAGTGTCATTAAAACAAGCATTGAGCAATCAAGGTTTCGTAGGAAGTTCAAAACACGAAACAGAATGGAATCTTTGGGTAGAATCCGAAAAGCAAGAACTTGCCAAAATTATGGAGCATTACGGAGTTGAATGGGAACAAAAAGGCACTCACGAAAAGCACTTATCCGTTTATGATTACGAAAAGAAAATGCGCTCAGAGGAAGTCGAAAAGCTCACAATAAAATCCGAAAAACTGAATCTAAAGGTTGAAGAACTGACCGAAAAAGCAGAAGCACTGATGCAGTTTGAAAGTAATATGAGTGAAATAGCGGAAGATTTTTATGAGGCTGACGAGTTCAAATTACCTGATCCCTCTCCCCTGATGACGGCAAAAGTTTACAAATCTAAGTTTGTTGAACCACTTTTCAGGAAGCTTCTTGACCTTGCAAAAACTGCGGTAAGAAAGTGCTTTGAGCTTCAGAATGAGCTTAACAGTATAAAACTATGGGGTCGAGTTGAAAAAGCCGATACAAAGGAAATAATGGCTAAAAATCGCTCTCTTTCAGAACAGAATGACAAGCTCAACAGAGAAGTTCAGAACTATAAACTGCTTCGTAAAATCTTTGGTGATGAACAGATAGATGCACTTGTAGTCAAAGCAAAAGAAACCGAAAGATCACAACGCCAGGCACGTTACAAAAAACCAAATTCAAGAAAAGAAAGGGTGTAAATTCATGAAACAAAAATCTTCATTTGAGAAAAACGGCGGAACTTACAGGATCGTTAACGGGTACAAAATCCCTAATGTAAAGCTTACTGATGAAGCCACCTCCCCTCTCGGCAAGTGGGGACAATTACACAAAGACTATCTTCTCCGATATAAACCAACAGTCTTAACAATTATGCTTTCCGAAGGAACATTGTGGGAGTATCTGCAAAATTTCGACCGTCAGGCACAGGAGATGTTCGACCTGTTGGTAAAACAAATCTGCGAGGAAGAAAATATCACCGAAGAGCTCAAGGAAAAAGACCAGCTATACTGGGTGCGTTTAATGAATAGTGTCTATAACCGATCAACAGAAATAGTGAATCACGAGCTGATTTACAAATAATGCGATAGCGACAGGGAGCTAATTTCTCTCTGTCGCTGAATTTTTAGTCTTAACAAAAAAAATTTAGTTTTAACTACATTTTATATTGCAATATTGTTTTATAATTGTTATAATATGGAATGGAATGTTTTATTTAAGAGGTGTACTTATGGCTGTTAGTTATAAAAAGCTCTGGAAGCTTTTAATTGACCACGATATGAAGAAAAAGGACCTTGCAAAAGTTGCAGATATCAGCAATTACACAATTTCAAAAATGAGTAAGGGCGAAAATGTTACAGTTGAAACTCTCGGTAAAATCTGCAAAGCTCTTGATTGTGGTGTGGATGATATTATGGAATTTATTCCTGAAAATAATCAGTAGGTGTTTATAATGGGATTTATTGATTCGTACAAAAGACTTGAGAAACTTTGTAGTGAAGCTTACGGTGACAATCATGGTCTGTCATCTTATATTGATGAAATGCTTAAAATTTCTGACGGTGCCTATTGTGTATCGGGTTGGAATGAAGATTTAAAACAACTAAAACACTATCGCTGGGTGAGGAATCAAATTGTACATGAACCGAATTGCACAGAAGAAAACATGTGCACACCAGAAGATGCACAATGGCTTAATAACTTTCACTCCCGTATAATGACTGTTGATGATCCTCTTGCTTTATATCGTAAAGCGAAAAATCTAAGCAAAGAGAAAAAGCCAAAGCAAAACTATTTGTCAGAACAATTTGTTTATATAGACCATCAATACAAAAAATCGTCAAAGAAACCTGTGGGTTGTTCCACTTCTTTAATCGGAATTATACTTGTTGCTGTTGTTACAGTTTTAATTTTAAATTTTAATTAACGTTATTTTGGAGGCGTTATGGTACTTGAAAATAAATTAGGCATCACTTCTGCTCCTGAACTTGCAGAAGCTGAAGAAAAAATCAGCAAGAAAAAGGCAATAGAACTTTTTGAAAGCGGAATGCTTGATAAACTTGAAGCGGGCAAAACTGCATCACTTCAAGCGATACACAAATTTCTTTTTGATGAAATCTACTTTTTTGCAGGAGAAATCCGCAAGGAGAATCTCTCAAAAGGCAATTTCAGATTTGCACCTGTTATGTATCTTGGTGTAGCACTTGAGAATATTGAGAAGATGCCACAGTCAACTTTTGACGAAATCATTGAAAAGTATGTTGAAATGAATGTGGCTCATCCGTTCCGTGAAGGCAACGGCAGAAGTACTCGTATCTGGCTTGATTGCATCTTCAAAAAAGAAATCGGCAAAGTTGTTGATTGGAGTCAGGTTGATAAAGAAGACTATCTTCAGGCGATGGAACGCAGTCCGATTAAGGATATTGAAATTAAGTATATCCTCAAAAATGCCTTGACTGACAAAATCAACGACCGTGAAATGTATATGAAAGGCATCGACCACAGTTACTACTACGAAGGCTACACAACATTTAAAGCAGAAGAATTATAATTTTTCTGTTATAATTGGCAGAAAATGAGTGAGGTAAAATATGATAAATATCAGGAAATTAGAAACTGAATTATGGGAAGCGGCAGACCTTTTACGTGCCGATTCAAAGGTTACATCGCAGGAGTATTGTATGCCTGTGCTTGGTTTAATCTTTTTGAGATATGCATATAGTCGTTTTAAGTTTGTTGAGGCAGACATATTAAAAGACAGACCTGTTCGTAATGGCAGAGTACTTCCTGTGGAAGCTGATGATTTTAAAACTAAAAGTGCAATTTTTTTACCCGAAGAAGCACGCTATGATTATCTTTTAAATCTCCCGGACAATACAGATATGGGACAAGCGATCAATCATGCTATGGAACTTATTGAGGAACAATCAGGGCAACTCAGAGGTGTATTGCCTAAAAACTATAATATCCTAAAAAATGACTTATTGCGAGAGCTTCTTCGTATTTTTAACAATAGTGCATTTAATGAAATAAAGGATGATATTATCGGTAGAATTTATGAGTATTTTCTTAATAAGTTTGCACCTGTTGTTGCTTCGGATGATGGTGTATTCTTCACGCCGAAATCATTGGTACAGATGATTGTTAATATTATTGAACCTAATCATGGCACTGTTCTTGACCCGGCTTGTGGTAGTGGTGGTATGTTTGTAGCATCGGCTGATTTTATAGAAAGATTTGGTGCAAATGCAAATACTGTAATGACTTTTTACGGTCAGGAAAAACTTGACTACAACGCAAAGCTTTGTGCTATGAATATGGCAGTTCACGGTCTTAATGCAAAGATTACATCAGGTGATGGAGCCAACAGTTTTTATCACGATACATATTCATTAGTAGGAACTTGTGATTATGTAATGGCGAACCCACCGTTCAATGTAGATAAAGTCAAAGCTGAAACTACCCAAAATGCAGGCAGACTTCCTTTCGGGTTACCGGGAGTTAATAAAAATAAAGAGGTTGGCAATGCAAATTATCTCTGGATTTCCTATTTCTACGCTTATCTTAATGAAACAGGACGAGCAGGCTTTGTTATGGCATCTTCGGCAACTGATAGTCAGGGCAAGGATAAAAACATCCGTGAGCAACTTGTAAATACCGGTGATGTAGATGTTATGCTTTCGGTGGGTAATAATTTCTTCTATACCAAAAGTTTGCCTTGTACCTTGTGGTTTTTTGATAAAGGAAAGTGTGCGGAAAATAAAGACAATGTTCTTTTCATCGATGCTCGTAATTATTACACTCAGGTTGACCGCACGCTTAACGAATGGTCAGAGTGGCAGATGAAAAACCTCAATGCGATAGTTTGGCTCTATCGTGGGGAAACCGAAAAATACACTCGTCTTTTAAACGAATATATTGTTGCAGTTAGAAATGCACAGATTGAATTGTATGATTCGTTGTTAACATACGGTTTTAATTGCGAGGAAACATATGATTTAGCTATGCGTGATTTCACAAATAGTGTTGAGAACAGTATTCCAAATACTTATGCTGAAGTGCTGATGTCTAAATCGCTTTTAAATAAGGGCATAGAATTGATTGCTGACTACAAGATTGGCAAATTAGAATTACTTAAAAACATTTCCAAAGAGCGTTTAGCAGAACTTTTTGATTATTATAAGAAAACCGGTGTTATTACTCTTGGATGGTATAAAAAACAAATTGAAAACGAATGTGAAATGTATCTTTGTGCTATCAAAAAACAATTAGAGATCATTGAAGAACTTGAATGGCTATATGAAAAATTCGGTGAGGGCGAGTACAAGGATATACTCGGCTTGTGTAAGTGTGCTACTCTTGAGGAAATAGCTGAAAAGGGTTATTCACTAACACCCGGTGCTTATGTCGGAGTTGCAGAAGTCGAGGACGATGGTGTAGATTTTGCCGAGCGTATGGTAGAAATACATAGCGAACTTTTAACACTTCAAGCTGAATCCAACAAGCTTATGGATGCCATCTCAAAGAATATGAAGGAGATGGGGTTATGAGTTGGGAAATCGTTAAACTTGGAGATATAGCAGAGTTTAGTAATGGGATAAATTTTGATAAATCTGCTTATTCAAAGGGTGTCAAATTAATAGGGGTATCTAATTTTGGTAATAGATTTTCCCCTGACTACAATTCATTGGAAGAAATCAAAAAGGAAGTTGTTCGCTCCAATGATTATTTGAGAAACGGAGATATAGTTTTTGTTCGTTCAAACGGAAACAAAGAGCTCGTTGGACGATGTATGCTGATTAAAAATCCAGAATCTCCGGTTACATATTCAGGATTTTGTATCAGGGCAAGATTAAACGATACAAAAAAACACAATCCGGTATTTTTTACTTATCTTTTTAAGAGTTCCGATTTTCGAAAAGCGATGACTGGTTCCGCAGTTGGAGCCAATATTCAGAATTTAAGTCAAGGCAGATTGTCGGCATGCGAAGTGAGAATTCCTAACTATGATCTTCAAGTTAGAATTGCAGACATTCTCTCAGCTTACGACGACCTCATCGAAAATAACCAAAAACAGATCAAGTTGTTGGAAGAAGCGGCACAGCGACTTTATAAAGAATGGTTTGTTGATCTGCGCTTCCCCGGCCACAAAACTACCCCTATCATCGACGGCGTACCGCAGGGGTGGGAAGAATATGCGATAGCAGAATTGTGTGAAAGAATCAATGCTGGCGGAACACCAAGCAGAAGAAATAAAAATTATTGGGACAATGCAACTATAAAGTGGTATAAAACGCAAGAATTGCAAGATTGTTGGCTTATTGATTCTGATGAGAAAATTAGTGTTGAAGGACAAAGCAATTCATCTGCCAAATTCTTTCCTAAAAATACAATTTTAATGGCTATATATGCAAGTCCTACTTTGGGCAGATTAGGTGTTCTTGATTCGGAGGCGACTTGTAATCAAGCAGCACTTTGCTTGAAAGCAGATGAAACGAAAATATCTTGGCAGTGGTTATATGAAAAGCTTTATGAATTAAGGGATCATTATAATGGAATAGCACGTGGAGCTGGTCAACAAAACATTAGTGGTGAAGTTGTAAAACAGACAATTGTTTTGTGTCCAACAAAAAGAATAATGGATAAATATACTCAAATTGTAGCTCCGTTGTTTGAAAAGCGAAGAATACTACAAAAACAAAACATCCGTTTGACTGAAGCCCGCGACAGTCTGTTGCCAAAACTTATGAGCGGCGAATTGGAGGTGTGATATTTATGGTCATACATACTGTAACAGAATACATAGCCACTATTGATAAGTTGAAGAACAACTATACCTATGAGGTCTCTGCGGGGATACCAACTCTTCCTGATCATAAATATGTACATTCACCTAAGTTCATATACCGTGGACACAGCAATCACGAAAAATATCAGCTAGTTCCGGGTGTTTTTCGATGGGAAAAACTATCTGACGGGCATGAGGTTGGTGCGTATTCACAGTTAGAATATAATATTTTAGAGGACTTTATTTCTGAAAGTTGCCGATATATAAAAAACGTGCCAATCAACGATGTTGCAGCTTGGCTTGAAATTGCTCAACATTTTGGCGCTCCGACACGCTTGCTTGATTTTACAGAAAATCCGTTGGTGGCCCTCTATTTTGCGTGTAGTGGCACAACAGAATCAGATGCGTCTGTATGGATTGTTAATGAGCCATTTTATAATCAACTATACTTTGGCGCACCATTACTATACGCATCACATACCAACCAATTAATTGGTGATATTATTAACTGGGATGTTATGCTTCAGCAATATCCACCAGCAGATCATATGCAGTATTCTCAATATCCAGTAATATATCGGCCCGCTCATCGGGAAGAAAGAATGTCTACCCAATCCAGTGTTTTTATGCTTTGGGGAGCACTACGAATGCCACTTACAAATATCATTTCTCCGGATAACTATATGTCGTTTGATGAGAAACCTGAAAAACCACAAAATGGCGTATTGACGCACATCTTGATTCCAAATGATGCGAAGAAGCATATTCTTTCTCAACTTGATGAACTATGTATAAACGAAAAATTTATATATCCCGGATTAGATGGGGTTGGAAAGTACATAAAGAAAAAGTATTCTTCTATAAAATATTGATTCCAAAAGCAGAATTAAGTAGATCGCTATTATTTCAAATAATGTCTTTGTTATAATGGTGAGAGATACTGTAAAGTTAATGAATGGAGAAAATGAGTTAAATATGAGACTTCCAGAGATGAAACCGCCTACAAAGGCACAAATTGACGCATCAAATCAACATAAGCAAGAGAAAGCAATCCGCAGCGATATCCTAAAAATCGATGCAATTGCCATGGTGGATGACCAAGCGAAAGTGTTAGAATTACATAGATATTTAGACGGAAAGTATCAGTACTGCATTGCGGACTGGGGAAAGAGCATGTGGGGCTTTACAGCGGGTATAGGTTTTGCATATGACGTTCTGGATATAGACTCCTTAAAAGAGAACCTGTCTATGATGAAACCGAAACTGGAAGCATTTATGCATGGGTGGAATGCTAACAGCAATACTGCAAGACAGATGCCTGCGAACACACCCGATGTTAATGTAACCGTCAACAACAACGTGACAGTAAATATCACGTTTGAGCAGGTACGGGCCAAAATCGAGGATATGACATCCCTTACAGATGAACAGACCCAAGAAGCTTTGGATAAGATTTCCGAAATAGAATCCGTTGTTAATGGCACAGGTAGTAAAAAAACAAAGTGGGAAAAAGTCAAGCCTGTTCTTGTGTGGCTTGCAGATAAAAGTTTTGATGTAGGGATAGCTTTGTTGCCGTTAATACTAAAACTTCAAGGATAATAGAAAACCATAAGTAAAACAGGAGAAATTTATTATGAATAAAATTAAGGAATTATGGAAACTCCATCGAAGAGAAATATTTATAGGTATAATAGTAAGTATTATTACTACTGTTTTGTGGAATGCAGTTACTTGGTTTGTAAAGGAAACACCAAAAGTGGGAGCGAATATATTTGAGTCGATAAGAAATGTGTACTATCATTTTGCTGCTATACATACTGAAAGTAGTGCTTCGGAGATGGTTTTCAGTTTGTTGATAGGTTTGATGTTTGGAGTTTTTGGGGGATTTACGCCTATTTTTGCTAGGTTTTTAAAATATAGATCAAAAAAAGAATATGGAGATCTAGAGAACAAATCTAACGAAAATGTTGAGATAACTAAGTATGAAAAGGAAAAATTATTAAAAAATGAGGAAAAACTTAAAAACACAAAATTACAATATAGACTATTGACAAGCTTTATTATTTTAGTTATTTTTACATTTATCATTGTAACCTCATTTGTGATAATACCTGCTGATATTTATAAAAAATTTAATAGAGATATAACAATGATTAGTCCTTATGTAGAAAATCATAAAATTATTCAACTTAAGTCGAAGTGGGTTTTGATGAAGGAATATAATGACTATAAAGAAATCTATATTACTATAGATGAAATAAAGGATAAAAATAATTTACCTAAATGATACAATCTTAATTATATTCAGGAGGCTAAGCAATGAGCTGGGAATATTCAGAAAATATATTGGTGCAGAACAGCGCCGGTAATGTTTTGCAAAACAAGCTCGGATGGGATGTTGTTTTTGCCTATGATAAAGAACAATTAGGCGAAAACGGCACTCTCGGCAGAAAGTCATACAAGGAAATTGTATTGACAAGGTATCTGCGCAAAGCATTATTTGATAATAACGATTGGATGACGGAAGAATACGCTGATTCTGCCGTTAAGACTCTTTGTGCCTATACGGCATCTGCAACTTTAATGCAAATAAATGAAGAAAAATATTCTATGCTCAGAGACGGTATTCCTATTCAGGTTAAGAAAGCAGATGGCACTTTTGAAACTCGTTATGCCATTGTATTTAACTTTGCCGAACCCGAAAAAAATTATTTCCTCGCAGTAAAAGAAATGAAAATCCATGGTGATTTACATCGTCGTCGCACGGATATTGTCGGTTTTGTCAATGGCATACCGTTGCTTTTTGTTGAACTTAAAAAGCAGAGTGTAGATGTAAAAGATGCATATGATCGTAATTATACCGATTATTTAGATACTATTCCGAAGCTTTTTCATTTTAATGCTTTTCTTATGCTTTCTAACGGTCTTGAAGCAAAAGTCGGAACAATGGGCTCAAAATATGAATTTTTCCACGAGTGGAAACGCCTGAAAGAAGATGAAGTTGGTGCAGTTGACCTTGAAACAATGCTTCTCGGTATTTGTGATAAAAGAAACTTTATGGATTTGTTTGAAAATTTTATCCTTTTTGATCATTCCGGCGGTAGGACTGCGAAAATTTTTGCACGCAATCATCAGTATCTTGGTGTTAATGAAGCAGTAGAGTCTTATAAAACAAGAAAACTGAAGAATGGAAAATTGGGAGTGTTCTGGCACACACAGGGTAGTGGTAAAAGTTACTCGATGGTATTTCTGGCACAGAAAATTCGTCGTAAGTTTGAGGGTAGTCCGACATTTGTTATTCTGACTGACCGTGATGAATTGAATAAGCAGATAAGTGATACTTTTGAAGCTTGCGGTCAACTCTCGGGTAAAGCTCGTCAGTACATACCTTCAAGCGGTAAGCATCTCCACGAAATGTTGAAAGGTAATCCGAGTTTTATATTTACCTTGATACAGAAATTTAATGATGATTCAGTTGATCCAATAATACCTGAGCACGACATTATCATTTTATCTGATGAAGCACATCGTTCTCAAAACGGTATATTTGCAGATAATATGTGCCGTTTATTACCAACTGCTTCCCGTATTGGTTTCACAGGAACGCCTCTTTTTAAATATGACAACATAACAGAGCGTACCTTTGGTAGCTATGTTTCCGTTTATGATTTTAAACGAGCTGTTGATGACGGCGCAACTGTTCCGCTTTATTATGAAAACCGTAGTGATATGCTTAACATCACAAACCCCGAAATCAATGATGCTTTGCTTGATGCTGTTGAGGCGGCAGACCTTGATGTGAATCAGCAGGCAAAGTTAGAACTTGAACTTGCGAAAGATATACATATTATCACTTCTGAGCCTCGTCTTGATACAATTGCAAAAGATTTTGTCGAACATTATTCTGAACTCTGGACAACAGGCAAGGCAATGTTTGTTTGTGTAAACAAAGTAACTTGTGTGAGAATGTATAATCTTGCACAAAAATATTGGTCAGAAAAGATAAAAGAACTTGAAGCCGAACTCAAGCTTGTTACACAACAAGAAGCTCAGGAACTGCAACGCAAAATTGCTTGGATGAAAGAAACCGAAATGGCGGTAATTATCAGCCAAGAACAAAACGAAATTCAGACTTTCAATAATTGGGGTTTAAATATAATTCCGCACAGAACAAAAATGGAAAAACGTGAGATGGACAAAGAATTCAAAGAGTCTGATAATCCGTTCCGTATTGTTTTTGTATGTGCGATGTGGTTAACGGGCTTTGATGTAAAATCTCTTGCTACAATCTATCTGGACAAGCCTTTAAAAGCACACACCCTGATGCAGACTATCGCTCGTGCCAACCGTGTTTGTGACGGTAAGAGCAATGGTTTGGTTGTCGATTATATAGGTGTTGTTAAGGCTCTTCGTCAGGCACTTGCAGACTATACTTCAGACAGTGGCGGAAAATCAGGCGTTGACCCTGCTCCGGATAAGTCAGAATTGATTGCAAAGATTATAAATACAATTAAATCAATAGAAGATTATATGTCAGAGCATGAATTCTCTTTGAAAGCTTTAATCAAAGCAGATGATTTTGAAAAACTTAAATTGCTACAAACAGGTGCCAATGTAATGTGCACTACCGATGAGATAAAGAAGCGTTTTGAAATTCAGGCACGAGAACTTTTCCGTATGTTCAAGTACATTGAAAAAGGCGAAGTTTCTGAAGAAATACACCATTATAAAAATGCTGTTAGTGAAATATATGATCTGATGCAAGTTAAACGTAAGCATGCTGATAATTCAGCACTAATGGCACAAATTAATGAAATTGTCAGTGAATATGTTACAGTCACAAAGAACACAGGTGAGGAAGATAACAAAAAGTTTGATATCAGCAATATTGATTTTGACCGTTTGCGTCGTGAGTTTGAAAAGGTTCAAAACAAAAATTTGTTGCTAAAAGATTTGCAACAATTGGTTGAAGAACGTTTGGCAAAAATGCTTGCAAATAACCCACTGCGTATTGATTACTATCAACGCTATCAGGAAATTGTTGATGAATATAATCGTGACAATAAAAAAGATGAAATTGCAATTATATTTGAAAATCTTATGAAACTCGTAAATGAGCTTGATGATGAGCAAAAACGCTATATCAAGGAAGGTTTTGAAAGCGACGAAGAGCTTACGATGTTTGATTTGCTTGTGAAAGATTCGCTATCAAAAGAGGAAGTTAAAAAGGTTAAGAAACTTGCTCAGACGATGCTTTCAAAAATCAAAGCTCGTATTCACGAACTTGACCATTGGCGTGACAAGGAAGAAACACAGTCAATTATCAGTGTGTTGATTCGTGACTTGTTGTGGGAAGATTTACCCGATAGCTATGATGATAATGCCATAGCAACATATAGACAACAAATATATGAGTATGTTTATAAAACTTACCCGACGGCATAAAGCACACGGAGGCTTTTAAAATAACAAGAAATAAAACTATTAAAAAATTAAATTTCAGTAATAGTTGCATAATCGTGCATAAAATCTCGTTCAAATTTCTTTTGATATTTGTTACAATAACAATAACTATTTTCTTTAAAACTATTGAAATTTCGCAATAAATTAGCTATAATATTTCAGTTGATACAACAACACGATGACAACAAAAATCTTTACAGTCCGTATTTTACGGATAATCTGGACACTCCCGATAATGTGTGCGAAAACTCCTAAACAAAATTGTTTAGGTTGCAACTTTCGGGAGCGAGTGGGAATGATGGTTTCGCAGAAACATCACATCTTTCGTATAACATTAACTTAACATATTAAGGAGTTGTTGAAAATGAAAACATTGTATTCCGGTAAAACAAAGAATGTTCTTCTTGACGAAGAAAAAAACATCGTAAGCCTGTTCTTCAAGGACAGTGCAACAGGCGAAAACGGCGTTTTTGACCCCGGCTCAAACACAGTTGGCGGCAGCGTTGAAGGCAAAGGCAAAATCGGTCTTGCTATTTCAAAATATTTCTTCGAGCTTATGGAGAAGAACGGCATTCCCACACACTACATCGACGCTGATGTTGACAAGGGTCTTATGCAGGTTCGTAACCTTACAGTTCCGAAGCTTGAGTTCGTACTTCGTTATTTCACAGCAGGCAGCATGTGCCGTCGTTTCACTCTTGAAGAAGGCATCGTATTCGATCCCGCTTATGCTGAAGTTACTTTGAAAGATGACATTCAGGGCGATCCGCTTATCAGTGAACGCCTTTGCATCATGAAAGGTCTTCTTAAAGAAGGTCAGTATGACGAAGCTCTTGATATCCTTGCTCGCGTTGGTGAAGTTCTCAAAAACGAGCTTGCTCCTATGGGTCTCACACTCATCGACTTCAAAATCGAAGTTGGTTATGACGAAAGCGGCAAAATGTATGTTGCTGACGAAATCACACCTGATATCTGGCGTGTCCGTGACGAAAACGGCAACATTCCCAATCAGATCGACTGTGCAAAAATGCTCCTCGAAAAGATGGGTTTATAATTTAGGATTCAAAACGGCAGGAAATCCTGCCGTTTTTTCTTGCAATTACATCAGTCCTGTGTTACAATACTAAAAACAATATTTACTGCCACCGGGTAGTGTGATGCTTTGCATCCGTTACGCATCGTTAGGTCTTTGAAGATGTGTAAGCGGGTGCTTATTTTTTAGGAGAAATAACTATGAAAAAGCTGATAAAACCACTTTCTTACTTTACAAAAGCCGAGTTAATACTGTGGCTTTCCTCTGTAATCATTATAGTCATATCATTTTTAATTTTTGACAAGGTGAATTTTTTAACCCTGGCTGCATCCTTAATCGGTGTAACTTCCTTGATTTTCAATGCAAAAGGTAATCCCTTCGGTCAACTCCTGATGATAATTTTCAGCATACTTTATGGTATCATTTCCTTTTCTTTTGCATATTACGGCGAGATGATAACATACCTCGGAATGACGGGTCCGATGGCACTTTTTGCACTTGTTTCATGGTTAAAAAATCCTTACAAGGGTAACAAATCCGAGGTCACGGTCAATCGCATCAAGCAAAAAGAAGTTATCTTTATGTTTATTTTATCGGCAATTGTAACACTCGGTTTTTACTTTATACTCAAAGCATTTGATACCTCTTACCTCTTTTTCAGCACACTTTCTGTAACAACAAGCTTCATTGCAGTCTATCTTACATTCAGAAGAAGTCCGTATTTTGCCCTCGCCTATGCCGCAAATGACATTGTTTTAATAGTTCTCTGGTCACTTGCAGCTACTTACGATATCTCCTACATTTCAGTAATAATATGCTTTGTCATCTTCCTTGTGAATGATTTATACGGATTTTTCAACTGGTTAAAAATGGAGAAACGGCAACAAAGCAAAAAACGAAGTCATTAACGGCTTCGTTTTTTTGCTTACATTATTCAAGTATTGTACCGTCGGTTGTTATTGTAACTACCTGCCAAGGAATAAATTTTCCACTGTTCATAAGTGCTTGTTTTACCGCATTTTCTATACCTCCGCAGCACGGTACCTCCATTCGTACAACCGTTACACTTCTGACATCATTTTCCTTAATTATTGTTGTCAGTTTGTCGGTATAATCAATCATATCAAGCTTTGGGCATCCTATAATTGTTACCTTGTTTTTTATAAAATCATTGTGGAAGTTTCCATAAGCATACGCCGTACAATCAGCTGCAACCAAAAGATTTGCTCTGTCAAAATACGGTGCTTTCGGTGCCACCAGCTTAATCTGAACAGGCCACTGTGAAAGTCTGCTCTTAAGGTTAATGCCGAAAGATTCATTCTCCGCTGCTTCGCGTTTTATAGTTTTTACATTCGTGCCGGGACAACCGCAAGGTAAATTTTCCACAGCTTTTTGTTTTGCTTCCTCGACTGCTTTTTCATCATAAGCCAAAGCTTCTCTTTCCTCAAAGGTTATTGCACCCGTCGGACAGACCGGTAAACAGTCACCTAATCCATCGCAATAATCATCACGCAAAAGTTTAGCCTTGCCGTCTATCATTCCTATCGCACCCTCATGGCACGCATCTGCACAAATCCCGCAACCGTTACATTTTGTTTCGTCTATTTTGATTATTTTCCTTATCATTTTCATCCTCCTATAGCCGACGCCGACGGTAATCGAACACAATATGGTTTTAAGAGAAATCTTTTTTGGTTATTCTTCGTCAAAAAACCTTGTAATGCGATAGCATTACTTCACTTTCCCTCCTTGACTAACACAAAAATTTTTCATCTTAAAACTGCTCGCACCTAAAATCCAAAAGATTTGGTGCATCAAAGTATTTCTTCGACGATGAAATACTTTCGTATTTTGAGGAGAAAAATGCTTTGAGGTGCTGAATGCTTTGTATTTTAGGCATATCGGGTTGGATTACCGGCGGCTATTGATTTACTGATTAAATTATAATACAATAAGAACAGCAAATCGGTTGTTTTTACAACAGAAACGGGGCATTTATGAAAGAATATATAAATATTATAAAAAAAACAAAGCTTTTTTCGGGAATAGAAGAGCATGACATTGAAGCTATTCTCAATTGCCTGTCTGCAAAGCTAAAACACTACAAAAAAGATGAATATGTTTTCAGATCAGGTGAAAACATAAAAAATGTTATGATTTTAGTTGATGGTAAATTACACATTCAGACAGACGATTATTGGGGCTACCGCAGTATAATAAATGCAGTTGGAATTGGTGAAATGTTCGGAGAATCCTTTGTTACTCCTGACAACAGTACGACCTCACAGGATGTCGTTGCGGTTGAAAACAGCACCGTTATACTCTTTGATATTAACAGACTGCTTACCGTTTGCTCCTCGACATGCAAATTTCATACTTTAACGATTCAAAATCTGTTTTTCATCGTTGCCGAAAAAAACAGAAAATTAACCAACAAGCTCAACATCACTTCAAAGCGAACCACACGCGAAAAGCTTATCGCCTATCTTTCTCAAGAGGCTAAACAACAAAAGAAATCAACTTTTGAAATACAGTTTAACCGTCAGCAACTTGCAGATTTTCTGTCTGTTGACCGCAGTGCTATGTCAAACGAATTGTGCAAAATGCGTGACGACGGAATGATTAAATTTCATAAAAATAATTTTTCGTTGCAAGACATATAATTTAGTATTTTTCAATCTTGCAAACAATAATATATTGCAGTATAATATTTTTATCAGTTTGAGAGGAGAATTCTTATGGAAGCATCACTTGAATACAAATATGATACTCAACTTTTAATCGAAGGTACTAACCTTGATGAAGATGTTATAAATGATTATTTTACTGGAAACTTCAATGGTGACTGTCTGCTTGCAGTTGGTGACGATAAACTAATCAAAATGCATTATCATACCAACGAACCTTGGAAGGTATTGGAATACTGTGCTTCACTCGGTGAGATCCACGACATCGTTATTGAGGATATGCTGCGTCAGTCAAAAGGTCTGAAAGGATAACAACCATGAAAAAGCTTCTAATCGTTGTTGATATGCAAAACGATTTTATTGACGGTGCGTTGGGTACAGAAGAAGCCGTCGGCATTATTGATAAAGTTGCAGACAAAATAGAGGGATTCGACGGTGATATTCTCGTCACTCTTGATACTCATAAGGATAATTATTCAGAAACGCGGGAGGGCAAAAAGCTCCCTATTTCTCATTGCATAAAAGGCTCTGAAGGTTGGGAGCTTAATCCTGATATAAAAAAGGTGCTATTAAAAAAGCAGTTTAAAACCTTTGAAAAACCTGTTTTCGGCTCAGTCGAATTGGCTGAATATATTAAAGATAATTACGATGATAATTTACGAATCGAGCTTGTGGGATTGTGCACAGACATCTGTGTTGTTTCAAATGCAATTATTTTGAAAACTGCCTTTCCCGAAGCGGAAATCAGCGTTGATGCTTCCTGTTGTGCCGGTGTGACTGTTGAAAGTCACAATGCGGCTTTACTAACTATGAAAATGTGTCAGATTGATATAATTAACGAGGTGAACAATGATGTTTAATGCAGAAAAAATCAAAAATGATTGTGTGGAATGGATAAGAGATTTCTTTGATAAAAACGGTAAGGGTTGCAATGCCGTCCTCGGTATTTCGGGCGGTAAGGACAGCTCCGTTGCAGCGGCACTTTGCGTTGAGGCGCTCGGCAAAGACAGAGTTATCGGCGTCTTGATGCCCCAGGGTAACCAACACGACATTGATGCTTCTTATACACTTGTAAACCATCTTGGTATAAAGCATTACGAAATAAACATCAAAGATGCCGTTGACGGAATTCTAAATAATATCCCCGATGATTTGCAGATAACTGCTCAATCAAAACAGAATTTACCTCCGAGAATCAGAATGTCAACTGTTTATGCTGTTTCACAAAGCTGTAACGGACGAGTTGTAAACACCTGTAATTTATCTGAAGATTGGGTCGGTTATTCAACTCGCTACGGCGACTCCGTCGGTGACTTCTCCCCTATGTCAAATCTTACTGTCACGGAAGTAAAAGCTATCGGACATCTTTTAGGATTGCCGAACGAGCTTGTTGAAAAAACACCCATTGACGGACTCTGCGGCAAGAGTGATGAGGAAAACCTCGGCTTCACCTATGCAGAGCTCGACAGATATATCAGAACAGGCGAAATTGACGACCTTGAAAAAAAAGAACTTATAGACCGAAAACACAAAGCAAACCTTTTCAAGCTTCAGCTTATGCCCTGCTTTAAACCGGATATAGAATCGGCATTGAAATAACAATAAAAACCGCGAGAATCTCGCGGTTTTTATTGTTATCTTAATATTTCTGCCAAAGCCTTTATTTGCTCAAGATTTGTTTCATCAACGGCGGATTTTATTGTGACTGTCGGTTCGGCAATGGTTAAATTTTTAGAGTTTTCAAACATCTTTTTCATAGTTCTTGCCGCAGTCGCTGCCCAAGTACCGTTTTCGATAAATCCGACTGTTCTGTTCTGATAATTTCTTTCCGTCAGATGATGGATAAATGTTTTCATAAACGGGAAGATATCGGAATTATATGTTGTTGTTGCAAGGACTAACTTCGCACATCTGAATGCCTCTGAAACCGCCAATGCCATGTCATCACGAGCAAGATCAAAAACCTGTACGGTCTGCCCTTTGTTTTTAAGCTCATCTGCTAAAAGCTCAACAGCTTTCTTTGTGTTTCCGTAGATTGATGTATAGGCTATTACAATATCATCTTTTTCGGCAGTATATGATGACCACTTATCATAAAGTTCAATGTAATGACCTAAATTTTCATTCAACACCGGTCCGTGAAGCGGACAAATTGTCTGAATATCAAGTCCTGACGCTTTTTTCAGCACATTCTGTACCTGAACACCATATTTCCCGACTATGCCGATATAATACCTTGCAGCTTCTGTTTCCCATTCTTCTTCATTGTCTAATGCACCGAATTTGCCGAAACCGTCTGCGGAAAACAAAACTTTGTCTTCTGCATCATAGGTCATAATAACCTCGGGCCAATGCACCATGGGAGCTTCGACGAAAGTCAGAGTATGCTTACCGAGAGCTAAAGTGTCACCCTCTTTGACGATGATTGCATTTTTCAATTCAGTATCTTTGAAGAACTGTCCTATCATCGCAAGTGCCTTTTTTGATGTAGCAATAATTGCTTCAGGATATACTTTCAAAAATTCCGCTATACTTGCCGAGTGGTCAGGCTCCATGTGTTGGACAATAAGATAATCGGGTGCTTTTTCGCCCAAAATATCCTTTATGTTTTCAAGCCATTCACTTGTGAATTTTATATCCACAGTATCAAAAACTGCAATTTTTTCATCAAGTATCACATAGGAATTATACGACATACCGTTAGGTACTTTATACTGACCCTCAAACAAATCGGTAATACGGTCATTAACTCCGACATATTTTATATCATTACTTATCTTCATAATTCTACCTGCTTTTTAAAATTTTCTCCTTAGAATTATATCATAAAGAAATAGCAAATTCAATCTTTACCGATTATTTCTTCTTCCAAAAAGTGCAAGCACTCTCAAAAGGAAACGCAAGAAATATACAAGAGATGTCAGAAGTGATACAAAGTAAGTCATCGCCGCGGCAGACAGAACCTTTTTTGCATCCTTGATTTCTTCTTCAGTCAGGACTCCTTGTTCCAGAAGCATTTCTCTTGCTCGTTTGCTTGCATTCAATTCAACCGGCAATGTAACCAATGCAAATAAAAGCGAGCCACCGTAAAGTATAACACCAACCATAGCCACTTTGAATCCGATATCCGGCACGGCTATGGCAGAATACGCATCCAAAAGCAAGCCGACTAAAACTAACGGCATTGCAAGGTATGAACCGAAATTGACAATCGGCACAATTGCAGTACGGATACGGTAAAGCAGATGTCCGTCATGCTTCTGCATAACATGACCGATTTCGTGAGCTGCCACGGCAGCAGCCGCAACAGAGTTACTGTCATAGGTACTTTGGGAAAGATTTACAATTTTCTTTTTAGGGTGGTAATGATCTGTCAGCTGACCTCTTACCTGTCCTATTGAAATATCATTTATTCCGTTTGCTCTCAAAAGACGGCTTGCAACTTCAAATCCGTTAAGCCCCGAGCTGCACCTGTTTTTTGAAAACTTTGCGTAGGTTGAACGCACTCTGCCGCTTGCGATTGCAGACAAAAGCATACAAACAACCATAGCACCTAAAAACCATATATAATCACTACCAAAATAAAAACTACCGTAATAATAAGGCATAATTTTCCTCCGTCTGTGCATAATATTTTATCTGTTTTTATTGTAACACAAACTATTAGCAATTACAATTAAACAAATTGTAAATAATTCATATTTCACTTGCATTTGACAATTCAATATATTATAATAACATTTGATTTTTTATATTTTATTATTTATAAAGGTTGTGTGATATTTGTTATACATAGCAATTATAGTTTTAGTGGCATATCTCCTCGGAAGTGTGAACTTCGGTGTCCTTGTATCAAGACTTCGTCACCACGATGATGTCCGCAAATACGGCAGCGGTAACGCAGGTGCAACAAACACACTTCGTACATACGGAAAAATGTCCGCTGCTTTGGTTTTGCTGGGTGACTTATTAAAAGGAACCGTTGCGGTTATCGGTGCTCGTTTTTTGGCTGAAGCGGTACAGAGCGACTTATCATGCTACTTCGATGAAATCGCAGGTCTCACGGTAATACTCGGTCACCTTTTCCCCATCTTTTTCAAATTCAAAGGCGGTAAAGGTGTTTCAACCACCGCAGGTGTTGTACTTGCATTTGAGCCGATTGCATTCATTTTACTTATCTCACTTTTTGTTATACTGGTTATACTTACAAAATATGTTTCTCTTTCATCAGTAACCGCAGCATCACTTATTGCCCCGACTTGTGCGGTCATTCAGGCTATTAAAGGCGATGGTTTTGACATTCCGCAGATTATCCTTGGTGTCGTTATTGCGCTTCTGGTAGCTTTCGCTCACAGAGAAAACATAAAACGACTTATAAACCACACCGAAAACAAAATATCTTTCAAAAAGAAAGAAAATAAATAAACACAAAAATCCTCCTGTTTCATAGTATGATATTGAAGTTTTTTAAATTTCAAATACTTGTAATAGGAGGACTGCTTTATGTTGGAAAACAAAGCTTGTCACAGCTCGGATAAGTCTGAGACAATTTGTATAGATGCTAACCGCATCTATGATTCGTGTTGCGATAAGGATTGCCTTGCTGATTTGCAGGTAGTTTTCACCGAGGGCACACAGAACATCATAGATTGTGCGACATCTGTTCGTTGCCGTAAGGCTAAAATCGTCAATGTCTGCATTGATGTAGAGCCCGTACAGTTCAACAGAGGTTGTTATTCTGTGGATATCACATTCTTCTTTAAGGTGTATCTTGATGTGTTCACCTCGCCTTCCTGCTCAGCAACCAAAGTCTGCGGATTGGCTACTTACAGTAAAAAATGTATTCTTTACGGTAGCGACGGAAATGTCAAAGTCTTTTCTTCGGATTCCTCTAATAACTACGATGACAAGAGTGTCTGCGGTAATTCTACACCTGTTGCAAAAGTACAGTGTGTTGACCCTGTTGTCCTTGATGCAAAGTTATGTAAGGTCTGCGAATGTAAATGCTGCTGTAAGTGCGAAACACATATACCCAATTGTGTTTCTAATTGCTTTGACGGTGAACTCTGTTGTCATTCAGAAAGTGAAAATGCGGTACTTGTCACTTTGGGGCTTTTCTGCATTGTTCAGCTTGAAAGAAATGTTCAGATGAAAATTCCGTCCTACGATTTCTGTATTCCCCAGAAGGAATGCAACTGCAACAATGATGATCCCTGTGATTCATTCAATAAAATCCGTTTCCCGTTAGATGAATTTTTCCCACCTAACCAATGCAAAATCAATAAATCGGAAAAATCACACTCTGATTTCAATTGTACCTGCGGTTGTAAAAAATAAAAGCAAACCTATAAATTTTCAGAAAGGAATACCTCAAAAAGTATTCCTTTCACTTTTTTCAAAAATTTTCACTTATCATCTTGACAAAGTTCAAATCCTTTGATATACTAACAGAGTTGAATGCCAACAGCTAGATTCGGGCCATTAGCTCAGTTGGTTAGAGCAACCGGCTCATAACCGGTCGGTCCGGGGTTCGAGTCCCTGATGGCCCACCAAGGGGTATAGCTCAGTTGGTAGAGCAGCGGTCTCCAAAACCGCGTGCCGAGGGTTCAAGTCCTTCTGCCCCTGCCAAAGAAAAAGACCTTGTCGAAAGACAAGGTCTTTTTCAACTAAATCCACCCTTACGGGTGGGTGAAATATTGCTTTGCAATGTGAAATACTCGCTTCGCTCGTGTGAAATCGCTGCGGCGGTGGGTGGATTTAATTTCACTTGATGCGACAGCATCAAATTTCACAATTTACTAAGTAAATTATTTCACCGTGAGCGTAGCGAACGATTTCACTAAAAATTGCAAAAATTCGAAATCGTACGAAAAACTGCTGAAGATATCTTTTTCGTATCGGTAAAATGATTTAACTTTTCCGTGGGGCAACTTCAAGTCCTTCTGCCCCTCACAGAAATCAAAAGCTCAAAAAGAAGTATCAGTTTTCAGTTGAAATTAATTCTTCTCGATTATATAATATACTCATCTCAATCGAGGAGTTGACAAAACTGAACAGAGAAAATTTTGATAAATACATATCTGAAACCTATGGAATCAATCCCGATTTCCCGTGGCTTAAGTATCCGAGTTTTTCCGTTTATCGCCATAGTAACAATAAAAAATGGTTCGCAGTTGTAATGAATCTGCACAAATCAAAATTAGGCTTATCTGAAGACGAAACCGTTGATGTAGTAAATCTCAAATGCGATCCGATTATGTCAGGTTCTTTCTGTAAAGATGACGGTATATTCCCTGCTTACCACATGAATAAGAACTATTGGATAAGTGTACTTCTTGACGGCAGTGTTGATGACGAAAAACTCAAATTGCTTCTTGACATAAGCTACGAATTAACAGACATAAAAATTAAAAAAGCAAAGCAAAAGCATGAGTAAGTAATGCTATTTTTGTTTCTCTTGAGTGAATATTTTCGCTTTTTTCTCGCATAACTATGTGTACTTCCCCAACTCAACCAACGGTATGTTTACTTTTAAGACTGTTTTGTTTACACTGAATTTGAAAGGAGGCGGACAAATGGATCAAGTAAAAATCGGAAAGTTTATTGCTGAATGCAGAAAGAAGAATAATCTCACACAAATGCAGTTAGCGGAAAAACTTAATATCACCGACAGAGCGATTTCAAAATGGGAAAACGGCAGGTCAATGCCCGATTCTTCAATAATGCTTGATTTATGCCATGAACTTAAAATCAGCGTAAACGACTTATTATCAGGGGAGGTAGTTACTATGGATAAATACAACAAAGAAATCGAAAATAAACTCATCGAAATGGTAAGACAAAAAGAAGAAGGCGACAAAAGATTACTCACTCTTGAATGGGTTATCGGTATTCTTTCCTGTATCATTCTGTTTGTTCCGATGTTTATCGGAGCATTAGCTCCGATTGAGGATTGGCAAAAAATTGTTTTAGTTTTTTCCGGTTTTATTCCCGGCTTTGTCGGTTTGTTTTTTGCTATAAGAATTGAACAAACAGCGGGATATTACGAGTGTCAACACTGTCATCACAAATATGTGCCGACATTTAAATCCACATTTTTAGCAATGCATATAGGCAGAACAAGATATATGAAATGCCCTGAATGCAAGAAAAGATCATGGAATAAAAAAGTATTAAGTAAAAATTCATAAACCATTTTAATATATACAGCTCACGAACGATACGCCTGATGTATCGTTCGTGTTTTTATTAAAGAAACATCTAGATTTTTGTTGAAACCGTAAACATTAAATGGTATAATCATTGAGAATATTTCTGCGAAAAAACAAGAATGTTGGTGAAAAATATGAGCAGAGTTAAATACATTGACCCTATGATTGGTACTGTCGGAGAGGTTGATGACGAAGTCTGTCACGGTGGCGGCAAGACCTATCCCGGTGCAGTCTTGCCCGGCGGAATGGTTCAACTATCCCCCGATACTGTAACAGGCGGTGACAACGGCACGGGCTATAATTACTGCCACGATACAATTGAGGGCTTCAGCTTCAATCACATGAGCGGTATAGGCTGGTACGGTGACCTCGGTAATATTCAGATTATGCCCGTAATCGGTGAAACCGCACTCAGAAGCGGAAGCAACAAAGAAGTTCCTTTTACAAAAGGCGGTGATGGCTGGAAATCGCCTTTTTCTCACGACAGAGAAAAAGCAGGTGCCGGTTACTATTCGGTTTATCTTGATAAATATAATATCCTTGCAGAAGCAACTGCAACAATGCATACAGGAATTTTAAGATTCACTTATCCTGAAACGGACGATGCCCGAATCATCTTTAATTTTTCAAGAAGAATCGGCGGCAAGGCTGACTTTCAGCATATCGATATAATTGATGACCGCCACATTGAAGGCTATATCAAATACACACCGAAAGGTGGCGGCTTCGGCAGAGGTCACGGAAACATAAGCTACACCTTATATTTTTATATTGAACTTTCAAAATCTGCCGAAATGAGTTTTTTTTCAAATGAAGAACACCTTGAAAAATCAAACAGCTTTGAGGGCGAGGATGTCGGTCTGATTGCCCGATTTGATATGAAAGAAAATGAAAAAATCAGTATCAACTGCTCACTTTCCTATGTTGATTTGTGCGGTGCTGAAAAGAATTTTGATGCTGAATATTCAGACTTTGATTCTGCCTTAAGAAAAGCTGAATCTGCTTGGGAAAATGCATTAAATTGCATTGATGTCGAAGGTGAAAATCAGACAGATTTGACCTTGTTTTTTACTTGTCTTTATCACGCCTTGCTTGACCCCCGCATTGCTTCAGATGTTGACGGTCGTTTTAAAACAGCCGACGGGAAAATTAAAAAAGTTGATTATACACATCGGACAATATTCAGCGGTTGGGATGTTTACAGAAGTGAAATTCCGTTGCTGTCACTCGTCAGACCCGACATAGTAAACGATACAGTAAATTCACTTTTAAATATTGCACTTGAGAAAAATTCTTCTTTGCCCAAATGGGAGCTTGTGGGAATAGATGCGGGATGTATGGTCGGTGACCCGGGTCTTATAGTTATGGCTGATGCTTATTCAAAGGGTATAAGGAATTTTGACTTTGAAAAGGCTTATGAAATCGCAAAAGCTTCGTCACTTTCAGCTTCAACACTTTACGGAAAACCTTTTTATTCCGTAAGACCTCGCACAAAAGAGTATCTTGAAGAAGCCTTTGTTGCAGACTCTTTAAGCGAAACTCTCGAATTTTTACTTGCGGATTATACAATGCACAGAATCGCACTTCTGTCGGGCAGAAATGAAGATGCGGAGTTTTTCTTAAAACGAGCAATGCGTTACAAAGAAAACTACGATTCAAAGCTGGGTTTCCTCAACACAAAAGACAAAGACGGCAAATTCATTTTTCAGGAAAATGAGTATGACGATGACGGTTGCGTTGAGAGTAACATCTTTCAGCAGTCATGGTTTGTACCCTATGATGTAGAGGGCTTGAGTGAGCTTTTCGGCAAAAAAAGAACTCTTGATTTGCTTGAAAAATTCTTTTCAAACGCTGAACTTTCGGCTTTGTGGAATGATGATTACAACCACTCAAACGAGCCTTGTCACAATATTACACACTACTTCAATATTTTAGGTCAGCCTGACCGTACACAGTATTGGACAAGACGGGTACAAAAAGAAGCCTATCGCACGGGTGCTTTCGGTTTCTGCGGTAACGAAGATGTAGGACAGCTGTCTGCATGGTATATTTTATCAGCATTGGGATTTGCACAAATCTGCCCCGCTGATGAGAAATTCTACCTGAACACACCGCTATTCAAAAAAGCAAAAATCAAGCTTGATTCCGATTATCATAACTGTTCCCTTGGGGAATATTTCGTTATTGATTGTGATAAAGACCCTCTTGAATATCCGTTTATAAAAGAAATTTATCTCAACAACGAAAGAATTGAAAGAACATTTATCACTTACGGGGAAATTACTTCGGGCGGTAAGCTTGAATTTATATTAACAAAGGATTCTTATAATTCCGAGGAGGATTATTCATGTTAGAAAACATCATTAACACCATGAACGATGCATTATACAGTTACATTTTAATCATCGTTTTGCTACTTGGCGGACTTTATTTCACTTTCAGAACGAAGTTTGTTCAGTTCAGATTATTGGGCGAACAGTTCAGAGCCGTTACGGAAAAACCCAAGGACGGCAAGGGTGTTTCTTCATTCCAGGCACTTATGGTATCAACGGCATCAAGAGTCGGTACAGGCAACATCATCGGTGTTTCTACCGCACTTTGTCTTGGCGGCTTCGGTTCAATGTTCTGGATGTGGGTAATTGCACTTATCGGTGCCGCTTCGGCTTTTGTCGAAAGTACGCTCGCTCAAATTTATAAGAAAAAAGGTCCTGACGGTTGCTACGGCGGTCCCGCCTATTATATTGAGGCCGCTTTAAAAAGCCGTCCTCTTGCAGTAATTTTTACAGTTTTACTTATCATCACCTACGGCGTGGGATTCAATATGCTTGCATCGTTCAACTTGCAGTCAACTTTTTCATCTTACGATTTTTATGACAAGCTTGTTGTCAATGATATCAACCTCATGCCGTGGATAATCGGACTTGTTATCGCTGTGCTTGTAGGCATCTGCCTTTTCGGCGGCGGTAAAAGAATTGTAAGTGCCACATCTTTTATCGTTCCCTTTATGGGCGTTGCTTACATACTTATCGCCATTATTATCACGGTTATGAATTATGACCTTCTCCCCTCTGTTTTCAAGGAGATTTTCAGAGGTGCCTTTGATTTCAAAGCAATATTCGGCGGTTTCTCCGGCTCTTGTGTTATGTACGGAATCAAGAGAGGCCTTTTCAGTAACGAAGCAGGTGTAGGCTCTGCTCCCAACGCTTCCGCTTCCGCAGAGGTTTCACATCCTGTAAAACAAGGTCTTGTTCAGGTTCTTTCCGTGTTTATTGACACTATCCTCGTCTGCTCTGCAACAGGCTTTATGTGCATGGCTTCGGGTGTTACTCCCTCTGCTGAAATCTCCGGTGCACAGTTCGTTCAGTTATCACTCGAAACAGCCCTGGGTAAATTCGGTCCGATTTTCATAACCGTTGCTATGGTGCTCTTTGCATTCACAACACTTATCGGTAACCTTTTCTATGTTGATAAAGCTTTTTGCTATATTCTCAAAAGAACACCCTCGAAAACATTCAACACAATTTACTACATCATCGCATCATTGCTCATTTTCGTCGGTGCAGGACTTAACGCAGACTTGTTGTGGGGCATTGCAGATATCGCAATGGGCGGCATGACACTCATCAATATGCCTGTTATAATCTATCTCGGAAAGTATGCATTCCGTGCTTTGAACGATTACACAAATCAAAGAAAAGCAGGCAAAGAACCTGTGTTCTGTGCGGAAGATATCAATCTCCCCGACAAGGTAGATTGTTGGCAAAAATAGGTTGTTTTTTCAATATCTGAAGTTTTGTTGAAAGCAGACAAATTTAACAAAAAAACATCAGTTGTTCTATATGCTGAAAGTTGTTATTTCAATTTGTTGAAATAACAACTTTTTTGTTTGATTTTCTGCTGTTTTTTTCATGTTAAACCTATCAAAATTATTGACAAAAAATACATGTAAGTTGTATAATAAAGTGTACTATTGGCTTTTTGTATTCAAAATTTTGTATTACTCATTTTAAGAGGTGGATTATGATAGAAAAAGAGCTCAAAAAAATGAGCAGAAGTGAGCTTCTTGAGTTATTGCTTGATCAGGCAGAAACCAACAAGCTCCTGCAAAAAGAGCTTGACGAGCTTCGCGAAAAACTCAATCAAAGAGAAATCGCAATCAGCAATTCAGGTTCTATCGCCGAAGCCTCTTTAAAACTCAACGGTGTCTTTGATGCAGCCGAGAATGCCGTTCAACAATATATTGAAAATGTAAAACTACAATTCAGTCAGCAAGAAGAAGCGTACAACCGAATTATTGAGGAGGCACAAAACAAGGCTGACACCATTATCGCAGAGGCCGAGGAGTACGCACGCCATATCCGTTCGGACGATAATGTTTCATCTGAAAGAGAAGCAAACAAGCAGGAGGAAAGCATTGAAAAATCTGCTGATAAAAATAAAGTTACTGATAAAAAATCTGCAACAAGAAATAATTCAAATAACAAAAAAGGCAAATCAACCAAAAAATCAAAATCCTCAAAAAAGGGTAAAAAAAGAAAGCACAAAAAGAAATGAAGCTGCCGTCGTTCCCGTGATTGATGAAATCCGCTCAGAGCTTGACAGAGAGAATCAGAAAAAACGCTACAGACGAGTTTTTCGTTCAACACTCTACACTCTGATAGTTGTTGCGGCAGTTGCGGTTTTGGTCGCTACTGTATGGATGCCCGTTTTACAGATTTACGGTTCTTCCATGTCCCCTACGCTAAACGAAGGTAACATCGTCGTTTCATTTAAGGGAACAAATTTCAAAAGCGGCGATCTTGTGTGTTTTTACATCGGTAATAAATTGCTTGTTAAACGATACATCGCAGGTCCGGGACAATGGGTTGATATTGATAAAGACGGTAATGTCTTTGTTGACGGTAACAAACTTGACGAACCATATCTGGCTGAGAAAGATTTCGGGGACTGTAATATTGAGTTACCCTATCAGGTGCCCGACAACAAAATTTTCTGCTTGGGCGACCATCGCTCCACTTCTCTCGATTCACGCAATACCGCCGTCGGTTGTATTGCAGATGAGCAGATAGTCGGAAAAATCGTTTTCAGAGTATGGCCGTTATCTGACTTCGGCACAGTATAAACTTTCAAAAAACTTTTCAGAAAGGCAGGTGAGATAAAGAGTGAAAGCTGATATAAATTCTGAAATATCTAAAATAACAAAAAAGAAAAAGCGTTCAAAATGGTGGCACCGTGTTGTCACTATACTCGCGGCTATTGTTGTTTTCTGTACGACATACGCTCTTATTCTCCCCGCCATAACAAGGGAATCAAATCCGACTTGCGGAAAAGAAGAGCATATACATATTGATTCATGTTATGCTTTCAAAAAAGTTCTTATCTGCGACCTCGAAGAAAATGACTCTCACACTCACGAAGACACCTGCTATGAAACTAAACCTAACAAGGACGCACTTACCTGCGATAAAGAGGAACACACTCACCACGAAATCCTCTGCTTTATTGACCCCGATGTCGATAAGGAAAGCATGGCAGACTGGGAAAAAACCTTGCCTGATAAATTAACGGGAATGTGGAATCAGGACATATTGCTGGTAGCGAACAGTCAGCTTGACTACAAGGAGAGCGAAACCAATGTTCAGGTTGATTCAAACGGCAATATAAAAGGTTACACGCGTTACGGCGAATGGTACGGTGACCCCTACGGTGAATGGAGCTCAACATTTGTTGCTTTCTGTATGAATTATGCGGGTATTCCCTCGGACTTTTTCCCCTATGAATCCAACAGCTACAGACTATATATGGAAGCAGACCGCCTTGGTCTTTACGCAGACCTTGAGGAAAAATACACACCGCAAATCGGTGACATAGTATTTTTTGACACCACAGGCAATGAAAATCCCGACAGAGTGGGAATTATATCATCTTTCGGTCTGACAGAGGGTGAAGCATCAGCTTCTCTCACCGCCATAGAGGGCGACACCGAAGAAAACAAAGTAGAAAATCACACATACGCTATGGACGATAAAAGCATCGTCGGCTACGGAAAGCTGAGCAAAGCGTATGAGGAATACAAGAAATCCCGTACAACCGAGGTATTCAACGGAAAAGATTACACCATTACGGCAAAATTCGTTCGCGATGCCCTCCCGGATAACGCAGAGCTTACCGCCCGTGAGCTTACCGAGAAAGAATGCAGCAATTATAGAAAGCTCATAGAAGATGCACTACCCTCGGGACAAGTTGCTTCTCACATTCGTCTGTTTGACATAAAATTCATGAGTGGCGGTATCGGCGTCAATCCGACAATGCCGGTTGAAATCACGATAACATATAAAAAATTGCCCGTCACCGCAACCGGCAAGGCTCAAGGAATTTCAATCAATACGAAAAAAGCCACTCTCCTCAACACAACAAGCGACGGAAAAACCTCAACATTTACTCTTAATGAGTTCTATGTTTCGGGAACGGTTTTCCTTGACGGTGAGTTTATTGTCACTCCCGATGTTATTACAACGGTCGCAAAAACAGTGACATACAATCAGAATCTTCTGAACGCAAATAATAATCTTTTGGTTTACACCCAAAGCGGCTCCGATTACTATGCCTTTGACGGTAACGGAAATGCCGTCCGTGTCACAATAGATCAAAGCGGTGATATTATCTGCGACACGGATAATCCGAACCTGTTGCTTTGGACATTCACTCCTTCAAACGGTGCTTATCTCATAAGAAATGTTTCAACCGGCAGATATATGCACGCTTACCCGAATAACGGTTCCGGAGTTACAACAAGCGGTGCATATACAAGCTCCGTAAGTACTGCAAACGGCGGAATTAAAATCAAGAGTAACAACGAATATGCTCAACTTAACACAACAACATCAAATTTTGTTGTAACTAATAATGTCGACAATGCCGCGACCTATCAACTGGGTATTTCTAACAAATCTACAATATGGTTTGACGGTACAAACGGCGGTATTATGAGTCTCGGAGGTTCACCAAACGAAGCTCACACGGTAATGACAGGCTCAACCTTTACTCTTCCGGATACCTGGCAGTCACCTACAAAATACAACTACACCTTGCGAAGTTGGTACGATACCAAAGCCGACAAATTTTATGCTCCGGGAGAAACAATCACAATTACCGAGAATACGGTTTTCTATGCAGATTGGGAAGCATCTTCTTATGACATCGGTCAATTTAATGCAAATGTTGTTGATACCGTAAGTACCAATAACTTTATTACAACTCATGTTTTTGACTACAACTTCTTATTTAACACCTTATCTGAAAGCGTGAGTGTCGACGCGACCGCAAACAGTCATAGCGAAACATGGACTTTGCAAACCGGAAACAACTCACTTAACTACATATTCAGAGACTGGGATATGGGCTCACCTTATATCTCTTATCCCAATAACTGTAACAACCAAAACACGAACGGATCGGTTTATTCCGGTCTTTACAGCGAAGAAATCAAAGAACTTCTCTTTGATACCGATAATGCTTTTAATCCCAATGACGGAAGCGGTGTAGTCGGTAAAAGCTACCTTGGCACTGCTGATCACCTTTTCCAGATTATGACCGACCCGAACGATGAGCATTACGGTTATTATTATTACGACTCTGCTTTAAACGCTGCATCTTTCAATCAATCGGACAAGCGTTTCTATGTTTATGACTATCTTGAACGAACGGCCGACTCGGCAAAGACTGACGGAGAAGGCTCATATTCAGACTTTCTTCCCTTGAACTCACCCTATACCAACACAAACGGTAAGGTTGTCCATACCTATCAACACAACAACACCACCAATTATATGTACGACGCAAAGTACAATACTGACGGCAACTCCGTAAACAATGTCGGTACAAACTTCCTTTTCGGTATGAGTATTGATATGCGCTTCTATCTCCCCGATACACCCGGCAACAGAGATGCAAGCGGAGAGTACGGAAATAAGGATATGTACGGCAAGGATATGCACTTCAAGTTCTCGGGCGACGACGATGTTTGGGTACTTGTTGACGGAAAATTAGTCCTTGATATCGGTGGTATTCACGGAATCGAAAGCGGTGACATCAATTTCTCAACAGGTGTTGTTTCAGTAAACGGTTCCCAAGTCGGTACTCTTGACGGAATAACCGACGGAGAGCATCACCTTACAATACTTTATCTTGAACGCGGAAGCTCACAGTCAAACTGTGCAATTTACTTCAACATTGCACCTCGTTATACCTTCTCTCTTCAGAAAGAAGATGTTCTTACGAGAGAATTACTCAACGGAGCACAGTTCACATTCTATATGGACAAAGAGTGCACTATCCCCGCTGAATTGTGGGAAAACAGAGAATCTTATTCAAAACACGAGCCGTCATCTTCAACTTTTACAATTACCAACGGTGTTGCAAACATTTGGGGCTTGAGTGCAGGTCAGACATACTACATGAAAGAAACCGCACCGCCTACCGACTCCGGTTACAGTTGTGCCGAAGGAATTATATGCATATCACTTGATAAACGAGGCGAAACAACTTATTCGGTAGAAATGATGCCTGACAATGACGGCAGCAACCCATCTCACGGATTTACGGTCCACGGCTTCAAAATTAACGAAGAAACCCACGAAGCTTTCCTCGTCGTGACAAACGCGCAGGATTATGTAACCGAAACCACTTCAGTTACCGCTTTGAAAGAATGGGCTGATGACAAAAACCATTCCGGCGATTCAGTAACAGTTTATCTTACCTATACTGACCAAAACGGTACTGTTCACAGAATCCGCGAAATTCAATTAAGCGACTTAAACGAGTGGAAACACACCTGGGTAAGTCTTCCGAAATATTTTGAGGACGGAACTGAAATTGAATACGCTGTTGAAGAAGCGTACAAGCAAGGTTATTTTGCCAAAGTTGAAAAACTTGACCACACATCTATGTCAAACAAGGTTTGGTCCGAAGCCTACACCTTTGAAGATGAAAAAACATATCTTCTCAATACCGTAAACGGTTGTCTTGCAACTACATCGGCAACCTCTCAGACCTTCACCTTTGTTGATGTAGAAACTGCAAAGAACTCTCCTCTCGCCCAGTGGACAACAACAGTAAGCGGAAACACTATAACGCTCATAAACGGAGCAGGACAACGCTTCACATTCAGTTATCACTCTTGGGGCGGATATTACAGTTATTTCTACCCGACTACCTCTAATATAAGCTATCAGCTTTTAAGTTTCAGACAACATAACGGTGGTCTGGTTATCGGTTCATATATGGAAGAAATTCAGCTTTTCGCAGGTCCGATAAAAAGTGATAACACTTTGTCTGCGGTATACAGCGAATGGGAAGCATTGATTTTCAATCCCTTGGTACTAACTGAAGAGGTTATACAGATTGAAGCTGATTCTTTCTATTACAGAATCACCAACAGTCCTCTCGAAAGAGAAACATCTTTCCGGGTTTCAAAGAATTGGGACATCGGAAACGGCGGCAGTGTTGCATTGTATGAACAGCTTCAGGTAACAGTTAAGCTGTTAGCAGACGGAGTTGATACAGGTCGTACAATAACACTCAATCTCAAAAATAACTGGAATGATGTTTTTGCAGGTCTACCCTACACCGATGAAACTGGTCGCGTAATTGTGTACTCCGTCGAAGAAAGCTGGTCAACTGCCGATTGGATCCCGACATACGGACAAATCATTACGCACAGCGGTCAAACTCCGACATATTCCACCACCATCACAAATACTTACCGATGGGGTCACGAATATGACCTTCCCGATACGGGCGGATATGGCACATTTATGTATATTTCAGGCGGATTGCTATTGATCTTGTCAGCAATCTTCCTGTTATATAAAAAACGCAGAAAGGAGGCTACATCGTATCTTCCTTGATGCAAAAAGGTTGTTGAATTTGTTGAAAAAACAAAAAAATTAAGAAAGGATGTAAATCAATGAAAAAAGCAAACAAATTCTTAGCACTTCTCGTCACAGTTGCATTACTTGCTACTATGGCAGTGTCCGCATTTGCTGCTGACACACACACAATTTTCGTCAAAAACGATGCACCTAACCACGTTTATGACGCATACCAGATCTTCTCAGGTAGTCTTTCTACTGACGGTTCTGTTCTCTCAAACATCGTTTGGGGTTCATCAGTTGTCGGTGACGACTACAACTATGCAGAAGAACTCATCACAGCGATTACAACTGATACAAAAGCTATCACAATCGCTAACGGCACAACTACTTTAAAAGATGTATTCCTTGCTCTCACAAGTGATACAAACAAAGCTCTTCCGCTTGAGAAGAAAGCAGCTGTTGTTTCTGAAATCCTCGGAACAATCTCTAACGATTCAGCTACTCTCGACCGTTTTGCAGAAGTAGTCGGTGAAGTTGTTTATGATGCAGAAGGCAACTTCCAGTCTCATAAATACCTCGGCGATGCTGTTGCAACAAGCGGTGCTCAGACAACAAATGATGCTGGTAACTTAGGTTACGAAATCGCAGGTCTTCCCGCAGGTTACTACCTCTTCAAGGACCGTGACGGTGTTGTTCAGAACGAAGGCGACTTCTATACAAAGTACATCGTTCGTGTTGTTAAGTCTGACACAATCAATGTTAAGGGTCAGGGCGTTAATGTAGAAAAAGAAGTTAACGATACTCTCGGCGGTACATTCACAGACCATGAAGACGCTGATGTTAACCAGACACTTTACTACAAATGGACAGGCGTTCTCCCCAACAACCTTTTAAGCTATGACGAATATTACTACAAATTCGTTGATACAATGTCCAAGGGCCTTAAATTTGTTCGTTTCGAACAGGTTTATATCGAAGGTGCTGACGGTGAACCTATTTACACAATTATGGACGTAACAGACGGAGATACAGCTAACGACACAATGCCCGCAGGCATCACAGTTGAAGGTATTGCTGATGTTACAGGTGAAAACAACAACCAGGTATTCTCACTTGAAATCGAAAACCTCTTTGATCTTTTCCCGCATCTTCTTCCCAGCCATAAGATCGTTGTTAAATACAGCACAATCGTAACAAGAGATGCTCTCATCGCTACATCAATGCCCAATAAGGTTGAAATCGAATATTCAAACAACCCCAACGGTGAAGGCACAGGTATCACAGTTCCTGACGTTGCTCACGCTTTCACATTCGAAATCAATGTTGACAAGTACGATGCAGCTGATCCCGAGAAAAAACTTGAAGGCGTTGAATTCGTTCTTTATCGTGAAAAGATCGGTGAAAATCAGGAAGTAGTTAAGCACTACGCTCAGGTTATTACTGAAGAAATGGTAGCAGCAGGCGAATCAATCAACGGTAAAGTTGTTGACGCAGACGACATTGGTATTGTTTACGGTTACACAACAGACCGTGCTCAGGCAAGTATCCTTGATACAGATGAAAATGGTGCTATCAAGATCACAGGTCTTGACGCAGGTTATTACTACCTCGAAGAAACAAAGACAAACGACGGATACAACCTTCTTGATACTCCCGTTCAGATCGAGATCATTCCCAAATACACAGTTAACGGTGATGAATGCACAGTAACAGTTAACTATGAAGTTGACGCAAGAGATCAGGGCAACTCAAACACAGTTGGCGTTCGCAACTCAAAGGGTTCAACTCTTCCCTCAACAGGTGGCATCGGTACAACAATCTTCTATATTGTTGGTGCTCTCCTTGTTTTGGTAGCAGTTGTTGTTCTTATCACAAAGAAACGCGTTTCAAGAGCATAATTTTTTCAACAAAATTTTAAAGGGGAAGGCTTGAACGCCTTCCCCGCAACCACCAAAGAATCGCTACAATTCCAAGGAGAGCTCTATGGATAATACTAAGACAAAACCGAAGAAGAAGTTTTCCGCTTCAACCTTAATAATAATCTTAATATTACTCGTAGGTCTGTCCTTGTTACTGTATCCGACATTCAGTGATTATTGGAATCAAATCCATCAGTCTTATGCGGTTGCAAACTATAAAGAGCATGTTTCGAATCTCAATGAAGCAGAGTACAATCGAATTTGGGACGCTGCCGTTGAGTATAACAAGGAGCTTTATGCACGCAAACACGGCTTTTCGCTCAACGAGTCAATGCGTATGGATTACAACAAGCAGCTTTCCGTTGATGATAGCGGTATTATGGGTACAATTGAAATTCCTTGTATCAATGTATCCTTACCCGTATATCACGGCACAAGTGAAGATGTTCTTCAGGTTGCCGTTGGTCATCTTGATTGGAGCAGTCTGCCCACAGGCGGTAAAAACACACACTGTGTTGTTTCAGGTCACAGAGGTCTGCCCTCGGCAAAGCTTTTCACGAATCTTGACAGACTTACTGTCGGTGATTTGTTTATGTTTAATGTGCTTGATGAAGTTCTCACATACGAGGTCGATCAGATTTTGATTGTTGACCCTTCAGACACTTCATCGCTTGCAATAGTAGATGATATGGATTACTGCACCCTTGTTACCTGCACTCCCTACGGCATTAACTCTCACCGTATGCTTGTGCGTGGTCACAGAGTAGACAATGTAGATAATACAGTCGCTCATGTTTCTGCAGATGCACTTCAGATTGAGCCTTTCATCGTTGCACCGATAATTGCTGCACCGGTTTTGCTCGGACTTCTGATTGCTATCCTTATTCCAAAACGCAAAAAGAACAGAGGTGATACCCCTGAAGAAAAGTAAAAAAATTTTAATAAAATCCTTTAACAGAGTTCTTGCGGTATCTCTTGCTTTGGTGCTTCTGTTTGTATTTTTCGGCTTTTCCGTTGCAGCTTTAACTCTTGACTGTTCCGTCAACGACATAAAGCTTATCAACATGCCCGTCAATACATATTTGATTAAAAACAAATCAGGCAATGTTGTTTCACCCTATTCCGACTACAACATCGACTATTCATTCTCTACCGCAGAAGAAGCACGAAACCTCGCTTTCACATTAGAGGCTTATACTCTTTATAACTCTGTCGTTCCGACAGCCACAACGCTAACCGATCAGAACGGCAAGGCTGTTTTTGATGATCTTGAGGAGGGGCTTTATCTCATTCTCATTCCGAGCTTCGAACAAAACGGAATCACCTATACTTCGGAGCCATCTTTGGTTATGTATGAAAAAGACGAAGGCAACGAAGAAACTCTGACAGTTATCCCAAAAATTACCCCCTCGGCACAACCCGAACAAACCTTAAAGGTTCTGAAAATCTGGAATGACGACAACACAAACCGCCCCGACAAAATCACCGTTGTACTTCTTTGCGACGGTAAAGAATACAAAACCATCACATTAAGTGAAGAAAACAACTGGCGTTATACTTTCGACAAACTGCCGGGCAATCACGATTGGACTATTGTCGAGCTTGAGCTTGAAGGATATACGGTTGAGGTATATTTAGACGGAATCACTTTTGTCATAAAGAATACAAAAACAACCGAACCCACTCCGCCTACCACCACTCCCGATGACACAACAAAACCGGGCACAACTCAAAAACCGTCGGCAACCAAACCGGGAGATTCGCCCGATGCTCCTGAAAAGCTTCCGCAGACTGGTCAATTATGGTGGCCTGTTCCGCTAATGTTTTTCTTTGCACTTGTGTTTATCATTTTAGGAATACTTCAACGAAAAGGTGAACACTATGAAAAGTAAAATATTTTTAACAATCGGCATCGTCTTTTTAGTCGGTGCCGTAGCACTTACAGGCTTTAATATCTATGATAACAGCAGAGCTTCAAAGACCTCAAACGAGCTTTTATCAAAGCTTGACATAAAAGAATATGTCCCGTTAGAAGGCGAAAAACCCGACTATGTTCTCAATCCCGATATGGAATTGCCCGAAAAAACGGTCGACGGACATACTTGTGTAGGATATCTTGAAATCCCCGCTTTTGAATTAAAGCTTGTCGTTCTCTCTAATCTGACATATTCGAATCTCAGGGTTGCTCCCTGTCTTTATCACGGCACGCCATACAAAGACAATTTTGTTATTGCCGCACATAATTACAACTCTCACTTCGGCAGACTTAAAAATCTCAAAACAGGCGAAAGAATCATCTTTACCGATATTGACGGCAATGTTTTCAAGTATGAGGTTATCTCCCGCGAAACACTTATGCCAGAAAGCATTGAACAAATGAAATACTCTGAATATGACCTTACCCTTTTCACTTGTACCGTCGGCGGTGCAACAAGAGTTACAATTCGTTGCAAGTTAGTTAAATAAATTCAGAAAGGAAAAATCATGAAGATACTTTCAATCGGAAACAGTTTTTCAGAAGATTCACATAAATGGCTTACAAAATTATCTCACACACAAGGCGAGGATATACAGACCGTCAATCTCTTTATCGGCGGTTGTTTGCTTGAATTACATTGGACAAACTGGGTTGAGAACAGAAAAGATTATGATTTGCAAATCAACGGAATAGACCAACACAAAAAAATATCGCTTCTCGAAGCTTTGGAATACGACACCTTTGATGTTGTAACACTTCAGCAAGGCAGTCGTCACAGCGGTGTCCCCGAGTCATATTTCCCCTATATCAATGACCTTTATGAAGTAGTTTGTCAGAAACAACCGCAAGCAAAAGTTTATTTTCATCAGACTTGGGCTTATGAAATTGACTCCGACCACGATGCCTTTGAAATATATAATCATTCACAAAAAGAAATGCATGACGGCATTGTAATGTCAAGTGAAAAAGCTGCAAAAGCAATTGGTGTCGACATTATCCCTTGCGGTAAGGTTATTCAGACATTAAGAGATACCGTGCCGGAATTCGACTATAAAAACGGCGGTCTTTCTCTCTGCCGTGACGGGTTTCATCTGTCCGAGGATTACGGCAGATTTGCCGCCGCGGTCACATGGTATCATACCCTGACAGGTAAAAAAATAAGCCTGAACAAGTTTGAAAACTTTGACGCCGGACTTATTGAAAAAATCATTAAAATTGCAGAGAATATATGACGCAAAAATATCCGCAGAAGCAAAAGCTTCCGCGGATATTTGTTTTTATTCCAAACCTATTTCTTCTCTTGTAAATGCTCTTGTTGTTGCCATATATCCGTTATGGTCCGTTATTGCAACCCTTATATGGTTTGCCGATTGAGGTATTTCTGTATCAAATTCTTTAAGTGTACTGTCCGGTTGTGCGTGATTATGAAGATTAAGTTTACCTCCGCAGTAAACATATATGTCCCTTACCTCGGAACATCTGATACGAAGCGTTTTTCCGTCAAAAGAAATTTCCTTAAACTGCGGTCCCATCGAGGCATACATCTCGCCTTTTTCCATGGCATTTACTACGCTTGAATATTTAAGCTCATCTGCCATTATCATTGTATACGCTCCGAATGAATCGCAAAACGGGCTGTCATCAGGAAATTTATTATGATTGTCATCAGCTGCATGACAGAACATCATCTTGCCTGCAGTTGCAAATTTATTATAAAGTGCACAACCGTTTTCAAGTCCGTTCATAAGATATGAGTCATAATTGAAGACCTCCATGCTGAAAATTCCGTCGTATGAAAATACATTTTCTTCCTTCTCCATTGACCAATACGAATGATTATAAGATACAAGATAACCGTTTTCATTTGCAGTCTTTATAAACTCATTTATATACTCTGTTGTCATCTCTCTTTTTCTTTCAGAGCCGACCTTGTCAAGAGTATCATGTTCCTCTTCGGGTAAATATTTGCAGAAATTCTTGTTATAACAAATATACTTCAGATTATCTGCTTGCTTTGCAAAAAGATTGAGGTGAATTTCAGGTCCGAACGGCTGATAAACCGGAGTCGGACGGATATACGCTTCATACCCTGTCAGAAGCAGAAAACCTTCTTCATTCAGCTCACTGTGATTTACAGGTCTTTCGTGGTCAGTTATTGCAAGAATCGAATACCCTTTATTCTTATACATTTCTTTGAGCTCTCCGGGAGTATGTTTACCGTCAGAAAGATTACTGTGACAATGTAAATTTGCTTTGAATTGTTTTTTATCGGGTGATATAAGATACATAGGTTCTCCTCCGTTAAAATCCTTTGCTTTGATAATCTTTCCAAGCTGAATCGTTTGATAATTCTCCGTCTGTTTTAAAAATGTTCATAGCCTCAGAATCATTTTTAAGGAAGGCATTGAACCACTCGATTGCATAGGCTGAATATGCTTCGGGTTTGAATATACAAGTTGTATGTATAGCCTTTTTAAGACTTGCATAAACTGCATCAGCGTTGCAAGAGTTATAGGCGGTTTTTATCCACTGTGGTGCAAAGACGATAAAGTCCATTTCACCCGCAACAAAAAAGGTCGGTGTTGTCAGCTTTTCAGCTTCTTCAGTAAAATTGCTTCCCGCAAGTGAAAGAACGCAATCTATTCTTGAATCAGACGCAGCAGCATTGACTGCACTTCTGCCGCCTTGAGAATGACCGATAACACCGATATTTTCAGTATCAGCTTTACCAAACAAAACACTTTCCGCGTCTTCGTTTTCAGACAATATGTAATCTATTGACGCAATCTGCCCCGTTCCGTCAGCCGACATAACAGATGTATTGGCGACAACGATGTAACCGCTTTCGGCAATTTTGCTGAGAAGTCCGTAATACAAAATCGGTGGACACATAGTGCCGTTTGCCCATGAAATTACAGGATATTTTTCATCACTCTCTGCAATATCAGAGGGATAAAATATTATCTGTGCCGAAAACATCGACTCAAAATGTACTGTTCTTGTCACACCGTTTGATTGTACGGTTGTTATGTGTGCGAATGATGAAAAATCAAAATTTGTCTCAGCCTTTGCCGATGCGGTAAAAGTAAAGATTGACATAAATATTACAACTGCCGATAAAATTGATAATGCCTTTTTCAAACTTCATTCCCTCCGTTAAAAATAAATTTTGCTACAAGCGATTTTAGCCAAACTTCTCTAAACTTTCACCGGAAAGACGGTATGTCGTCCACTCCGACATAGGTCTTGCACCCATGGATAAATAAAACTCTATGCTCGGTTTGTTCCAATCAAGGCAACACCATTCCATTCGTTTGCAGCCTCTTTCGTTGGCAATCCTTGCAACCTCTGAAAACAGTGCCTTTCCGTAGCCTTTGCCGCGATGTTCAGGCTTTACGAACAGGTCTTCAAGATATAAACCTGACCTGCCGATGAAGGTTGAAAAATTACTGAAAAACAGAGCAAATCCAACTTCTTCTCCGTCTTCCAATACAAAAATAACCTCTGCCTGATTTTTATTAAAAAGACTGTCCTCTATAATTTCTGCCGTTGCGACTACTTCATCACTCATCTTTTCATACTCTGCAATACCCTTGATAAATTCAAAAACAAGTGCAGAATCTTTTCTTTCTGCAAATCGGAATTCCATATTTTCTCCCCTTTGTTTATCATTGTATAAATAATAACATATTTTTTCTTTTTTTTCAACGATATATCAATTGACAAATTATTTTTTTGTGCTATAATTTTTCCGTTGATTGCCCCTGTACCATATTGGTTACGGGGTGTTTTAACGCAATTTTTTCAGAAAGAATGGTGTAAAATGCAAATTCTGTTGTGCTTATCAATAGCACTTTTCGGTGGTCTGATGCTCTCGCGACTTGCAAAAGTTTTAAAGCTTCCTGCAGTAACAGCTTATCTTGTTACAGGTATTTTAGTAGGTCCTTTTGTGCTTGGCAGTTTAGGTATTGAGGGCATTGGTTTTACAAGTATTGCTGATGTAAAATCTTACGGTATTATAAGCGATACTGCCCTCGGCTTCATCGCTTTTTCAATCGGTAACGAATTCCGTCTTTCTCAACTTAAGCAAATAGGTAAAAAAGCAACTGTTATCGGTATTGTTCAGGCGGTTTTCACCACGATTATTGTTGATGCGGCTTTAATAGGATTGCATTTCCTTATTCCTGATAAGCTTCCTTTGCCGTCCGCAATTATCCTCGGAGCTGTTGCATCTGCTACTGCGCCTGCTGCAACCCTGATGGTTGTCCGTCAGTACAAGGCAAAAGGTCCTCTTACGGATATTCTCTTGCCCATCGTTGCTCTTGATGATGCGGTAGGTCTTATCCTCTTCGCAGTTTCATTCGGAGTTGCAAAAGCATTGCTTATGGGCAGCATCGATATAATTTCGATTATCGTAGAGCCTGTTTTAGAGGTAGTTTTATCATTACTCCTCGGTGCGATTATGGGCTTCCTTTTCAGCTTTTTCGAGAAATTTTTCCACTCCCGTTCAAAAAGACTTGCAATGTCAATAACCTTTGTACTTCTGACAGTTGCGTTATCTATGCTTCAATTTGAGGTTTTCGGAGTACATATTGCTTTTTCATCGCTTTTAGTATGTATGATGCTCGGAACAATTTTCTGCAATATATGCGATTTCTCCGAAGAACTTATGGACAGAATTGACCGTTGGACTGCTCCATTGTTTATATTATTCTTTGTTATAAGCGGTGCTGAGCTTCAGCTTTCAATTTTCAAGGATTGGGTCATTGTTTTAATCGGTATTGTTTATATAGTCTTCCGTTGTATCGGCAAGTATTTCGGTGCTCGTTTCAGTGCTCAATCAGTAAAGTGTGAGCCGAACATAGTAAAATACCTCGGCATAACTCTTTTCCCACAGGCAGGTGTTGCTTTGGGCATGGCAATAAAGGCAGAAACTCTCGGTGCTGAAGGTATGGTTGTCGCCAACATCGTACTTTTCTCCGTTCTCGTTTATGAGCTCATAGGTCCTTTCCTGACAAAAATTTCACTTCTCAAGGCCGGTGAAATCAAGCCTGAAGAAAAAGTCAGTGCCCGTGATGTTACCAAAGTATCCTGATTATTTGACAACCAATTAAGAAAACGATATAATTTGTATATCATGTAAGGATTGGAGTGTTTTGAGTGATTGATTACAAAAAGATAATCAAAAACAGAGAGTTAAGATTACAGCTTATAAAATTGCTTTCTTTTATTCCCGACAAACCTTATTTAAAACTTGTGTATCGGATAAAAACCGGAAAAAAATTAAACTTGGAAAACCCTCAAGGTTTCAATGAAAAACTGAATTGGCTCAAGCTAAATAAAATACACCCCGAATATACTGAATTGGTTGATAAAATTGCAGTAAGAGACTACATCTCTGCAAAAATCGGTGAGAATGCTCTCTTCCCTCTTTTAGGAACTTGGGATAAATTTGAAGATATCGATTTTGATTCACTTCCTGAAAAATTTGTCTTAAAATGCAACCACGATTCAGGAAGTGTCAAAATAATCACAGATAAAAATTCCATTGATAAAAAAGATTTGTCCGCATTCTTTGAACGCAGATTAAAATTAAATGCTTTTTGTCTTGGGCGTGAATATCCCTACAAAAATGTCAAGCCTAAAATTATGGCTGAAGCATTTATGGAAACACCTGACGGACAGGGTTTGAATGATTACAAATTTTTCTGCTTTAACGGAAAACCCGAAATTCTTTTTGTTGCAACAGATAGAGCAACTGATGTTAAATTCGACTTTTTCGATATGGATTTTAATCATCTTGATATTTATAACATCCATGAACAGTCAGGTAAAGTTATCCCAAAACCCGCTTGCTTTGAGCAGATGAAAGAAATCGCTGCAAAGTTAACGCAAGGTATGGAATTTGTCCGCCTCGACTTGTATGAAATAGACGGACATATCTATTTCGGTGAATTTACTTTCTTTCACGGGGGAGGGTATTATCTTTTCCATCCGGAGCACTGGGAAAAGGACCTCGGAAATCTAATTGAAACATAAAGACCAAAACTGTAAATATTTTGTCCGCAAAATATTTACAGTTTTTTCATTTGTATAATTATTGAAAAACAGTTGTATTTGTGATATTATTGTATTAACTAAAAACTCAGGAGGAGAAGGTAATCAAATTACCTTGATTTTATTATGAAGAGATTACATGTCATATTATCAATTTCATTTCTTCTTGCTCTTTCCGTAACACTTGCAGCATGTAACAAGAAACCTGTTGACGAACAGATTGTTACTGATGCCAACGGTGTTGCAGTAACTGACGCTGAGGGTAATACCGCTTATTATGCAGTAACAAACGCTGATGGTAAAGACATTACCGATGCTGACGGAAACAAAATCGGTGCACTTGTAACTGACAAAAACGGTGAGCCCTACACCGACAAAGACGGCAAGTTTGTTTATGCGGCAGTAACAGAAGCCCGCACAACATTGGAAAACGGTAGTGCTGTTGTTGTGACAAAAGAAGACGGTTCACCTGTTTATGATGTCGTTACAAAGGAAGACGGCGATATCCTCTATACATCGGTTGTAAACGAGGAGGGCAAAACTATCTTTGCAGACGGCACTTATGCTGACGGTCAGAACAATACCGTAACCACCAAAAAAACTACTGCTTCTCAAAAAGAAACTACACAAAATTCAGACAATAAGACTTCAGACCGCACTACTAAACCTCGTACTACCCGTACAACAACAAAAAAAACAGGTACCACATACAACACTAATCCCACATCAGATTCAGCAACCGCATTACAAGCAAAGCTTTCGTATGTAAAGACTTTCGGCGGTAAGGGCAGCACATCTTTCACAGATGTAGTTGCAACCTCTGACGGCGGTTATGTTGCGATTGCAACAGGTAATTCTGCTTCGGGTGATTTTGCAGGAGCAGATAAAGGCGGAAATACTTCTAAATTCGGATATGTTATCAAATACAATGCAGGCGGTTCAAAGGTCTGGAAAACGCCTGTCTGCGGCAACAAAGGTGTAACTCTTGATAAAGTTGCTGTTTTGAAAGACGGCAGTATCGTTGTTGTCGGCTCAACCGAGTCCTCCAATCTTGGTGCTGAACATATCGGAAAACTTGATACTCTTGTTATCAAGCTCTCTTCCTCAGGAAAAATCCAGTTCACAAAGCTTATCGGCGGCAAGGAGCACGAGCTTACAAAAGGTGTTGCGGCAACTCCTGACGGTGGTTTTGTTATCGGCGGTAAGACTGTTTCAACTGACGGTATATTCGCAGGTCTCTCAAAATCAGGTGCAGCATTCGTTATAAAATATACAAAATCCGGTGAAATGTCGTGGAAAAAGACCTTCAGCGGCGATATGTCAGATACCATTGTTGACATCGCAGTTGCAGATGACGGAAGCATCTATGCACTTTGTCAGACAGCTTCTTCAACAGGATACTTCAAAGGACTTGCAGGCAAGGGTGCTCTTGACTGTGTCGTAATCAAGCTTGACAAAGCAGGTAAAGAGCTCTGGAAAAAAGCTTATGCAGGCGGCGGTCATGACGAAATTATCTCCATCACTGCAACGAGTGACGGCGGTTGTGTAATCGGCGGCGGTTACACGGTAAAAAGCGGTAAGACCGACGGCTCTTATTCAAACTTCCATAACGCAGGCGGATTTGACGCTGTTCTTGTAAAATTCAGCTCATCGGGCTCAGTCGCATGGGAAAAAACTCTTGCAGGCTTTAAAGACGACAGAATTTTTGCAGTTGAAAAATACGGCAACGGCTTCTTGGTCGTCGGCGATTCAAGGTCAGATAACCGTGATTTCGCATCAATCCCGAACATGGGTGATTCCGATGTTTTCATCTGGTATGTTGATGCTGACGGAAAAACTAAAGCTCTGTCGCGTTTCGGAGGCTCTTTGTTTGACCACTCATCAGGCTTGGCAATTCTTTCAGACAAAAAAACTTTCATTATAAGCGGACACTCAAGGTCGTCTGACAGTAGCTTGAAGGGTGCAACTCCTGCGGGTAACGCTTCAACACTTGTTGGTTTTGTTGCAAGCCATACCATTAAGTGATATTGATATTTCACATTCCTGTCCGACGCTGCTGAAGAACACCGTTGAGGAATGAAAACTCAATATTTTATTTATGACAACCATTAAATCGGACTTGTTGTTTCTCAGTTCATTGAGCTCAGAAAAACTTAAGTCCGATTTTATTTTTATCCTGTTTTTCTTTATTTCTACGGATAATCTGTTTCCGGAAAAACACATCAATCTCTCAAACAACACTCTCATAGCTCTTTCGTTGGCAAAAACAAATATTTTTTCCGTTTTTGCGTAAAAGCTTATCCTTCTCCCCTCTTTATCAAGCTTCTTGAAAATTCTGAGAAGCAATTCGTTTAAATCATACTTGTTTTTTTGCAATTCATTTATCAGGAGCAGCTTTGCGTTTTCGAGTTTTGTAAGCTTATCCTTTGCAAAAAATCTTACCGCATCAGTTATTTTTTTATCATCGGCTTCATCAATGCTGTCAGCTATCATAAAAAGCAACTGTAACTCATCACGCAACTTCTTTTCATTTTCGGGTATCGGCGATATGTTATCTATCTGTTTTATCCTGTTATCAAGTTCATTTATCATCAAACCACGCCGCTTTCGATTGTTGTATTGTCTATAGTATATCCGACTTTTAAATGAATTTTGTTCAAACTAACAAAAGTACTTTTTTTGTTAAAAATTTAGCAAAAAATCCTTGCATATTTCGAGCAAAAGGGTTAAGATAATTATGGTAATTTTTAAAACAATAAAATTTGGAGGTTATTACCATGGTAAAAGTTGCAATTAACGGATTCGGTCGTATCGGTCGTCTTGCTTTCAGACAGATGTTCAACGCTGAGGGTTATGAAGTCGTTGCTATCAACGATTTAACAGATCCCGCAATGCTCGCTCATCTTTTGAAGTACGACACAGCTCAGGGCAAATATGCTCTTGCTGATAAAGTTGAAGCTAAAGAATCTTCAATCGTTGTTGACGGCAAAGAAATCAAAATCTACAGCATGGCTGATGCTTCTCAGCTTCCCTGGGGCGAAATCGGCGTTGATGTTGTTTTAGAATGCACAGGTTTCTACACATCTAAGGATAAGGCTTCTGCTCACATTAAGGCAGGTGCTAAGAAGGTTGTTATTTCTGCTCCCGCAGGCAACGATCTTCCCACAATCGTTTACAATGTTAACCATGAAAAGCTTACTGCAGAAGATACAATCATTTCTGCTGCTTCATGCACAACAAACTGCTTGGCTCCCATGGCTGACGCTCTCAACAAGCTCGCTCCCATTCAGTCAGGTATCATGACAACAATCCACGCTTACACAGGCGATCAGATGATCCTTGACGGTCCCCACAGAAAGGGTGACTTCAGAAGAGCTCGTGCAGGTGCTGCTAACATCGTTCCCAACTCAACAGGTGCTGCTAAAGCAATCGGTCTTGTTATCCCCGAACTCAACGGCAAACTTATCGGTGCTGCTCAGCGTGTTCCCACACCCACAGGTTCAACAACAATCCTTATCGCTGTTGTTAAGGGTCATGTTACTAAGGAACAGATCAATGACGCTATGAAGGCTGCTTCTAACGAATCTTACGGCTACAACACAGACGAAATCGTTTCAAGCGACATTGTTGGTATGACTTATGGTTCATTGTTTGATGCTACACAGACAATGGTATCTCCCATGGAAGACGGAAATACTCAGGTTCAGGTAGTTTCTTGGTATGATAACGAAAATTCTTACACAAGCCAGATGGTAAGAACAATCAAATACTTCGCAGAAGTTTAATCATTAAACAAATCGGCGGTTGCATTTCTTGCAACCGCCATTTTTTACATATTACATTTTATTACCGTCAGATGTAAATTATACTTAAAGCCGTTTTCTTCTTGCTTGAAGAAAACGGCTTTGTATATATTTTTTCAAATTTTATTACTTCCACAAGTGGATAACACCTTCATCATTCAAAAGCTTAATCATAATAATAACAAGCGGAACAATAAAGAAACCAAGGACACCGAAAAGCTTAAGTCCGATATATATACCAAAAATAGTGAGTATCGGCGGCAATCCGAGATTTTCTGCAACCATTTTAGGCTCGATAAACTGGCGGAGAACTGTTATCACTATATAAATAACAACAATTCCGATTGCCAATCCGTAGTTACCTGTGATAAGTGCATACGCAGCCCAAGGCAAAAGAATTGTACCCGTACCGAGTATCGGGAAGATATCTACAATCGCTGTTATGAAAGCGATTACAAAGATATAATCTGTTTTCAGAACGCCAATCAATCTGAGAACGAGAAGTCCTATAAGCATCTCACAGAAAGTAATTCCCATGATTGAAAGATACGCTTTTGAAAGATTCTTTATTGATTTTTTGAGTATTTTCTTGCCTGATGCAACAGCCAAAACGCGTTCTTCGGGAAGCTGTCTTTTGATAAAATTCTTGATTCTGTTATAATCGGTTGTAAGGAAGCAAGTTGCGATAACCGTAATAACCGCACCGATAAGGAAGCTCGGCACTCTCATCGCCGCCGATGCGATACCGCTGAGAGGCGAAGCAAGTATACTGAAATCAAACTTATCAAATATACCGCCTGTATTCTGAGGTACTTCTGTCGGTGCCTCGTTTGAAAGCATTGCAATCCATTCTTTAATCTGCCCCGCTAAAGATGTTTCGATTTTATCGGGTAAGATTTTAATTACATTTAAAATCTTATCTTCAAGTGTTGCAAGAAACTCGGGCAACGAGGTCATTTTTTCCGTAAGAAACTCGACAAAGGATTTGATTTCTCCTGCTAACCACACACCGACAAATGAAATCAGAGCAACTATTATTGCATAAAGCAAAAGCGACAGTATCGCCGACGCTACTCCGCGGGAGATGAATTTGTTACCTGATAACCTGTCAACCGGCTTTTGAAGCATGGTCGCAATTATAAATGCGATTATGAACGGCAAGAACAAACCGAACGCATATTTCATAAACAAATAAAACGCTCCTATAAGCATTATGAAATATGCAACTTTTATCAACCGACCTCTGTATTTTTCAACAATATCCATTTTTTTATCCTTTCAGATGAAAATTTGCCTTTTTTCTTTAATAATTATATCCTATGAGTAAAATTTTTTCAATTGTTTTAATATTTTTTTTACAAATACTCTTTATTATATTTTTATTTTGTGATAGAATAGTGTGTGATATTTTAAAAAGCGGTATTTTTTTGATTAAACCGTCAGGTTTTGAAAGGAATTGAAAAATATGTATATGGCAATTATGGGTCATGGAGTTGTCGGCTCGGGTGTGGCAGAGCTTCTTCATAAGAATTATGACAGTATTGTTAAACGCAGTACTGTTGATTCTCTTGATTTGAAATACATACTTGACCTCAGAGATTTCCCCGGTGATCCCAACGAAGAAAAATTCATCAAGGATTTCAATATCATTCTCAACGACGATGATGTTAAAATCGTTGTAGAAACCATGGGCGGACTTCATCCCGCTTATGAATTTGTATCATCTTGTCTTAAAGCCGGCAAGAGTGTTGTAACTTCAAATAAAGAGCTCGTTGCAGAAAAAGGTTATGAGCTTTTAAAAATCGCACAGGAGAAAAATGTCAACTTCCTGTTTGAAGCAAGCGTTGGCGGCGGTATTCCGATAATCCGTCCTATCTCACAATGTCTTGCAGCTAACGAAATAGATTCAATCGCAGGTATTCTCAACGGCACAACAAACTTCATTTTAACAAAGATGATTGACGACAATATGGATTTTGCCGATGCTTTAAAGCTTGCTCAGGAGTTAGGTTATGCAGAAAAGGATCCGACCGCTGATGTTGACGGTCACGATACTTGCAGAAAAATCTGTATTCTCGCATCTCTTTGCTTTGGTAACCATGTATATCCGAATTCAGTATATACGGAAGGTATCAGAAATATCACGCTTGCCGATGTTGAATATATTGAAAATTGGGGCGGTGTAATCAAACTCCTCGGACAATCCGAAAAGCTTGATAACGGTAAAATCTCCGCAACCGTATTCCCTGCAGTTATTTCAAACAAAAGTCCCTTGGCAAGTGTTACAGATGTTTTCAATGCAATATTGGTTAACGGTGATGCAGTCGGTGAAACTCTTTTCTACGGAAAAGGTGCAGGCAAATTACCTACTGCAAGTGCTGTTGTCGCTGATATTATTGACTGTGCAAAACATTTTTATAAGAAAAAAGAATTCGGCTGGGCTGATACAGTTGAAAACTATGTTATAAATTATAAAGATCTTGAAAACGCTATGTATGTAAGAGTTGCTTCATGTGACAATGATAAAGTCAAAGAAGTTTTCGGCGATGTTCAATTCTTAAACAGAGCCTCCGCAGATGCAAATGAAACAGCCTTTATTACACCCGTTATCAAAGAATCTGAATTTTATGATAAACTTAACTCGCTTTCACTTGAAACTCTCTCAATTATCCGTGTAAGCAAGTACTAATTGAAAGGAATGATATATCTATATGGCATTGATAGTCCAGAAATTCGGCGGCAGCTCTGTTGCCAATGCAGAAAGAGTAAAAAATGTTGCAAGCATTGTTACTGACACATATAAGGCAGGAAACAATGTTGTTGTAGTCGTTTCTGCTCAGGGTGATACAACTGACGATTTCATCGAAAAAGCTCGTGAGCTCAATTCAAAGCCCTCTAACCGTGAGATGGATATGCTTCTCTCCGCAGGTGAGCAGATTTCTATTTCTCTCCTTGCTATGGCTATTGAAGACCTCGGTTACCCCGTTGTTTCGCTTTTAGGCTGGCAGGCAGGCTTTGAAACAGACTCAAACCACACTTCTGCAAGAATTAAAAGAATCAATTCTTCAAGACTCAAAAAAGAGCTTGATAAGAAAAACATCGTTGTTGTTGCAGGCTTCCAGGGTCTTAATAAATACGACGATATCACCACACTCGGCAGAGGCGGCTCTGATACCAGTGCAGTAGCAATCGCAGCAGCACTTAATGCTGACAGATGTCAGATTTTCACCGATGTTGAAGGCGTTTACACTTCTGACCCCAGAAAAGTTCCCGACGCTAAAAAGCTCAACGAAATCACTTATGATGAAATGTTAGAGCTTGCAACTTTAGGTGCTCAGGTTTTAAACAACCGTTCAGTTGAAATGGCTAAAAAATACAATGTTGAAATCGAGGTTCTTTCAAGCTTGAAAAGAGTTCCCGGAACCATCGTTAAGGAGGTAACTAAATTGGAAAAAATGCTCGTAAGAGGTGTCACTAAGGATACCGATGTAACAAGAATATCAATAATCGCAGTTCCCAACACACCCGGGATTGCTTTCAAAATCTTCAGCAGACTTGCTGCTAAAAACATAAATGTTGACATCATCTTACAATCAGTCGGAAGACAGGATACAAAGGATATCTCCTTCACAATCGCTAAAGACCATTGCGACCTTGCAATTCAGGCTTTGAAAGAGTTCGACCTTCTTGACGGTCTTGAGATTATCAGCGACAGTGATGTTGCTAAGGTATCGGTCGTAGGTGCAGGTATGGAAACTCACCCCGGCACAGCCGCTACAATGTTTAAGGCTCTTTATGAGAAGGACATAAACATTCAGATGATTTCCACAAGCGAAATTAAGATTTCCGTTTTAATCGACAAAAAAGATGCTGATTCAGCAGTTTCCGCAGTTCATGCTGCATTCTTTGACGAATAATATCATAAATCACCGTATTTGATTTTTTCGAATACGGTGATTTTTATTACCAATACTAAAAACATAGCGTTTTTCTGTTAAAATCTAACAAAACGCCTTGAATAATTGGAATATTTTTGATATAATATTGTCAGTATTATCTAAAAGAAAGGGATTGCACATTATGAATTCTTCTAATGCTTCAAACAATGTCCCCCTCTACCTTTTTCATCAGGGCAACAATGCAAAAGCGTATGAATATCTCGGTGCACATAAAGACGGTAAGTCCGTTATTTTCAGGACATGGGCTCCGAACGCCAAAAGCATCAGCGTTGTCGGTGATTTCAACAATTGGGACAAAAGCTCTGACCCGATGCATAAAATCAATTCTGCGGGTGTCTGGGAATGTGCGATTGAAAATATAAAACAGTTTGACAATTATAAATTTTCCGTAACAGCTGCAAACGGAGAAGTACATTTGAAATCTGACCCCTATGCCTTCCATTGTGAAACAAGACCCGGCACCGCATCAAAATTCTATGACCTTGATGGCTTCGAGTGGACAGATGCAGATTGGATGGACAAGCGAAAAAACTCTTCCGTTTATAATATACCCGTAAACATTTATGAGGTACACGCAGGTTCATGGAAAAAGTACGCTGACGGAAATAATTTTTCGTATAAGGTTTTAGCCGACGAGCTTGTTCCATATCTTTTAAATATGGGATATACTCATATTGAGCTTATGCCGATAAGTGAGTATCCTTTTGACGGGTCCTGGGGTTATCAGCCGACAGGCTATTTCGCCCCAACCTCTCGTTACGGCGAGCCGCACGATTTTATGTATTTCGTCAATGCCTTCCATAATGCGGGTATCGGCGTAATTCTGGATTGGGTGCCTGCCCACTTCCCTAAAGATGAACACGGTCTCTATGAATTTGACGGCACACCTTGTTACGAATACGCTGACCCTAAAAAGGGCGAGCATTATTCATGGGGCACAAGAGTATTCGACTTCGGCAAAAACGAAGTTCAATCATTCCTCATTTCAAATGCGTCGTTCTGGTTCGACAAATATCACATTGACGGTTTGAGAGTTGATGCCGTTGCATCTATGCTCTACCTTGATTATGACCGTAAAGACGGTGAATGGATACCCAACGAAAAAGGTGGTAACGAAAACCTCGAAGCGGTCGCATTTTTGCAGAAGCTCAACACTGCAATATTCCGTGAACACAGCTCAGTCATGATGATAGCCGAAGAAAGCACCGCTTGGCCGATGGTATCAAAACCTACCTTTGTAGGCGGTTTAGGCTTTAACTTCAAATGGAATATGGGTTGGATGAACGATTGTCTGAGATACTTCTCACTTGACGGTCTCTCAAGAAAATACAACCACAACAGTCTGACCTTTTCTTTCTTCTATGCGTTTTCGGAAAACTTTGTCCTTCCGATTTCACACGATGAGGTTGTCCACGGCAAAGGCTCGATGATACAAAAAATGTCGGGTGAATATGAAGAGAAGTTTGCAGGACTTCGTTCATTCTTAGGATATATGATGGCTCACCCGGGTAAAAAGCTTATGTTTATGGGGCAGGAATTTGCTCAATTCATCGAATGGAATTATGCAGAAGAACTTGATTGGCAGCTTCTGAAGTTTGACAGCCACAAAAATATGCAGAAATATGTAAAAGCGTTAAATAAATTCTATAAAAAAACACCCGCCCTTTGGGAAAATGATTTTACCTGGGACGGATTCAGTTGGATTTCTCAGGACGATTGTGACAACTCGGTGATTGCTTTCCGCAGAATCGACAACAAAGGTAAAGAAATTATCGCTGTTTGCAACTTCACAAATGTTTTCAGAGAAAACTATAAAATCGGTGTTCCGAAACGAGGCAACTACAAGGTTGTTTTCAACTCTGATGATGAGGCGTTCGGCGGTACAGCTAAAGGAAGCAACGGTGTTGTCAAATCCGTTAATAAACCGCTCCACAACCTTGACCACTCGATTTCGCTTAATCTTGCAGGCAACTCGGTTATTTATCTTCAGAGAGAAACCCCGAAAAGAAAAACTACAACTACAAAAATAAAAAAAGAGAAGCTTAAGGAGGAATAAAATATGGCTCGAAAAATGGAATGTGTCGCCATGCTTCTTGCTGGCGGACAGGGCAGCCGTCTTGGTATTCTTACAAAGAATATCGCAAAGCCGGCAGTACCCTATGGCGGCAAGTACAGAATTATTGACTTTCCGCTTTCAAACTGCGTAAACTCAGGTATCAACACAGTCGGCGTTTTAACTCAGTATCAACCACTTGAACTCAACGACTATATCGGAAACGGTCAGGCATGGGATTTAGACAGAGCATCAGGCGGAGTTCATATCCTTTCCCCGTATCAGCAGATTGAAGGAACACAATGGTACAAAAACACCGCTAACGCTATTTATCAGAACATCAATTTCATCGACCGTTATTCCCCTGAATATGTTCTTATTCTTTCAGGTGACCACATCTACAAAATGGACTACTCCAAGATGTTGTCATATCATAAAGAAAAGAATGCGGCTTGCACTATTGCTATGCTTGAAGTACCGTGGGAAGAAGCATCTCGTTTCGGTCTGATGTTTGTAAATGATGACGGTTCGATCTCCGACTTCGAGGAGAAGCCGAAAAATCCGAAGAGCAACAAGGCTTCAATGGGTGTCTATATGTTCACCTGGAAAACACTCAGAGAATACCTTTTGGCTGATGAAGCTAATCCTAACTCCTCAAATGACTTTGGTCATGACCTTATCCCCGCAATGCATTCTGCGGGCGAAAGGCTTTTCGCATATCCCTTTGACGGATATTGGAAAGATGTCGGAACAATCGACAGCCTTTGGGAGGCTAATCTTGATTTACTCAATCCCAAGGTTGACCTCGATTTGGCTGACCCTGATTGGAAAATTTATTCAAATAATCTTGTAACACCTCCGCACTACATTTCAAGTACCGCAGATGTTCAGAATTCTCTTATTGCAGGCGGCTGTAAGATTGACGGAACGGTTGATTTCTCAATCCTTTTTGCAGATGTTACCGTTGAAAAAGGTGCAGTTATAAAGGATTCAATCGTCATGCCCGGTTGTACTGTCAAAGAGGGTGCAGTTATTCAGTATGCTATTGTCGCGGAAAATGCGGTTATTGATAAAAAAGCCGTTATCGGCGAACGACCCGAGGATATGAAAAATCTCGACGACTGGGGCGTTGCGGTAGTCGGTGCTAATGTGACTATCGGCAAAAAATGTGTAGTTCCACCAAAAGCAATGATTGATAAAGATATGAAAGGCGGTGAAGTAAATGAGGGCTAATAATGTTATGGGCATCATTTATTCAAACGCATACGATGATGCATTAAGTGAACTTACATCTCTGAGAACAATGGGTTCTGTTCCGTTTGGCGGCAGATACCGTTTCATTGACTTTCCGCTTTCAAATATGGTTAACTGCGGTATTGAAAAGGTCGGCATCATCACAAAGAGCAATTATCGCTCATTGATGGACCATCTCGGCACAGGTAAGCCTTGGGACCTTTCAAGAAAAAGACAGGGTATTTATATCCTTCCCCCGTTCAACACCGCCGACAACGGTATGTATCACGGCAGACTTGATGCACTTTCGGGTATTATGGGCTTCATTAACCGTTCAAGTGAAGAATATGTCGTATTGTCAGATTGCAATGTTATCTGCAATATCGACTTATCCGAAGTACTCGACTCCCATATAAAAAACGGTGCAGATATCACAGCCGTTTATCAGCACGGTCACCCGCCGATGCTTGATTCTAACATGACCTATACCATTTCTCCCGAGGGACAGATTACAAAGGTTTATATCAATCAGAAAACAGAAAAGAAAGTCAATTTCTCACTCAATATTTTCGTGATGCGTAAGTCGCTTCTTGAGAGATTAGTTGTCGGTTGTGTAAATTCAGGCAAGGACAGTTTTGAAAGAAATATTATGCTTCAAAATGTTTCAAAGCTCAATATTATGGGTTACAAGGCAGATTGCTTTGTCCGTTCAATTGACAGTTTGAAAACTTATTGGCAGGCAAATATGGATCTTCTCAATATGAAAAACAGTGATGATTTGTTCTGCAACGACCGCCCGATATACACAAAAACCCGTGACGAGATGCCCGCTATTTACGGTCTCGGCTCTCATGTTAAGAATTCACTTGTCGCTGATGGATGCATAATCGACGGTGAAGTTGAAAACTGTATTCTTTTCAGAGGTGTCAGAATCGGCAAGGGTGCGGTTGTTAAAAATTCAATCATAATGCAGGATTCCTACATCAGCGACGATACTGTTATAGATTGCGTAATCACAGATAAGAGCGTTGTTATCAAGCCTAAAAAGCAACTTATCAGTACTCCTGATTATCCGATTTATGTTGGTAAAAATATTGTTATTTAACAGGTGTGAAAGATGTCAAAATTAACTTACGATTCAAATAATTTTTATATTGACGGCGAAAAAATACAGATTATATCAGGTGCTATTCACTATTTTCGTCACCATCCCGACCATTGGGAAGACCGTTTAAAAAAGCTCAAGGCTTGCGGTTTCAATACGGTCGAAACCTATATGTGCTGGAATCTGCACGAAAGAAAAGAGGGCAAATTTGATTTTTCGGGTATACTTGATATCCGCCGTTTCATAAAAATCGCTCAGGATTTAGGACTTTACTGCATTGTAAGACCCGGACCGTATATCTGTGCTGAATTTGATTTCGGCGGTTTTCCCTCATGGCTTATGAGCTACAGTGACATGAAGCTTCGTTGCAATAACGAGTTGTATCTCTCTAAAGTCAAAAACTATTTAAAAGAAGCCATTGAGCAGATAAGACCGTTTTTTGCCGAAAACGGCGGTAATATCATCGCAGTACAGGTTGAAAACGAATACGGAAGCTACGGTGATGACAAGGATTATATGTATGCTGTATACAATATGCTTTTGGAGCTAAATGTTACACCGTTACTTTTCACTTCTGACGGTTCCAATGCCAAGGCACTTTCAGCAGGTACAATCAAGGAATGTCTTGCCGTCGTAAACTTCAGCTCAAGACCCAGAGAGCATTTTGAAAATCTCAGAAAACTCAGACCCGACCAACCGCTTATGTGCGGTGAATTCTGGTCAGGCTGGTTTGACCATTGGTACGAAAAGCACCATGTAAGATGTGACGAGGAAACGCTCGGCGATTATAAATATATGCTCGATACAGGTGCTTCCGTCAATGTTTATATGTTCTGCGGCGGTACTAACTTCGGCTTCACACCCGGTGCGGGTCATCGCATCAAATATACTCCCATAATAACGAGCTACGACTATAACGCAATACTTACGGAAGCCGGCGATATGACCGACAGATATTATAAACTCAAGGAAATGAATGAAGAACACTTCGGTGTAAAATCTGACCTTGAGGTTAAGGATTCCGTCAAAAAAGCTTACGGCAAGGTAAAGCTTACAGAAACCGCAAAACTTTTTGACAACCTTGACAACCTCTCCTCACCCGTTAATTCTGCAACACCTCTTACCATGGAAGAGCTCGGAATTGACTTCGGTTATGTGCTTTATCGCTCGACCCTAAACGGTCCGGTCGAAGAATCAAACTTTATCATTGACGGCGTTCATGACAGAGCATCTGTCTACTTCGATGAGAAATTCCAAGGCATAATTGAAAGACCTGACAGAACAGATGAGATGGTCTTAACCCTTGATATTGATGAAAGTGTGGATATTTCCATACTCTGCGAAAACCTCGGTCGTGTAAATTACGGTCCCTGGATTGGTGAGTATAAGGGTCTTAAAAAACCGCCGAGAGTTGATTTGCGTTCCCATTTCAATTGGGATATGTATCCTCTTAATTTTGAAAATCTTGATAAATTGTCATTCACGGATTACGAAAGCTGCGATACTCCCGCATTTTATAAGGGTACGCTGACGGTTGATGAAGCTTGTGATACATTCATAAAGCTCGACGGATTTACAAAAGGCTTTGTTGTTGTCAACGGCTTTAACCTCGGCAGATACTGGAACACCGCAGGTCCGCAGACAACTCTTTATGTCCCCGCCCCGATTTTAAGGGTCGGCGAAAATGAGATAATAGTATTCGAATCCGATTCTTGTGATTCACAGTTTATTGAATTTGTTGATACTCCCGAATTGGGCGATACGATTTTAAAAACATCTTACAATTGATTCGTTTATACATAATCAGAAAGGTTGTGAAAAAATGAAAGTTCTTTATGTCGCAAGTGAGGCTCTCCCCTTTGCCGCAAGCGGCGGTCTTGCAGATGTCGCAGGCTCTTTGCCTAAGGCTTTAAGAAAAAGGCTCATCGGTTGCAGAGTGGTTATGCCAATGTATGATACGATACCTCAGGAATTAAAGGACAGTATGACTTTTATCACAAGTATCTGTGTACCTGTTGCATGGCGTAGGCAGTACTGCGGTATTTTTGAAGCAAGAGCAAACGGTGTGATATATTATCTGCTTGATAATCAATATTATTTCAAACGCGAAAACCTCTACGGATATTATGACGATGCAGAACGATTTGCTTTTTTCTCAAGGGCAGTCCTTGAAATGCTTGAGCATATTGACTTCAAACCCGATATCATTCATTGTAATGATTGGCAGAGTGCATTGACACCTGTATTTCTCAGTACAATATATTCCGACCGTGATTTCTTTAAAAACATCAAAACTGTATTTACAATTCACAACATTCAGTATCAGGGTGTTTACGGCAAGGAGCTTATCGGTGATGTTTTGGGACTTCCCGAAGATGCAACATCCTTAATTGAATATAACGGTGATGTAAATCTTATGAAGGGTGCAGTTGAGTGTGCTCACAAAGTAACAACTGTCAGCCCGTCTTATGCAGAAGAAATACTTGACCCTTGGTACAGTCACGGGCTTGACAACATTCTTCTCATGCGTCGATTCAAGCTCTGCGGTATCCTCAACGGAATTGATGTTGACGGTTATAATCCCGAAACAGATAGCAGAATTTATAAGAATTATACCGTAAATTCGATAGATGATAAGGCAATCAACAAAGCAGAGCTTCAAAAAGACTTTAATCTGCCGCAAAAAGCCGATACACCACTTGTGGGTATTGTTTCAAGGTTGGTCGGTCACAAGGGTTTTGACCTCGTCAGAGCTGTTTTAGATGAGCTTTTAGCTACAACAGATATTCAGTTTGCGGTACTTGGCTCGGGTGAATGGCAATATGAATCATTCTTCAATGATATGGCAGCAAAGTATTCCGATAAATTTGCGGTTAAATTAGGCTTTATTCCCGATGTTGCAAGAAAGATTTATGCAGGTAGTGACATATTCCTTATGCCCTCAAAGAGTGAACCCTGCGGACTTTCTCAGATGGTAGCTTTGCGTTACGGCTCAATCCCGATTGTAAGAGAAACAGGCGGTCTTCGTGATTCCGTTTCCGACAGCGGTGATAATATGGGCAACGGATTTACTTTCAAATCCTACAATGCTCACGATATGTTGGCAACAATTCACAGGGCAGTACAAGGCTATCAGAATAAAGACGGTTGGCGTCAGCTTGTTGAGAGAGCTATGAACTCAGATAACAGCTGGAACAAATCAGCAAACGAGTATATCCGTCTTTATAAAGAATTGCTAAAATAGGTAAAAATAACAAGGGGATGTAAAAAAAGCGAAGACCGCATAAAACAAGATAAATCAAGGGGGCTTACAAGTCTGATGCTTGTAAGCCCCCTTGAAACAATCTAAAAAACGGAAAATATTAAAAATTTTGTGTTTTATGCTACGAACAAAC